>NZ_JMLL01000014.1:0-244477 GCF_000686005.1 Phyllobacterium sp. UNC302MFCol5.2
TCTGATGGCGGCGAAGAAAGTCCGGCCGGCAGCTTTGCCGATCCGGCTAAGGTCGAGGGTGCAGCCGCATCGGACCATGGCTATTTCGGCTATCGTTATCGCATCCTTAAGTCCCAAGGCAGCAATATTGCCGGTGGCAAATACGATTTCGTCATCTCCGCGACATCACATATCGGTTTCCGCTGCATCGTAAGGCAATAGCTGTGTCGTACGCGACCTTGCGGCTGGCTGGGCGCTAGTTCCATAATACGCCTTATGCAAGTGTGTGTAGCCGCAAAGTTGAAGTGTCCTGTTTCTGCAAAGTAAGAATGTCACTCTCCCGGCGTTTTTGATGACGTGGGAGATTGCGGATGGGACTGATTGTAATGAGCGAGCGCGATTTGCAGCGGATCGAGGTTTGTCGAAGGTGATCGACGGCCGGATGACGATTGCTCCGACGTCGCCATTCAGCGAGAATTCACATGTTCAATATTACACCGATCGTACACTCATGCCTATTTACGAGAGCCAGGACTTCAATTCGCACTTGTCACTCGCTGCGACCGCACAAAGTTTCTTAAATTCTTCCTTTGCAATCATACTTACTCAGCGTTCTCTGCGGCCAACTCCAGAGCGATCAGAAGTTTGATCATCTTGTGCTTCTGGAGAGCACGTTGATAGTCTTTGGTCATCCGAACATTTTGTGCTTCTGCCAATTCACAATTCAATCTCGACAGTTCGAAAGTAGCAACAGTGTTGTCATCGACCAGAACAGTAAAGATGTCCTCCCCTTGCTCTGGTATCCAATCCAAGACATATGCCGAATACATTTTCGGAAACGCGCGTCTAATTGAGTTCAGCAGACGACGATTAGTGCTGTCGTTGAAAAGCGCATGGTGACTGCTCTGAAGTTCATCACGATATTTTTTCTCAAGTCCACTCCGAATCAGCTTCATTTAATTCTCAACGGTGTAACCGTAACAAGATTGCCGAAGCGGTCCGTCAATATTGTCATTGTTGACGTCGCTTGAAACCCATTAAATTCATCTGTTTCTACCGGGTACCCCAAATCAACCTCTCTCACATATCGAATTCCGTCGGCGCGTTATCGACACCGGTGCCAATTTAACGAATACACCGACTGGTAACGACGTTTTCTATATCAAGCCCGATCGCAACAAACGGCCTTGTCATTTATCGGTCCTCCATAGAGTTTGTGAGGGGCTGATTTTGGGGGGAATCGATGACCGGGCTGTTGATGAAACTTGACTATGAAGAAGAGCGTCCAGCGGCGACATCAGACACAACGCCATGAGGCATCATTGCCAATCCTTTTCTTTGGGAGATGCGTAGATGTGGCGGCTTGTTCCGACGAAGTATCAGTTCGGTCTGGTTCTCGCTGGCGTGGTGCTGAGTTTCTACCTCGCCCAGTATGCATATGGATATGTGTTCGGTGACATGCCCGCGACCCCTGAAAATTGGTCGCTCGTATTTCTGGCGTCAGCGGCGATCCTTGCTGGTCTCGTGCAGTTGATTTGGAGCCTTGCCTGGCATTGGCTTCCCTCGCTGCAGCGCCACACCTTCCCTGATCTCAATGGCACATGGACTGGCCAAGTGGTCTCGACCTATTCGGATCCGGCGACTGGAATTCAGGTGCCGCCTATTCCAGTCGCGATTGCCATACGGCAGGGATTCTTCTCCACGTCGGTTGCGTTCAAGTCCGGAGAGACGAAGTCGCAAACGACGCAATGCTTCCTGAAGCCGTTCTACCAGATTGGCAAGTTTCGTATCTGGTATATCTACGATACCGATCCCCAGGCGCAGTTTCGCAGCCGCAGCATGCCGCATGAGGGCGTGTGCTACCTCGATCTCTACTTCGATGAAGATAGAAACAAATTGCGGGGGACCTATCATACCGAGCGCAAGACGACCGGCGAGATCGTCGTCGCACGGTCCTTCAACCGGCAGCGCTGATCGAAACAGAGGCGCGGCAGGCAGTTGGCCAGCGCCGCAGCGCCGGCCCTCGCCTAACGAATGCCAGCGCGCAGGAATGCCTGGATGAATTGTCTCTGAAAGATTAGGAAGGCGATCATCAGCGGAGCGACGACCATGACCGTAGCCGCGCTGATCGTCGAGATGTTAACGCCGCTCTCTGGTGCGCCAAACAGCGAAAGACCAACGGTAACGGGCCGCGTTTCGGCGGAATTAGTGACGATCAATGGCCACAGGAAGTTGTTCCAGTGCGTCGCCACCGAGACCAGCGCATAGGCGAGGTAAACCGGCTTCGCAGCAGGAACATAAACTCGCCAGAGCACGCCAAGCCAGCTGCAGCCTTCGATGCGCGCGGCTTCCTCGAGTTCGACCGGAACCGATTTGAACGCTTGGCGCAGAAGGAAGATGCCAAAGGCGCTGGCGACGTAGGGCAAGCCCATGCCTGCAATCGTGTCGAAGAGGGACAGGCGCGAGATCATCGCATAGTTCTCGACGATCAAGACTTCCGGCAGGATGAAAAGCTGCAGGAGGACGAGCATGAAAACCGGTTCCCGCCCAACGAATTCGAAGCGTGCGAATGCATAGCCGGCAAGGGTGCAGAGGATAAGCTGTCCGACGAGTGTGAAGCTGACCAGCAGCAGCGTGTTGCGGAAGTAAAGCCCCCAGGGCGCGGCGTTCCAGGCGTTTTGATAATTGTCCAGCGTCGGCGCGACGCGGCCGCTGAAATCGAGCGCATGACCGGAGGGCATCAACGACGCCCAAACAGCAAAAAGCAGCGGCGCGATCCAGATCAAGGCCAGGAGCCAGGCTCCAGCGGCATCAAGCAGACTGTCGAGCCGCAGGCCACGGCAGGCGGTGGAAACGGCGATGGTCATCGGTAATGTATCCGGCGGTCGAGGACGCGGAACTGAAACACCGCCACTGCTCCAAGCGCGATCAGAACCAGGGCCGTCATGGCGGCTGCGTGCGAACGGTCGAAATAGGCAAATGCCATTTCCCAAATCCAGTAGAGCACCAGCTTGGTGGCGTTGTTTGGTCCGCCCTTGGTGAGAATGAAGAGATGGTCGATCAGTTTGACCGAGTTGATCAGCGCGTTGATGAAGATGAAAGCGGTCGTCGGCATCAAAAGGGGAAACAGCACGCGCCGCGCGTATGTGATCCGGCCCGCGCCCTCGATGGCTGCGGCTTCCTTGAGATCGGGAGGTATCGTCTGCAGGGCGGCGAGATAGAAGATCATGAAGAAGCCGGCTTCCTTCCAGATCGTGACGACGATCACCGCCCACAACGCCGTTCCCGGCTGGCCCAGCCAGTTCGTCGGTGCGATGCCGAACAAGCCCGTGATGCTGTCAATCACGCCTAGCCCCGGCGTATAGAAGAAGAGCCAGATATTCGCGGCGGCGATCATCGGCAGCATCGTCGGGGTGAAATAGGCGCCCCGCACGATACCGCGCAGCGGAATACTGGCATTGGCCCAGAGAGCCATGGCAAGGGCGATCGCGATCGAAAAGGGAATCGTAACCCCGGCATAGACCGCATTGTTGCGAACGACGGTCCAGAAGGCGGGGTCATTGATCAGGTCGGAATAGTTTCCGAGGCCGGTGAGCGCCGCCGGAAGCCTCGCCGTTCCCGACGAGAAGAAACTCGACCACACTGTGGTGATCGTCGGAATGAATGCGAAGATCGTGAGCAGGATCAGAGCGGGAGCCGCCAGCATCCATCCATAGAGTGATTGCCTGCGTTTTTGGTAGACAGCTATTTGATCCATGCGACTGCTCTCGAGTAGTGTCTGAAATTGCTGGAACGGAGGAACTCCTCCGTTCCAGCCTGGCATGCGTTACTTCTGATAAGGCTTGAGCAGGTCGTCGGCGGTCGCCTGTGCGGCCTTCAGCGCATCGGCTGAGCTTTGCGTGCCGGTCAGGGCAGCCTGGACGGCATTGTTCAAGGCTTCGCGAACGCGGGCTGTTTTCCAGGTGGAGAACTCCGGAATTGCAACCTTGAGCTGGTCACGGGCGACCAGGGCTTGCGGAAACTCCTTACCATAGGCCTTGAGCTTTTCCGTCTCGTAGGCGGCTGGGCTGACGCCGACATAGCCGGTCTCGATCGACCACTGCGCGGCGCGCTCCGGCGCGGTCAGATAGCGGATCAACTTGAGCGAAGCGGCGCGTTCTTCCGTGGAAGCCTTCTTGAACAGGTAGAAGTTGCCGCCACCGGTCGGCGAGCCGGGCTGCTTGTTGGCCGGGAGCTCGGCAACGCCGAAATCGAATTTCGCCTCTTTCTTGACTGCGGCAAGGTTGCCTGTCGTATGCCACATCATAGCGGTCTGGCCTTGGACGAACGCCTGACGCAGTGTGCCCCATTCGATGAGACCTTCCGGCGAGATTTTCTTCTCGGTCGAGAATGAGCGCCAGAATTCGAGCGCTTCGACGACGGCAGGGTCATCGAAACTGACCTTCGTGCCATCCTTGCTCATCAGTTCCTTGCCGTTCTCGATGGCGAAGCACTGCAGCATCCAGTAAGGATAGCCGGTGCTCGGGACCATTAGGCCGTAATGCCCGTCCTTGGTCAGGGCCTTGGCCGCCGTCACCATTTCGTCCCAGGTCTTCGGCGCCTTCTCGGGGTCGAGGCCAGCCTGGCGGAACATGTCCTTGTTGTAGAACATGACGATCGTCGAACGCTGGAACGGGATGCCCCATGTCTTGCCTTCGACGCGGCCATTGGCCATCAATGCCGGATAGAAACTGTTCAGCCATTTCTTTTCGTCGTCCGTCTTGAGGATATCTTCGAACGGAACGATCAGGTCCTGCTCGATCAGATCGTAGGCGTCGATCGAGAAAAGCACCGAAAGTTGCGCCGGCTGGCCACTCTGAATGGCGGAGAGCGCGCGAACGCGCGTATCGTCATAATTGCCGGAATAGACGGCGTTGACCTTGATCTCCGGATTTTCCTTCTGGAAACCTTCGATCATTCCGTCGACAACCTTGGTGAGCGGGCCACCGACGGCGATCGGGTAATACATGGTCAGTTCAGTCTGCGAAAAGGCCGGCATGGCGGTGGCCGTCAACAATGTCGCCGAAAGAAGGGCAGCAGTTGTGAAATGTCTCATGAAAAGTTTCCTCTTTGAATGATTTAATTGAAAGCAGTCACGCATGTTGGAGGCAGCGTTTTTTTACGGCTGACTGACCAATTGGAGTGTATTTGGCAGGCATCGGCCGCTTTCGCGGTCGAACCAATTGGCGGAGGCAGGCGACCAGTTGAGCGAAAGGCGAGTTCCCGGAGCCTTTTCGTTTCGACCTGGCAACCGCGCTATCACTTGCTCGGCGCCATCGACAGCAAGATAGACATAGGTTTCGGCGCCAAGAAACTCGCTGAAGACAACCGTGGCCGGAAGTCGGCCGCTGCCCTCGGGTAAAAGAATGAAATCTTCGGCCCTGACGCCAAGCTGAAGAGATTTTGCGTTGAGGCCGGCGGGCAAGATTCCCGCCGCCTGCAGGTTGAAAGGCAGAATATCGGCCGGGAGTAGCGTCATCGCCGGACTGCCGATGAAGCTCGCGGTGAAGGCGCTTGCCGGCCGCTCGTAGAGCTCGGCGGGCGGTCCCATATGTTCGACACGTCCCTGATTGAGGAGCACGATCTGGTCGGCCATGCCCATGGCTTCCGTCTGGTCATGGGTTACGTAAACCAGCGTCATGCCGAGCCGGCGCTGCAGGGAGCGTATCTCCTGGCGCACGGAGTGCCGGAGCTTGGCGTCGAGATTGGAGAGCGGCTCGTCCATCAGGCAAAGTGGCTGGCGGGCGACGATAGCCCGCGCGAGGGCAACGCGTTGCCGTTGCCCGCCAGATAACTGGGCGGCCTTCCGGTCGGCGTAGCCGTTGAGACCGGTTAGGTCGAGGGCTTCGGCAAGGCGCGCTTCTCGTTCCTTCTTGGCCATGCCCCGCACGCGCAACCCGAATACGATGTTCTCGGCGACATTGAGATGGGGAAAGAGAGCATAAGATTGAAATACCATCGTCAGTCCGCGCTCCGAGGGACCCAGAGCCGTAACATCGCGCCCGCCGATTTCGATACGGCCGCTGTCCGGCGGCTCAAGCCCGGCTATCAGTCGAAGCGTCGTCGACTTTCCACAGCCGGACGGGCCGAGTAGGACCGTGAATCCACCTTCGGGGATATCGATCGAAAGGCTGTTGACCCCGCCGCCTCCATCGAACCTGCGGGTAATATTCTTGAGGCGAACGAAGGGTTGTCCGGTCATTTTGAATCTTCGTTCGCCAGGCGCAGCTTTGCCGCAATGGTGCTGTCAGCAAGGAGCGGAGTAACGGCGACGTCCGGCAATGCGTTGAGTACGATCATGTCGGGGTCGGCGAGAGACCCTCCGCGCGCCGGCGCCAGACGGCCAAACTTGCTTGTATCCGCGACCAGAATGGACGTCCGGCAGTTCTGGAGCATCGCAGCACGGACCAAAACCTCGGGACGGTCGAAATCCACAAAAGTGCCATCGGGATCGATGCCGCCGACGCCAAAGACCGCGAAGTCCACGCGGTAGTTGCGATACATCTCCTCGACATGCGGTCCCAGAAAATCGAGGTCAGGCAGGCGCATCACGCCGCCCGGCATGATGATGCGGTTCGAGGGGTTTGCACTCAGCGTCACCGCCACATTGACGTTGTTGGTGATGACAGTCAGGTCTTCGTGGTTGAGCATCGCCCGCGCCACGAATTCCGGCGTCGTTCCGATACCGAATGATACGGAGGAGCGGCTCGGGATCATGTTTGCGACGCAAATACTGATCGCTTTTTTTTCTTCGGGATAGCTTATCCGGCGTGAATCATAGGAAAGATTGATCGACGGCGCGTCGATGTATTCCGCGCCCCCGTGCCTTCTGCGCAGGAGATTGGCATCACAAAGCTCGTTGATATTGCGCCGGATCGTTTGCGGCGTGACCATGAAATGATCGGCAAGGGTTTGGACTGATAAAAAACCGCGTTGGCGAATAAGTTCGACGATGTCCTGTTGCCTTGCAGATATATTCATTATGCGTATCCGAATGTTCATATGAACGATGAACACTCGTTATATGGGTTAAATGACAACTAGATTTCAGTTTTGTGTCATTCATGTGAAAGTGCTTGGTAGCCCGTCAAAAACGGGCTACCCGCAATTTACCTAGCGAAGAAAATCGCACACTATTTGGACGTGAAGAAAGTCAAAAGAACCTTGCCCTTGTCACCCACCAGGCAAACGAATCGATCGGGCTTGCCGGATTTTGTGCCGCGGACGACGTAGGATTCTCCAAGAACAACCGTCTTGAGCGGCACGTCTTCAATTTTCGCCGTCGTGGCCGATACTGCGACACTCTCGAGATCGATTGTGAGATCTGTGATATCCGGAGATTTCTGCTGGAGAGCGATCAAACCCGTGGATTTGCAAGCATCAATGACCGGATCGGCGGTTTGAGCATATGCAGCAGGAGCGAGAAGCGAGAGAAGAGCGGTTGCGAAATAAAGCTTCTTCATCAATTTGAATTCCTCAAAAATGGCATGGAAAAATTGCCTGGTTCAAATACGTCAATAAAACGCTCCTCGATTCAATTTTGTTCCACGGCGAAAAATGACTGCAACGGCTGGGGTAAGGCCTGGTCACTCCGGCAGGGCAAACACCGGGCACGGCATGGCAATGCCGCGCAATTTGTGATCCCCAAGCGGCACGAGCGGCCTTGTCGTTTCCGCCTCGAACGCCCCTGACAACAATACCTTATGGCCGAGCGGACGGCACAGGCCCTCCAGGCGGCTCACAAGATTTACGGCGGAGCCGATCGCGGTGAAATCAAGCCGGTCGGCGGTCCCGATATTTCCCCAAAGCATCTCGCCGAGATGCAGCGCGGTGCCGAAGGACAAGGGCTGCAATCCTTTGGCGCTACGGGATCGGTTCAGATGGTCCATGCCCGCACGTGCGGCGACGACGGCACGCAGCGCCGCGTCGCAGGAGGCAGCGGCGTTTCGCGTTCCGATAGGAAAGACAGCAAGGACACCGTCGCCGATAAACTTCAGAACCTCGCCGTCAAAGGCGTGGACGGCTCCCGCAATGCGATCGAACCAGGCGTCGAGGGCGGCAATCACATCCTTGGGTTCCGAGGCCTCTGACAGCTCGGTGAAGCCTCGCAGATCGGCATAAAGCAGCACTGCCCGGATCGTTTCGCCGCGTTCCCGCCGCGAGCGGCCGGCCAGGACCCGCGCAGCGCTGCGCTTGCCAAGATAGGCTGTCAGCAACACGGCAAGGGTCGAACGCGTTGCCAGTAGTGCCAGAGGCGTCGCAGCGAAGCGCGCCACTTCCCGAAGCAACGCCGACTCGGCTGGGCTGAACGGCCGCCTGGCGGCCCAGCCCAGTATCGCACCGTCAGTGGAGCCGCCAGTAAAATCCACCTGCACATGCGTGCCGATACCCGTCAGCCAGTTGCGCGCGAGTTCGGCCGGGTCAGGGTCGGCTGGGCCAGCCAGGCCGAGCGCCTCGATGACCTCCCCCGCGTCGGCGCGCCACAGGAAGGTGCGTTGTTTGATGATCGGGTGCGGTGCCGATAGCGTAAGCGTACCGCCGGCCAGCGATATATTGTCGGCAGCAATCTGTGCGGCGAGCTCCTTCAGCAAGGCAGCACCATCCTGGAACTGAATTGCGTTGTCGATCAGGAAGGAAAGTGAAGATGGCATTCCCATGCGTGTCACTATGGAACGGCATTGCGCCCCTGTCATGGGATTTGATCCTTGTCTCGGGCCGCGATTGGCTTAAATTACCACTCAAGGTTGAATGAAATGTGCCATTGAGGGAAGCCGACGATGAGCGAGACGCTTCAACGGGAAATCGAGATAGCAGCGCCGCAGGCAACAGTATTCGCCTTTTTTACCGATCCGGACAAGATCCTGCGCTGGATGGGCACCAAGGCGACGGTGGACCCGCAGCCAGGCGGCATCTATCTCGTCAGCATGGATGACGCGCATACGGCCCGTGGCCATTTTACGGAAGTTATCCCCGTGCATCGCCTCGCATACAGCTTTGGCTGGGAGGGAAGCGAGACCGTGCCGCCTGAGTCCGGTCTCATCGAGATCGACCTTATCGAAAAGGAAGGCGGCACTTTGGTGCGTTTCACCCATGGCGGCCTGCCGGACGAAAAGGAAAGAGCGAGCCACGAAAAGGGCTGGAACCATTATCTGGACCGGCTTGCCATCGCAGCGGCCGGGGGCGACCCCGGACCGGACATGCCTGTCGAATAACCGGGCTAGAACGACCCGAGAACCGTTCCAAGTCCGATAACGGCAACCAGGGCGATGAGCGCGCCGACAATTGCCGCCATGACGATATCGACATAGCTCTCCTTGTGCGTCGAACCGCATACCGCGAGCAACGTCACGACGGCACCATTGTGCGGCAGACTGTCGAGCGTACCTGCGCCGATGACCGCGACGCGATGCATCAGACCCGGATCGAGGCCGATCTCCTTGGCGATCGTCATATAGGCGGGTCCGAGCGCATCGAGCGCTATCGTCAATCCGCCCGACGCGGACCCGGTCAGAGCGGCGAGGATATTGGTCGCGAGCGCCAGCGACACCAGCGGACCGCCTTCGATGCCGAGCACCCAGTTCTTGACGACTTCGAATGCCGGCAGCCCGGCTACGACGGCGCCGAACCCGACGAGGCTGGCAACGCTGAGGATCGGCAGCACCGAAGCATTGGCACCGGCATCCATCGTAGCGCGCAAGCTCGGCAAGCGCCTGTGGCTGGTCGCGATCAGGACCAGAATGGCGGTCGCCAGCGCCACGATCACGGACCAGACGCCGCCAACTGCGGCAAGCGATGTGTTTCCCCATCGGGCGTCCTGCAGGAACGACACGTCCATCCTCGGGAGGACCACGAAGGACATGATCAAATTGGTCAGGACCACGACCGCCAGTGGCAGGGCGGCCAGGCGGAACGACGGCAGGCTGCTCGCATGGCCGCCACGCTTGATCTCGCCGGGATCGAACTCCCGGGCCGTGGTTGCACGCTCGCGAACAAGTTCATCCTCGGCAGCATCGTTGGGGTTGATGGAGCCGGCGTAACTGTAGCCCTCCCCTTTCAGCCTTGCTCTGGCTTCGGCCCGGCTGAGCCACCACATGCCGAATGCCAGCATTATGGCCGAAGCAATCAGCCCCAGACCCGGTGCGGCAAAGGGGTTGGTGCCAAAAAAGGGCATGGGAATTGCGTTCTGGATTGCGGGGGTTCCCGGCATGGCCGACATGGTGAAGGTGGAGGTTCCGAGCGCGATGGCGGCCGGCATCAGCCGATGCGGTATATTGGCGGCCTTGAACAAGGCGTGTCCCATCGGCGCCAGCACGAAGAAGGCGACAAACAAGCTGACGCCGCCATAGGTGATGAAGGCTCCCGCGAGCACAATCGCAAGGATTGCGCGCTGCGTGCCCAGCTTCTCGGTCATATAGGCGGCGATCGCTTCGACCGAGCCGCTTGATTCCATAAGCTTGCCGAAAAGGGCGCCGAGCAAAAAGATGGGAAAGAACTGTGCAACGAACTGGGCGGCGTTGCTCATGAATGTCTGCGTCCAGTTTGCAAGCAGCGGTTCGCCGGCAAGCAAGGCCGCCAGAAGCGCGCAAAGGGGAGCAAGGAGCAAGATGCTCCAACCGCGATAAGCAAGCCAGATGAGCAGACCGAGCGCGATCAGGATGCCAAGAATGCCCATCGGACGTCACACCTGTTCGAGGATGGTATCAAGAAGGCTGTCGATATCGAAGGAAGATCGAACGCCGAGATCAGTGCCATGATCCTTGAGGAATGCTTCGGCGCATGCGTGACCTTCGAGCCGCAGCATCGTCAAGAATTCCCACTCCGCATTGAGCTTTGAGGACACGCCGAGTTCGACCATCTTCGGGCTCGTAATGCGATGGATGCGCATGTCGGCCCATTGTTCGACCCACTCGGCATGTTCGAGCCCGCCCTCCTCTGCGATGAGGCGCTGAAACATTGCAAGGCCGCGAAGCTCTTTCTTGAGGCTGGAATTAAAGGAGATTTCGTTGAGCCGGTTGAGAATGTCAGGGGCCGTCTTTGGCACGCCCGGCCGCTCGATAGGGTTGATCTGGATGAGCACCGTGTCGCGCGCCTTGCTCTCCCGAATGATCGGCGTCAGCAAAGGATTGCCGGAAAAGCCGCCATCCCAATATGGATCGCCATCGATCTCGACGGCCTGATGAATGAGGGGCAGACAGGCCGAGGCCAAAAGGACATCGACATGCATTTCGGCATTGCGGAACACCCGGGGCAGACCAGTCCGCACATTGGTCGCATTCACGAAGATCTTGATTTCAGACTGCTTCAGCCGATCGAAATCAATACATTCCTCAAGAACGTCGCGAAGAGGATTGAGGTTGGCCGGATTGGTTTGATAGGGCGAGAAGAGCCGGCTGAAGATATCGTAGAACAGATAGCCGGGCGAATTATCGAGAGACCAGTTGCCGACCATCTTGTCTAACGGCGTCCGCTGGATCGGACTGTATTTTGCCGCATCGCTGACGCGGCGCCAAAACACTTCCAGCGCGGTCTTTGCGCCTTCAGCACCATTCAAGGCGTAGCCTGACACGAGCGCAGCGGCGTTCATTGCTCCAGCCGACGTTCCTGTCACGCTTTCGATCTTCAGCCATGGCTCATCGAGCAGTCGCTCGATGACACCCCATGTGAAGGCGCCATGGGCCCCGCCGCCTTGCAGGGCGAGGTCTATTGGGAGAGGATTTCGCGCATTAGCATTGGAAGCTTCAGACTTGTCGTCACTCGCCGCGCCCATGGACCCCTACTCCGCCAGAAACTTGCGAAGCCAAAACGCTGCAAGGGCAGCATACCGTTGCAACTCAAGCGAGCAAAATCCGGCTCTTTGAGTTGAATTATGCTGCAGTGCAGCAAGCTTGGCAAGTGGGAGCCAGAAATTAGCACGCCGGTGTACGAGACGGGGGTCGACGGATAACTTCCTTACTTCGGCTTGCGGATGGCTCTGACCTTGCTTTCACTGCCATCGCCGCAGAAAAACCGGTCTTTCCCATCGGACTCGAGGCCTGACACGCCCGAGCCCTCCGGCATGTCGATGCGTTGCAGAACTTCTCCGGTCTTCGGATCGATGCGCCGGACATCGCTATGGTCGCCTTCCCAGGTGCCGTGCCAAAGCTCACCGTCCACCCAGGTAACACCCGTGACGAAGCGGTTGGACTCGATCGTCCGCAGGATTGCACCGCTTTCGGGGTCGATCTGGTAGATTTTCCGGCCGCGATGCTGCCCGACCCACAGCGTATCCTCGGCCCAGGCCAAGCCGGAATCGCCGCCATTGCCTGGCGCCGGGATCGTCGCGACGACTTCACCCGTCTCTGGCTCTATCTTCTGGATGCGATCTTCGGCGATTTGATAGATATATTTACCGTCGAAGGCTGTTCCGGCATCCGCGGGGACATCGATCGACCGCACGACCTTTCCGGCAGCGGGGTCGAGAGCATTGATCCTCTCGCCAGATGCAAACCACACGTGTTGACCGTCATAGGTGACGCCATGGACGCGTTCCACGCCGGGAAACGGTCCATACTCGCGGAGAATTTCAGCTTGGGAGTGTTTCATCGCTATATCCTAGCCGTTCATCAATGGACCGGGGAGTAACAAAGTTGACGGAAATCCCGGCATGGACGGGATCATCCATTTGCGTGCCGGCCCGCGACCGAAGGCCTGTACTTTGCCAGCAGCCGCCAAGGCTTCGAGCGCCCTCTGAACGGTGCGAGGGCCAGTTCCAAGAGCGATGGCCAGGGCGGAACTCGACCATGCTTCGCCATCGGCAAGCAAGGCGAGCAGCGAGCCATGTTGCTCTTCGACAGGTGGAGCGAGGACGACCGCGGCTTGAGAATGCAGCGGATGCAGTGCAAAGCCTTCGCCGGTCGCCTTGATATCCGCTATTGCACGAAGCGCACTGCGGAGCCGGCCGATCTCGACGCGCAGGCGAGCCCGATGCGATTCATCGGCTTCCTTGCTGCGAAAGGCGCCGGCAATAAGGTCACGTCGCGATGCATCGCCTGGCCAATTCGCGCAGAGGGTGCGGGCGAGTGTGAACAACACCGGGCGGCTGGCCAGCGAAACGCAGGCCCTTGAATCGCGTATCTCGTAGCGGCAGGCATCGACGACGAGAGTGTCCGACGCGTAAAGCGCCTCGACATCTTCGAGCCGTACAAGCCGCTCATGGCTGCGCGCGATGAGGCGCGCGGCGGGCATCTCCATCACGCGCGAGACGCTTTCAACTTCTGCAACAAGTGCCGGGATACGCGCCTGCATTGCAGCATCGGCTGCGCGCTGCAGGGCGACGCGCGCAGCTTTGGTCTGCAAGCGCCGGATGGCGATTCCGGCAATCACCAACTCGTAGGCGGCGCGCAAGGGCGGGGGAAGCCTCGTAGCATCGCGATCGCCGAGCAGTTGCTCCGCTTGATTAACATGACCGATCAAAACCAGCCGCCGAGCTTCCACGTGGCGAGCATGCGCGACATTCAATCGGTCTCCATGCGTCTCGAGCACGGCCCGGGCGTCGGCCAATGTCTTGAGGGGGCCGGCAAGGTCGCGAGAGACGAGTGCAATCTCCGCCTCGGCGACAATGCAACGCGCCCTGGCGACCGCTTCGCGCGGCCCGAATGCGCGCGCGGCAGACTTTAACAGCGCTCTGGCGCGAGCAAGTTCACCGAGCTGCGCCATTGCGATGCCGCGTAGCGCCAGTGCCGGTGCGTCGTCACGAAGCGCGACCCGCTTCAATGCGCCGAGGAGATCTCCGGTCGCGAGCAGCCGTGCGGCGGCGGTAATCATCGAGTCCATGCAGATCCCGTCAAACTTGTAACTCTCGGCATTTCCACCGCCATCCTAGTCTGCCCATCACACAACCGCTCGCAATGGCGATGCTACGATAAAAGCAGGAGAAGGAGAATGACTGCATCCAAGGTCACTGCACGCTCGCCGAAGCTTAATCTGCTGCTGCGTATTGCGGACGGACTGAGCTACGCAGCGACGCCCGCCTTTGTTTTGATGGCGGTGCTGGCGGCAAGTGGCACGGCGGATATGTGCGGCTCCGTTCAAAGCATGTCCCCGCTCAATGATATGGCCATTATGTATCTGCTTATGAGCGTCTTCCATCTGCCGACGTGGCTGCGCCTTGCTGCGAGGCGGGGAAGCTCACATCTTCGCGTTTAAGCATTGTCCGTATATAGTGGCGACAACACGGGGACATCGCCATGAACAAGCAGGATGTCATTGCGCTCTTCGCGCATCTCGAGCACGGCGACGGCGCAAATTTCTTCGCGCATGTTGTCGATGATGTCGATTGGATCGTAGAGGGCACACACCCTCTTGCGGGCCACTATCACAGCAAGAAGGATTTCGTCGCCGGCACGTTTCAAAAGCTGGCGAAGGTGCTGCCCGACGGCGTACAACTCACTGTTCAGAATGTCCTGATTGATGGCGCATGGGCGGTGGTCGAACTCCGGTCGATGGCGACGGCCCATAGCGGCCTGCGGTTTGACAACCGCTATTGCTGGCTGTGCCGGTTTGCTGACGCCAAGATCGTCGAAGTGCGCGCTTATCTCGATAGTTGGCTGGTCGGTGAACTGTTCAGGCAAAATCCAATCGACGACGAAGCTTCCACGTAGCCGTTGCACCGGGCGGGAAGGCTGCAAAGGACGACATATTCAAGCGAGCATGCAGAAAATCCTTGATTTATCGCTTTGCGTGTCGCCGTATCAATAACAACCAGATGATATTTCTAGTTGAGTTTAGGTGATCATAAGAAAACGACCAGAGACTTTTCCTCAGGGGACGCATGCGGAAGTCGCTACAACTGGATTTTAAAGCCATTCAGGCCGAATTGCGCACCAGGCCCATCATCCGCAGCAGCGAAGCGTGGGGTCCGACAGAAGACATCTTTGCAACGCGGCATCATCAATACCGGCGAATAGACGATTCGACGGTGTTGCATGTTATGGATTTCCAGGTCGTGCAGCCTTACGCGATAGATACATCGCGAAAAAATCTGGTGTGCATCCAGATTATTCTTACCGGTACCTATAATCGCCTGGCCAGCGACTATGTCGACACTGTCAATTCGGCCTCGGTGCAGATCACCAACTTTCCGCGATCGGTGAGCGAAGCGCGTGCCGGCGAAAGGCTGCGAGGCATCCTGATTGCCGTGGAGCGGTCCCATTTGCTAGAGCATTTCGGCGTCAACCTGGATCGGATCCCGATTGCCTACCGGCCCATCTTTGCGTCGGATGTGGGCATGGTCCAGGCCATGAAAATTCCGGCGGTGAGTTCGGTTCGCATATCCGCGGAGCAAATCCTCTCGTGCAAATATCAGGAGCCGTTGCGAAGTATCTATTTCATCAACAAGACCACGGAAATCATCTGCGACATCGTCTACCAACTCAACAGCATGCTTCCCTCAAGGTCACGCATCGCGCAGGCACCAAGCGTGTTTCACGCTATCGAAGCCGCGGCAGCGATTTACAGACGCGAGTTGCACCGGCCGCCGACACTGGAGCAACTCGCGATCCGTGTGGGGGTGAACCGCAATGCGCTCGTGAGCGGTTTTCTGGAGAATTTCGGAGTAACGCCGCACGCCTTCTCACTTAACCTTCGCATGGAGGAGGCGCAGAATTTTCTGCGTAACAGCAATCTGTCGATCAGCGAGATCGCGCGCCGTGTCGGGTATGGCGGCTATGCGAGCTTTTCGCGTGCCTTCAGCGAGCACTTTGGCCATGCGCCGTCGGCCGTCAAGGATGAGGGTGAAAGGCCGATTGCCGGTTCCCATGCATCCGCAATCGGGATCGATGCCCGGCATGGCAACTGAGGCGGACGAGGCTCTAGCGGAACCCGGTACTTCCATCGACCGCGCTCGAATGAGCGCACTCGTTGCGACCTTCTTCGGCAATACACTCGAGTGGTTCGATTTTGTGACATACGGCATCCTCGCGACTTATATCGGACGGGCTTTCTTCCGCGCCGACAACGGTGATACCGCGTTGCTGGAGACGTTCGCGGTCTTTGGCGTCGGTTTCGTGTTGCGACCTTTGGGGGCGATCGTGATCGGTTGGGTTGGCGATAGCTACGGTCGAAAACCCGCATTTCTTTTGACCATCGTCACCATGACGGCCGGCACCTTGATGATCGCGTTCCTGCCGACCTACGCGATGATCGGTATGACGGCTCCGCTTCTGTTGCTGCTGGCGCGTCTTCTGCAGGGATTTTCGGCCGGCGGAGAACTTGGTGTTGCGATTTCCTTTCTTTCGGAGTGGTCACCGCCCGGAAGACGGGGCTTTTTCAGCAGCTTTCTTTCAATGACAGTGGCGCTCGGCAGCCTTCTTGCCAGCGGAATTGCCGCCATCCTTATTTCATTCCTGCAACCTGAAGACATGGCGGCCTGGGGGTGGCGTATACCCTTTCTGATTGGGGGATTGCTCGGGCTGATCGGCCGGTGGATGCGGGCCAGCGTCGATGAGACGCCCGCTTACCGGCAACTGCAACGCACACGTCCGGAAAACAGCAGTGCTCCAATCCCAAGATCGGACCTTGTGCGCGGCCTGCTTGCATTCGGCCTCACCATTCACTGGACGGTCTGTTTCTATATGTTCCTCGTCTATCTTCCGACGTATGCGCGGGTGCAGGCCGGTATCGCTCCGGCTTTGGCCGCGTGGTCAAACACCATATGCCTGCTGACGATCGTCATCCTTGTTCCAATTGTCGGGCTATTGTCGGACCGGCACGGACGACGGCCGTTCCTTATCATGTCGTGTTCGACAATTGCATTGATGACCCTTCCGGCACTCTGGCTTATCCTTGCGACGAAAAGCTTCGCGGTCATTGTCCCCGTACAGATTGTCTTCGGATTGGCCATTGCTCTTTATTCGGGCCCCGCCCCGGCACTCATGGCCGAACTCTTTCCAACGCAAAATCGCGCGAGGCTGGCGGCGACATCCTACGCCTTCGCGGCCGCCCTGTTTGGAGGCTTTGCGCCCTTTATTGCCGACTGGCTGATCAACGTGACGGGGAGTCCGTACGCCCCTGCGCTCTACGTCGTATCCGCGTCACTCGTCAGCCTGCTGGTGGTGCTTCGCATCCCTGAAACTGCTGGAAAGTCGTTCCATTAGTCGCGGTGGCAGACGTTGCAATTTGGCACGGCGATGTATCGAATTTTCCAACCCGTCTTTACCCGACCCGCTCCGACGCTGACAATTCCAGTCCCAACTAGGGGAAGAATTGCCTAGGGCACTGCGTTGGAAAGGGGAATGACGCAATGGGATATGAAAATGCCCTAAATTCCCATGCGCTGGCGGATATCATATCCGCCAATGTGATTGCCGGCCTGTCGCAATCGCCGCTCACCGACTTCGGCCTGTCGGACCACAGCGGCATCCCGACCTTCGAATTTGACACGCGCGATCTTCCGGTAGAACTCAGGTTCGAGGCCTGGCGCAGGAGCTTCTCATCCATATTCGCCATCGACGAGCCCTATGACCACGCATCCGGCTTCAAGGGCCGGCAATTGATATGGGATCTCGGATCTCTTGTATTTGCTCGTATCAATACTGATCCGCTACGTCTTGTAAGTGCCGACACGCCCAAAACGCCGATCGACCACTGGGCCATGACGCTGCCCCTCGACGGCAGGATCAACACCGCCTGCACATCCGGCGTCTTTGGCGGCGGCGCCGGCGTCATCCAGGTTCACGCACTTGGCGCCCCGTTCAAGTGCCATATGGCTGCCGGCGAAATGTTGACCCTTTTCATCCCGCGCGATTTTTGCAGCGAGGTTGCCCATGCCTTGAGGGGAGCAGAGTTTTCCGTCATGGATACAGCGATGGGGCAGCTCTTGTCGGACTATTTCATTGGTCTCGCCAAGCGGTTGCCCATCATCGACGCGGCAAACCTGCCCGAACTTGTCGCCGCCACTCGTGCCATGATCCGCGCCTGCGTCTTGCCATCAAGCGACAACGTCGACGAGGCGCAAGGGCCTGTCGTGCGCGTGTTGCTGGAACGCGCACGGGGCATCATTCAGTCGCGACTATATGATCCGACGTTCAACGCTGAAGTCCTGAGGCGCGAACTCGCCATCTCCCGCACCGGCCTTTACCGGATGTTCGAGCCCTTTGGCGGCGTGATGCACTATGTCCAGCATCGGCGGCTTCTCGATGCACATGCCGCGCTCGCCGATCCGAACGATGGCCGGCGCATCATCGAGATAGCCGAGCAACGCTGCTTCAGTGACGGAGCCGAATTCAGCCGCGCCTTCAAGCGTGAGTTCGGGTACACACCGAGCGAGGCACGCCTTAGCGGCAAGGAACGTCCCTCGATCCATCCGGCAGCCGATCTCATGGCAAGCGCTCCCGAAGACAGGCTCGGCCTTCTCCTGCGCCGACTTCACGGCTGATAAAACAACCCTGGTAGCCAGATGACTAGCATTGCTGCATTCATCTGCCGGGCGTAGATTTGGCACGACCGAATTGGGTCCGGGTGATGGGGGCACGCGATGAGAATCGGCATTGCATTCGATCTTCGTGATGACTACGCGAACGCCGGATATGACGAGGAAGACATTGTCGAGTTCGACAGTATAGAGACCATTGAGGCTATTGAAGCGGCTTTACTCTCGCTTGGTCACAAAACGGAACGCATCGGCTCTGCGTTGACGCTCGCACAGCGGCTCGAAAATGGTGATCGATGGGATCTGGTCTACAATTCGGCTGAGGGAATGCACGGCTTTGGACGCGAGGCCCTGGCTCCCGCCTTGTTGGACTCCTATGGCGTGCCTTGCGCCTTTTCCGATCCCCTCACCCTGACGATAACGCTGCACAAAGCCACCGCGAAACATGTCGTTCGCGACTGTGGCATTCCCACGCCGGATTTCGCCGTTGTGGAAACGCCGAGCGATGTTGGACGTATTGCATTGCCATATCCTCTGTTCATAAAACCCATCGCGGAAGGTACCAGCAAGGGGATCTCGGCGGCATCAAAGGTCCATGATCCGGAAGAGCTTCGAAAGGGGTGCGAAAGGCTGCTTGCGCGACACAAGCAGCCGGTATTGGTTGAAGTTTATTTGCCAGGCCGCGAATTCACGGTTGGAATCCTCGGAACCGGCAATCATGCTCGTGTGCTTGGGATTATGGAAATAATGGTGAGAGATGGGCCCGAGCCTGAAATCTACTCATATCAGAACAAGAAGAACTTTGACGACAGGGTCACTGTCAGGCTCGTGGACGACGCGGCAGGCGCAGAGGCGACGCGGCTCGCGCTCGCGGCATGGAAACATCTGGGATGCCGCGATGCAGGTCGCATAGACATACGCTGCGACCATGCCGGCACAGCCCATTTCCTTGAGGCAAATCCGCTTCCAGGCATGCATCCGAGAGATTCGGATTTGCCCCTGCTCGCCCGGATGAAAGGCATGTCATATCAGGGGTTGATCGAGCAGATCATACTCTCCGCTTCAACCAGACATGCATTCCAATCCGGGCAGCGCAATCCCCTATAAAACCGGCGATTTTCAGCGCTTTCCAGCGCCGTTCTAATGCCTTTGGCCATCCTTCCTGTGCCTACCCTACTCATGGTATGATGGGAGTGCTGGGGGAAGCAAAGATGCAGCGCAGGCTTGTCACGATACTGGCCGCTGACGCCGTCGGGTACAGTCGTCTCGTCGGCAAGGATGAAGATGCGGCCCTCAAGCTCTTCAAGGAATGTGCGACAATCATCGACGAGCGGGTTCGGGCCCATAACGGCCGCGTATTTGGCGGCGCCGGCGATAGCGTCGTCGCGGAATTTCCAAGCCCTGTTGAAGCAATGCGGTGCGCCATCGAAATCCAGAGCCAGATAGCGCACCTGGATGAAAAACTCTCCGAAGATTGGCGCATGCTGTTTCGCGTCGGCCTCAACCTTGGCGATGCTGTTGTCGAACAGGACAATCTTCTCGGGGAAGCCGTAAACGTTGCTGCCCGCCTCGAAGGCTTGTCCGAGCCGGGCGGAATTTGCGTTTCGGGGAGCCTCTATGAACAGGTGAAGCACCTTCCGGATGTCGGGTTTCAAGATCTCGGCACAAAGAGACTGAAAAATATCCCGCTGCCGGTCCATGCCTACTCTGTCAAGAGCATCCATTCAAAGCGCTCCCGCAAACGCCTGCCTATATGGGGACTGGCGGCGGCAACGACAGCCTTGCTTGCCGTCATCGCGCTGCCGATCTGGTGGAAGTACGTACCGGGCGTTTCAGGCAATCAGACTACCGGGGCGCAAATCGTGGCTTCCTCGCAGCCTTCGATCGCGGTGTTGCCGCTGGATAATATAAGCGGCGACCCCTCGCAGGAATATTATAGCGATGGCGTCACCAATGACATTACCAGCGATCTTTCCAAGTTTTCCGGCCTTCTCGTCGCCGCATACAATTCGTCGTCGACCTTCAAGAACAAGCCTGCCAAGATTCAGGATATAGGCAAGGCTCTGGGTGTGCGTTACGTCCTTGAGGGCACCGTTCAAAAGACGGCCGAGCGGCTCCGCATCAATGCCCAGCTTATCGATGCCGAAACCGGTTATCACGTGTGGGCCGACCGCTACGATCAGCCGCTCGGAGACACTTTTGCGGTGCAGGAAGGCATTACGAAAAATATAGTGACGACGCTTGCGGTCAAAGTGACCGACGCCGAGGAGCGCCGTACCCGCCTGAAGCCTCCGGCAAACATGGATGCCTACGACTACTACCTCAAAGGCAAGCAGATATGGGCCGACCCGACCAAAGTCACGGCGGAAGGCAATGAGGAAGCACGTCAACTCTTTGAGAAGGCCATCGAACTGGACCCGAACTATTCGGCGCCCTATGCGGAACTATCCTATGTCTATGTGCGTGCCTATCAGAGCGGCCTCGACGATGGCGGCAAGGCGAATCTCGACAAGGCGGAAGCTTTGGCGGAGAAGGCCCTCGCACTCAGTGATAATGCCAACAGCCATTGGTATCTTGCCATCGTCGCTTGGAACAAGGGCAACTTCGATAAGAGTTTCAGCGAGTATGAGGCCGCGCGACAGATAAATCCGAACGATCCGGATCTCGCCGCGGATATGGCGGAGGCGCTTATCTATGGTGGAGAACCGCTGAGGGCCATTGAGCAGATCGAAGAAGCCAAGAAGCGCAACGTAAGGGTCCCGTTCTGGTACTTTTGGAACGAGGGCAAAGCCAGATACATGGCGGGCCAATACCAGCAGGCCATTGACGCCATCAACAAGATTGCCTCGCCGCCAAACGATGTTCGCCTAATCACCGCTGCAAGCAAAGCCCAACTCGGCGACATTGCTGGCGCCAAGGCGATCATGGCCGAATTCAGTAAGATCGACCCGGATTGGTCGATCGAAAAATCGGCCGAATACTACTATCGAAACGACAGCGATCGTCAGCATTGGCTGGACGGATTGCGGAAAGCGGGATTGAAGGAGAATTAGCACCGACAAGCAAATGGATACTTTGGACAAACGTTGACATTCCTCGAAACAGAGCGGCAAAATTGCACCGTAACTTGTAATTATTGCCCACTTCGGTGGATGTCTTTTCTTGGCGAATGAAGCTGAGAGAGCTCTTTCAAATTTGTACTTGAGCTGATCTCAGACTGGCAGTGCACCCCCGTTCGGACAGTTCCGCCAGGGTGTCACCTGCCATTGATACCCTGTCTTATGAGTTAAGCATTGAATTGAGTAAACGAGCCGGCGTTCAAACGAGCGCATGAGCTTTCAATGTCACGATCAAAAGGGGGAATATCATGCCAACCGCTAAACAATATTGCCACGACGCACGTCAGCAGGAACTAACGCCTGCAGGAAACATAGAAGCTGCAAGGCTCTACGGCCTCGCGATCAAGGCGGACGATGGCTATTTGCCCGCTTACGCGGAGTGCTCCTATGTGCACCTGCGAGCCTATCAGAACAACTGGCCGCCCCAGCTCCGATCGAATGACTCTATTACCGAAGCTGCGAGACTGGCCGATAAAGCAGTCGCATTGAGCAACGATCCCGACAGTGACTGGCACTTTGATTTCAGGGGGCTCTGGTACCGCGCGATGGTGTCGTGGAATGCGGGCGATTTTAAGCGAAGCTTCGACGAATATGATGCGGCACGCTCGCGTATAACCGATCCCGTCTGGAAGATTAAAAACACCGCCGAGCTCGATGCCGACAAGGCCGAGGCCTTGATCTATTACGGCAATCCAGGCGCGGCTCTGGACCTGATCCTCGGGGCAGAAGCTTCTTATCCCGAGTTTCCGTGGTGGTTGAAATGGCTTGCTGCCCGCGCGCACTATCAGCTTGGGAACTACACTGAAGCGATCAATGAAATCAACAGCATCGACCCCGCCAAAAAGCCCAATGACGTTCTCCTGATTTTGGCGGCCAGTGAAGCCCGGCGTGGGAACATTGATGACGCGAAGACCATAATGGCAGAGTTCAGCAAGAATGATCCCGATTGGACGGTTAAGCTGTCGGAATCCTACATCTACGGAGACCCGGATCAAAAAACGCATTGGATAGAAGGGCTGCGTATGGCCGAGCTAAGGGAAAAATGAGCTTTCGCCGCATGTTGAGGAGCTTTTGAGGCTCCCAAGGGGTCTGCCGGCGCGGAACCGAGCGCCCACCACGGATAGAGGTGAACCGCACGCCAACTCGGCGTGCGGCGTTAATTTCATGACACGTAACAGACCTTTGAATATTCGCTGGGCATCGGAACATTCGCAGTGAACATTTCCGATTCTCCGTGGCTAATAGCTTGCAAATAAACATTGTTCATGATTATATTGAATGAACGTTCAATAAATACTGGTGAACTTATGCAAGCGCGCGACTTGACGATTCCGAAAGGTTGGGACCGGCGGGGACTGCCGGCCTGGTGCTATAACAGCCCGGCGCTCCTGGAACTCGAGAAGGAACATATTTTCCGCAGCCATTGGCAGATCGCCGGTCACATTTCTGATGTGCCGAATGTCGGAGATTACGTAACACTCGACGTCGTCGGCGAGCGGGCGCTTATTGTGCGCGGCAAGGACGGTGAAGTGCGCGGCTTTCACAACATCTGCCGCCATCGGGGCTCGCGCGTTGTCACGGACAATAAGGGCACCTGTAACAATGCGCTGGTTTGCCCTTTCCATGGCTGGGTCTACAATCTCGACGGGACGCTGCGCGGCGCCGCCCGGCCGCGCTCGTTCCCTGATCTCGACAAGACTGAATTCGGGCTGCTGCCGCTCGACCTCGAAATCTGGATGGGATTTGTCTTCGTTCGCTTCCGCAAGGGCAATCAGCCGTCGGTCGCCACGTTGATGCAGCCTTTCGAGCAGGAACTCACACATTACCGTATTGCCGAAATGGTGCCTTCCGGTTTTTGGAAGCAGAAGTCACCGGTCAACTGGAAATCGGTGCGCGACGTCGACAACGAAGGCTACCATGTCGCCATGGCGCACCCTGCCCTGCAGGACCTTTACGGCTCGACATATTACGACGAGCCCTTCATCGATGGCGTCTCGCGTTCCTTTGCCCGCTACAACCCGCATGCGGGGCGTCGCTGGAGCGTGCGCAACTACATCAAGATTGCCCCGGAAGCGACGCATCTCCCCGAGCATTTGCGCAAGGCCTGGATCTATTACGGGTTCTTCCCGAATGCAGTCATCGCGGTGACCCCTGAAGGCGCGCAATACTACCAGGAGTTTCCGCTCTCCACGGGCGAGACGCTGCTGCGTGGCGCGGTCTTCCGTTACAGGGACGAAAGCCGCGAGCAAACCGCAGCACGCTATCTTGCCTCGCGCATCGACCGGGAGACCAACTCCGAGGATATCCAGCTGACCAAATGGTCGAACGAGTCGATGATGTCCAAATCCTTCTCCGGCTTCTACCTGTCGGATCTCGAATATACGGTGCGTTCGCACCACGACCATCTGCGCAAGGTTCTGCCGGTCCTGAACGTCGATAAGGCGCCGGACGAACGCGAGGTCTCGGCCCTTAACGAAAGTCTCTGCGCCCGCCATTGAAACGAAGCGATCAGCAAATGAAAACTGCCCGGCAAGTAACTTGCCGGGCCGATTTCATTTGAGGTCTTATGACCGAGCTCAGCCCTGCCAGACGCCCTCTCTTCTCAAATCGTCCATGGTGCGCGAGATGCCTTCGCGCAGGATCGTTACCATGTCGTCGATCTGATCACGGGTTATGACAAGCGGCGGCGACATCACGCACATGTTGATGAGCGGCCGCACCAGCAGCCCAAGTTCATGGCAATGCGCATCGATACGCATGCCGACACTGGTGTCGAGTTCGAGCGGGTTCTTGCTTTCGCGGTCGGCAACGCATTCGACGCAGGCCATGAGACCGGTGCCGCGCACCTCGCCGACAAGCGGCAATTCCTCCAATGTGCGGAGTTGTTCCTGGAAATAGGGCGCGATGGCCTGGGCATGCGCCAGGATGCCGCCTTCGAGCAGATCGAGATTGGCGAGAGCCACGGCGCAGCCGACCGGGTGGCTGGTATAGGTGAGCCCATGGGCATACATCGCGGTCGGATGATTGGAGCGGCGAAGTTCCGCCAGCAGGCGCTCCGATACGACCATGCCCCCCAAAGGAAAATAGCCGGAGGTGACGCCCTTGGCGAAGGTGATGATATCCGGGTCAAGGCCGAATTCCTCACCGGACGAGAACACGTGGCCGAGGCGGCCAAAGGCGGTTACGACTTCGTCGGCGATGAACAGGATGTCATTGTCGCGGCAAATCTTGCGGATGCGCGGCAGATAGTCATCGGGCGGCACGATCACGCCGCCGGACGCCTGGATGGGCTCGCCAATGAAAGCGCCGATCTTGTCGGCGCCGATGCGGCTCACCGTTTCCTCGAACTCGGCAACAAGCATGTTGGAGAAGATGGCAAGACTCATGCCCTCTGGCCTGCGGAAAGGATTGGGCGACGACAGCTTGACGACGAGGTCATCAGCTCCATCCATCCAGTCGCGGTCACGAGGACGTCCGTTCAGCGAAGCGGAAAGATAGGTGGAGCCGTGATAGGCGCCGCCGCGCGACAAAATGAGCTTCTTTTCCGGACGGCCACGCACATTATTGTAAAACTGCATGAAGCGCAGTGCGCTCTCGACTGCTGACGAGCCGCCTGTCGTGAAGAACACATGATTGAGATCGCCCGGAGCATAATCGGCGATACGCTTCGCCAGGACCGCCGAGGGTTCGCTCATCGTATACCACGGCGTATTGTAGGAGAGCAGCATTGCCTGCTCGTACATGACGCTTGCCAGTTCCTCGCGGCGGTGGCCGGCATTGACGCACCACATGCCTGCCGGACCGTCGATGAGCCGTTTTCCCGCGCCGTCAGTGATGTAGATGCCCTCGCCCCCACGAATAAGCGGGCGTGCTTCCACACCGACTTCGCCGGCCGTGGGCCAGGGTTGGACGAGGTGACGCTTTGCGAGCTCAACCACGTCCTGAGCGTTGGATTGGGCCGTTTCCCTGATTGCGTCCGTCATTTGCTTCGCAGCAGCCACGCCGTCCTCGCTTTCCGGTATCCCCACAGATTTTCGATACCAATTATCGGAAATAAAACATATTTCTCGAATATATTGAATGTTCGTTCAATCAATATGTCAGAAATAGTTCTTGATTTCAACGGTAGATTGAGCGCATGATGGAGGAAAGATGGCGACTAACGGGAACGCGCCACATTTCGGAATGGGATAGAATGCTTCATTGTTGTTGTAATCTGTTCAATCTGTATGGACCGTGCCAATGACGGTACCTGCAGAAACAATTGTCGCCATGCCTCCTGAACGAGGCCGAAAAAGAAACTGGCTGCAATCCGAATCTGCGACGGGCCTCGGCCTCATTAGTCCGACACTCATCTACGCCCTGATCTTCCTCGTGGTGCCGATACTTCTCGTCATCGCCAACAGCTTTTGGACCCAGCACTATCTGGTTGTCGACAGAACCTTCACCCTCGAAAACTACCGGATCGCACTGACGGATCCGATATACCGCGATCTTCTTATGCGATCGCTGTGGATCTCGCTTCTGGTCAGCTTCTTCACGGTGGTCCTCGCCTACCCCATCGCGTTTTTCATCTCCTTTCATGGTGGCAGACACAAGGGGCTGTGGCTGTTCCTGATCACCATCCCGTTCTGGACCAGCTATTTGCTGCGCGTCATGTCGTGGAAGGTCATCCTTGGCTATAACGGCGTTCTCAACGCCACCCTCATGGGGCTCGGCATCACCGACCAGCCGTCGGATGCCTTTCTCTACAATACGAGTGCAGTGGTCATCACGCTCACCCATGCATGGGCGACGTTTGCGGTCTTGCCGATCTTCGTGTCGCTGGAAAAGATCGACCGCACGCTGATCGAGGCCGCGACCGATCTCGGCGATGGTCCGGTGCGGCGCTTCCTGCGCATAACATTGCCGCTTTCAGCGCCCGGCATTATTTCGGCGGTGCTCATCGTGATGATCCCGACCGTGGGCGATTTCGTGACACCGAAGCTTGTCGGCGGCAAGGACGGCGTGATGATCGCAAATGCCATTCAGGCACAGTTCGGCAAGGCTGCCAACTGGCCGCTCGGCGCCGCGCTTTCGGTTACGACCATGGCGGTTGTGACGGCAATTGCTGCGGCCGTCGTCCTCACCATCCGCACGGCTGCGAGGCGCATAAGATGACGGCTTTGCGCAAAATGCTCCCGAGCTGGCTGACAGCCTATGCCGTGCTCTATATCGGCTTCCTCTATCTGCCAGTGATCTTCCTGCCGATCTTTTCCATCAACACGGCAGCGACGCCGAAATTCCCGCTGAGCGGCTATACGCTTAAATGGTACCGCGACCTCGCCACGACCCCTGCCCTGACGGACGCCGCCTGGAACAGCCTCATGGTCGCAGTTTCGGCGTCACTTCTCGCCACGATGTTCGGCATTTGCGCGGCCCGGGCGATCACGCGCTATCGCTTTCCTGCCCGCCGCAGCATTAACGGCCTGCTCATGGCACCGCTTGTCCTGCCGGAAATCATTATTGCCGTTTCCATGCTGCTGGTCATGCTGCAGCTTGGGCTTAATCTGTCCTTGATCACAGTGGTGTTCGGACATGTGCTGATCTGCATTCCCTATTCGCTCAGCGTTCTCACCTCCGGATTCGAAGGCTTCGACAGAAGCCTTGAGGAAGCATCTGCCGATCTCGGGGAATCGCCCTTCGGCACATTCCGCCGCGTTACCTTGCCGATGGTCGCCCCGGCGATCATTTCGAGCCTGCTCGTCTCCTTTACCATCTCGCTCGATGAATTCATCATGGCGTTTTTCCTGACCGGGACCGATGCAACGCTACCTGTTTATATCTGGGGCCAGCTCAGATTTGCCGCCAAGCTCCCCGGCGTCCTTGCGCTCGGTACGCTGCTGCTGATCGCCTCTGTCATTCTACTGACCATTGCCGAAATTGTGCGCCGCCGTGCCAGCCGCCGCACCCAGAACATGGGAGGCTTGATTGCCTGAACGTACGATGATCGAAATCTCGCGCGTGACGCGCAGCTACGGCGCCTTCAAGGCGCTCGACGAGACGTCGCTCTCGATCCGCGAGGGTGAATTCTTTTCACTGCTCGGACCGTCCGGCTGCGGCAAGACCACCTTGCTGCGCATGATAGCCGGTTTCGATACGCCGACGAGTGGCACGATTTCCGTAGATGGCCAGCCAATGGACGGGATCCCGGCCAATCGACGCCCGACCAACATGGTATTCCAGAGCTACGCGATCTTTCCGCACCTGAACGTCGAGCAAAATGTCAGCTATGGCCTGAAGCGGCTCCGTCTCGATCCTTCCGAAGAAAAGCGGCGCGTCGAGGAAGCGCTTGCCCAGGTTTCGCTCGGTGGGCTCGGCAAACGCGGCGCCACCGAACTCTCAGGCGGCCAGCGGCAACGCGTTGCGCTCGCGCGGGCGCTCGTCATGCGGCCAAAGGTGCTGCTCCTCGACGAGCCGCTCTCTGCGCTCGACAAAAAACTGCGTGAGCAGATGCAGGTGGAGTTGCGCCGGCTGCAGCAGGCGGTGGGCATTACCTTCATCCTCGTGACGCACGACCAGTATGAGGCGCTCGCCATGTCCGATCGCATCGCCGTCATGTTCGGTGGCAGGATTGCACAGGTGGCAACGCCGAAGGAAATCTACCAGCGGCCTACCAATTGCCAGGTCGCGGATTTTCTTGGCGGCATGAATTTCGTCAAGGCCAACATCGTCGAAGAAAATGGCAGCACGATCACGCTCGATACCCCGGTGTTCGGGCGCGTCAAGACCGACAAGCCGATCGCGTTTGCCCGCAATGGCAATGCGGCGACGCTCGGCATTCGCCCGGAACGGCTGCGCGTCCTGTGGGACGACGCAACCGACAAGCATGAGGTGGCGGGGAAGGTGGTAGACCGGCACTATTTCGGGGAAATCACGCACCTGGTCATCGAGATCCCCGGCTTCGAAAAGCCCCTGTCCGTCACCGAGACGAATAATTTCGGCGCGGACGATATTCCTGTCGGCGCGCCGATCAGGCTGGCCTACGATCCGGATGCGCTCGTCGCGCTTGCGGACTGAAGTGAAACGATGGCTCGGGCGGCAGCTGACCTGCCAGCGACGATCGCGCCTTCGATGTAGCCGGGGAAGGACGGCGAAAGTTCCGATGCGCCGAACGTGATACCCGGCAAGCCTTGTCTCAGCACATTCTCCGTTTCAGTGTCGGACGTTCCAACGTCAATGACATCGGAATAACCGCCACCGCTCCACGCATCATGCGACCAGTTCCTCAAAAGGATGTCCAGCGGCTTGCCTGCCTCCGGTCCAAGGGCCGTGCTCAGCCGCGACAGCACTTCATCCCTTAGAGCATTTTCTCCCAAGGCAGGCCATTCAACGGCGCAGCGTCCGCCGACGAACACCACGAGGGTGGGATGTTCCTGATCCTGACTGATGTCGCAGGCGAACAGTCCATGTGGTTCGAGGAAAATCACGCTTCCGCTCAAATTGGTAGTGCGCCAGAATGGCGTTCTGTAGCGAAGCAGCAGCTTGGCGACGGTCCCGCTCTTCCAGGCAGCAAGTGCGCGGGAGATTGGTGCCGGTAGCGGCGGGTCAAACGCTATCTTGCGCACCATGGTCGGCGGGACAGTGAGAATGACGTGCTGCGTAGCGAAGCGCTGGCGCGCCGTGTCCACTTCAAAGCCCGATCCCTGCCGTATTATCCGCTCGACCGCGTGCCCCAGCTTCAATCTGCTCCCTAGTTCCCTGCCAAGGTCTGCGGCGAGCGAATGCATCGACTCCTTCAGAAAATACTGAAGCTCCGAGACCTTGTTGGTGATCCGCTCATCATTATCGACAAGGAACCAGAACGGCATGCCCTCGGCCGCGCGGCACCACAGGCCTTCAACGAGCGACAGGAACATTGATTTTGCGTCCGGTGGGTCGCCTTGACGCTGCAGCCATTCTGCCACGCTCAGGCCAGCGAGCGACGGATCGCGCGGATCGAGCTGGCGCAAGCGGCGGCGAATGGCTGCGGATCCGGCAGAAATTTGCCCGGCATCATGCCGGCCATGCGGCGGAGGTTGGGCCATCGTATCGCCGCCCTTTGGCGGCTCGAGAAACGTCTTGCCGTAGGCTCGAGCGAGGCCAGTGATTTCCTTCATGTCCTCGCAGAAGAACTGGCCGCCGACGTCAAACAATTCTCCGAGCCCGTTGGTCTTGGCCTCGACCCGACCTCCGACGCGGTCACGTGCCTCCAGAACAACGTAATTGACGCCGGCGCTGTGCAATTCGCGGGCGGCGGAAAGACCGGCAAAGCCGGCCCCCACGACGACGACATCGGTCTCTGTGACCTTTGGGTTCAATAGCCCGCCTTGATCTTCTCGAACTCGGCAATCATCTTCGCCTTGAGCTCGTTGGGAAGCGGCGATTGGAACAGAACGTTCTTCGTCGTTTCCTGGTTGTTCGCATAGCCCTTTTCTTCGAGGAGTTTCGGATCGACGGAAGCCATGCCCTTACCGTTGGCCATGCCGTAACCCCAATCCTTGACCATGTAATTGGCAATGGCCGGGTCATTTACCGCATTGAGAAAATCGTAAGCCTTTTGCTCGGAGCCCGGTGCATCCTTGAAGCGGACATAGCCGCAGACCCATGTCGAGATGCCTTCATCAGTATCGGGCTTGCGTGCGACTGGCGTGCCATTCATGCTGAGCTGGGTCGCCGCATCATTCCATGCCCAGGCGAGATCGACCTCACCGCCGCCCATGGCCTGTACGATCTCCGTCGTGTCGGTCCAGTAGAGCCGGACGTTCTTGTGCACGGAGCGGAGGAAGTCTGACGCTTCCTTGAACTGTTCATCGGTCATTTTCGTCCAGTCGTGGAGGCCGATGGCCAGGCTGGCGAGGGCATAGGCATCGTCGACATTGTCGTCGATTGATACGCGCCCCTTGAACTTCGGATCGGCAAAGGCCTTGAGCGATTGGACGTCCTTTGCATCCACCTTCTCGGTATTATAGGTGAGCGAGGTATTGCCCCAGTCCCATGGCATGAACCATGCCTGGCCGTCGGCGGTGGTGGCCAGGTCGTTCATGGCCATGATGTCGGGAAGGAGATCATTCCAGCCGGCAATCTTTGATGTGTCGAGTGGCTGCAGCAGGCCGGCATCACGCCATTTGGCGACGCTTTGCGAGCATGGATGACCGAGATCGGCCTTGAAGCCTGAACGAACCTTCTCGAACGCCTCGTCCTCGTCGCCGAAGAAGGCGAAGGTCGGCGAATCGCCATTCTTGGCTGTGTAGCCCGGATGGAAAGACGGCTCCTCGTAGCCCGCCCAGTCGAAGACGATCAGATCGCCGTCGGCAGCACGTGCGATTGTCGCCGCCGTTGCCGATAGTGCGGCTATTCCCAAAAATACGCTTACGCTTCTGCCAAGTCCTGTCATGGTTCATTCCCCATTTTGATTGTTAGGCAATTTTTCTTGCGCGCAGCTCTTCCCTGGAAAAGTGCTTCGGAAACACCGAAACGAGGTGATCGCATGCCGCCGCATATGCGGTCGCGCGCGTGACATTTTCCGTTCCCATCAGCAGCCGCAACCACAAGCCTTCGAGCATTGCGCTCAACGCCAGCGCCGCAGATATCGGGTCGAAGTCATAATCTCCGCTCGACTTTAATGCCGCGCAGATATCGATGATGACATTCTGGTAGTCCTCATCACGTGCGCCGCACAGACTCTGATAAGTTGGCCGAGACTTGGCCTCGCCCCAGAAGGCGCACCAGGCGGCAAGCTTGCGCTTGTTGCAGATCGCACGATCGAAATCGGCGGCAACGACGCTCGCCAATTGCCGGGCCGGGTCGTCCCCTCCCTTGGCGAGCGCATTGCGCCAGTGAACCGCATATTCCTCGGACATGTATTGCAGGGTCGCGACGAGGAGTTTTTCCTTGCTCTCGAAGTGGAAGTTGACAATGCCGCGCGACAGGCCCGCACCATCGGCAACATCCGCCATCGTTGTTTCCGAATAGCCGCGCTTGGCCAGCGAATCGATCGTCGCCTCGATGAGCTGAAGCTGCCGCGTCTCCTTCGAGGCCTTTCGGCCGCGTTTGCCTGGCTCTGCTTCCTTGATTGGTGTGACCTTCATTCTTGACCCTTCCTGCATCGCGCCGGCTTGCAGCTGCACCCGGTCAACGGATGAGTGAAGCGATGGGATGCATTGTCAAGCTTGGTCTGCATCATATTGGGCGCCAGGAACTCCAAGGTTAGCTATCGTCGCGATCCACGCGGTCGGGGAGAGATTAACCGACTGTCTTCAAAACGCAATCAAATTTGTTGAACATTCATTCAATATCTGCTGGACAGAAGACAATTTTCCGTGTGAAATTATGCAATAAGAAAATAAGGTGGAACGAAATCGCATGAAAAGCTGGGATGCAATTGTAATCGGCGCCGGGCATAACGGCCTCGTAAATGCCTGCTACCTGCAACGCGCCGGCCTTGATGTGCTGGTCGTCGAAAAGAACGACTGGATCGGTGGCGCCGCGACAAGCCGCTCGCTGACGCCCGGCTACCTCTACTCCAACTGTTCCTACGTGTGTTCGCTGTTCCGCCCGGAGATCATGCGCGATCTCGAGCTACCCCGCTTCGGACTTCAGGTCATTTCCTATGAAGGCGGCGCGGTCTTCACCCAGGACGGCGATTATCTTGCCAATTACCGTGATCACAATGCGCATCGGCGCGAGTTTGCCCGCTTTTCGCCGCGCGACGCCGAGGCCTATGACCGCTATGCCCGCGATGTCACCCGCCAGTGCCGGTTCATTCAGCCGCTCTTGATGCGCACGGCTGCCGATCCGACGAGCCTGCGCCCGCGCGACATTTCCGAACTCATGTTTCTCGCCAAGAAATTCTCCGGTCTTGGAGCAAAGGAAATGGCGGACACGCTGCGTTTCTGGACGATGTCGATATCGGACTTCCTCGATGAGTATTTCGAAACCGACGTGATCAAGGCGAATTTCGCCCTGTCAGGAATCATAGGAACCGCGCTTGGTCCTATGTCGCCCGGCACGGCCTATGTGCTCCTGCACCACTATATGGGGGAAGTCGATGGTTCGGTCGGCGCCTGGGGTTATGCGCGCGGCGGCATGGGAGCAGTCACTAAAGCGCTCGCCGCGTCGTTCGAAGCCTCCGGCGGTACAATCCGCACCGGAGCCGAGGTGGATCGGGTGCTCGTCCGCAATGGCATTGCCAAAGGGATCGTTCTCGCCAATGGCGACGAAATTCACGGCAAGATGGTTATCTCCAATGCCGACGTCAAACGAACCTTCCTGAAGCTTGTGGAAGAAAAGGAACTCCCCTCCCCGTTCCTGCGCCGCGTGAAGAACTTCAAGATGCGCGGATCGTCAGGCAAGGTGAATATAGCCCTCGACTCCATGCCGGAATTTCCGGCATTGCCGAAGGACTCTCCCGTCTATCGCGGCGACATGCACTTTACCGACACTGTCGAGCGCATGGAGCGTGGCTATGACGACTGGAAAGCCGGACGCTGGTCGGCCGATCCGTTCCTCGACATGGTCATTCCGACGACGCTGGACCCCACCATGGCGCCGCCCGGCAAGCATTTCATGAGCTGCTTCGTGCAGTACTGTCCGCCCAAAGTGGAGGGCCGGGAGTGGACCGACGCCGACCGGGACGCCTTTGGCGAGACGGTTATCTCACAGATCGCCGACTATTCACCTGGGTTCCGCGATCGCATTGTGCACATGGAAATCCGTACCCCGCGTGAGATCGAAGCGGAAGTCGGCCTGACCGAAGGCAATATCTTCCAGGGTGAACTCACCTTCGACCAATTGCTCTTCAATCGACCGGTGCCTGGATACGCGCAGTACCGGTCTCCGATTGGCGGTCTTTACATGTGCGGTTCGTCGACCCATCCGGGCGGCGGCGTGATGGGCGCCCCTGGACGAAATGCTGCAGCTGAAATTCTCCGCGACCTGAGGCGCGGCACCAAACATATGAGCCCTGCCCATGACGTCATTTGATGCAATTGTAATCGGCGGCGGCCATAACGGATTGGTCGCGGCCGCAACGCTTGGCCGATCCGGACGCAAGGTGCTGATCCTTGAGGCAGGAAACGATACCGGGGGCGGCACGCGGACCGAGGAATTCGCACCTGGATTTTCCGTCTCCACCCTCGCCCATGTCATCAACCGTCTCCATCCCGAAGTGGTGAGTTCGCTGGAGCTCGAACGCAACGGCCTGCGCGTTGCGCAGACCGACTTCATGCCGAGCATCGGGCTTTCCGCCACGGGGCAACCGCTTGTGCTGACCGGTGCCTACGGGGAAGGCGTTCAAGGTGCTGCGCCCTCCGAAACCGCTGCGTGGGGGCGATTGCGCGAACAGCTTTTGCAGTTCGCCGGGATCCTGAAGCCGATGCTGATCCGCCGTCCTCCCGACCTTCGCGGCAATATGGCATTGTCGGAAACCGCAGCCCTCGCAATGCTCGGCGTTTCGTTGAAACGACTTGGCAAGGAGGGGATGCGGGACTTCCTGCGCATGCTGCTGATGAACGTTTCGGACGTCCTCGACGAACATCTTGAGGATGACCGGCTGAAGGGCCTCCTCGCCTTCGACGCAACGCTCGGCAGTCACCTTGGCCCGCGCTCTCCCACCTCGCTGCTCGGGCTCTACTATCGATTGACAGGCGAAGTCGCCGGCGCCTCGGGCGCCCAGGTCGGCGCTGCAGGTGGGGCTGATGCTGTCATCGCCGCAATTCGTTCTGCCGCAGAGAAAGCCGGCGTGCGCGTACGTTCCAATGCGCCGGTCGGCGGCATATTGGTCGAACGCGGCAAGGCCGTCGGGGCGGTCCTCGAAAACGGCGAAATCCTGCGCGCCAATACGGTTGTCTCGGCGATCAGCACGAAGACGACTTTCCTCAATCTCGTGGGAACCCGCAATCTCGATACGGGCTTCGTTCGCCGCGTCAGCAATATCCGCACCCACGGCAATGCCGCCAAACTCCACCTTGCACTCGACAAATTGCCACAGTTTCTCGGCGTCGATGATGCCGGCCATCGCGGTCGTCTCGTCATTGCTCCTTCGGTTGATCATGTCGAGCGTTCTTTCAACCCGTCGAAATACGGTGAGTTTTCGCCCGAGCCGGTCATGGAAATCACCTTGCCGAGCCTCGTCGACGCCTCGCTCGCGCCGGAGGGCGCCTGCACATTGTCGGCGATTGTGCAATATGCGCCCTACGCCCTGAAAGAGGGCTGGGCCACTGGCAAGCCAAAACTTCAGGCGGCGGTCATCGCACAACTGGAGCGATACGCCCCTGGCATCGGCCGCTCGATCCGCCATGCCGAACTGCTGACCCCGGTCGATATCGAACAGCGCTATCGTATTCCCGGCGGTCATTGGCACCATGGCGAATTGCAGGCTGACCAGATGCTGATGTCGCGTCCCGTCTTCGGCGCCGAGGGGTACGACACCCCCATCGACGGGCTTTACCTCGCCGGTGCGGGCTCGCATCCGGGCGGCGGCATATCCGGAGTACCGGGCCTCAACGCCGCGCGCCGCATCATTGCAATGAAGGGCTGAGACCATGGAACACACACCTTTGAGCAAGCTCTTGCCAGCCCGCACGCGCAAACAGGGTCATTTTCGCAAGCCGCTGATTGCAACGCCTTTCCAGCCGCGCCTTGAAGCCCTGATGCAGAGCGAGGAATGGCACGCCTGGGGCGGCTACAAGGCGCCCATGTCGCTGTGGGACGAGGAACTCGAATACTTCGCGATCCGCAGCCAGGCCGCATTGTTCGATATTTCGCCCATGGTGAAATATCGCATCGATGGCCCGGATGCGGAGGCCTATCTCGATCGCCTGACGTTGCGCGATGTGACCAGGCTCAAGCCGGGACGCGTCCATTATACCGCCTGGTGCGACGACGAGGGGCATGTGCTGGACGATGGCACTCTTTTCCGGCTTGCGCAAAACCGGTTCCGCCTGTGCTGTCAGGAGCGACATTTGCCCTGGCTCCTCGATAGCGCGATCGGCTTCGATGTCACCGTTGTCGAAGAGACGGAAGCGGTGGCTGCACTGGCGTTGCAGGGCCCTGCTTCATTCGCGGTGTTGCGCGACGCAGGTTTCGAAGGGGTCGAAGCGCTCAAGGTTTTTGATCTTGCCGAATTCGCCCATGAGACCGGTACTGTCACCATATCGCGCACCGGGTTCACCGGCGATCTTGGCTACGAACTCTTCATCGAGGCAAAGGCGGCGCTCAGCCTTTGGGACCGGCTTTTCCGTGCCGGCGAGCAGCGGGGCCTTCGAGCGATAGGCTATGCATCGCTCAATCGTGCCCGCATCGAAGCGGGCTTGATCGTTGCCAATGCCGACTTCATCACCGCCGACCACGCGCTGCGCGCTGATCGCACGCGCATGCCGGACGAGATCGGCCTCGGGTTCATGATCGACTTGAAGAAGGGCCATTTCAACGGCCGCAAGGCAATCGAGCGAGCGCGGTTCAAGAAGCAGTTGCGCCATGTCCTCGTTGGGCTGGAAATCGAAGGCAACATCCCGGCCGAACATGCAATCGTCTATCACAAGGGCAAGCGCGAAGTGGGCCTTGTCAGTGCCGCCATCTGGTCACCCCTTGCCAAGCGCAATATTGCGATCGCGAGTCTCGAACGGCCCTATGGCGATACGGTCACCGAAGATCTCTGGGTCGAGATCTATGCGATGCGCGAACTGCGCTACGAAAAGATGATGAAGCGCGCCAGGGTCGTGCCGAGGCCGTTCATCAAGCTTGACCGGCGCACGGCCAATCCGCCCGGGGATTTCTGATGAATGGCTCTGGCGAGGAAGCCCGCGAGCAATTTGCCCTGCTCAATACGCCCCTCGGACTGCAATGGTCAGGCCGCGCCCGCTACGCTGCGGCCATGTATTTCAACAAACGCGGCGAATTGAGCGATGAGGCCCTCGAGATATACCGGATTTGCGCGCGGATGGACGGTGAAGACCCGATTGCCGTTTTGAAATCCCAGCATGTTGGTATCGCCTGGCTCAACAGGCTCAATGAAGCATACGAGTAGTATTAATGTCACTAACCAAGAAAATATCAAGCAAGAGGCGTTCAAACCGAGACAAGGCAATTGCATTCAGCAAGCATATCGAAATACTTCTGTGACGGGAGTTCGTCACGGGGCAACTGACACTCTGGGACCAGGACTGATGGAAAGGGGAACCTTCGCATGAATATAAAGAGCTTGCTTCTCGGCTCAGCCGCCGCCCTCATAAGTGCATCGGGCGCCTATGCCGCCGATGCTGTCGTGGTCGCCGAACCGGAACCGGTCGAATATGTCCGCGTTTGCGACGCCTATGGCGCCGGGTTTTTCTACATACCTGGAACCGAGACCTGCCTGAAGATCGACGGCTATGTCCGCTACGATGCCGCCGGCGGCGATGATCCATATGACGGCACCAATGTCGGCGCCGACGACAACGAAACCTGGTACAAGAAGACACGTGCCGAAATTCGGTTTGATGCCCGTTCCGAAACCGAACTCGGCACCTTGCGTTCCTATGCCGAAACACGTGTGGAATTCGAAAACGGATCGGATATTGGCGCGACGCTTTCCCAGGCCTTCATCGAACTCGGTGGCTTTCGCATCGGCACGGCCGACGAACTCTTCGGTTCGTGGACCAATTATGCCGGCAACATCATCAATGACGATGTGATCAACTATCAGTCCGGCGAGAGCAATCAGGTCAGCTACACGTTTACGGGCGGCAACGGCTTCTCCGCCATGATCGGCGCCGAACAGGGCCAGGATGACGTCACCGGTCTCGGCGGCAACTACGTCATTGAAGATTATATGCCGCATGTCCTGGCGGGCGCGAAATGGGAACAGAACTGGGGCGGCATTTCCGGCGTCGCCGGCTATGATTCCAACGTTGAGGAATTCGCGGGTAAGTTGCGTCTTGATGTAAAGTTCAGCGAGACGTTCTCAGCTTTTGTCATGGGCGGCTACCAGTCAGATTATGATGACAATTTCGACCCGGATACGGGCGACGTCGATCCCAACAATCGCAACTGGTTCGGCACCTGGGAAGGCGATTGGGCTGCCTGGGCCGGCGTTACCGCAGCTCTCACGGACAAGGCAAACCTCAACGGCCAGGCTGCTTATGAATCGGAAGGGACCTGGGCGCTGGCCGCCAACGTCGAATACACGCTGGTCCCCGGCTTGGTCATCACGCCGGAAATCAACTACACGAAGTTTGACGGCGCGCGCCGGGCATTTTCCGAGGCCAATGGCGGCGGCGACGACGCGCTCGGCGGAACGATCCGTTTCCAGCGCAACTTCTAACGCTCGACTGTCGGTGGATAGGAAACGGCCCCGTTCGGGGCCGTTTTTCTTGGGGCAAACCCAGCGTTTTCCGTCCTGAAAGCGAGCGTCAGCGAAAATGCTGTTGTTTGTCTGAAAACTACAATATGCTGCATATCAAGACATCCCATTTTTCAGGACATCGATATGCACACCATTGGTTTCGTCGTCTTCCCGGACTTTCAAGTCATGGGATTTGCTGCGCTCACTGCTTTCGAGATCGCCAATCTGACGGTCAACGAGCCGGTGTACACCATTAGCTTGCTCTCCGAGACGGGCGGCCTGGTGCGTGCCTCGGCCGGCTTCAATGTGGAGACAGAGCCCTTCGGCAAGTCGATATTCGACACGGTCATCTTCGGTGCCGGGACTTCATTGCAACCGGCAACCCCAGCGCTCCTCGACTTTGTGCAGAAGTCGACGCAGACATCGCGCCGGATTGCCGCGCCATGCCTCGGCGCCTTTACGCTTGCCGAAGCAGGCATCCTCGATCATCGGCGGGCGACGACGCATTGGGCCTTCGCCCGCGAGCTTCATAACCGCTTTCCCCGGGTGAAGGTGGAAGAGGACCGGATTTTCATCATCGACGGCCCGGTCTGGACCTCTGCCGGCATGACCGCTGGCATCGATTTGGCATTAGCGATGGTCGAAAAGGATCTCGGTGCTGAGGTAGCGCGTACAGTCGCTCGAAAACTTGTCGTGTATCATCGCCGTGCCGGGGGCCAGTCGCAGTTTTCCGCTTTGCTCGAGCTTGATCCGAAATCCGATCGCATCCAGAAGGCGGTCGATTTCGCCAAGCAGAACCTCAAGAAAGACCTTTCGGTCGAGGACCTGGCGGATGCCGCGAACTTGAGTCCGCGCCAGTTCAGCCGGGCATTTCGCGCGGAAACCGGTCAGTCGCCGGCAAAGGCAGTCGAAAATCTGCGTGTGGAAACCGCGCGCCTGCTGATGGAGCAAGGCCGCCTCTCCATGGACATGATCGCAAATGAGACCGGCTTTGCCGACCGCGAGCGGATGCGCCGCGCGTTTCTGCGCGCTTTTGGCCAGCCTCCGCAGGCCATGCGGCGGATCTCCAGACTTTCCGCCTGAGCCGATCCAAAAAGCCGCTTCAGGTTCAGTAATCTCCGAGCGGAGCAAATGTGATTTGGAGGTGCTAGATTGCGCAACCCTTGAGAAAGATTTCAGCGCACATTTTTGCGCGGGCGACAATTTCTTCGCTCTGCGGCGCGGGTTCCTGGCGCAGCATCGCCGCCCGCTGCGGCTCCATCACCATCATTCCGCGCAGCATGCCACTGGCAGCATGCGGATCGGTGAGCGCTATTAGCCCCCGCTTGATCTGATCACGGAGCCAGGACTCCATCACCGTATTCGTTTTGACGATAGCCCGCTCATAGAACGATGCCGCGAGCTCGGGAAACCTGTCGGATTCGCCAATGACAAGCCGGATAATATCAATCGTATCGTGCGAGAGCGTCAGCATGCCGTAGGCCGTCAGAATGCGTTCGAGACCTTCTCTCATATCCTCGTTTGCGTGCGCATCGGGATTGACCGCAAGGAAAAAGCGACCGATTCGATCGGAAATCATACAGGCAAACAGATCCGCCTTGGTGGGAAAAAGCCGGTAAAGGGTCTTGGTGGAAACGCCGGCGTTTTGCGCGATCGCGCTAATGCTCGCAGCGGCGTAGCCGCTCTCATGAAACTGCGCATTGGCAGCTTCGATGATGAGGCTCTTCGTATCATCGTCGCAACGGATTTGCGGGCGTCCTCGGGGGCGCTTCTCGATCTTGTGAATTACGACCATCCTTATTTTCCAAAATATTATTGACAAGTCATTTATAGAGCGTATTTTGGAAAACATCAAGTTTCCTAAATGGAAATTATCGACAAAGGCCGCAGCCCGAAGTGACGGCGACCCGTAAATTCGGAGATCAAAATGAGCAAGCTGCATGCCTTGAACAATAATGTCGCCAAGCCCGACGAAACTGCACCAACCGCGGAAGCCGGCAGGCCCGTACTCGTGCCTGACGTTGTGCCGACACCGGCGGCCGACGCAAAGCCGGCGCGAAAACGCGGCCGACGTCTGCTGTTCGGGACGGCCGCGATCGTGCTGCTGGCCGGCGGCGTCTACTACGGCCACAATTACTGGACGGTTGGCCGTTTCAACGTCGAAACCGACGACGCCTATGTCAAGGCGGACAATAGTTCGGTCGCTCCCAAAATCTCGGGCTATATCGCCGAAGTTCTGGTCAAGGACAACGAAACGGTGAAGGCCCGTCAGCCGCTCGCCCGCATCGACGATCGCGATTTCAAGACCGCACTTGAACAAGCAAAGGGCGATGTCGCTGCCGCCGAGGCCACGATCGAAGCAAAGCAAGCCTCGCTGGAGATTCAGGAGTCGATCATCGCAGCCGCGCGCGCCACGGTCGATGTCGATCAGGCCAATGCAATCTTTGCCGAACAGAACAACAAGCGTTATGCGACGCTCGCAACCAGCGGCTATGGCAACATCCAGAATGCACAGCAGGCTGCCTCGCAGATCGCGGCGGCAAAGGCCACGGTCGTTCGCGATAGCGCTGCCCTGGACGCTGCGACCAAGCAGGTTGACCTGCTCAAGGCCGAACTTGCGCAGGCAAAGGCGGCTCTGGAGCATGATCTTGCTGTTCAACACCAGGCCGAACTCAACCTGTCCTATGCCACGATAATTGCGCCTGTCGATGGTGTCGTGGGCAACCGTACGCTGCGGGTCGGACAATATGTCCAGGCTGGAACGCAGCTCATGACGGTGGTGCCGACAGCTTCGGTCTACGTCATTGCCAATTACAAGGAAACGCAGCTTACCGATGTCCATGCGGGCCAGGCGGTCGATATCGACGTCGATATGTTTCCGGACCGGGTCTATCACGGTCACGTCGATAGCCTTGCTCCGGCGAGTGGACAGGAATTTGCGCTCCTGCCGCCGGACAATGCGACCGGCAACTTCACCAAGGTCGTGCAGCGCATTCCCGTGAAGATCGTCCTCGATGCCGATAGTGCCGCGGCCGGGGACTTGCGGCCCGGCATGTCCGTTCAACCAAGCATCGACACCAAGCCCGACGCTGCCCAGCGTCAGAGCCGTTGATGGCCGGCAGGAGGATCGTGTCATGTCTGCCGTCACATTCAACGCCCCAGCCGTGCCGCAGCCGCGCGCAAGCACAAAGGAGTGGATAGCCGTACTCGCCGGCATGATCGGCGCGTTCATGGCAATCCTCAACATCCAGATCACCAATGCATCGCTGCTCGATATCGAAGGCGGCATCGGCACCGGCGTCGATAACGGCGCCTGGATCTCGACGTCCTACCTCATCGGCGAAATCGTCGTCATCCCGCTTACGGCCTACTTCAGCAGCGTTTTTTCGTTTCGCCGCTACATGCTGGTGAACACGATATTATTCCCGCTGTTTTCGATCGCCTGTGCCTTCACGCATGATCTCGGCTCGATGATCGTCATGCGCGGCCTGCAGGGTTTTGCCGGCGGCGTGCTTATCCCCATGGCCTTCACCATGGTGCTGACGAAGCTGCCAAAGGCACAACAGCCGGTTGGCCTTGCGCTGTTCGCCCTGTCCGTCACTTTCGCTCCGGCGATTGGCCCGACGATCGGCGGCTACCTTACCGAGAATTACGGCTGGCAAACGATCTTCTTCATCAACGCGGTTCCGAGCGCCGTCATGGCGGTTGCCCTGGCGGCAACGCTGGACAAGGCGCCGATGCAGCTTCATCTGCTGAAGGAAGGCGACTGGGCCGGCATTTTCACGATGGCTGTCGGGCTATCGGCTCTGCAAACCGTGCTCGAAGAGGGCAACAAGGAGGACTGGTTCTCTTCGCCCTTCATCCTGAAGCTCAGCGCTGTCGCCGTCGTCTTTCTGGTGACTTTCATCTGGATTGAGTTAACGGTCGACAAACCCCTGGTGAAACTCAGCCTCTTGAAGCAGCGCAACTTCGCCATCGGTGTCGTCGTCAACGTTCTGGTCGGTGTCGCCCTGTTCGGCACCGTCTATATCCTGCCTCAATACCTCGGGCAGGTGCAGCGTTACAATGCCGAGCAGATCGGCAATGTCCTTGCCTGGACCGGTCTGCCGCAATTGCTGCTGATCCCGCTGGTACCGATGCTGATGAAACGTTTCGACGCCCGTTACATCGGCTTTCTCGGCATAAGCATCTTCGCTGTCAGCTGTTTCATGAACGTCATGCTTTCACCCGACAATGCCGGCGACCAATTCTGGATCCCGAACATTGTTCGTGCAATCGGGCAGGCGCTTGTCCTAACGCCGATCACTGCCATCACCACGGCCGGGATCGCCGCCGCCGACGCCGCTGCAGCATCGGGTTTGACGAACATGCTGCGCAATCTCGGCGGCGCGGTCGGTACGGCAACGCTCGGAACCGTTCTGACCAAGCGGGAACAGTTCCACTCGAACATCATCGGCCAGTCTGTGACCCTGGCGCGCGACGAGGTTCATCAGCGCCTCGACCAGTTGACGGGTTATTTCATCGCCCACGGCGTTTCCGATCACGCCCTGGCCGCCCAACAGGCCGTCGTCGTCCTTGGCCGGCTTGTCAAGCGACAGGCGTTGATCCTCGGCTTCGGCGACACCTTTGCGGTTATTGGCGTCCTGCTTGCTATTGCGGCAATTGCCCTATTGTTCGCCGAAAAGCCGAGAGGCCCTGCAGCGGCCGGCGCACACTGAAGGCTGCCAATGCCTCGCGCCTTGCCAATTGCGCGCAGGGCCATTAACTCGTGGCATGGCATTTACACTGCGGCAACTGCAATATTTCGTAGCGGTGGCGGAGCAAGGCTCCGTCACCAGAGCAGCACAGAATCTTTCCATATCGCAGTCATCCATCACCGAAGCAGTGAAGGAACTTGAAAACGACCTTGGCGTCGAACTTTTCGAGAGGCATCCGCGCGGGCTTGATATCACCTATAACGGGCACCAGTTCCTGCGGCACGCGACGAAGATCCTCGCCGACGTTTCCGATGCGCGCCGGTCTTTTTCCAACGATGCGCCAGCCATGGGTGGAAAGCTGCACCTTGGCGTCACCTCGCTGGTGGCAGGGTATGTGCTGTCCGACCTGCTTGCCCGGTTTCGCCGTGCCAGTCCCGGCGTCGAAGTGAGCGCCATCGAGGACAATGGTTCCTATCTCGAACATCTGCTCATCGGAGGCGAGTTGGACGTCGCCGTGATGGTGATCTCCAACCTGCGCGATCGGATGGCGCTACAGGCTGAAATTATCGAGACCTCGCCTTATCGATTGTGGCTGCCCCTCGGGCATCCGCTGGTCAGCGCCGACATCATTTCGATCAACGATATCGCCAAGGAGCCGTTGATCATGCTGACCGTCGACGAAATCGAGGAGAATACCGGCAAGCTTTTGACCGCTCTTGGTGCCCGTCCGCACGTGGCCTTTCGCACGCGCTCGGTTGAAGCCGTGCGTAGTCTCGTGGCGACGGGTGCTGGCATCGCCCTTCTTCCCGATCTCGTGTACCGCCCGTGGTCACTGGAAGGCGACCGCATCGAAAGCCGCGACGTTTCGGGCGCCCTCCCCGTCGTGCAGGTCGGCATGGTCTGGCGCAAGGGCTCGAGCCTGCCGCAGGCGGCGCGGGATTTCGTCGGCATAGCCGAAGCGCTTCGTAGCGGGCGCACCCGTTAACATTGGCGATATCGGAATTTCCGATACCTACCTTCTCGTAAATGAATTTGCGAATGCAGCGAAACAGAGGCAGTCTCTTCTCAGGGAACATGGCTCGCAAAATCGCGGCCGAATCGGGGAGATTCGAACATGAAGCAGCTACTCAAATCCTGCACTGCGCTAACGCTTTCGTTGGTGTTCGCGACACAGGTCATGGCGCAGGAAGCGCTGAAGGAACTCGGCAAAGGTGAAGGTGAAGTCTCGATCGTCGCCTGGCCTGGCTATATCGAACGAGGCGACACAGACAAGAACTACGACTGGGTGACCGGCTTCGAAAAGGAAACCGGCTGCAAGGTCACCGTTAAGACGGCGGCCACATCCGACGAGATGGTAGCGCTGATGAACGAAGGCGGCTTCGATCTTGTGACCGCATCCGGAGATTCGACACGGCGCCTGATCGCTGGCAAGCGGGTCCAACCAATCAACACTGATCTTATCCCGAGTTGGAAGACCATCGACGAGCGCATGCAAAATGCGCCATGGCATACGATTGATGGCGTCCATTACGGCGTCCCCTATGTCTGGGGTCCGAATATCCTCATGTACAATACGGATGTTTTCAAAGACAAGGCACCGACGAGCTGGAGCGTGGTGTTCGAGGAAATGAATCTGCCGGACGGGAAGTCCAACAAGGGCCGGATTCAGGCTTACGATGGTCCAATCCACATTGCCGACGCTGCCAACTACCTGATGTTCCACAAGCCCGAGCTTGGCATCAAGGATCCCTATGAATTGAATGAGGATCAGTACAAGGCGGCGCTCGACATCTTGCGCGTCCAGCGCACGCTCGCTGGCCGCTACTGGCACGATGCGATGGTACAGGTTGACGATTTCAAGAATGAGGGTGTTGTCGCATCGGGATCCTGGCCGTTCCAGGTCAATCTTCTGAAAGGCGAGAAACAGCCGGTCGCATCGGTTTTCCCGGAGGAGGGAACGACAGGCTGGGCCGATACGACCATGCTGCACGCTGACAGCAAGCACCCCAACTGCGCCTATATGTGGATCGAACATTCACTTTCGCCCAAGGTGCAGGGTGACGTTTCGGCATGGTTCGGCGCCAATCCTTCGGTCGGTGCTGCCTGCAAGGGCAATGAACTGCTGACGGAGGAGGGCTGCACCGCCAACGGCTATAACGACTTCGCCAAGATCAAGTTCTGGAAGACGCCGGTTGCCAAGTGTGAATCACAGGGCCAATGCATTCCCTACAACCGCTGGGTCTCGGATTATATCGCCGTCATTGGCGGACGCTGATACCGGTCACTGCCGCTACGCCGCTTGATGTTTGCAGATTTGTCGACCGGCCATGGACGCCGGTCGATCGCGAACTGCATAGGCTAGGCCCGGACCAATCATAACCCAACTTAGTGGAGCAAGGCCATGACACCTGCTGTTCTATTCCAGAACGTATCCCGCCATTTCGGTGCCGTTCGTGCGGTAGATGCAGTTGATCTGGCAGTCGCTGAAGGCGAGTTCTTCGCAATGCTTGGCCCATCGGGATCGGGCAAGACGACGTGCCTGCGGCTGATGGCCGGGTTCGAACAACCGACGAGCGGTCACATCGAGATCTTCGGAGAAACCGCCGAGGGCGTTCCACCTTACAAGCGCAGCGTCAACACGGTGTTTCAGGACTACGCACTGTTTCCGCACCTCAATATTCTCGACAACGTTGCCTACGGGCTGATGGTGAAGGGCGCAGGCAAGGACGAGCGGCGCAAGGCGGCTGAGGACGCGCTCGCCATGGTGAAGCTTCCCGGCTATGGCTCGCGGCGTCCGGGGCAGTTGTCGGGCGGCCAGCGCCAGCGCGTGGCGCTCGCCCGTGCGCTCGTCAACAAACCGAAAGTACTTCTGCTTGACGAGCCGCTCGGCGCGCTCGATCTGAAGTTGCGCGAGCAGATGCAGGAGGAACTGAAGTCCCTGCAGAAGTCGCTCGGCATCACCTTTGTCTTCGTTACCCACGACCAGGGCGAGGCCTTGTCGATGGCCGACCGCATTGCTGTGTTCAATGATGGAAAAATTCAACAGCTTGGCACACCGGAGGAGGTGTACAAGCGACCGCAGACGCGCTTCGTCGCCGACTTCGTCGGTTCGTCGAACGTGCTGCCACCGGAATTCGTCAGCCAGTTTGGCGCTGCCAACCGCTATGCAAGCCTGCGCCCCGAAGCTATCACGCTCGGCCGCGCTGGCGACGGTAAGCTGGTGCTTGACGGCACCGTCGTGTCGCGCAGCTTCCTTGGTGCGACCAACCGCATCCTCGTCAGCGTCAATGGCACGCGCATCCACGTGATGAGCCCGGCCGCAGCGACGGTCCCCGCCGAAGGCGGACGCGTAACATTGAGTTTCGACCGGGCCGATCTCCACCTGATGGACCAGGCGTCATGAGCGCCATCGCGCAACAACGATCAACCCTCACCGATCGCGGCAGCCTGAGCGGGCGGCTCTCGGACTTCCTGTGGAAGCATCCGCATGTTTTGCTCATGCTCCTGCTCGCCCCGCCGCTGCTGTGGCTCGGCATAATCTATCTCGGTTCCCTCTTTGCGCTCCTGCTGCAAAGCTTCTTTTCCATTGACGACTACTCCGGGCTTATCAACTACCAGTTTACACTCGCCACATATGGCCAGTTGCTCAACGAAGCCAATTTGGACATCATCCTCCGGACGGTTCTCATGGCTTCGATCGTGACGCTAGTTTCGGCGGTCATTGCTTTTCCCATCGCCTACTATGCTGCGCGCTATGCGCAAGGAAAATGGAAGGCTTTCTTCTACCTCGGCGTGATGTTGCCGCTCTGGTCGAGCTACCTCGTGAAGATCTATGCCTGGAAACTGATCCTCGCCAAGGAAGGCATCCTCACCTGGTTTCTGACCAAGCTCAATCTGATGTGGCTGCTCGACGCCTGGCTCTCCCTCCCGGTCATCGGAGGCAATTCCCTCTCGGTCAGCTATACGGGGACGTTCATCGTCTTCGTCTATGTCTGGATGCCGTTCATGATACTCCCGATCCAGGCAGCGCTCGAACGGGTCCCCGGCAACCTCATCGAAGCTTCTTCCGACCTTGGGGCCACGCCGCAACAAACCTTCCGCCATGTCCTTTTCCCTCTTGCCCTGCCGGGAATCGTCGCGGGCTCGATCTTCACCTTCTCGCTGACGCTCGGCGACTACATTATTCCGCAGATCATCGGTTCGTCGCGGCTGTTTATTGGACAGGCGGTCTATGCGCAGCAGGGCACGGCGGGCAACATACCGCTGGCAGCGGCGTTCACCGTTGTCCCTATCTTGATCATGGGCTTCTATCTGTGGATGGCGCGGCGCATGGGGGCATTCGATGCGCTCTGATCGCTCTGCCCCGCTCGGACTGAAAATCGCTGCCGGTTGCGGCCTCCTCTTCCTGCATGTGCCCCTGCTTCTGATCTTTCTCTATGCCTTCACGACCGAAGACAAGAGCTACCAGTTCCCGCCGCCCGGCCTGACCCTCCAATGGTTTGCCGTGACCTGGGAACGGCCCGATGTGTGGCAGGCGCTGTTTCTCTCTGTGCGTGTCGCGACGGTATCGACCATACTGGCGCTAGTTCTCGGCACGCTTTGCGCCGCCGCCGTGAGCCAGACGCGCTTCTTCGGCCGCGAGACGATTTCGCTCCTCGTCATCCTGCCGATCGCGCTGCCCGGCATCATCACCGGCATTGCGCTGCGTTCCGCCTTCAGCCTGGCCGATATACCCTTCTCGTTCTGGACCATCGTCCTTGGTCACGCGACCTTCTGCATCGTCGTCGTCTACAACAATGCGGTGGCCCGCTTCCGCCGCGTTTCCGGCTCGCTGATGGAAGCATCGATGGACCTCGGCGCCAACGGCTTCCAGACGTTCCGCTACATCATCCTGCCGAACATCGGAACCGCCCTGTTGGCCGGGGGCATGCTCGCCTTCGCCCTGTCGTTCGACGAGGTGATCGTCACCACCTTTACCGGTGGCCAGCAATCGACACTGCCGATCTGGATGCTGCAGGAGCTTATTCGTCCGCGCCAAAGGCCCGTCACCAACGTCGTGGCAATGGTAGTGGTGCTCGTGACGTTCCTGCCGATCCTTGCCGCCTATTACCTCACACGTGACGGCGACCAGATCGCCGGTTCAGGCAAATAATAAGACTATGGGAGAACATGTCATGGATACGCAATTGCTCATCGGGTCAAGGTTCGAAGCCGGAACGGAAACGGAGGAACAGATCCTCAATCCCAAGACCGGCGCCAGGATTATCGATCTCGCCGAGGCTTCCCACAGTCAGATCGACGCGGCGGTAGATGCCGCCGAAGGAGCTTTCCTGGGCTGGTCGCGGACGACGCCGGCCGAGCGCGCGGGGTATCTTCTGAAGATTGCGGACGCCATCGAAGCGGAGGCGGACGGTTTTGCCGCGCTCGAAGCACTGAATTGCGGCAAGCCGATCAATGCGGTGCGCAACGATGAACTGCCGGCCATCATCGACTGCTGGCGGTTTTTTGCCGGAGCGGTTCGAACATTGACCTCCCCTGTTGCCGGAGAATATCTGCCCGGACATACCTCCATGATCCGCCGCGATGCGATCGGCATCGTCGGCTCGATTGCCCCATGGAATTATCCATTGATGATGATGGCCTGGAAGCTCGCGCCAGCGATCGCGGGGGGCAACACAGTCGTGTTCAAGCCATCGGAGCAGACACCGCTTACAGCCTTGAAAATGGCGCGCCTGCTCGCCGGAATATTGCCTGAAGGTGTCGTGAACATCATCCTTGGCCGCGGCGAGACCGTCGGCAACGCCCTTATCAACCATCCGAAGATCGCCATGGTTTCCATTACCGGTGACATTGCGACAGGCAAGAAAGTCTTGCAGGCGGCGGCCAAGACCGTCAAGCGCACCCATCTCGAGCTTGGCGGCAAAGCGCCGGTGATCGTATATGGAGACGCCGACCTTGAAGCCGTCGTCAATGGCATCCGCACGTTCGGCTACTACAATGCCGGCCAGGACTGCACTGCGGCCTGCCGCATCTACGCGCAGGACAGCATTTATGAGCGCCTTGTAGCCGACCTGTCTTCGGCGGTGTCGACAATCCGCTATAACGACCCTGATGACACGGTCAACGAGATCGGGCCGCTGATCTCGGGACGCCAGCGCGACCGGGTTGCGAGCTTCGTCGAACGGGCAACGGAACAGAAGCACATCGAGATCACGACGGGCGGCGGCCCCGGCAGCACCAATGGATTTTTCTTTCAGCCGACGGTGGTCGCCGGCGCCACGCAGGAAGACGAAATCGTGCGCCGGGAAGTGTTCGGACCGGTCGTTTCCGTGACACGGTTCAAAGAGGACGAGCAGGCAGTTAGCTGGGCCAATGACAGCGATTACGGTCTGGCGTCGTCGGTCTGGACTCGCGACATCACCAAGGCGATGCAGGCAGCATCACGCCTGCAGTATGGCTGCACCTGGATCAACACGCATTTCATGCTCACCAACGAGATGCCGCATGGCGGCGTGAAGCAGTCAGGCTACGGCAAGGACATGTCCGTCTATGCGCTGGAGGACTATACGGCCGTGCGCCACATCATGATCAATCATGGGTAAGGCCTTGCGCCTTGTAAAAAAAGAAGCGGGGCCAAGGGTCGGCCCCGCCGCGTCGATCAGCTGCGGATGAATGCGAGAAGGTCCGCGTTGATTGTCTCCGCGTGCGTCGTCGGCATGCCGTGCGGGAAGCCCTTGTAGGTCTTGAGCGTTCCATTCTGCAAAAGCTTTGCCGACAAAGGAGCAGAATCGGCATAAGGAACGATCTGGTCGTCGTCGCCGTGCATCACGAGTACCGGGACCTTGATCTTCTTCAGATCTTCGGTGAAATCGGTCTGCGAGAAGGCGACGATGCCGTCATAATGCGCCTTGGCGCCGCCCATCATGCCCTGACGCCACCAGTTCTGAATCACGGCCTCCGACACATTTGCGCCGGGTCTGTTGTAGCCGTAGAACGGGCCGGCGGCTATCGCACGATAGAAATCGCTGCGGCCTGCGGCGAGCTGCTTCTGGAAGTCGTCGAATACATCCTTCGGCAGTCCGCCGGGGTTGGCGTCGGTCTTGACCATGAGCGGCGGGACGGCACTCAGGATCGCCGCCTTGGCTACCCGGCTTTCGCCATGACGCGCAATATAGTGCACGACTTCCCCGCCGCCGGTGGAATGGCCGACGTGAATGGCGTTCTTCAGGTCGAGCTTTTCGGTCAATGCAGCAAGATCATCGGCATAATGATCCATGTCGTGGCCGTCGCTCACCTGACTTGAACGCCCGTGACCGCGCCGATCATGGGCGATGACGCGAAAACCGTTGTTGGCGAAGAACATCATCTGCGCATCCCAATCGTCCGCCGATAGCGGCCACCCGTGGCTGAAGACGATGGGCTGCCCTGCTCCCCAGTCCTTGTAGAAAATCTCGACCCCATCCTTTGTGTTGATCGTTGGCATATCGCTCTCTCCTGACGGTTTGAATTGGACGGACGGAGGGTATTGCAGCCGCGCCCGAAAGCAAATGCCATCTAGACACAACTTATCGGGGAAATATTCCGATCGAAGTCAATCATTGGCTGCTCTACGTAGTTTTCTCGGCAGAGGCTAGGGTTAGTGCTGATTGCGGCGTGCTGATCCTCTCAATATTGTCGATATCTCAAGTTCCCCTCTCTAGACTTGAAACTTGGCCCGCCGCTGCTGCAAACCCCTGGCAGCGGCGGGCGCATTTGTTTCTAGCGTGAGGTGGCTTGTAGCAAGGGACGAGGCCTGCTGAATGGATCGCACGCAATCGTTTGGTACAGACATGCGCACTCTGCGTATCAGTGCGTCGTTGCGCCCCGTACCCGCCCCGGCGTCTCCCCGTAAGCCTTTTTGAAGGCCTTTATGAAGTGCCCCGCGGTCTCAAAGCCTACCTCAATGGCGATCTCGATCAGCGGCGCCTTGGTCTGCAGGAGCAGCGCCCGTGCGCGATGCAGTCTCAACGCCATATAGGCCTGGGCGGGCGAGCGGCCTGTCTTTTCATGGAAGAGACGCTCCAATTGGCGACGCGAGATGCCGACAGACGCTGCGAGGTCGGGGATGCTGATAATGTCCTCGACATGCCGTTCCATGGTGATCAGGATCGACTTCAGGCGATCGTCGCTGCAGTCGATATCCAGCGGCCTGCGCGGCTGAATATCCAGCGCAGTTCGTGCCCGTTCTATCTGCAGCACTTCGAGCGCGTTGCGTTCGGCGTCCCTGCTGATCGACTGGCGCACGATCGACGCCGCCAGATCGGCGGCACTGGTGCCGCCAGCACATGATCCGCGCGCCTTGTCGAGGTTGTACAGTCGATCCGAACGTACCGCCAGATCAGGAAAGCGCTCCCTGAATGCCTGGTAGTGTAGCCAGCTGACGCACGTCTCATGATGATCCATCAATCCGGCTTCCGCTAGAATGAACGATCCGGTGCACACGCCGATCAGAGGCACCTTTTGCAGATCTGCCCGCTTGAGGAAAGCGATCGTGTCGTTGTCGATGGGGCGTTCTACGGTCAACAGCCCCCCGACCACCACGATGTAGCTGAACTGGCCGGGATCAACGAAATCCGACGTCGGAGCCACCTCGACGCCGCAACTTGACGTGATCAGATGCCGGGTGCTGCCGAGCACCTGCCAGTCGGCATGCACCCGTCCAGAACGGTCGAGCTCATCGCTTGCCAGCCGCAACGTATCGACGAACATGGCAAAGGCCGACAGAGTGAAGGAACGCGCGAGCACGAATCCGATTTTCAATCGCGCCGTCTCGGAGGTCAGGGGTCTCGCATTCATCCGTCAGTCCTTCTATGGCGTCGTCGATAATGCCTTGGCCTTGCGGTAAGCGGCATCAAGACCGGTGTCCACCGCGGCGTCAAAGCCCCCTTGCCGCATGGCAATGATGCCTGCCGCCGTCGTCCCCTTATAGTCCACGAACGATTTGACCGTCTCGGATGGCGATGCGCCGTTGAACTCCTGAAGCCGGCCAGCGCCAATGATCACCTGCTGTGCGGCGCGTCGCGCGACGTCAGGGGAAACACCCCGGGCGACCGCATGATTCATCATCGCTTCGGCGAGCAAGGCCGGGAATGCAGCGCCCGAACCCGACATGGCGGTGAAGTAATCAATGTGCTCCTCCTGGCTGACCGCGTCGACCACGCCGCAACTGCGGAACAGCCTCGCTATCGTATCGCTATCTCCGGGTTCAGGCGAATCGATGAAGAAGGGGGTATAGGAATAGCCGAGTTCTGCTGCCGCATTGGGCAGTGCGCGGGCTACCCTGTTGCTGCCGGTTCGTTGCTTGATGTCCTTGATCGTCACACCGGCCATTACCGACACCACTAATTTTCCCGCGGCGTCGATATCGACAGCATTCCAGTCGTTCGGCCGCACCGAGAGCACAATGACATCAGAATTATTTACGAGTTGCGTGTTGTCAGACGTCCAATGACAGCCGAGCGAATTTTCTGGTCGTCCGCTGCGGAACGAGCAAGTGAGCCGTTCAGACCCGACTGTTCCCGAACCGACAAGAGCTTTCGCTATGGCTGTTCCCAGCCACCCCGACCCTCCAATGATGCCTACGCGACCGATGTCAACCATGCGGGGACCTCCTTGCTTTCAAGCATCATACGCGATCTGCGGTTCCATGACCGCGACATATGGTTGTCGTCTTACGGCTTTACACGTCTGAGACGCTGGCCAAGCGAGACAAGCCATTGTAAAACCGCGCTCCGATCCCGGTGAACGAGACAGGTATGGCTCAAACTCAATCAGCAAACATCGGCACGTGGTATATCGATCCCGATGCAGAAGACAAGATGGCCGACGGTCATGCGCCGATCTGGCGGCACCTTATCGACCTTATCGTGGAGAAGGATCTTACCGCCAAGAGCGTGCTTGATTTCGGTTGCAATCAAGGTGGCCTTCTGAGGCATCTCTATGCGATCCGGCCCTTTCACAAGGCTCTTGGCGTCGATATCGCCGACACGTCCGTCGCCAAGGCCGAGGCACTGAAAGGCAACCTGCCAATCCAGCATCAGGCCACAAGCAGTCTTACGGGTTGGGCGGATCAATTCGATGTCGCGATCAGTCACGAAGTAATCTACCTCGTTCCCGATATCGATGCGCATGCCGCGGACATCTGGCAGGCGCTGAAGCGCGGCGGCGTCTATTATGCGGTAACCGGCTGTCATATGGACAATCCGCTGTGGCCGAAATGGCGCGAGCTTGTGGCCAAGCGGACCAATACGATCGTACAGGATCGCTCGATCACGGATTACGGGCGCGCCTTCGAGAAGGCGGGTTTCGGAGTTTCGGCGCGCAAGCTTGAATTCAATGGTTTTATCCCCTTCGTGGCCGATGGTTGGACCCCGAATTTCGCCGACGCGCTCGAATATTATACGCAGACCAAGATCGTCTTCCGATTGGTCAAACCATAGGCCGCTGCAACCTGGCAAGCTCGACGTCAAAGTGCGGCGGGCTGTCGGCGGCGACTTGAACGAAACGGCCTCTCACGCGAAAAATATCCTGGATCAACCCGCTGCCGGCCAGGTCTTCCGGCAAGCCGTCAAATCGAAGCCTGCCCTTCTCCAACAATGAAATGCGGTCGCTAACGGCGATCGCCTGGTTGATGTCGTGGATTGCCATGACGATGGTGACGCCTTTTTCGCGGCTGAGGCGGTGGATAAGGTCAAGGACTTCCACCTGGTAGCCGATATCGAGGAAGGATGTCGGTTCATCGAGGAGAAGAATGGCTGCTTCCTGCGCCAAAGCGGCCGATATCCAGGCCCGCTGGCGCTCGCCGCCCGAAAGCTCGTTGAGGCTGCGGTCGGCGAGACCGCCCAATCCAGTGCTTTCTAGCGCCCAGTCGATGGCTTTTTCGTCCGTGCTGTCGTAGGAGCGGAATAATCCCACATGCGGATAGCGCCCTTGCCGAACGAGTTGGGCCACGGTCAATTCGTCCGGCGCTGCCGGCTGTTGCGGCAGGAATGCGAGCTTCTTGGCAAGCGCTCGCCGTGACAAGGTTGCGACCGGCGTTTCGCCAAGGAGCACCCGGCCCTCGACCGGTCGGATCAATCCGGCCAAAGCATGAAGGGCAGTGCTCTTGCCCGAACCGTTAGGGCCAATGAGCGCGCGGATTTCTCCCTGCTCCAGCGAAAGGCCGAACTGGTTGAGCGCCCTGCGCTCTCCATAGGCAACCGACACGTTGGAACAGGAGAGTGGCATGAGCGGTCTCACGTGGTTTTGCGCAACAATGCTAGAAGTAGGGGGACGCCGACAATGGCGGTCACAACCCCGATGGGAATTTCCTCGGCCTGTCCGAGCAAACGCCCGATCAGATCGCCAAGCGTGACGACAATGGCGCCGAGGCCTATCGTTAGCGCCAGCGACAGCACAAAGTTTCGGCCGGCAATGAATTTTGCCATATGAGGCACGATCAGGCCAACGAAGACAAGCGGCCCGACCGCTCCGACGGCGCTTGAAGCGAGCATGCAGGCAACGACAAGAACGATGGAAAACTGGCGGCGATAAGCAAGCCCGAACGATTGCGCCACCGTTGCATCGAAATTGAGGAGGCGCAGCGGCCGATAGATGACTGGAAGCATTAACAGGCCGGCAATCGTAAAGGGCAGTAGGAAGAGCGCATGGTCCCAGGTCCGGGCATAAAGGCTTCCGGACAACCATTCCAGAATGATCTCGATGCGTGCCGAGCCCCATCCTGCAATAAGGCCGATGGCTATCGCATGCAGCACAGCGCCGACCGCCACGCCGCAGAGCGTGATCCGCATGGCGCTGAGACCGAGGCGAAACGCCAGCAGGTAGATGATGCCGCCCGCAAGCAGTCCCCCGGCGAGCCCCGCCGCCGGAAGCCAAGCCACCGGCAACTCTGCGAGCGTGTTCGAGCCCGGTTGGAAGATATAGACCGTGAACATCAGGAAGGTCGTTACCGACAGCGTGGCCCCTTGCGAGATCCCCATCAGCGATGGGTCCGCAAGCGGGTTGCGTGTGATTGCCTGGAGAAGGAACCCCGCCAATGCAAAGTGAATTCCTGCCAATACGCCGGTTACGATGCGTGGAAGCCTGATATCGAGGATGATCGCCCGGGCCTCATCGGATCCGTTGCCCTTCAGGACAGCCATGATGTCGTTGTGGGAAATATCGGCGACGCCCAGCAACGCCGCTGCGACGATCGAAGCGGTGGTAACGGCGACCAGAGCGAAAACGATCCAGCCGGCGTTCGAGCCCGCTCGCGTGGAGGCAACTGCATTCATCGCTCAGCGCCCGAAAGGTTGAGCCGGCCGCGCTGGACAAGGTAGATGAAGATTGGGCCGCCTAGCAGCGCCGTGATTATCCCGACTGGCAATTCCCGCGGGACGGCGATGCTGCGTCCAACAACATCGGCAAAGGTGACGATGAGCGCACCGATGGCCGCGCTCAACCCGATGTCCCATCCAGTCCCGCCTGGTCTGAGAAGGCGCGCAATGTGGGGTGCCGCAAGGCCGACAAAGGCAACCGGACCGGCGATCGGCGCGATACCCGCGACCGGGATAATCGCCAGAATGAGAATGACCGGCTTCCAGAGACCAAGATGCAGGCCCATTCCGGCAGCGGCATGGTCGCTCAGCATGAACATTCCGATTACACGACGAAAAACGAGCGCCCCGACGACACCTGTTACCGTCCAGGGAAGCATATGCATGAGATGTGTCCAAGTCCTTCCCTGAAAACCGCCCGATAGCCAGAACAGCAGTGACGCGGCCTGCGGCCCCGTCATCAACAGGACATAGGTGGTTATCGCGCCGAGAAACAGGGAAACGCTGACACCGCCAAGTGCCAGTTGCAACGGACGCCCCTGCCCGCCGCGTGAAACCCAGAACGTCACGGAAGAAGCCGCGAGCCCGCCCAGGAGCCCGATGACCGGGTAATAAACCGGTGAGAGCCACGGCACGAACACAAAGCAACAAACGATCGGCGCAACGGCTCCGGCCGTCGCGCCGGTAATGCCGGGATCGGCCAGCGGATTGCGCGTCAGCGTCTGCAACAGGTAGCCTGAAACAGCGAGCCCCGCACCCCCGGCGGCAGCTGTCAGGCTTCGCGGCAGCCGCAGCGTCCACACGAGGATAGAATCGATCTTGCCATCGGGCGCGACAAGAACATGGAAAACCGTCGCGACCGAAAGTGTTTTTGCGCCAACCAGCAAACCGACGGCGATCGTTGCCAGGCAGGCCAGCACGATCAGCCCAATGAGCAGGAATGATCGGCTTGGGCTCATTCGTCGGACTGGCCGTCAGTCCTGGACGGTCGCGGGAATGATCTTTGCCGCTTCCGCACGGACATCGACGGCCGGGAAGGTGTCCGGATAGAGATAGTGCGCCGCTTCCCTCAGAACGATCTCGCGAGCGATCGGACCATTTGTTTCGACCCACTGGTCACCGACATAGAAAACCCGGTTGTTCTTGACGGCTGAGAGCTGCGACCAGATCGGATTGCTTTCGTGGGGGCGGTCCGGCCCGGAGTCGTAGACGAAGATGACCTCCGGATCTTTCTCCAGCATGGTCTCGAGACTGAGATCGATACCGAACTCGCCGCCCGGCGACTTCGGACCGGCGATATTGTCGCCCCCTATAGCCGCCACGATGGAGGCGGATGTGTTTTCGGTATGGAACGCAAAGGGCGTTGCTCCGCCCCACATGATCATGAAGCGCGGATGGACATCCTTCGGTGCCTTGGCTGCGAAGTCGGCCAGGTTCTTGCGGAAGTCGGCATTCAACTGCTCGCCGCGCTCGGGCTGGCCGAGCAGCTTCGAAATCTCGGCAACTTCCTTATAGCTTTCGTCGAGCAACTCCATGTTGTACGCCACATAGGGTGCGATGCCCTGCAACTGCGCAGCGTTGCCGACGGTATAGCGGCGGATTGCGATGATGAGGTCGGGCTTTGCTTCGGAAAGTAGTTCAAGGTTCGGTTTGGCCCGCTGTCCGATCCGCTTCATCTGCGAGGTCAGGCCAAGCAAGAAATCCGGTTCGCGGCCCGCTGTCATATATGTGCTTGCGACCGGCTTGACGCCGAGGGCCAGCGCGATGTCATCGGCGAAGTAGGAGATCGAGGCGATGCGCTTCGGTTGTGCAGGAACTTCGACCGTGACGCCGCGATCATCGACAATCGACATCTTGCCTGGATCGGCAGCGAAAGCGCTGCCTGAAGCCAATAATGCCACGATACCGAGCGCGCGCGCACGCTTGAATAAGATCCCTGCCACGAAAGCCTCCTTGCTGGTTTGAATTTTTTCATAAACTGCAAAGAGGAGTCTCACAATCATATTTAAGTCTAATAGCGGCGGAACACCCTTTCCCGCCCGCTCGCCTCAAAAGCAGGTTTCATTGCATCCCGTATTCACTTTGCTTTTGGACGCCGGCTTGTGACAAGCGCGCGATAGCAGCGCCATTGGCATCGAAAATGTGGACGTCTTGCGGTCGCGCGGTAAAGCGAATCTTGTCCGTCCTGGCGTAAGTGCCTGTACCGTCTACCTTGATGAGATATTTTCGATCAGAGCCCGGCATATCGACATAGAGGATTTGTACTTCCCCGAGGTGTTCGACAAAATCGATGGTACCGGTAAACACGGGGCCATTCGTTTTTGCATCTGCGATCTGTGTATTTTCAGGACGAATACCGATGCTGAGCCGATCCCCAGCAGAAACGCCAGCGGGCAGCACACCAAGATCGAGAGCGACCCCGCAATCCAGCTTGCATTTCGCGGAGCCCGACAAGTCCTTTTCGAGTTTCCCCTCCAATATGTTCATCGAAGGCGACCCGATGAACTGCGCAACGAAAAGATTGGCTGGATTTTTGTAGAGCTCGATCGGCGTTCCAACCTGCTCGATGTTTCCGTCTTTGAAGACGACAATACGATCAGCCAGTGTCATGGCCTCGACCTGGTCGTGTGTCACGTAGATCATGGTGACGTCCGGCATGCTCTGCTTCAGCTTCGCAATCTCGATCCGGGTCGCCACGCGCAGCGCCGCATCGAGATTGGACAATGGTTCATCGAAGAGAAACACGCGCGGATCGCGTACGATGGCGCGGCCGATGGCAACACGCTGCCTCTGTCCGCCGGAAAGAGCCTTTGGCAGCCGCTGCAGATAACTGTCGAGCTGAAGGATGCTCGCCGCATTGCGCACACGTTTATCGATTTCGGCTTTGGGCAGGCCGGCTATGCGCAAACCGAAGGCCATGTTCTCGAAGACAGTCATGTGCGGGTACAGGGCGTAGGACTGGAACACCATCGAAATGCCGCGCTTGGACGGCGCCACATTGTTGATCCGCTCGCCGTCAATGATGAGGTCACCGGAGGTAATCGTTTCCAACCCGGCAATCGAGCGTAGCAGTGTCGATTTTCCACAGCCCGAGGGGCCCACAAAAACGATGAACTCACCGGATTTGATGTCGAGATCGATGCCGTGAAGGACCTCCAGATTGGAGTATGACTTACGTATGTTTCTCAGCGACAAGTCAGCCATCGTTCCGTTCCTTATATTTGCTTCCCATCACTCAGGGAGCAAGATTGGCCAGGAATCGCGTGATCCGATCCGGCTTCTGATTGAGAATTTCCACGTCATTCTTGCGGCGAATGGCGCCCCTGACGATTTTTGCACCGACATAGCGCAACGGTTCGGGCGGGAGCTTCGTCCGGCGCGTGATGCCGACCAGCCCGCATCTGGCCCACTTGTCGTCGCGTCCCAAAACGAGGCTTGCCATGATGCGGCCGGCAACGGGCGTCTGGGCAATTCCGGTGCCGTTGAAACCGACAGCGTAAAAGATGTTCCGATGCTCTTTCAGATGATCGAAAACCGGCAGATGCTGGGCAGTGCAGTCGATTGGTCCGCTCCAATCATATTGCACCTCAACTTCTTTAAGTTGCGGATAGACGCGGTGCAGCTCGCGGATATTGTCCAAACCCTTGTCTCCGCTCCGGTTGAAGCTGGAGCCGATGCGGTCCTGATACGCAATGCCGCCGGTTCCCCGGCCGAAGATCACCCGGCCTGAAGGGGTGCGCTGGTAGTAGAGCACGTGGTGTTGGGCATCGCAGATCGATGCACCGTCGACCCAACCGATCTCATCCAGAATGTCGGCAGCAGGCGCGGTTGCGATGAGCTGACTGCTGACAACATAGAGATAGGGGTGCAGTTCCGGAATCGCCGAAAGCCATGCGTTGGCAGCGAGGACGATCTTCTTGGCAGACAACGTACCCTGAGCCGTGCGCAATTGCGGTTGTGCCCCAGGTACGATCTCCAGAACCGGACTCTGTTCGTGAATAATGACGCCTTTCGAGATTGCAAGCTGGCGCAAACCCAGCGCCAGCTTTGCCGGCTGGACCGTCCCTGCCCGGTCTTCCACGATGCCAAGGTAGGACGCGGAAGAACCGGTCCGCTTCAGCATGTCGGCCCGGTCAAGGGTCCGAAATCGCTTCTCGCCTAACGCTCGGGTGAGCTCATAGGCCTTCGACCACGCCCCTTCCTGGGCGGCGGAACTTGCCGTCCACAACCAGCCGTCCAGTCGTAAATCCATGTCGATCGTGCCGGAATCCTGCAGGGTCTTGAGTTCATCGATGGCGTCGGCAGTAGCGCGGCACAACATGAGCGCGTCTTCAGTACCCACGAGTGCCCGCAGCATGTCGATCTCGGCGAACCAGGTGTGGACTTGTCCCCCATTCCTGCCCGAAGCGCCCGACCCGCAAAAATCAGCTTCGAGGATCGTAACGCGCGTCTCGGGCGCATGCTCTTTTATCCGCAGCGCAGTCCACAGGCCAGCGTAACCACCGCCGACGATCGCAATATCGCACGTCTCGCTGCCCTTGAGCGGTGTCGTTGCGGCATCGGCGGCAATGCTCTGCAACCAAAAGGACCGGTCTTCTCTTGGGGCCCCAACCGGCGGTCTCATTTTGATGCTGCTCATGCTCAAGCCCTTTGCGCGGTACGGATGACGCTGTCGTATTTGTCGAGAAGCCATTGCGGTATAGGCAGGATCGCCTGCGGAAACCCGCCGAGATGCGTACAGGTTTCCGCAGCCCGCACGGCCGAACGATTAAGCGCGGTTTCCTCCGAGCAGCCTTCAAGAAAGCGGCTAACGATGAATGTTGCGATGAAGCTGTCGCCGGCGCCGCAGGTATCAACGACAGATACCGGGACGGAATCCGCGAAGAACAGAGCGCTGCCATTATCGTAGAAGGAGCCGCGCTTGCCGCATGTGACCACGACTTCGCGGGCCCCTGCCCGCTTGAACTTTTCGATGAGCGGCTTGACCGGTTCGTCCGGATCGCCTGGACCTGACGCAAAAACCAGTGGTACATTATCCAGCGGCAAATCGAAGTGTCGCGTCGACAGGTCGACGCTGAACCTTACGCCATCCGCTACAAGCCGGCGAACCAGCTCTTGGCTCGCATTTGTGCCAAGATGGACCCAGTCGGCCCGCAGCAGCGCATCATAATGTTCGCCCTTGGGGTAATAGTCTGCCCCGACGCCGAGGGACTCGAGCAGGAAGCGCCGCTCGCCGGCATCGTCGGCAAGGAGGGTTACCGCGGAACTCCCTGTCAGCAATTCCACGTCGCCCGGAGCGAGGCCGACACGCTCGATCTCGTCGAGCATGATCTCGGCTTCTTCATCATGGCCGAGGGCGCCGAAATAGCGCGCATTGTGGCCGTGTCGTTGCCATTGAACCGCGACATTGAGCGCATTTCCTCCTACCGTGACGAAGCCTTTGGTCAGGTAGGCATCAAGGCAATTGTCGCCGACAGCAATCAGCGTTGGACTGGCGTTCTGCATCATTGCTCCGCACGGTCAAGAAGAGGAGCAATCGCGGTCAGACAACGTTGCAAGGCCGCGACGGGATCGAGCGCATAAGATCCATTGCCGAACGGTTCGAAGGTAAGGGTCCCCGTAAAGGAACTCGCATCGAGTTCGGCGAGATAGTCGTGCAATGGCAGGTTGCCATCGCCCCAGACCAGGTGGCCGGCCGGCGTCCCGTCAACGATATGAACATGGGAAAGGCGCTCGCCGAACTTCTCGACATAGGCGCCGACGCTGTCCTTCGCCGTTGCCATGGCCACGATATCGAGAACGACGTCGACATTATCTGCGTCGAGCTCGCGCCAGAAGGCAAAGAGATCATCCGCGTTGTTGACGATATTGCTCTCGGTTCGTTGCAGTGGTTCCAGAAGACAGGCAACCCCATTGCTCCTGGCGTGCCGGGCAATCGTGTTGACTGACTCGATCGAACGAGCCCAGGCGCGCTCGCGGCTTTCATTTTCAAACCCGCGGCCTGGGGTCAGAAACAGGTATTTCGCACCAAGTTCAGCACAAATATCGGCAGCGTGGAGAAAGCGCTCCACGCTCTTTGCGCGATAGGTGTCGTCGCCCGATGCGATGTTGATGGGATAGAGCACCTGTTCCGGCGTGAAGCAGTGAACCGACAACTGATTGTCGACGAGGACGGCCTTCAATTCCCTCAGGCGCGAATTGCTATCGTTGAAGAGGTCGAGGTGGGGAGCAATTCCCCAAAGCTCCATGCGGCTGAATCCCATCGGGCGCAGCTGCTCCGCGACCCACCGGAACGGGTGGTGCTGAAAGGAGAAATTTGCTCCGATGAGTTGTTCACGTCTCAACATTTCCCGCTCCCCTTATTTGCCGATGCCTTCGGCAAGGCCCCGGATGAAGAAGCGCTGCGCGGCGAAGAAAACGATGACGATGGGAAGTGCTGACAATGTCATCGCAGCGAAGACGATGGCGTAATTGGTTCCGTGTTTCGCCATGATCGATGTCAGGCCGACAGGCAGTGTCTGCAAGTCTGCGCCGCTCGTGAAAATCATCGCGAAGAGATATTCATTCCAGGCGAAAAGCACGTGCAGGATGACACAGGATACAAGTATCGGCTTGCACAGCGGCAGGATCACCTTCCAAAAGATCTGGCCCTCGGTCGCACCGTCCATGATCGCTGCCTCATCGAGATCGCGTGGGAGTCCGAGCATGTAGGCGCGAATGAGAAAGGTCGTGAACGGGATGCGGAAGGCTGTATAAAGAATGATCAGCGCCCAATAGGTGTTGTAGAGGCCGAGATCCTGCATCATGCGCACGAGCGGGATTACCGCGACAGTCGGGCTGAGCATGAGGCCGCCAAGCACGATGCCCACGAAATAAGGCTTCCCGGGCAAGCTTGAGCGCGTCAGGCCGTATGCGGTCCACGCGCTTACGAGAACGGTGCAGATGGCGGAACCAAGCGTCACGATTATGCTCGTCGCAATGTAATTGCGGATGCCCTGGTTCCAGGCAGAAATATAGTTTCCGATCGTAAAGCTGGTCGGAAGCGCAAATGGATTGCCGAAGATCTCCGAGTTGCTCTTGAAGCCGTTCAGGGCCATCCAGATCAATGGATAGATGACGATGACGCCGAGGCTGACAAGAAAGGTGACAAGGCAGACCTTTGCCAACATTTGAACGAAATCGACCGGTTCCCTCTCGAGGGATTGAAGGGTGACGCTCACAGATGCACCCTCCGCTTCCTTGTGTACCAGAGCTGGGCGAAGCCGGTCAGCAAGGTGATTACGAAGATCACGGTTGCCACGGCGGCGCCATAGCCAAAGTCGTTTTCGATGAAGCCCTGTTGATAGAGCCAGGTTCCAAGCACCTGGCTGGAATTGTTCGGACCGCCGGCCGTCATGACCATGACCTCGTTGAAAACCTGGAAGGCGCCGGTGATCGTGACAATGACCATCAGGCCTGTCATCTCGCGTGTCAGAGGCATGGTGATGTTCCACAGGCGCCGCCAGGTGCCAGCCCCGTCCATGATCGCTGCATCATAAAGTTCGCGCGGTATCTTCTGGATCGCAATGCCGAACAACAGCGTCGAATAGCCGAAACCCTGCCATTGGCTCATGGCTATGATTGCATAGATCGCCGTATGCTCTTCGCCGAGCCACGCCCGCGACCAATTCCCGAGGCCAATCTGTGTGAGAAAGGAGTCAAGCAGACCGATGTCCGGTTGATAGATGAAGTAGAACAGCAGGCCGGTGACGGTGATCGAAATCGCAGAGGGGATGAAATAGACGGCGCGCCAGAACCTGCGCCATCTTTCGTTGTCGAGTCCTTCGATGAGCGCGGCGAGCACGAATGCACCAAATACCTGGAAAACAATCGAGATGACCGCATAAAGCGTGTTGTTGAGGATCGCGGTCCAGACGATCGGATCGCTCTGGAGCCGGCGATAGTTGTCGAGGCCGACAAAGGCGGTTTCGCCGGTGAAAATATCCTGGTTCTTCGTGCTGACGATGAAGTTGTCGATGATTGGATAATAGACGAACCAAAGGATCAGAACGAATGCGACCAGCACCCAGCGGAACGACAGCAAGCCCGACAAGGGGCTGGTCTGATCATTCCCGGCTTTCCTCTGCAGGGTGAAGCCGATAGCGGCGGCTTCACCCTTATAGTCATGCTTCACGACAGTCATTGTCTGAGAGCTTTCTTACTTTGAAGAAGCCGCAGCTTTCTTCACTTGTTCCATGACCTGCTCGGGTGTCTGCGAGCCGCCGATGAGTGCCTGCAGGCCCGAAAGCCAGGCAGCCGCCACGCGCGGTGGGTTGGCCGTATCGAGCCAGGGCATGAGATAGGAAGAGTCTGCGATAACTTTCAGGCCACCGACGACCGCCGGATTCATCGTATCGGCGGAATATCCTCCGACGGTCGCACTCGGCTGGCCATAAGGCGGAGCCGACAGAACCTTGCCATTATCTGCAGAAGTGACGAACTTCATGAAGTCGATGGCAAGCGGAATGTTCTTCGAAGCGGCATTGATCATGTAACCTTCCGGCGCGCCTTCGATCGACTTCACGTCGCCCTTTGCGTCCTTCGGTGCCGGCAGTTTGAAGTAGCCGAAATCGTCCCGCTTCAAGGCGCCGTCGGCAGTGCTCTGATCGAACTCGATGATTTCCTGATAATACATGGCCGACTTGGCATTGGAGAACTGCTGCAGCGCCGATGCATAGGACGAGCCGTTCGTCCCGGAACCATCCGAACATTCATCGATCAACTGCTTGAACTGGGTCAGGCTCAGCACATAGCCCGGATCGGAGTAGTCGGCGGTGGCCGGCGTGAAATCCTTTTCGAGCGTCGCCTGCGGCACGTTATAGGAGAGCAGTTGCCCGGCATAATGAACCGCCGGCCAGCCTTCCTTGTTGCCGAAGGAGATCGGTGTGACGCCCGACTTGCGTAGGGCCGCGCAGGCGGTGAGCAATTCATCAAAAGTCTTGGGTTCGGAAACGCCAGCTTTTTCGAACAGCGGCTTGCTGTAGCCCATGAACTTGGCGTCGAGATAGAGCGGAATGCCATAGAGCTTGCCATTGTACTGGAAGGCGCTGACTGCGGCGCCGGCAAGTTGCTTGCCCCAGGCGGTATCGGGACCGATCACCTTGCTAAGGTCGACCGCGCGATTGCCGCGGACGAAGTTTTCGCCCCAGCTGCCGGTCCAGGAGAAATAGATATCAGGCAAGGAATTGGACGCAACGAGAGCCTTCGTCTTGCCCTTCACGCTGTCGTCGCTCTCCTGAATAAGTTCGACTTTGACGCCTGGATGAAGCTTTTCATATTCCTTGGCGGCATCGACGAAAAACGGAGAAAGCTGCTGCAGACCGAACTTAGTGAGAATGCTGAGCGTGCCCGAATATTCAACTTTTGCATCCGGATCCGCGACGACCGGGTCTTTTGCCAGCGCGACATTTGCGCTGCCGGCAATCAATCCGGCCGCCATGAAAGAAGCGAGACTCGTCGTGCTTAAAAACGTGGTGCTTTTCATTTCGCAGTTCCTCTCTTTTTTGATCTTTCGTTTCTGTGAATGAATCAATCCCGATCCGACATGATCGGATCGGGACAATCTCAGTATTCGACGCGCTTGTAGTAGCGGCGCGTTGTCAGCGGATGGTCGCGCAAAACTTCGAGATGGGCGCTCAGACGCTCCAGCATGGTGGCGAGGATAATCGGAGAGATCAGCTTGCGCGTATTCTCGGAAATTCCCGGCAGCTTGACAGCGGCTGCGTCCAGAACCCGAACCTTGTCGGTATAGCGTTTTGCGAAATTTTCGACGCGATCGGTCAGTGGGCGGCAGGCATCCTCACCCTTGAAGATGAACAGGCTGACACCGGGCTCGACCAACTCCAGCGTGCCGTGGAAGAAATCGGACGCATGAACCGGACGTGTGCGGATCCACTGCATTTCCTCAAGGATGCACATCCCGTAATAATGCGCTTCCGGCCAGACCGAACCTGCGCCGGTGAAGATGTGATAGGTCTCGTCCTTGATTTCCTGGGCGAGCCCGGCAGCGCCAGCCTCGTAATCTTCCTTCACCGATACGAGCAATTCCGGCAGCTTCTTAAGCTCTGCCACAGTCGCATCGAAGTCCGCAAATTCACCACGCTCAGCCAGCAGGGCGAGAACGATCAGGAGAGTTTGCAGGTAGAACGATTCCGAGGATGTATCGTCTTCGGCGAAGTTGGTGAAATTGTAGTCCGCATCGAGGCCGAGAGGCGTGTTCTTATGCCCGGTGAGGGAAAGCGTCTTTACGCCGCGCTCCTTCAGGAAAGCCATAAGCTGGACGCTTTCCTTGGTTGTTCCCGATAGCGACGGAAGAATGACGAGCGCCCGTTCATCAAGGCCAGCCGGCGCTTCGAGAACGACCTGCGCCGGAAATGCCGCCGAGACCGGGAAAACAGTTCCGTTCCGGGCAAGCTCGATCGCCGGCTGCGTCAGAAACTGCACGCCGCCCGTGCCCATGAAGAAAATCCGTTCGAGGCCATCGTCGAGCAGCTTGCGCACCAGGGCGCGCACGTCATCGGCGATTGCGACTGCGCCACTTTGTATCTTCACAAAGCGATCTTTATCGAAGTTGAGCATTAGAACCTTCCCGTTTGCGCATATCAACACCGCTGGAGAGCGAGGTACCGTCTTGCGCGAATGTTCGTTAAGACAATGTGAGATCGATCTCACACATATTTAGCGCACAAGAATTTCACGCTGACAAGTGGGTTGGAATATTTTTTTGCTGAGATGGGCGGTGTGGCTCAAACGTCCTGTCGACGGCTCACCGAACCTCTGACCAACAGCTTGGTTTCAAAGCGAATTTGTCTTGTCTGGCGGTTATGTCCGGAGAGCCGTTCAAAAAGGAGCCGGGCCGCAGCAAGGCCGATTTCCGACACCGGCTGTGCAACGACTGTGATCTGCGGATCGGTAAATGTCGCCAGGTTGAAGTCGTCGAATCCGATGAGCGACACGTCATGGGGGATGGAGATTCCCATCGAACGAAATGCTAACAGCGCGCCTTGGGTCATCAAACTGTCGACGGTGAAGAGTGCAGTCGGTGGCGATTTCTGGCTGAACAGTCGAATGGTCGCATCGATCGCGTGTTCGACGGTCGATTGGGATACGGAAATCATTCTGTCGTCCGGGTTGATGCCTGCGGCGACAAGCGCGCTTTGATAGCCGCTCAAGCGTGCGCGCGACGTGAAGATGCGCGTATCGTCCTGGAGAAGGCCGATGCGTCGGTGGCCCATGGCGATGAGGTATTCGATGGCCTTGCGCGCTCCGCCTTCATTATCGACGACGACACTGTCGCAATCGATTCCTTGCACGACACGGTCGATCAGCACCAGCGGGACGTTTTCCTCGATCAGGCGCTTTAGATGGATGTTGTTCTCGTCCGATGTCGGCGCGACGATGAAGCCCCGAATGCTCAGGGACTGCAGGCTCGCCAGCAAGGAGACTTCCTGTTCCAGTTGCTCTTCGCTGCTGCCGATAATCAGATTGTACCGGCTTTGACGCGCCAAAGCCTCGATATCATGCGCGATCCGGGCGAAAAATGGATTCTGAATGTCACCGAGAATGCAGCCGATGATCGGCAATTGGCCGTTGCGCAGCGCCTGTGCCAGGCGATTGCCCCTGTAACCGAGCTTTTCCGCCGCTTCCTGAACGCGCTGCGCGGTCTCGTCGCCAACGTAACCATAGCTGTTGAGCGCACGAGCAGCCGTCGCGCGGGAGACGTTCGCAAAAGCTGCCACATCCTTCAACGTCGCTGGTTTCTGAGCCATTTCAACCTTCTCGAAGCACGAATATTGCGCCGCTTTCGCCCCTTTTATCCTCGGGATGCCGGTTAGCATAGGCGGGGTGCGATAGAATTCGGCATCGAAGGGAGAGCGAGTCTCCGCTTCATGCAACCAGAAATAAATTATGCTGTGAAATGTCTGCCTTTTGCGGCGTGGACGGTTTTGCCCGGGTGCTGCCTGAGCCCAAGGTTCCGTCTTGCTTGCGGCTACTATTCAGGACAATACAGAATGCGGCAGGACAAACGGCGTGCCCGGCGCCGGAAATGCGCCAACCTTAAGCGCACAATCATAGACCCGTAAGATGCGCTCATCCGTGAGCACCTCAGCCGGCGTGCCGACGCAATCGGTATGACCGCGATTCATGATAACAACCTTGTCGCCGTACATCGCGGTGAGATTGAGATCATGCAGGATCGCAACGACCCCTCCCCCGCGTTCAGCAAAGGCGCGCGCGATCCGCATGATGATCAACTGATGCTTGATGTCCAGGCTCGAGACGGGCTCATCGAGGAAGAGAAAACGCGGCTGTCCGTCGAGCACGGGTTGCCAGACCTGGCAGAGAACGCGGGCAAGTTGCACACGCTGTTGCTCGCCGCCTGAGAGTTCCTGGTAGAACCGGCCGCCGAATCCGGCAAGATCCACAAGGTCCAGGGCGAGATCCGGCAGATCCCTTGCCGGCCCTGCACCGGTACGACCGGCGATCACTCCCAGCTTGACGATTTCCCGGACAGTGAACGGGAATGAGAGCGAGGTGGCTTGCGGCAGGATGGCGCGCGCGGTAGCCATCTGCCAGGGTTTCATCCTGTCGATCGGTGTACCGTTGAGGCTTATGCGGCCCGTAAATGGCAGGTCGCCCGCCATCGCCCGAAGCAATGTCGTCTTGCCCGATCCGTTCGGCCCTACGACGACGGTGAATTTTCCGGCTTCAGCCGTGAAAGCAGCGCAGTCGATGATCTTTTTGCGGCCAAGGAAGACAGTTACGTCGCTCACGTCAATGCAATGGGAATTCGCCATTGTGCGGGTCCTAGAGATCGAGGATGCCGCGTCTGCGCAGCAATATCCAGAGGAAGAAAGGTGCTCCAACAGCGGCGGTGACAATGCCTATCGGCAGTTCCGAGGGTGCCACGATCGTCCGGCTCACCGTATCGGCAAGCAGCAGCATGCATGCGCCGAGCAGCGCCGCGGCTGGCAGGAGGTAGCGGTGATCCGGGCCGATAACGATGCGCAGAAGATGCGGTACGACAATCCCCACAAAGCCTATGCCACCGCTGACTGCAACGGATGCGCCGGTCGCCGCGGCGACTGTGACGATGGCAATATACTTCAGCCTCTGCACCGGAATGCCGAGGTGGCCGGCGGAGGCTTCACCGAGGGCGAGCCCGTTCAGGCCTTGCGCGAGGAACGGGGAGGCAAGCAGCGAGGCGATGATGAAGGGTCCGGCCGCCGCGATCTTGATCCAACTGGCGCCGGCAAGGGAACCAAGCCCCCAGAAGGTGAGATCACGCAACTGCCTGTCATCGGCAACGTAGACCAGTATGCCCATGTAGGCGCCGGCCATGGCGCCGAGCGCGATGCCGGCGAGCAGCATCGTCGCGATCGACGTTTGTCCGCGCCGGGTCGCTACCCGGTAGAGAATCGCAGTGAAACTCAAGGCGCCTGCAAACGCTGCAAGCGGCAGGGCGTAACTACCGAAGAATGCGATCATGGGCGCGAGCGCCGTGCCGCCAAGCACGATCATGCTCACCGCGCCAAGTCCTGCGCCAGCCGAGACCCCGACAATGCCGGGATCGGCGAGGGGATTGCGGAAGAGGCCCTGCATCACCGCCCCGGACACCGCAAGTGAGGCACCGATCAGTGCGCCAAGGATGACCCGCGGCAATCTGATGTCGTAGACGATGATCCGGTCGCGGAGCGATACCGCGTCCAGACTGTCCTGCGAAGCGGAGAATAAACTGGAGAGCACTGAAAGAGCAGACGCATCCGATGCGCCGGCCGTAAGGCTGAACGCCATGGAAGCCAGAAGGCAGCCACACAAGATGACGATGACTGCCCTTGCCAGATGGGATCGATCGCCATCGGCGAGGTGCCTCGTCGATGTCTGGCGCCGCCCCATGAGTTTTGTGGTCAAGGCTTCGCTCATTGGCTGAGTTTGTCGCCATAAATTGCCTTGGCAAGGTCATGCACGGCGTTGGGCGTGCGTGGACCGAAACCGAGGAGATATTGCCCGTTCATGCGTATAATCGATTTCGAAGCGCCGGCCGGAGTCGCGGCAATGGCCTTGTTGGCAAGCAGGTCAGCGTTGGCGGCCGCATGATCCCCTCCCCTGTCCATGACGAGAATGACATCCGGTTTTGCGGTAATGATCGCCTCGTCGGTCAGCGGCTTGTAGCCCTCAAAGCCGCTGATCGCATTCTCGGCCCCTGCAAGTTCGATGATCCCGTTGGCAGCGGTCTTGGTGCCGGAACTAAGGATCTTGCCGCCCTGCGCGCTGAGGATGAACAGGACCCGTTTGCGCTCCTGAATATCCTTGGTTTCGGCCGCAGCTGATGCGAGCTTCTTTTCAAGTTCGCCGGCAAGCGCTTTCGCCTTGGCCTCGGCTCCGAGGGCTTTGCCGACGACCTCGACTTTCGCGACAATGCCCGGGCCCGAATAGCTCTCCGGCACTGCCACCATGGGAACGCTCGCCTTCTTCAGGACATCGATCGTCTCTTTTGGTCCACTGCCTTCGACGGCGATGATTGCCGTCGGATTGATCGAGAGCACACCCTCGGGAGACAGTGCGCGCATATAACCGATGTCGGGAAGCTTGGTCGCTGCATCAGGGAACGTACTCGTCGAGTCCCTGCCGACGAGCCGCGACTCTTCGCCCAGCGCATAGATGATCTCGGTGATCGAATCGCCAATCGACACAATACGGCTCGCATCGGGCAACGCACCAGTAACCTCTTCGGCCTGGGTTGGCACAAGCGTTGTCAACAGGAAGCCCGCGCAGACAATTGTCCTGAGTGTCATGGTCGCCTCACGCCGCTGCATGCATGAGGTTGGGAAGATTTTCTACAAGGTCGCGCCAGTCACTGCGTTCGCCCGATCCTTCGGCCCGCTTGCCGAAAAACTGCACGATCAACGCGCCTTTCGCATCGTAAGCCTCCAGGGATGTTACGTGGCCATCTTTAGTCGGCTTACGTACGGCCCATACTTCGGCGATGTGATCGGTTCGCAGATGCATATGGAACGTCTCGTCGAGGATGTTGATCCAGGGCCCCATGGGCTTCACCGCCTGGATCGGTCCGCTGTGAATCTGAATGCAACCGCGATTGCCGATAAAGCACATGATCGGCATTTCGCCCTTGGCCGCCTGGTGCAGCATCGTGGTCACCGTCTGCCCGTCGAGACGCCAAGCGAAATCGTCGCCGATGACTTGCACCGCCTGGTGGCGCGTCATGCTCAACGACCGCAATATGCCGAAGAATTCGTGGACGTCGCGCATTTTCTTCCAGCGATCACGCAGGCTGGATGCGTCGAGCTCTTCGATTGCCAGTTTCTTTTCCTCGATTTCGGGCAATGAAGTCAGTTCGATTGTCTGCGATTGGTCGTCGAGGCGCAGCTTGGCGACCAGCACTTCATACGCATCGAGGCTGGAAGCCGGCCGCAAATGAATCTTGTGTATTGCTTCGCCCGCTGCGTCGAAGAATTGCAGGCTGCGGCGGACGCTACCGTCCTCGTCTTCCTTGGCAACTGCGAAGCCGTGGGCCCAATGGCTCTGAAAGATTCGCATGTCGATTTGTTCGCCGAGAACCATGCTAGCATGTTTGCTGACATGGGCGTTTTCGTAAGTGCCGATCTTCTCATGCACGGCGCTTTCGTTACGGGTAAGTGCCATTACTTCGCCAAGTGAAGCAATCTCGGTCAGAAACGTCTCGATGCGCGGGCTGATGCGCACGACGCTGATTCCGCAATAGGCAGCGACGAGCTCGGCTTCCGAGACGCCGAGCTGCTGCGCAAGGTCCCGCTCGCGCATTTTCGGATTTTCAGCACGAGCCTGCCGAATGGTTTCGGGAGTAGATTTTACTGGTTCAGCCATGACGAGCGCCCCTTGATGTTTTGTCCTCGAATGAAAGTCTGAAGCGGGCAAGAATGCCATTTTTCAAACTTGACTCTTAAAGTCACCTTTATTACTCAACACAAAGAAGAGTCAACCAGTCAAGATTTGAAATGACCTTCTAGAAACAATCGTTTGCAAGCGAGCAATGAGCTTTTTCAAGAGCGCCTTTAAGCCAGCCAGCATTCAGACTCTGGAGAGAATGGGTAATTATGGGGCTTATTGCACGGAATACGGCTGCTCTGCTCGGCGGAGCGGCGCTGATGGTAATGATTGGCTCGGCGGTTGCGGGGGCGCAGCAGGTCACTCCAAATGCACAACCGGGGGCGCAACAGCCCGAGGGTGAAGCTGCAAAGAAGGGGCGCGTGACGCTGCTGCAGCGACTGGTGATCGGCGCCGGCGTCGACAAGATCGCGATCGATACGCCGCAGGCCGTAACCGTGGTCGATCAGGAACAGATGGATCAGGACCAGCCGACGACGATCGGCGATACGCTGCGCGACGTGCCCGGTGTCACCGCGATCGGCAGCGACCGTATTTTTGGCGAGGCGTTCAACATCCGTGGTATCGGCGGAGCCGCGGCGGCGGACGAATCGAAGATCATCATCAATGTCGATGGTACGCCCAAATTCTACGAGCAGTACCGCATGGGATCCTTTTTCAGCGATCCCGAGCTTTACAAGCAGGTCGAAGTCCTGCGCGGCCCGGCTTCGTCTACCCTCTACGGTTCCGGAGCCCTCGGCGGCGTCATCAATCTGACGACGAAAGACGCGGCAGATTTTCTGGTGAACGGTCAGAACAATTCCGTGCGCGTAAAGAGCGCCTATGATTCCAATGGTACGGGCATTCTCGGCTCAACCATTTATGCGACGCGCCTGAACGAGAATTTCGAATTCCTTGGGATGGGCAATTATCGCCAGAGCGACGATTACAAGGACGGCGATGGCGACACGATCCAGGGTTCGAATTTCGAATCCTGGTCTGGTCTGGCGAAAGGCACCTATCGTTTCGGCGATGGTAACGAACAGACCATCCGCCTTTCCTATCAGCGCTGGCAGGGCAGCGGCGACGACCAGGCCTATTCACAGACCGACAATTTTGATTTTGGAACAGTCGATCGCAAGGTGACTGACCAGACGGCCGTCTTCAGCTACGAGAATCCCGCCAGCGACAATCCATGGCTCAATCTCAAGTTCGAACTCTCCTATTCGGACACTGCGAACGAACAGACCAATGCTTCGGGAATAGGCATGCCCGACCAGCTGTTCGACGATTCGGATTATTCGTACCAGACGTTGCAGGCTCGTCTCGAGAATACCTTTGAGTACAAGGCTGACGATTTCGAGAACTACCTGACGATCGGCACGCAAATCAGCCGTCAGGATCGCGACGCCGAATCGCTCAGCGGTGTCCGGCCTGGGCCGATTCTGTTCCATCCTGAGGGAACCGAGAACAAGTACGGGTTCTACGCCCAGGACGAATTCGTGTGGCGGGAAAAGCTGACCTTGATCCCCGGCATCCGTTATGACTACCGCGACACATCGCCGGGCGAAGGTATCGCCAGTGCCGAAGACACCTCGGATGATGCAATTTCGCCGAAGCTTGCAGCGCTTTACAAATTCAACGACAGCTTCTCGGTGTTCGGGTCGGTGGCCCACACGGAACGGTTCCCGACCATCGATGAGTTCTACTCAACGTCGGGTCCTGGACGCGGGACCTATCCTGGCGGTCGCACTGCCAGCCTGGATCTCGAGAAGGAGACGTCGAACAATTACGAAGCCGGCTTTTCTGTCGCCGGTTACGATCTGATGCGGGCCGGCGATACGTTGCAACTGAAGACCACCGGTTTCTACAACCAGATCCGCAACCTCATCAGCACCAATCCAAACAACCGCAGCCGCTTGCCCGTCACCTACTACGTTAACATCGCCGAAGCGAAAATTTATGGCGTTGAAGTCGAAGGGTCCTATGACGCTGAGGTCTTCTTCACTCGCCTCGCCTACAGCAACATAAAGGGCGAGGACGAGCAGACGGGTGCTCCGCTGACAACGATCCCCGCGCAGCAACTGACGATGACTGTTGGCGGCCGGATGGTCGATTACGGCGTGGAGTATGGCTGGCGCGGCCAATTCGCCGCCCACACCGATACAGGCTTCACCGGCCAGCCGACACCGGGCTACGGCGTTCACGACATCTTCACAAGCTGGAAGCCCGAGGAGGGCAAATATGCCGGTTTCGAAGCCCGCTTCGCTGTCGAGAACATCTTCGATCGGCAATATCGCGAGAATCTGTCCGGCACAGACGCCAAGGGCCGGACCTTCAAACTCACCTTGGCCAAACAATTTGGATGGTAACCATGAAATTTGCAGCAAGTCTTGGCTTTAGCATGACCGCTGTTACAGCCATATCACTTCTTGCCGCAACGGGGCTGGCGTCGGGGGAAGAGTCCACCCCGGCGCCAGCCCTGACTCTCGAATTGAATGCGCTGCAGCCCTCCGAAAAGGGCTGCCGCCTTACCTTCGTCGTCAGCAATAAGCTCAAAGCTCCGCTCGACAAGGCGGCCTTCGAGATCGCTCTGTTCAACGAGGCGAACGTCGTAGACCGCATCACGGTGCTTGACTTCAAGGACCTCCCCGAAGGCAAGACCAAGGTGCGGCGCTTCGATCTCGGCGACACTGACTGTGCCAAGGTGACGCGTGTCCTCATCAACGATGCTACTGAGTGCTCCGGCGCCGGGATCGACCCGAAAGCCTGTATCCGGCAGTTGAAGCCCATCACCAAATCATCGGTGCAGTTCGGGAGCTGAGTGATGGCCTACGCGCTGGCATTTCGTTCCGAGCCCCAGCCTGTCAGGCTGGCGGAACCGCCAGCGCTGCATCTTGTCTCCGATACCAGTCTGCTCCTCTCCTACGCGCACCCCGAAGAGCATCAGCAACTACCGGGCGCGTCGGCGATGGAACTTTCACCGGATGCCAACGCAGGCGAAAGCCTGTCAAGCACGCCGGTGCCTGTCGCAACAAGCTGGTATCGCAAGCTCCTTCTGTCGTGCGGGTTTCATGCCGCGCTGGCACTCTTCATGGTCGGATTCATCGCAGACGAAGTCCTGATTGCTGGAAGCCAGCAGACCATGGCGTCTTTGCTTGGCGACGGTGCGGTCGACATGAACAGCTCAGGTGAGCCGGATCAACTTCCTGATGCGACCAACGTCACACTGATATCGATGCAGGCACCAATCCCGATACCTGTGGAAAATGTCGAAGTACCGCCCTCCCCTGCCGCCAGCGACGCCCCAATTGAGACACCGGTACCTGCGGAAGCGATTATGCCTGTTGAACCGGCAGAAAATGTCACGGCCGTCGAGGAGACGCCAGCAACCGTTGCACCCGCTGACGCATTGGAAGTGCTTGCGGTGCAGGTTCCGTCTGAACACGGCAGCGTCGCCCCGGTAACGCAGGCGGCGGATGTTAAGACCGATTCAGTCCAGCCGGTTGAAGAGCCTGCCGAGAGTCCGGCGGAAGCGACGCACATCGTCGAGAAGACCGACCCCGCCCCGGTTCAAAAACCCGTGCAGCGAACGGCAAAAATAGAGAGCGAAGCAAAGCCGGCTAAGCCATCCAAGCCACTAGCAGCACAGGGCCGTGAGGGCTCGAATGAGCGCACAGCGCGCGTCGGCGTTGCCGACGGCAAGAGCGATGGCGACAAAAGTTCTGATGGCAACGCCAAAGGAAAGTCCACCGTTGAGGGAAATGCGGCGGTATCCAACTATCCGGGTACGGTGACGTCCAAGCTTCGGCGTGCTTTGCGCCGCCAGGGGCGATTGCGGGGTGAGTTGATCGTTTCCTTCGTCGTCGCCAATAATGGCAGCGTATCGAGCGTTGCCGTAGGCCGCAGTTCTGGCAATCCCGCCGTCGATCGGGCGGGGATTGAGACAGTCAGGCGTGCTGCGCCCTTCCCTCCGATCCCCGCCGACGCCAAACGCTCGAGCTGGGCGTTTGACGTTCCCCTCGCCTTTGGCGGTTAAGTGGATTACGCGTCCGTTACTTCCATGAATCGCATGTGATTGTTGAAGGGGTCGGTCACCTCGAGTTCAAGCCGAGTGCCCTCGTCATGAAGTCCAGGCTTCATGTAGCGGTAGTTTTTTGCTGAAAGCTCCGCGTGGAACGTTCGTATTCCCTTCATGTAGATGACCATGTTGCCACCCGGCGTTGCATCGCCTGCATGTTCGGACAGGTGCAGCCGCAGGCCGCCGCGTGAGATTTGCGTGTAAAGCGGAAAGTTGTCGCCGTAGCGATGTTCCCAATCGACCTTGAAGCCGAGGAACCCCAGATAGAATTCGTGCGCCTTCGCCACGTCGAATATTCTGACGATTGGGACAGCCTGTTCAAAGGCGATAGCACTGTTCTCCGCCACGCCATCGATCCGCGCGGCAAGGATGTTCCAGTTCGCCAGGCCAAACTGCCGAGCCACAATCTCGAGTGCTTCGCTTTGTTTGATGGCCTGTTCGCGTTCGGCGAATGCATCTCTCAGCACTTTCGCCATAGCTTTCGCATTGCGGTAATCACGCATAACGTTTCCTTTCATCCGGCGAAATTCATACCCGTGCCCGCGTTGCAGATAATTTCGCCCGACGTTGGAAGGTCAGGAAACATTATGCGAAGGCGTTCACCATGCTCCATTTCTGGAGTGCGGACGGCAGGCGCACCTTCAGGCCCTGAGAGCAACTTAGTGAAGGAAATCGCAATTGTCAGGGGGCAAAAATGCATTTCCGGTAATATTTCTACAGGCGAGACCGTGGCTGTCCGTGTGGCTGGCTGTTGCCTGTGGAGGGTATATTCCCAGTGCGAAGAACGCGGGATGCGGGCTCTATATTAGGCGTTATGGCGACGACGATCTCCCCTCCCCTATCGTAAGGCTGCGGCAGTTCCAGAGTCTAACTCAAAGGGATGCAGGTGGCTTTAAATTACCAAAGTTGTCCGCGGACAACAGCCGCTCAGGCCGCCAATTCGCGCCATGGTTAAATGTTTGTGAATTCTTTACGAATCGGGCCATATTGTAACTGCGCAGTTTGAGCTAAAGTTTCGTCAATTGCGCAGTTCGAGGATCACCGATGTTGCAGACACCAATCCAAAGCGGCGAGCAGGAGCACCTGCCATCGATGTTGTCCGCGGATTCGCTGGAATTGTCACGCCAGCTCCAGCTTCACCAGCAGAAGATATTTCCGCCAACGTCCCAGAAAAGCATCCGGCAGTTCACGCCGGCCGAGGCCGCCTACTATATCGGTATTGGTGAAGGCTATCTGCGGCAGGTGGCATCGGAAGGACATGGACCGGAACCCCTTGCAAACGGCAGGCGGATGTATACGCCAGCCGATATGGAGCGGATCCGGCGCTCCCTCGACGAAAAGAACGGATCGCAAAAATACGTACCCAACCGCCGGTCCGGAGAAAAGCTGCAAGTCATCGCGGTAATGAACTTCAAGGGGGGGTCGGCCAAGACGACAACCTCTGCGCATCTGGCGCAATATCTCGCGCTGCGCGGCCAGCGCGTTCTGGCGGTGGATCTCGATCCACAGGCTTCGCTGTCGGCGCTTTTCGGCCATCAACCGGAACTCGACGTAGGCGAGGGCGAAACGCTCTACGGTGCTATACGCTACGAGGACCCGCGACCGATCGCAGAGATCGTTCGGGCCACATATACACAAAACCTCCATATCGTGCCGGGCAATCTGGAACTCATGGAGTTCGAGCATGAAACGCCACGGGCAATCACATCGGGATCGGCGGAGACGATGTTCTTCGCGCGCATAGGCGAGGTGCTCGCCGACATTGAAAGCCTTTACGACGTCGTTATCATCGATTGCCCGCCACAGCTCGGCTTCCTGACGATGTCGGCATTGTGCGCAGCAACGTCGGTTTTGATTACCGTGCATCCGCAAATGCTCGACGTGATGTCCATGTCGCAGTTTCTAGCCATGACCAGCGAGATGATGGCCGTGGTCGAGCGGGCAGGCGGCCGCACAAGCTATGACTGGATGCGCTATCTCGTGACGCGCTACGAGCCCAATGATGGTCCGCAGAACCAGATGACCGGATTCATGCGGGCGATTTTCGGCAATCGAATGCTACACAATCCCATGCTGAAATCGACCGCCATTTCCGATGCGGGCGTGACCAAGCAGACGCTCTATGAGGTCGAGCGGAGCCAGTTTACGCGGGGCACCTACGACCGGGCGATGGAGTCGCTGAACTCGGTCAATTCCGAAATCGAAGGCCTCCTCAACGCTACCTGGGGGAGGAAATAATGGCCCGCAAGAACCTCATCGAGGTTTCCGCCGCCGAGAGTGCCGCCCCGGATACGGCAACGCCAATGACGGCCACGAGACCGCTCGCCGGCTTTGTCGCGCCGACTGTGCGCAGCACGCCCATTGGCGGCATCACGAAGACGCTCGGTAGCATCACGCAGAAGTTCGAGCGTGCGCAGGATATAGAGAAACAGCTGGCCGAAGGGCAGACGATCGTCGAACTCGATCCTGCCATCGTTGACGGGTCTTTCATCAGCGATCGCCTTGGCATCGATGCGGCGGAACTTGCCGAACTCGTTGAACAGATCAAGAGCCATGGCCAGCAAGTGCCGATCCTCGTGCGTCCGCATCCGCAAGATAAGGGCCGCTATCAGGTCGCCTACGGTCACCGCCGGCTGGCGGCGGTCCGGCAGCTGGGCACCAGGGTTCGCGCCGTCATCCGGGAGCTTTCTGATGACCAGCTGGTTGTCAGTCAGGGACAGGAGAATAATGCGCGAACCAACCTTTCCTATATCGAGCGGGCCCTCTTTGCGGTTCGTCTCGAAGAGCGGTCGTTCTCGCGCGATACGATCATGGCTGCGCTTGGCGTGGACAAGGCGGCCCTCTCGAAGATGATCTCGGTTGTACGGCAAATTCCGACCGAGCTTATTGAGGCAATCGGCGCGGCACCGGAGGTCGGGAGGCGGCGGTGGATGGAGTTTGCCGAGCTTGCACCGAAATCAAGGCTCAAGAACTTATTGGCGTTGTTGTCCGCGGACAACTGCAGGGCCATGTCCAGTGACCAGCGCTTTCAAAAGGCCGTCGAGATATTGAGCCGAAGGCCTGACAAGGCGCAAGCAGCCACCGGGGCCAAGGTCTGGGTTCCAAGTGACAAGTCGGTCAGCGTTACGCTGAAAACAACCGCAAAGAAGGCCACGGTCACGCTCGAGGCGAGCAACGGCCCACGCTTTGCCGAATGGATCGCCGACAATCTGGGAGATCTCTATGAGGCTTTCCGGAAGTCGGCCAAGGAAACAACGGGAGACTAAACCGCAAAAGAAAAAGGCCCCCAAACGTTGCCGTCGTGGAAGCCCTTCTCATCTGTAGCAACTTGAGAATCGCATTTCCCCGAATCACTGTCAAGAGTCATTGGCGTCGTTTTGGCGAGTTGAGTTCTTTTGCCTTTTTGAAAAGGTGAAACGAGATGCTCGGAAATCTCATAACGACGCCCTTCGGGCGGCGGGCGATGTCGCTTGGCCAGTTGGAGGCCCAGCGCCAGGCGCAGACGGTGGATCAGGACAAGACGGCCGACAAATGGCAGATCTATCGTTGGCTGTGCGAAGGCAAGGACATCATCGGCATCGGCGATCGGGCGCTTGCCGTTCTCAATGCGCTGTTGTCGTTCCTGCCGGACAATGAACTTTCCAGCGCTAACGGGCTCGTCGTCTTTCCCTCCAACGCTCAGCTCTCAATGCGCGCGCACGGCATGGCGAGCGCGACTCTGCGCCGGCATCTGGCAGCGCTGGTCGAATGCGGCCTCATCACCCGCAAGGACAGCCCCAACGGCAAGCGCTATTCGCGCAAGGGCAGGGGAGGGGAGATTACCGACGCTTTCGGCTTTTCGCTGGCGCCCCTGCTTGCCCGCGCCGAGGAGATCGAAGCCGCAGCAGAAAGTGTGCGCGCTGAAAAACGGGCGCTGAAGCTCGTGCGTGAGCGTATTACCCTGCATCGCCGCGATATAGCCAAGCTGATCGAGGTTGCCGTTGCCGAAGCCATCCCAGGCGACTGGGCGACGCTGTGGCAGCGTCTGCGCACCCTGGTCGAGGCCATTCCGCGCCAGGCGGTCCTCGCCGCGCTGGAGCCGATCCTCGCTGCATTGGCGGATTTGCATGAGGAAGTCGCTATCCTTCTGGAAAACAACATTAATACCAGAAATACGAGCGGCAATGAGTCTCAGACTGAGCCGCAGCAACAGAATTCAAATACCGAGTCTCAATCTGACTTTGAACCCGGCTCAAGAAGAAGCCAAGGCGCGAGATCCGAACCCATCCGGCAGAAGGCCGAGGATGTCACCAAGACCTATCCATTGGGGCTGGTGATGAAGGCGTGTCCGGAAATTACCGACTATGCGGCGGCCGGCATCGACAACTGGCGCGGCTTCATGGCGACGGCGGCGCAGGTACGAGGTTACCTTGGCATTTCGCCCTCGGCCTATGCGGAGGCGCTCGACGTCTTTGGCGAAGAAAACACCGCCATCGTCATCGCCCTGATCCTCGAACGGGCCCAGCACATCAATTCCGCCGGCGGCTATCTGCGAGCCTTGACCGAGAAGGCGCGGGCAGGAGAGTTCACCGTCGGCCCCATGCTGATGGCGGCGCTCAAAGCCAATGGAATACGCCCGACACTGGTGGCTGGGGAATGAGGATGGAGGTTGCCTTAGTTTACGCCCGAAGGCCGAGTTTCCTTTCCGGTGGAGCACATGTTTGACTGAGGAAACAGCCGCGCGCACGATCCGCGCGACGTCGTTCACGCGATCGCCGGACGTGAATTCGACAAAACGTGTCCGACAAATTGGAATGCAATGGCTAATCAATTATCCAAGACACAGAAACGAATGCCGTATTAGGTTCAATTATCACGAATATATGCTAGTAAAACAATTTGTTAACCATAATGCGGCTAGGGTCGAAGATAGTTGGCAGCTTCGTCCGGCCCAGCTATGAGCGTCACTGGTGAGAAATGCCAGGCGCTCGCAATGTGTGCGACAAGGGTGCTGGGCTAATTCCTGAAATCAAGGGTCATCTCGATTCGGTTGGCGCTGTTATGTCCTGAATACACCTGGAATGATCCTCCGAGGCTCTCGACGCGATCCCGCAGCCCGTTGAGACCCATGCCTTCGCGCCAGACGGGGGGCTCCCTGTCTTGAAGGTTGTTTCCGCTTTTAACTGAAACGTTAAGCTGCATGCCGTCAAAGGTACATATGACTGATTGTTCGTGACCGCGCGCATGGCGGAAGGCGTTTGTCAACCCTTCCTGAACGAAGCGATAGACGCAGATTTTGATGGCAAGGGGGAGGGGCTCCGTAATTGGCAGACAGTCTACGTCCACTTTGGTATTCGTTCGCTGCTCGTGACTTCGCGCAACGCGAAAAATCAAATCGGAAAGTGCGAGCTTCTCGATATCCGGCAACATCAGGCCTTTCGAGATCGAACGTATTTCATCCAGTGCTTCCGAAAGCGCGCCGCCGATTTTCTTGAGCTCAATTTTCCGCGCGGCTCCATTCGGGGCACGGTGTACCTCATCCAGTTTTAGTGCCGCCAGCGTTATCAACTGCGCCGGACCATCATGCAGATCGGCGCCGATGTTGCGAAGCGCCCTTTCATTGAACTCGGCAACACGGCTTGAGGCTTGCTGCGATCGCTCGCGCAGGCGACGATTGTGCTCCGAAATCTGTTCGATCTTTCTAAGGCGCTGCACGAGGCCGGCTTTCTGAACATCGATCAACCGGCTGCCACGATAGACGATTCCAAACAGCCCTAGAACGATAAGGAGGGTCGCGGCCACAATGGCCAGCCAAGTGCGTCTTTGCACAAGGGTCAGCTTTTCTTCGAGCTGGCTGGGTACCTCGTGGATCTCGGCAACGGCAATGATGTTGCCTGAAAGGAGCTCGCGGATAGGGACATAAATTTCGAGATAGGATTTGTTGAATTCCCGCACCGTGTGTTCGGCGGCCGACAGGTCCGCATACTGCGCCGATACTTCTCCGGCAAGAGCGTCGACGAGGCCATGCGGTGCGGTAAACCTTCGCCCGATAATCTCCGCCGATCTGGAATAGACAATCAGGCCGTCATCCTTCCAGATCTCGAGGTGCGGAAACCTTTTGCTGAATTCATCGCCGCCCAGCAAAGCGTCCAGCCTTTGGATCTGTTCTGCCGACAGAGATTCGACCGTTGCGAGGTCGTGAACGAGAGGGGTGATCAAGCTTTGGAGAAACAGTGCGGTCGCACTGGCGGTGTCTTCGACAGTAACCTTCGATACGATGTTCGAAACAACGGACCCTGCAAGAAACATGGCTCCGAGCATGAACACGCCGCCGGCAAGGGCAAATTGCGTTGACAGGCTTTTCTCGCCAAACCACGCCTTGATTTCTTGCCTCCATTTACCTTGCAAGCATTCCTCCCGAAGCTAGCCGATCAGACCCTAATATACGGCAGGAACGCGCGACCGCTAGGAGATTAGGACATGTGTTCCATAGGCCGTTGGTCCAATCGACCATCAGCCTTAGGTCTGATTCATTTTCCGACCTTGCGACAATGCGATTTACGACCTGGAACAGTGGAATTGGGCAGACCTTGTTCCGTTACACCCGTGACCCGTTCGAGAGATGCTTCCCACAATGCCCGCTTCGTCTTTGAAGCAGAGGCGAGGACAACAGCATAGTTCCGTGGGAGACTGTCATGGTAACGTTGGTAAAGCACGATCTCGAGTTTATCCTTAAGCAGATCAAGATAGCGGAAGCGCACGCAGCGGGCGGTGACCTGGCCGAACTGGTGGCAGGCTATAACGGCAATGATGGCCTTACCCAGGCGCACCTGCTTCCCTATGGTCTTCGCACCGTCGATGGCAGCTACAACAACCTCATCCCTGGCCGGGAGAGTTGGGGCGCAGCCGACCAGAGCTTCCCCGGTATTTTTGACCCGAACTACATGAACGATGCTGACGGCGACAGTCTCGTCTTCGGCCCTGGCATGATCTATGACAACAACGATTATGGCGTTGGCGGCAGCGGCGGTGGTGATGGCCGGCCCGCAAGCGGGACGGGCCCCGGCCAGACCTATGCCCCAGGCAGCGGAACGGTGATCGATGCCGATCCCCGCCTTATCTCCAACCTGATCGTCGATCAGACCCTCAACAATCCAGCCGCGATCAGTGCGGCGCTGATGCATGCAGGGGTGAGAGGCGCCGCACTGACGACGGCACTCACCGAAATCGTCAACGCCCATACCATTCTCAAAGCCATTCCGGCTCCGGGACCAGGCCAGACACCGTCGAATGCCTATACACTTGCCAAGGGCGTGCTCGATGGCCTGCTGCAGGAGCATGGCATCGAGATGGACGGCAACAGCGTGCTGCTCCCCAATGTGTCCCCCGACGATGGTCTTTCCTCGCCCTATAATGGTTGGATGACCATCTTCGGTCAGTTTTTTGACCATGGTCTCGATCTCGTCGCCAAGGGCGGCAACGGGACGGTCTATGTGCCGCTGCAGCCGGACGATCCGCTCTATGTTCCCGGCAGTCACACCAATTTCATGGCATTGACCCGTGTGACGGTTGATGCCGGCCGTGACGGCCTGATAGGTACTGCCGATGACGGACTTGGCCTCGATGGCATTGCCAATACAGCCGACGATGGTCCCGCGCATCCGGTCAACCTGACGACGCCGTGGGTCGATCAGAACCAGACTTATGGCTCAACTGCCTCCAAGCAGGTTTTCATGCGCGAGTATGTTGCCGGTCCAGATGGCAAGCCGATTGCCACGGGTTATTTGCTGGAAGGCACCGCAGGGGGCCTTGCGACCTGGGCGGACATCAAGGCGCAAGCCGCCAACGTTCTCGGCATTCGTCTTACCGATGCTGATGTCGGCAAAATTCCCCTGATAGCGGCGGACGAATACGGCAACTTCATACCTGGACCAAACGGCTATCCGCAACTCGTCGTCGGGCTTGGCCCAGATGGCCAATTGGGAACGGCGGACGATGTGCTGCGCGAGGGTAACCCGGCCGAACCCGTGAGCACCCAAGGCGCCATTCTGACGGGCCATGCGTTCCTCGACGACATCGCTCATGCGGCAGTTCCCATCCTTGACGCGTTGGGAGCCCTGCAGGCCGATACCGACTCAGGCATAGGGTATTTCAATGCCGATGGTACGGCCGGCGGCTTCAACACCCGCGGCGGTCAATTGGCTTACGACAATGAAATGCTTGACGCTCATTATGTGGCAGGCGACGGCAGAGCCAATGAAAACATCGCGCTGACGGCCGTCCATCACGTTTTCCATTCCGAGCACAATCGCCTTATCGATCAGACCAAGGAGATTGCGCTTGCGTCGGGGGATCTCGATTTCCTCAACGACTGGTTGCTCGTCGATGTTGCTGCCATGCCTGCAACTCCGGAGGAACTGGCTGCGCTTGTCTGGGATGGCGAGCGCCTGTTTCAGGCTGGACGCTTCACCAACGAAATGGAATATCAGCATCTGGTCTTCGAGGAATTCGGCCGCATGATGCAGCCGGATATCGATGCCTTCGTGTTCGAACCTTCAGCCGATATCAATCCGAGCATCGCGGCCGAATTTGCGCACGTTGTCTACCGGTTCGGCCATTCGATGCTGCGCGAGGATATAGCCCGCATTTCCCTCGATGAGAATGGCGATCCCGTCGTGGACGATCTCGCGCTCTTCGATGGCTTCCTCAATCCGGTTGCCTTTGCCAATGCAGGCGATGCCGACACGGCCGCCGGAGCGATTATCCGCGGCATGACCAGGCAGACGGGCAATGAGATCGATGAATTCGTGACCGACGTGCTGCGCAACCAATTGCTCGGCGTACCGCTCGATCTTGCCACGATCAACATCGCCCGCGGACGCGATGTGGGAACGCCGCCACTGAATGCAGCGCGCCAGAAATTTTATGATGGAACAGGCGATACGCTGCTCAAGCCCTATCAAAGTTGGGCGGACTTTGCGCTTAACCTCAAGAATCCCGCATCGATCATCAACTTCATTGCGGCCTATGGCACGCATGACAGCATCACCCAGGCCTTGACGGTCGAGGCCAAGCGCTCAGCTGCAACGCTCCTCGTGCTTGGGGGCGCTGGCGCTCCAGCCGACCGGCTCGATTTCCTCAATGCTTCGGGAAGTTACGCGGGCGGGGTTCTGGGCGGCCTCAACAATGTCGACTTCTGGATAGGTGGTCTTGCCGAGAAGAAGATGTCGTTCGGCGGCATGCTCGGCTCGACCTTCAGTTTTGTATTTCAGATGACGATGGAGAACCTGCAGGACGCCGACCGGTTCTATTATCTGTCGCGTACCCAGGGTCTTAATCTTCTCAACGAGCTTGAGAACAACACGTTTGCAGAGATCGTCATGCGCAATACCGATCTCGGCGAGCCGGGATCGACGGCGCTCCCTGGCAATGTGTTCTCTGCGTTCCAGATGCCGACGCTCGAAATGGACATCAGCAAGCAGCTAGGCGCCGACCCGGTCCAGGACGATCCCACCCTGCAGGCCTTCTCACGGCTGGTGGAACGTCGCGACGCCAATGGCAACCTGATCAACGACACGGTGACGGATGCAAGCTACATCCGCGTCAACAGCAATGAGCATTTTACCATCGGCGGCACCGAAAACGACGACACGATCATTTCCGGGGGCGGTGACGATGCCATCTGGGGGCGGGGCGGCAATGACCGGATCGAGGCGGGCTACGGTGTCGACAAGGTTTTTGGCGGTGATGGCGATGACATCATCACCAATGCCGGCACCGACATCGGCGAGGCCGATTTCCTTCATGGCAATGCGGGCAATGACGTCATCCATGGCGGTTCCGGCCTGTCGCTGATCTTCGGCAACGAGGGCAACGACTTCATCATCACTGGTCCCGACGGCAAGGAAGCGTTCGGCGGTACTGGCAACGATTTCATCCTCGGCGGTACCGGCGGCGACTTCCTTCTGGGTAATGAGGGCGATGACTGGCTCGAAGGCGGCCAACGCTTCGATACGCTTGCGGGCGAAAACTCTGAACTGTTTTTCAACTCCTCCATCATCGGCCACGATGTCCTCAACGGCGGCAGCGGCGACACCGACTACGATGGTGAATCCGGCGATGACATCATGTTCCAGAGCGAGGGTATCCAGCGTAGCAACGGCATGGCCGGTTTTGACTGGGCCATTCACAAGGGCGATGTCAACGCGGCAAATTCCGATCTCGGCATACCGCTCTTTGCAACCCAGGAAGCCTTCATTCTCCGCGATCGCTTCGATCTGGTCGAGGGCTTGTCAGGCTGGATACATGACGACACCCTCACGGGTCGTCGCGAAGCTGTGAACACACGTGCCGAAGCCACTGGCACCGCGGCAATCCCCGGCCCGGACTCCGCGCTCGACTCCTATTCCAATGCACTTCTTGAAAAGAACGTGGATCTCATCACAGGCCTTAGGGCTCTCGTGGCCCACATTGCGCGTACATCGCAAACCGGCAACAACGGTGTGGTCGAACAGGTTGTCATGGATACGGCCGACGCCTCCGACATCCTTCTTGGCGGCGGGGGCGACGACATCATCAAAGGTCTCGCCGGCAACGATGTGATCGACGGCGACAAATGGCTCAATGTGCGCATTCTGGTGACGCCGCTGCCGGGTCAGGCCTGGACAGCGTTCAGCGTCGACAGCATGACGGAACTTGCCCCGCGCATGCTTTCGGGAGAAATCAAGCCGGGACAATTGTCGATCGTCCGCGAAATACTGGACGGCAATGTCGCCGGTGATATCGACACGGCAGTTTATACCGACGTTCGCGCCAACTATACGTTCGGGCTGAACAGTGATGCGAGCCTCTATATCGACCATAGCGGTTTTGTCGAGCCGCAGCAGGACGATGATGCAGGGGAGAACGAGGCCAATCCAAACCCCGTATCGGATGGTCGCGATACCGTGCGCGGTATCGAGAAGCTGCGCTTCACCGACGGCGTACTCAACGTAATCGAAGGTACGGCGGCATCGGAAACGCTGAATGGTACCGGCGACGACGATCTCATTGTGGGCAAGGGCGGCAACGACATACTCAACGGTCTTGCCGGGAACGACATTCTGTTGGGAGGGACTGGTAACGATACGCTGAACGGCGGCAGCGGCGACGACACCTATGCGTTCGGCCTTGGCGATGGCAGTGACACAATCACAGAAACCAGTGGTACCGACCGCATCTCTATCGCGGCTGGCGCGCTTACGGGCCTGGCCTTCAGCGAACTCACGTCACCCGCCAGCGCCAATGACAATCTCCTGATCCAGTTCAACGGCCAGCAAATTACGGTTGTCGATCATTTCGACCAATCGGGCGAGGCGGTGGAGTTCGTCAACTTCAATGGCGGTACCTATGAGGGTTATGCGCTCGATGGCGATTTCGCCATCAGCATCGACGACAACGGAACTCGCACCGCAGCAGCAGGGGTGAATACGGTGCTTGCCGGAACGTCCGGCGGCGATGACCTCGTGGGCAATGACGGCAACGACCTGCTGTTTGGCAATGCCGGCGATGACGATCTTGACGGCGGTGCCGGGGACGACCTTCTCGTCGGTGGGTCGGGCAATGACGAATTGATCGGCGGTCTTGGAGCCGACACGATGGTCGGGGGTACCAACAATGATGTTTACCAGGTCGATGACGCCGGAGACGTCGTCATCGAAGCGTTGAACGAAGGAACCGATACGGTTGAAACTACACTTGCCGCCTACACCCTCGGCGCAAATGTCGAGAATCTAACCTTCACCGGCGCTGGCGCCTTTGCCGGCACGGGCAATCAGCTCGCCAATCGTATCGAAGGCGGTGACGGAATCGATACCCTGATAGGCCTCGATGGCAACGACACCTATATCGTGACGGCCGGCGACGTGATCGTAGAAACTGCGACGGGCGGCACGGATGCCGTGCAGACCGACCAGAGCTACCAGCTCGGCGCATTTGTGGAAAACCTTACCCTTGGCGGCAATGGCGACATTAACGGCACCGGCAATTCGGAAACCAATGTCATCAACGGCAATGGCGGCGACAACCAGCTCTTCGGTGCGGGCGGCAATGACACGATCAATGGCGGTGGCGGCAATGATTTCATCGATGGCGGCACGGGAAATGATACGATCAATGCCGGAACCGGCGACAACGTCATTGTCGGCGGCGACGGCAACGATATCATCAACCTCACCACTTCGAACGGCACCGACGATATTATCCGCTATACCGCCAGCAACTTCGGCGCCGATATTATCAATGGCTTCGATGCCAATGCAGCGCAGGGTCAGGATCGCATCGATCTCAGCGCTTTCGGCCTGTCCGCATCCGACATCGGAACGACGAGCGCATCCCGCATTCAGATTGAGGATATAGAAGACGGCGCAGTCGACGATACGCTGATCACGATACGTGATGCGGGCAGTAACGTCATCGGCTCGATCAGGCTGGAGGAGGTCGACAACAGCACCGTCACCGCTGCCGACTTCATCTTTACGACGCCGTCCACGCCCGTGACAGGCAATGATTTCGGCACAACAATCACGGGGACCAACGGTAACAATACGCTCGACGGCAATCTCGGCAATGACATCATCAACGCGCTCGGCGGCGACGACCTCATTATCTGGAATGCCAATGCCTCTGGAGCCACCGATGGACGGGATATCGTCAATGGCGGCACCGAAGGTACAGCCGGCGATACATTCGTCATCAACGGCAACGCCTCGGCCGAGACATATCGGATCTATACGCTCGCTGCATGGGATGCGGTTCCTGGAAATAACCTTTCCAGCTTCAATGGGCGCACGCCCGAAATAGTCATAACGCGCAATGGAACCGGCTTTGCCAATGTCATTGCCGAGCTGACCGATATCGAGGAAATTCGCATCAACGGTGTTGATCCGGCAGCCCCAGGTACGGCCGGTGGAGACACCATCGAAATCATCGGGGATTTCTCCGCTACGAGCCTCCGTCCCAATACGATCACGATCGAGGGTACGATCGGGGACGACATGGTCGATATCACCTCGCTCGGCTCTGCACATCGCATTGTCTTCCGGTCGAATGGTGGCAATGACACGATCGTGGGTTCACTCCGTCCGCAGGATGTGATCGCACTTCCGGCTGGAACGACGATCGCAGATTATGAAGTTTCGATCAGCGAAACGGGGCAGACCACGCTTGTCGGCGACGACTACAGCATCACTTTCACCGCGCTCGAGGGCATGCCGCAGTTTGCCGACGAGGGTTATGATCCGGACGGCGATGACGACGACTATCCGCATCTCCCCGGCGATGATGATGACGACGACGATGATGGCGGCGATCACGATGATGATGACGATGTCGATGCCCCGGGCGAATCGACTGGCCAGCACACGGGTGTCGGCACTGCCGGCGACGATGTTCTCGTCGGAACTGCCAATGACGATACGATCCTCGGCCTTGCCGGCAATGACAGTGCTCTTGGCGGTTCAGGCCGGGACATTATACGCGGCGCGGATGGCGACGATTATCTTAGCGGCGAAGGTGGCCGGGACATGCTGTTCGGCGGCGCGGGGAACGACGATCTCTTTGGCGGCGGCGACGACGATATGCTCTACGGAGACGCGGGCGCCGACCGGCTCTTCGGTGGCGATGGTCGCGACATCATTGATGGCGGGGCAGGCGACGACATCGCTCATGGCGGAGCTGGAAACGACCATTTCGTAGCGTCCGCCAATGACGGCAACGATGTCTACTACGGCGATGAATCGTCCGCCTGCTCTGTCGGCAGCGACACATTGGATATGGCGGCAATTACCGCCAACATCAATGTCGATCTCGGCTCAGGTTTCATGGGTCGAGGTAGCGCAACGAGCAGTCTTACCGGCAGCGACACGCTCTGGGGCATCGAGAATGTCATTACCGGCAGCGGCAATGACACGATAGTTGCAAGCGCGGCCGTCAACATAATCGATGGGGGCGCGGGCAACGATACGTTCCGCTTCCTTTCCGCCGACGATGCCGACGGCGATACCATCCATGGCTTCCAGCCCGGCGACAAAATCGACCTCAGCGGCATTGATGCCAAGGGTTCCATTGCCGGTAATCAGGCCTTCACGTTGGTCACGGGATCGGGGTTCAATGCCGAGGGTGCGCTGAAGGTTACGCATGAAGCGCGCGGCGACGGCGACTACACCGTGGTTCACGGCAATCAGGATGGTGGAAGCGGCGCGGAGTTCAAGATCAGCATCAAGGGAACACACGCGCTGACTGCATGGGACTTCGAACTGTAATTGCTTGATGGCGGGCCATGCCGGCCCGCCAGCCCTCCATAAGAAATCGCAAAGATCGGGGATCAGTAATGGCCAAAAGCAACAACCGGACCGCCAAAAACAGCGACGCAACCCAACAATTTGTCAAAGGCCTGCGCAGCGTATTTTTCTTCGTTTTCTCGCTGTCAGGCGTCATCAACATCCTTGCTCTGACCGGCTCGTTCTACATGCTGCAGATCTATGATCGGGCATTGACCAGCGGAAGCATACCGACACTCGTCGCCCTCTCGCTCCTGGCAATTGGACTCTATCTGTTCCAGGGCCTGTTCGATGTCATTCGCTCCCAGATCCTCGTGCGGGTGGGAGCGCGGCTTGACAAGAAGCTTGCTCCCCTTGCTCATCAGGTCGCAATCGACATGCCGCGCTTCGGCTTCTCGACCGCGGAAGCACTCGAGCGTGGCCGCGACGTCGACACGGTCCGCGGCTTTCTGGGAAGCCAGGGACCGATTGCGCTGTTCGATCTGCCGTGGATGCCGCTCTACCTCGTATTCGTCTACCTCCTGCATCCGATGCTTGGCGCCTTGACCCTGGGAGGGGCATTCATCCTTGTCTGCCTGACTGTCGCCACCGAACTCATGACGCGCCGGCTGGCAGGCGCCTCGCACCAGTCCGCGATTGCCCGCAATGCTATCGCCGACTCCAATGCCCGCAACGCCGATATCCTGTGTGCAATGGGTTTTGCCCACCGCGCCATCGATCGCTTCACCGAGGCCAATGCGCAACATTTGCAGCTTCAGACCCGCACAAATGACATCAGCGGCACCTTCGGCGCGATCTCCCGCGTGCTGCGGATGATCCTGCAATCGGCCATTCTCGGCCTCGGTGCCTATCTCACGATCCAGGGCGAACTCTCGTCCGGCGCCATTATCGCGGCGTCAGTAGCGTCGGCGCGAGCGATGGCCCCGGTCGACCTTGCCATATCGAACTGGAAAGGCGTCGTTGCTGCCCGTGGTGCATGGCAGCGCATCAGGGAAACGGTCATCGCGCTCAGCAATGCCGACCTCCCGATGGACCTTCCGACCCCGTGCATGAGCCTCAAGGTAGAAAAGATTACCGTTGCCGCTCCCGGGACGGGTCGCGTTCTCCTGAGCGACGTCAGCTTTGAGATCAAGGCGGGCGACGCACTCGGTATCATAGGCCCGAGCGGCGGCGGCAAGACCACGCTGATCCGGGCCCTGACCGGCATCTGGCCCGTGCTTCGCGGCAGTGTGCGGCTTGACGATGCTGAACTCACCCAATGGCGCAGCGATGTCATTGGCGACCACATCGGCTATCTGCCCCAGGATGTGGGATTGCTCGATGGTACGATCGAGGAGAATATCTGCCGGCTTGCGCCGCAGCCCGATCCGCGCGCTATCGTCGAAGCGGCGCGCAATGCCGGGATTCACGAGATGATCGTGCGTATGCCTGACGGCTACCACACGCAACTGGGTCCGCAGGGCACGGCTCTTTCGGCCGGGCAGAGGCAGCGCATCGGCCTTGCCCGATCACTTTACGCCAATCCATTCGTTGTGCTGCTCGACGAACCCAATTCCAATCTCGATGCGGAAGGGGAAGCGGCGCTGACGCGCGCCATCCAGGACATCCGTGCCCGCGGCGGCATCGCGATCGTGATCGCTCATCGGCCGAGCGCTCTTGCTGCGGTCAATCTCGTTGCCGTCGTTCAGGCCGGCAAACTGACGGCATTTGGCGAGAGAAACGAAATACTTGGAGCCTCGGCTCAACCAGTCGAAAAGCGACCGGTCCGCGCCGAGCAAGCGGAAAGGGTACCGGCATGATCATCGACGTCAAATCAACCAAGGTCGATGGTGTGGAGGCCGATCCGCAGGCCCGTTATCTTCTTTCAGAGAAAAAGCGATCCTCCTTGCCGCGTTATGTCATCATCGTGCTGACCGGCATAATGCTGTATTTGAAGAGCTTCTGGCCGGATGATCAGAAAACGGCGGCAAGCGAGGAAGGCGAACCTGAAGCCGACGTGCAGGATCCGACCCCGCCCGTTCTCAAGCTCGTCGGAAATTATGATACCTGGGCGGATGATGTGTCCGACGTGGCCGGTTTGGCAGTACGCGACCGCGAAGCGCCAATCCTGACCCCGACGCGGAACTCCAGCTTCGACGTCGGTGTCGTGTCGAACTCCGTCGCGGCAACAATGGTCGCGTCGCCACAAAAGATGGATTTTTCGATCGAGGACTTCGTTCGGGGCTTTGGACCCGTTTCCCTGTCGCTGCGCGCAGCCAACGACAACCCGCCGGATTTTGCGGCCCGGTCGCCGGCGGCGGGTGCAGTTGGCGGGGCTGACGAGTGGGGTCAGAACAATGGCCCGGTTGCGTTTGAGCAGGACCAAGATCCTGACGAGGATGGCGAACCCACGCCGGAAAAGCCGCACCAGAACCGTGCGCCGCGAACCGCAGGTCCGGTCCAGCTTCACGACGTTGTCGGCTGCGGTTTGGCCTATATCACCCTGGCAGATCTGCTGCGCAACACGACCGATCCCGACGGTGATGCTCTCTCGATACGCAATGTCAGTACGTCATCCGGCGCCATCACGCATTCGTCGGGCGGATGGATGTTCGAGGCGATGGAGCTTGGGCCCGTCACGATCAGCTACCAGATCACCGATGGCGCGCTTAGCATCTGGCAGACCGCATATTTCGCCGTGGTGGCCGAACCTTTAGCCGGCACCGGCGGTGTTTTTGTCGGCACCGATTTGGCCGACGACATCAGCGGCACGAGCGGCGACGATATAATCGACGCGCGCGCGGGCAAGGATAGCATTTTCGCCAGCGATGGCGATGACAATGTCGTGGGCCGTTCCGGCGACGATACGATCTACGGAGGAGCCGGCAACGATATTCTCCTTGGTGGAAGCGGCAATGACTGGATCTCGGGCGGTGCGGGCAAAGATCGCGTGTTTGCCGGGTCCGGCAACGACATCGCGTTCGGCGACGATGGCGACGATTGGATTTCTGGCGGCGAAGGCAGTGATCTGATCTTCGGCGGCAGCGGCAATGACAGCTTGCTGGGTGAAACCGGCGATGACGTTCTGGAAGGAGGAGACGGCGACGACAGTGTTTTCGGAGGGGATGGAAACGACCGTCTTCTCGGCGCAAGCGGCGCAGACAAACTCGATGGCGGCGGCGGGAATGATTTTCTCTCGGGCGGCGAAGGTTCGGATACGGTGGCTGGCGGCCAGGGTAATGATGTGGTTGCGGGCGACATGGATGCCGTTGCCGACAGCTACTCCGGCGATGCCGGGATTGATACGATCGACTATTCTTCCGCGCGGCGCGATATTGCCCTCGATGCCGCGGCCGGGTGCGCTACGGGCGTCGAGATCGGGGAGGATACGATCTCGGGTTTCGAGATATACAGAACCGGAGCTGGCGACGACACAGTCATAGGCAGCCTCCTCGACGATGCGATCTTCACGAACGAAGGCGACGACACCATAGTGGATGGCGGTGGTTGCGACACGATCGACGCGGGAAGCGGCAATGATACCATCCTTGCTGCAGCCGACGGCGCCAACGACAGGTTTATCGGTTCGGCGGGCGTCGATACTATCAGCTATGCCCAGTCGGGAGCCGGGGTCGTCATAGACATGGACAATGGCACCGCGACCGGCGTCATGGTCGGTTCCGACATTATTGACGGCTTTGAACGCGTCATTGGCGGCGAGGGTAACGATCACCTGATCGCCGCGAGCGACACCGTTTCTCTTACCGGCGGAAATGGCGATGACATCTTCGAGTTCAAAGCAAAAGGTGACGGCGCAGCCATCATCCACGAAATACTGGACTTCATGGTCGGCGACCGTATTCGCATCTCGCAGTACGACATCTTTAATGAAGTGATGGACGCAATCGAAGACCGCTTCGAAAACATCTACGGCGAAACGGAACGACCAGATCTTCCGATACGCATCAGCCATGCACAGACCGAGAATATGAACCGTACTTTGATCGAAGCGGATCTGGATGGCGACGGCCATCAGGAGCTGACCATCAGCCTCGACGGCCATCACATGCTGATGTTCGTCGAGAACGTTTGAACGCAATTATAGAACGGGGAAACGAGAACCATGAAAAATCGGCAAGCCTTGCGAAACAGTGTTGCGGCAATAGCCGTAGCCGACGACGAACATTTCCGGCTGCGTGCCCGGATCATTTGCGGCCTGGCATTCGGATTCTTGCTGCTGGCCGGCGCCGGCGGATGGGCAGCTACCGCGCAGCTTACCGGCGCAGTCATCGCGTCAGGTTCCGTCAAGGTAGACCGTAACCTCAAGGCCATTCAGCACCGGGATGGCGGCATTGTTTCGGAAATAGCAGTGCGCGAGGGTGATTTCGTTGAAAAGGGCCAGGTCATGCTGCGGCTCGACGATGCCCAAACGCGAGCTGAACTTGCGATCATCCGCTCGCAGCTGGTCGAATTGACGGTAAGGAAAGCCCGCCTCGTTTCCGAGCGCGATGATCTTGATCATCTCATATTGCCGGAACGGACGCTTGGCAGCGATCAGCATTCCACAATGACGCTGGCCGGCGAAGAACGCCTTCTGCGCGGCAATCGCGGGCACCGCAACAGCCAGAAAAGGCAACTTGATCTTGGCATTGCCCAGCTAGGCGAAGAGATCAAAGGGCTTGAAGCACAGCGTGCCGCCAAGAACGAAGAGATCCGTCTGGTCGAGCTCGAACATGGAAAGATCAAGGGACTTGCCGACAAGAAGCTGATCGAAGGCAACCGCATCTATGTGATCGAACGCGAGTTGGCGAGCCTTCGCGCCACCCGCGCTGAAGCGGAAGCCGGTATTGCAAGGGCAAGGTCGCGCTGCAGCGAATTGCAATTGCAGATACTTTCCGTCGACGAGACGGCCCGAAACGAGGCTCAGCGCGAACTGACGACCATCGAACCGAAGATCGCCGAACTTAACGAACGCCGTGTTGCCGTCGAAGACCGGCTGTCCCGCACCGATATTCGCGCGCCGCTCGCGGGCACGATCAACGAGCTTGCCGTGCATACGATCGGAGGCGTGGTGACGCCGGCCGCTCAATTGATCACGCTCGTTCCCGACAATGCGAAGCTGAAGATCGTCGCGCGCATCCAGCCGACCGATATCGACCAGGTATCGACCGGACAAAAAGCCAAGCTTCGCTTTTCCGCGTTCAATCAACGGACCACGCCCGAAGTCTCGGGTACGGTCGCATTTGTTTCGCCTTCCACGTCGACCGATACGACCACCGGTCAGGTCTACTACCTGGCCGAGATCGAAGTGAGCGAGGAGGAAATGGAAGGATTGGCGGGAAATGAGCTGAAGCCGGGAATGCCTGTCGAGGCGTTCATATCAACCGAGAACCGCACGGCTCTGTCGTTCCTGTCAAAGCCCCTCATGGATCAGTTTCGACGCGCATTCCGCGAGGAATGAAGCAGCCTTCCAGTCAGAAACAATTCGGTTAGTTGAGGAGTTGCCGGGTCTGGCTCCCCACGGAGCCGGGCAGGCGTTTCTGGGCCGCAAGCACGACTTCCAGCCGGTTGCGCGCGTGCAGCTTCTGCATGAGGATGGTCATATAGTGCTTGACGGTCTTTACGCTGATGTCGAGTTGCTCGCCAATTTCCTTGTTGGTCCGCCCTTCTAGAAGCAAATTTACGATTTGCTCTTCGCGAACACTCAAGCGTATGGCCTCGCTCTTGTTCTTTTGCATCGAGACACGGCGGAGCGCGAGGATGACCTGCGCTGCAAGGCTTTGCGTGATATAGGTTTCGCCGCCAAGAACGGCCCGAACCGCCTGGCGAAGGTCGTCGGCGCTGCTGCCCTTCAACACGTAGCCGCTGGCGCCGGCTTCGAAGGCCTCTACCGCGCTGTCGACACCGACGGCGGAGGTGAAAGCCACGATCTTCGTTTCCGGCATAGTTTGTGAAATGGATGTCATCGCCTCGAGCGTATCACCCGGCATATTCAGGTCGACGATAAGGACATTCGGCTTCAAGCGATTGGTAATATCGAGGGCATCCGCCGCTGTGCCGCCTTTCCCAACAACGTGATAGGCGTTGTCGCTCGCAAAGATACTGGCGATACCTTCTAGAAGAATGGGATGATCGTCGACAAATGCGATCGAAAATTTGGACATATCGCCCCCGGGCCATTCCGATCTATTCGATCGGTGGTTTGTTTTTATTATCAGGAGCTTTGCATGGTCGTAGCCGAGATCCAATTACGGAATTCGATGTAAACTCGATCGGCAGCGTCTACGGAAATTTAAGTCCGGCCGTAGACTGACACATCAAGGGACGGTGGATATCGGTGTCAGGTCACAAGTTCCAAAAGAACTTCATAAGCCGCGTCGATATCGGATTGTATAGCCAGTTTGACCCGATCCCCGTCATGGGCGCTCAGGGCAGCAAACATCGCGCGGTGATGTTCATTGGCCTTGGTGTAGTTGCCGGAATCGTGCAGCATGTTGAAGTATGGACTCACCTGCAACCACAGATTCTCGATGATGTTGAGGATGCTTTCGGAGCCGGCAGCGCGGTAAATGGAAAAATGGAAGGCATAATTCGCGCGTAGATAGGATTTTATGTTTCCAGACGCATTCCCTGCCTCAAGCGACTCCAGCACGACCCGCAGGGCATCCAGTTCTTCCTGCTGTATGCGTTCGGCAGCCCATTTTCCTGCCAAGGCCTCAATCTCAATGCGCACATTCCGAAGATCTGTCAGCTTGGCGCGGCTCAAGCGCGGTATGCCGATCGATCGGCCTGAGACGACGGTCAAGGCGTTGGCAGCCGTCAACCGCCTTAAAGCCTCGCGTACGGGCATGGCGCTCACGCCGAACGCATCGGCGAGGCTCTGCACCGGAACCATCTCGCCCGGCACAATGCCACCCTCCAGGATGAGCCCTGTGACTTGACGGTATACGCGGTCCTGCAAGGTCTCCCTTGAAAGCGGGACTATCTCAACTCCTGGCCGTTTAAAACCAGCCTCAGCCATTTGCTATGCCTTCTGTGTCGGGGCGGTTGTCCCCGTGTTGTCTGCTCGCAATGCAACCTCTGCAGGAGCGCGTCAAGCCATGTCTGTTTATCACACGCATCGGCCTTTGTTATATTAATTTATCATTGATCTTTGATCAAATGGTGATACGGTCCTTGCAGCGGAACGGCAAGACGTTTGAGGAAGCGTCTTGGGAGGTGTTTCGCACAAAGGGGAGGAGTTAAACGATGGATGTCATATCGAGAATCCAGCGACTTGTCGTATGCGCTGGGATTGCCGCCGGAGCTACACTGGCTGTCGGGCACGCGGACGCCGCTGAAAAGCATAAAATCTTCCTGAGCATGAGCTTTATCGGCAATGACTGGCAGGCGGAAGCCGCCAACATGGTCAAGGCGATGGCAGCCCATAAGAGTCTCACCGACAAGGTCGACCTGCAAGTTCAGGTGGCCGGGCCCAATGCTCAACGTCAGATTCAACAAATCAACGCGATGGTGCAAGCAGGCGCCGAGGCGATCGTCGTGTTCCCGATTTCTCCGACTGCACTCAACCAGGTCGTCAAGAATGCTTGCGACAAGGGCGTAAAGGTATTTGCCTATGACGGCGAAATCACCGAGCCATGCGCTTATAATATAGCGATCGATCAGGAAGAGGCCGGCCGCGTTACGGCGGAATGGCTGGTAAAGAAGCTCAACGGCAAGGGCAACATTATTGCGATTACGGGCGTACCCGGGACTTCCGTCGATAATCTACGCACCAAGGCGGCAAAGGAAGTTTTCGCCAAATATCCAGACATCAAGATCGTCGGTGAAGCCGTCGGCATGTGGAGTCAGGCGGTTGCCCGTACCGAACTGTCCAAGATTTTGGCAACCCGCAACTGGGACGAGATCAACGGGCTCTGGATGCAGGTGGGTTGCTTCACGGCAAACTCCATGCAGCTTGAAGCCGGCAAGAAGCCGGAACAGTTGCTCCCATGCGCAGGCGAGGGATCGAATGGCGGGCGTATACAGATGCTTCCCGCCGGCACTGAAGTCGAAGGGGCCACTTCGCCCTATGCACCGCTCGGTGCCCCACGCATTTCCTATGCCTCGCCGCCTTATTCCGGTGCTCTGGCCCTGAAGCTCGCTGTTGAGGCGATCGAAGGCAAGGATGTGCCGAAAAAGACGGTATTGCCACTGCCTTTGGTAACGAACGAAACGATCAAGCTGTGCCAGGAAGGCACCTGGCAGGAAATGAAGGAAGGCTGCAATGCCTTCAAGCCCGCGATCGTCTCGAATCCCGGTTGGTTCGCCTCGATCTTTTCCGATCAGACACCAGAAATTGGTCTGAACGCGGCACTCGTAGGCCAACCCGAAAACTAGAGGACAGAGCGTGGAGCGGATTGGCCGCTCCACGCTTGCCGGCCCAATTATCATAATAAAGGCAGGACCCTCCGGGATGAAATCAGCAGTTGAACAAGCCGCGATAGAAGTTGCGGACCTTCGCAAGGCATTCGGTGCGACGGTTGCGGTGAACGGCGTGTCATTCGCGATCGCTCCCGGAAGCACCCACGCGCTGCTTGGCGAAAACGGTGCTGGCAAGTCGACGATCGTCAAGCTCCTGTCCGGCCTCCTGCGCCCGGATGAGGGTCAGATATCGGTATTCGGAGAGAAGGTGACATTGAAGGCGCCGCGTTATGCCCATGCACGTGGCGTGCAAACTGCGTTCCAGGAAATGACTCTGGCCCGCGACCTCACCGTCCTTGATAACCTGCTTATGCCCTATGCGCCGATGGGGATTACAGGCTTGATCCGCCGCGCCTCGGCGCGACGCGCCATCGTCGAGCATCTGAAGGAACTCGACTTTTCGGTTGATCTCGATGCCGAGGTCGGAACCCTGGATTTGGCTGTCCAACAGAAAATCGAGATCGCGCGCGCGATCTACCGCAAGCCCCGCATACTACTCCTCGATGAGCCGACATCGACGCTTGCCGGCGGTGACGTCGAGTGGCTCGGCCGTATCATTGCCAAGTTGAAGTCGGCAGGAACGACCATCGTCTTCATCACACACCGCATGCGCGAGGTCCGCGCATTCTGCGACACGCTGACGATATTGCGCAACGGCCAGCATATAACGACTTGCTCGGTGGAATCCATTACCGATGCACAGGTCATAGAGAGCATCGTTGGCCGCAGCATCGCGCAGACTTTCCCCGAACGACCGAAAAATGACTCTGCATTTGGCGCGCCGGTACTTGGGGTGCGCAATCTCGTTGCAGGTAAAAAACTCCAAGATGCCAGCTTTGATTTGCGAAAGGGCGAGATTCTCGGCGTCGCCGGCCTGCAGGGCATGGGTCAGCTCGACCTTTTTCTGGCCTGCTTCGGGATGACGGAGGTCGTGCACGGCGACATCCTCGTCGACGGCCGCAAGGTCCGGTTTGGCTCGCCGGCGGACGCCCTGAAACCCAACATTGCCATCGGGCTCGTACCCGAAGACCGCAAGACCGAAGGCCTGTTTCTGAAGCTCAACGGCACGGTCAATGCGTCCCTTCCGGTAATCCAGCGATTTTCACGATTCGGCTTGATTCAAACCGGACTTGAGCAAGAGGCGGTCCGCACCGCCTTCGGCACAGTGGAAGTGGACGAACGCGCTCTTTGGACGAGGGCAGGGTCGTTTTCCGGGGGCAATCAACAAAAGATTGCGATTGCCAAGTGGCTCGTGGCGCAGAGCCGCATCCTGCTTTTGTTCGATCCGACCCGCGGCATCGATGTCGGCACGAAACATGAGCTTTATGTGATGATGCGAAATTTTACCGATTCCGGCGGTTCCGTCTTGCTGCACTCGACCGAAATCCCGGAACTCGTGCATTTATGCGACCGCGTCCTTGTCCTCTACGATGGTCGCGTTGCGGCGTTCCTGACGCGTGACCAGTTGACGGAGACCTCGATCATGCGCCCGGCCCTCGGTCACGAAACACCGACGCAGGAGGCAGCCGAATGACGATGACCAGTATGGCGGCCCCCAGACGCGACAGGCTCCGGTTTCTCGCCATGTCGCCGGAGCGTCGCAGTGTGGTCATTGCGATCGTGGTATTTCTTGGTCTGCTTGGCATCGTCGATCTCGTCAGCACGGGGCCACTCAGCTACTTCGACATTTCATTCCTCTCGAGCGGTGGGGCGACTTCGGCACTCGCCGCCATCGGCCAGACCGTCGTTGTATTGTCCGGCGGGTTTGACCTTTCGGCCGGCGCGGTCATATCGCTCGTCAACGTCGTTCTTGCGCAGAGCATGGATCCGGCGGCCGCTGAGACGAGCGTGTTCTATTGGACATGCGTCGGGATCGGTGTCGGAATGTTGACCGGCGCGTTCAACGGCATTTTTATCGCTTTCTTCCGGCTGCAACCCATCGTCGTCACCCTGTCCACCATGTTTATCATCCAGGGTCTGACTTTGCTCGTCATGGACAAGCCAGGCGGCTTCGTCGCTCCTGATCTCGGTACGTTTTATCTCGGGGATGCTGTTACCGGATGGCTTCCCATGCCGCTCGTGGTAATCGGCATCGTTCTTCTCGCCTGGCTCTGGTTGAAGAATACGCGCCTCGGAACAGCCATATATGCCGTCGGTAGTGATCCGGACGCTGCCGCGGCAATCGGCATCCGCGTCAAGCTGACGAAATTCCTGGTCTATGTCATTGCCGGCGGCTGCTATGGCCTGGCGGGCGTCTTCATCAGCGCCCAGACGGGGAGTGCCGATCCGCTGGTTGGAAATCCGCTGCTGCTTTCGATGTTTGCGGCTGTGGTCGTTGGCGGAACGCGCCTTGGCGGCGGGCGCGGCGGCCCACTAGGCACTGTGTTCGGGGCCTATATCCTGATGATGGTCGTGAATATCCTGCTGGTGCTCAATGTATCCGCTTACTACTCCACCATTGCCGAGGGGACGATCCTCATTCTGGCGGTCCTTGCGGGATCGATCTCGTACAGTTCCACCCTTGCCAAGCAGATCCGCAGCGCGGGCGCCCAGTTTTCAGCCTGGCGAAACGGCTTGCTGCCATCGCAGCTCGACCGGACCGACCGGAGATTAAAACTTGCCGGCCCAACGCGTTTCAAGCCGGTGTCGGCATCATTTCTGTCGCGCAACCGCGAGACCATCCGCTATGCGCTTCCTGCCTATGTTTGCCTTCTCCTCGTCGTCATCGTCACGCAGCTCTGGCTTGGCCGAGCCGTCTTAAATCCGACCTATTGGAACTCATTGGCGGTTCTCTCCACCTTCCTAGCCATCCTGGCGCTTGGACAGGGAACGGTGATCCTCACCGGCGGCCTTGACCTTTCGGTGCCTTGGACGATCGGCATTTCGGGCATCCTGCTCGCAGGGATCGTCAATGGCTCGGACGCTGCCTTGACCTATGCCTTGCCTGCCGTCCTTTTGATCGCTGCAGCGATAGGCTTCATAAATGGCGTCGGTATCTTAATCCTTGGCATTTCGCCGATCGTGATGACGCTGGCAATGAACGGGATCCTGCAAGGTTTTGCGCTGGTTTATTCGCAAGGGACGCCAGCCGGCTTCTCCTCGCCCATGCTTCGCTGGTTCATGACCGGCAAGATATGGACTGTGACGCCCGTTGTCCCTTTCATGGTGCTGTTCGTCATAGTGTCGGTGCTCCTCCTCGGAAGAACCGCCTTCGGCCGCAGGGTCTACGGTATCGGCAATGGCCTGCGCGCCGCACAGCTTTCCGGGATCGCGGTTGGGCGCACGCTCATTCTCGTCTATGTCCTTTCCGGTTTTTGCGCTGGTCTCGTTGGCGTATTGCTCACCGGGTTTTCCGGGCAAGCGAGCCTTGGCATGGGCGATGATTACCTGCTGCCCTCCATTGCCGTGGTGGTTGTCGGTGGCGCTTTGATAACCGGGGGGCGAGGGCATTATCTCGGCATGCTTGGAGGCGTACTCCTGCTTACGGCACTGCAGATGTTCCTCGCCGGAACAACGTTGCCTTACGCCACACGCGCGATCCTGTTTGGACTTGTCGTGCTTGGCGCGGTCATGGCGCTTCGTGAGAAGCGATCTTAAGAGGGGATGGATGATGAACAGGGTGGCTCCAGCATCGGCGGAAGAGTTCTTGGGCGGCGTGCGCGGACAGCGTATACTGGTAACCGCAGGCGGTTCGGGCATCGGATTTGCTATCGCTTCAACGCTATCGGCGCTCGGTGCGCGCGTGGCAATCTGCGACATTTCACAGGCTTTGCTTGAAGAAGCGAGCGCTTCGATGAAGCCGGCTCTCGCAACCGTTGCCGACGTTTCGAGCGAGGCAGATGTCGACCGCATGTTCGATGACGTGTCGGCTTCTTTGGGCGGGCTCGACGCTCTGATCAATAATGCGGGAATTGCCGGACCGACCGGGGGCGTTGACGAGATCAGCACCGAAGACTGGCGGCGATGCATCGACATCTGCCTGACCGGACAATTTCTCTGCGCGCGGCGCGCGACACCGCTGCTCAAGGCCGCCGGTGGCGGATCGATCGTCAACATGTCGTCAGCCGCAGGCAGGCACGGTTATGCGTTCCGTTCGCCCTATTCGGCGGCCAAATTCGGCGTGGTTGGTTTTACCCAAAGCCTTGCCAAGGAACTCGGACCTCATGCGATCAGAGTGAATGCCATCCTGCCCGGTATCGTTGAGGGACCACGAATTGAAAACGTCATCAGCAACCGTGCGAAACAGTTGGGCATATCTCACGAAGAGATGACTGAACGCTATCTGCAGAACGTTTCGCTTCGCCGGATGGTTAGCCCCTATGACGTGGCAAATATGGTCGCATTTCTGCTTTCCAATGCCGGGGTCAATATTTCTGGCCAGTCGCTCGGCGTCGACGGCAATGTCGAGACCTTGTGAGGGAAAAATGACGGAGAAAACAGCGATTATCGGTAGCGGCTTTATCGGCAGGGCCTGGGCGATAAGCTTCGCCAGGGCAGGCTATGAGGTCGCTCTATGGGATCAGTCGTCCGAGGCCGTTGCCAAGGCCCGCGATTATGTTGCCGAGGTCCTCACCGACCTTGAACGAAATGATCTTCTGAACGGGCATACACCGGAAGCGGTGCTGGAAAGGATTACCCCCGAAGCAGATTTGGCAAAGGCCCTGGACGGTGCGATCCACATCCAGGAGAACACGCCCGAAGACCTCAAGATCAAGATCAAGGTTTTCTCCCAGCTCGACGAGGCGGCCAGTCCTTCTGCGGTGATCGCCAGTTCAACGTCGGCGCTGTTGCCGTCGAAATTTACCGAACATCTGGCCAACCGCCATCGCTGCCTGGTCGTTCATCCGATCAATCCACCCTACCTGATACCAGCGGCGGAGGTCGTGCCCGCACCATGGACATCGCCAGACGTGGTGGAGCGGACGCGTGCATTCCTGGTCGCTGCCGGTCATGCACCGCTTGTGATGAAACGCGAACTGGATGGGTTCATCATGAACAGAATGCAAGGCGCATTGCTCGAGGAAGCTTTTCGGCTTGTCGCTGATGGATACGCCACGGTCGAGGACGTCGATATAGGCATCAGGGACGGTCTTGCCTTGCGCTGGTCGTTCATGGGGCCGTTCGAGACGATCGACTTGAACGCTCCGGGCGGGGTTCGCGACTATGTGGAGAGATATCAGATTATCTACGAGCGGTTGTTCCCGCAGATGCAGCGCCGCGTCGACTGGGCCGGCGACGTGCTGGAGACTGTGGAATCCGGCCGGCGCGAGAAACTCCCCAAGGAAAAGTTGGTGGAACGCCAGGTCTGGCGTGACCGCCGCCTGATGGCACTCGCGGCACACAAGCAAAAATCAACGCAGGAGTTCGGACGATGAGCGAGACAGCGAGAGTGACCGGAGGATCAACTATAAAGGGCAAGGTCATCATCACCTGCGCCATCACGGGTGCGATCCACACGCCGACGATGTCCCCTTATTTGCCGATCACGCCCGACGAAATCGCCAAGGAAGCGCTGGCAGCGGCAGATGCCGGAGCTGCGATCCTGCATCTGCATGCGCGCGACCCTGAAACTGGCAAACCGGACCAAACGCCTGAAGCTTTCGCCAGGTTTCTGCCACGGATCAAGCAGAACACGAAGGCCGCGATAAACATCACCACGGGTGGCAGTCCCTATATGAAGGTCGAGGAGCGGGTCAAACCGGCAGCGACATTCAAGCCCGAGGTGGCTTCGCTCAACATGGGTTCTATCAATTTCGGACTTTATCACCTTGTCGACAAATACAAGGAATTCAAGTTCGACTGGGAAAAGCCGCATCTGGAAGCCACGCGTGACCTCGTTTTTCGCAACAGTTTCAAGGATATAGAGTACATTCTGGCAACCTGCTACGACAATGGCACGCGCTTTGAATTCGAGTGCTACGACATTGCGCATCTCTACAACCTCGCGCATTTTGCGGATCGCGGTCTCGTGAAGGCACCGTTCTTCGTGCAGTCGGTGTTCGGGCTGCTCGGCGCAATCGGAACGCATCCGGAAGACGTCGCCCACATGAAACGCACGGCAGATCGGCTCTTCGGCGATAGTTTCCGGTGGTCCGTTCTCGGCGCGGGCTCGAGCCAGTTGCGCATCGCCGCTCAGGCCGCGGCTCTCGGAGGCAATATCAGGGTTGGTCTTGAAGACAGCCTGTGGGCGGGGAAGGGTAAACTCGCCAAGTCGAATGCCGAACAGGTGTTGCTGGCGCGCAAGATCATCGAAGGTCTCGGCATGGAGGTGGCAACGCCCGATGAGGCTCGCGAGATTCTTCAACTCAAGGGAGGCGACAAGGTCGCGTTCTAGGAGAGAGCCATGTTGCGCATCGAAGTTTTCAGCAGCGACCGGAATGAGCTCGGTGAGGGTCCCCTATGGGACGTCGAACAGCAACGGCTTTACTGGATCGACTCATACGCGCCGGCCGTTTATTCCTGCGATGCAAATGGCGGGGACCGCAAGACCTGGAAAATGCCGGAGCCCATTGGGTCGATGGCCTTGCGCTCCAGGGGCGGAGCGATCGTTTCGCTGAGAAACGGGTTTTACACGCTGGACTTCGCAACGGGAGCAGTGGAACTGCTCCACGAAACGCATCCGGGAGAACTTCGTCCGCGGCTGAATGACGGGAAAGTTGATCGCCAGGGCCGCTTCATAGCCGGCTCGATGGATTTCGAGGAGCGGGATCCCATCGGCACGCTTTACCGCCTTGACCCCGACCTGTCGCTTCACATCCTCGATACCGGCATCGTCTGCTCGAATGGCCCGTGCTTCAGTCCCGACGGCGCAACCCTCTATTTCGCCGACACCGGCACACGGAAGATCCATGCATATGCTTACGACGCGGCGACCGGCGCTGTAGGGTCGCGCCGCATCTTCACGAGTTTCGAGGGTCTGCGCGGCCATCCGGATGGCGCGACGGTGGATGCGGAAGGGTACGTGTGGAGTGTCGAAGTATATTCCGGGCGCCTGATCCGCTTCGACCCGAATGGAGTTATCGATCGCATCGTTGGCCTTCCGGTCCAATCGACCACAAGCATCACGTTCGGCGGGCCGGAACTTGACATTGCGTTCGTAACGTCGATGGCCCGGCCATTCAACAACCAATACCATCGCGAGCGCGAAGCGGGCTGCATGTTTGCGGTTCATGGGCTGGGTGTCCGCGGGTTGCCGGAACCGCGTTTCAAAGGATAGGGGAGCGACATGAAAATAGAAGTGGTGGTAGACGTCAAGACAACCCTCGGCGAGGGCCCGCTATGGGACGTGGACCAGGAACGACTCTACTGGATCGACAGTTTCGACGGACGCGTTTTCCGGGCTACCGCCGACGGGCGTGAACTGCGCGCCTGGGATGTGCCGATGAAAATCGGCTCCATGGCGCTGCGCAAGGATGGAAACGGGGCAATCGTCTCACTCGCCCGGGGCTTTCATCTCCTCGACTTCAAAACAGGCGATGTCGACCTCATTCACGATCCTGAACCCGATAAGCACGAAAATCGCATCAATGACGGCAAGGTGGATAAGCAGGGCCGTTTCGTTGCGGGCTCGATGGACACGATGGAGAGCGGTCCCAATGGCGCGCTTTACCGGGTCGATCCCGATTTGAGCGTTCATACCCTCGATGAGGGCATCATTGTTTCGAACGGTCCGTGCTGGAGCCCGGACGGAAGTACATTCTATTTTGCGGATTCCTGGTCGGGCGAGATCTGGGCCTATGATTACGACCAGGCCAAAGGGAGTGTATCCAATCGCCGCACGTTCGTGAAACTCGACACATCGACGGGTGGTGCTGCCGACGGTTCCACGGTGGACGCCGAGGGATGCTTGTGGAACGCTCAAGTCTATGACGGGAAGGTGATCCGCTACAGGCCGGACGGATCGGTGGACCGGGTCATTGATATGCCGGTGAAAAAAGTGACCAGTGTCATGTTCGGCGGCCCGAACCTCGACATTCTTTATGTAACCTCCATGGCAAAGCCGCCGCTACCGCGCTTTCCGGGCGATGGGGTTCTACGTGGCAGCCTGTTTGCAATCACTGGACTTGGCATCAGGGGCGTTCCTGAGATGCGCTTTGCCGGGTAATAAAAGCGCTCTCCGGTTCCTCTAGGTTCCCGCTGCGACAGGCGTTCTACGACACCGATGCGATTGTGAGGATCAACGGTCGCTAACCGTGAAACAGCGCGGCGTATGGATTCAGGTCCGCAGACGAGATCAGACCCAGCATCCGGCTGGGTCAACGTTTCACGTGCGCTATCCGCCAAGAAGCAGCGGTTTGCAATAAATTGTTGACAATAAGCAATCTGCAATCTATCTCCTGTTGAAACAGGAATAGGCGGATGAATCAGACAGCCTTCGAAATTCTCAGGTCCACGTCCCTTCCGGGACTGTTGGAACAGGAGATCGAACGATTCATTCTCGACGGCGAGGTAGCGCCTGGCGGTCATTTGAATGAAAAGGAGATTGCGTTCCGGTTCGGCATCAGCCGCGGGCCCGTCCGCGAAGCACTCCGATCGCTCGAGTCATCAGGCCTCATCGAGCAGGTACCCAACCGTGGCTTCTTCGTCCGCCGGCTCAGCGCAGCAGAAGCATCCGACGTTTATGACGTGCGCATGGTGCTCTTCGGTCTTGCCGGAAAGGTTCTGGCAGAACGCGCGACCGACGATGATATTGCAAGGCTGAGGCGCTTCGTCGGGGACATGGACGAAGCCATCGGCGCGGATGACCATGCCCGCTATATCTCGCTTAATTTCGCCTTGCATGAATTCATTGTCGTTCAATCAGGAAACGAAGTTCTGGCTCAGCAGTATCTGACGCTGGTCAAGCAGCTCAGGCTCCACCGGGCCCACAGCCTGATGCACGGCGACGCGATCCACGCTTCCAACCTGGAACATCACATGATGGTCGATGCCATCGCCGCTCGCGACCCGGTGCAGGCCTTCAAAGCTCACGCCAACCACGTCGAGACGGCGAAGGGCCGGCTCATGGCGGCGACAAACCCTCTTGCATAGCACTGGAGATATGTGTGACTCCCTCACTCGACATTACGGCCCAGGCCATACGTTTCATAGAACGCACGACCTATGCGGATTTGCCGGAAGAGGCGCTCATTATTGGCCGGCGTTGCATGGTCGATACGGCAGGCCTATATCTGGCCGGCAGCCGCGAGGCTTCGGTTGAAATCCTTATTGGCGATGCACTGGATCAGGCCGGGCGCGAGGACGCGCCCCTGCCAGGCGCCGGGACGCAGAAGGTTCCGGCCCCCCTGGCCGCCCGCGTCTGGGGCACTGCCGGACACGCCCACGATTGGGATGATACGCAGGTTTCGCACGATCCGGCCCATGTCTACGGCCTGCTTACGCATCCGTCTGTTCCACCCCTCACCGCCGCGCTCATCATCGCAAGCCGCGAAGGGATCGTGGACGGGCGTGAATTGATGCTTGCGTTCCAGGTGGGTTTCGAAGTCGAATGCAAGATCGCGGAATGGATGAAACCACGCCACTATCGGCGCGGCCACCACACGAGCGGTACCGTCGGCACGTTCGGGGCGACGGCGGCTGCCGCGAAACTTCTCGGATTGAAGGGCGACGCGCTCGCACACGCGCTCGGATTGGCCGCAAGTTTTGCCGCTGGCATACGCGCCAATTTCGGCACCATGACGAAGCCGCTCCATGTCGGCCGAGCCTGCGAGAATGGCGTAACCGCTGCCCTGCTTGCCGCACGTGGCTTTGAGGCGGACCCATCAGTCCTCGACGGACAGTGGGGTTTCTTCTCGGTGATGGGCGAGGGTCTCGATCCGGACAAGGCAGCTGCGGGATTTGCCGCGCCCTTGACGATCATCGAGCCCGGCGTCAGCATAAAGCCGTACCCTTCGGGCATTCTCACGCATCAATCAATGGATGCGATGTTGAAGCTGGTGATCGACCATGATCTCAAGCCTGAAGAGGTAGAGCGCATCAGATTCTTTGCCGGCAAAAATATCATCGAACCGATCCGCTATCCGATTGCGCAGAACCATCTTCAGGCGAAGTTCTCCATGCCCGCACTGCTCGCCATGATCATTCTGTGCCGGCGGGCAAGCCATCATGAATTCGAGGACAGCTTTGTTGCCGGCGAGGCTATGCAGGATCTTCAGGCACGAACCGACGTGATAAACGATCCGGCTATCGACGCGGCAGGGTACGACCGCATACGGTCGCGCATCGAAGTGGTTACGAAGGACGGCCGGACATTGGTGCAGGAGGCGGACGAGCGCTATCGGGGCGGCCCGTCCAACCCGATCAGCGATGCCGGTCTGGACGACAAGTTCCGCATGTGTGCCGAGGGCGTCATTGATCGTGAAGCGCAGGAAGAATTGCTGGCGCTCGTGCGAAATATCGATGCCGGCGCCGACGTCGGTCGCTGTATGGAATTGATCAGCGGGGAAGGAAAAGCCCCGTGAACTGAGTTTGAGGAAGCCGTTCTGGAGAAACGGTAGCTAAATGGGAGAGAGAAATGACATTCATCAAGTCTATCGGCCAGGCAGTGCTTGGCCTTGCCACGCTAGCGATTGTTTCCGGCGCAAATGCCCAAGCTGAACCTCTGCCATACCCGAACAAGGTGGTGACGCTGGTGACGCACTCAAGTCCCGGCGGTGGCAGCGACGTGTTCCTGCGCGAAATGACCAAATATCTCGGCAAGTACATCGACGCCACGTTCATCGTCGAAAATGTACAGGGTGGCAGCGGCGCCAAGGCCATGGCTCGGGTTGCGAGCGGACCAGCTGACGGGAGCGTCTTCTATGCGACGACCCCGACTTATATCTACACATCCTTGATGAGCAAGCCGCAGAGCACTTACAAGGACATGGATCCGCTGGTTAACATCTTCGCCGACAGCGAAGTGATCTACACGCGTACGGATGGGCCCTACAAGTCGCTGAAGGATGTGATCGAGCATGCCAAGAAAGAACGCGGCCGGTGGGGCGCTGCCAATCCCGCATCCCTGGAACGGCAGGCGGCCGAGCAGCTGAAGCGCGCCGCGGGCGTGACACCGGCGATCGTCACCCATGAGGGCGGCGGCGACATGATGCTCAATGTTCTCAACGGCACGCTCGACATCGGTATTGGCGAGATCCAGGAGCTTCGATCGCAACTCGATGCCGGCAAGATTACGCTGCTCGCTACATTCAATCCTGAACGCATCACCGAAAAGCCCGATGTGCCTACCGTAAAGGAATTGGGTTACGACGTCAGCCTGGTGAAATTCCGAGGCCTCGCTGGCCCCAAGGGCGTTCCGGATGCCACCAAGGCGGTCTGGGACGAGGCGATAAAGAACCTGCTGGCCGATCCGGAATACAAGAAAGCCTACACGGCCGAAGTGCTCGTTCCCCAGTTGATCGGAGAAAAGGACTATCCGGCATTCATCAACAATTTTGCCACGTCGACCGAGGAATTCCTGAAATCGACGGGCGCCATCAAGTGAGATTGATCGCGGGGGCTGGCGAAAAGGCTGGCCCCTCGTCGATCATCGTTAAGGGTTGATCCATGAGAAAAGACCTTATCAGCGGCCTCGTTCTCCTTGCTGGCGCAGGTACCTACTATGCCTGGGCAGGTGAAATCGCCGACAGCACTTTGGCGGACGAGGTTGGCGCGGCCGGACTGCCGCATGTGCTTGCCATCGTACTTGCCATCCTCGGAATACTGCTTATGGGGCGAACGTTGCTCGCAAGCCAGGCACGGCAGGTGGCGGCGGGTGCGGATGACGATGAAAGAGATGCGCGTCTTCCGCGTGCCGTCGGCTTCCTGCTGTTCGGTGCCGCTTACGTGATCCTTTTGCCTTTCGTCGGCTACGTCATCGGTACCGCACTCCTCATCGGGGGGATCGCGCTTTATGAGGGCGCGCCGCGCACTTGGGTCGTACCGGTTGCCGCCATTGGCGGTGGCATTTTCTACTGGGCTGTCTTCGTCAAACTGCTCGGGGTCCACCAGCCCGCAGGTTCGCTGGTACAGGGGTTATTCTGATGACGACGATTATGGACATAATCAGGCTTCTGACGGAAACGCCGCTCATTTTCGTTTCCATCGCCGGCCTCACCTGGGGCATTCTCGGCGGCGCCCTGCCGGGCATTTCGGCTTCCATCACCATGGCCCTCGTTTTGCCGTTCACCTATACGATGGATCCTGCGCAGGCGATCGCCTTGCTCGCCTGCGTCTATATCGGCGCCGAGTATGGCGGCTCGATCCCGGCTATTCTAATCAGGACGCCGGGCACCAATTCTTCCGCAGCCACTGTGATCGACGGTTACGAACTCAATCGCCAGGGGCGAGCCGGCGAAGCGCTGGGCATTTCCCTTATGTCAGGGGTGATCGGCAGCCTGTTCGGCCTCGCAATGCTGATAATGCTAACGGAGCCACTGTCGTGGCTGGCGCTGGCATTTACGCCTGCCTCCTATTTCGGGCTCGGTATCCTTGGCCTCAGCGTTATTGCATCGATGAGCGGAGGCTCGCTCATCAAGGGTCTTGCTGCTGCTACTGTCGGCCTGATGATCGCAACAGTGGGCACCGATCCGATATCGGGCGTGACGCGCTTTACATTTGACATCCCGGACCTGCTGGGCGGGGTCGAACCCGTCCTTGTGATGGTCGGCCTTTTTGCGTTGACCGAGTTGATGAGCCAATCAGGATCGACCAACACGGCGCAACTCAATCAGAAAATCAAGATCAAGCTGCCAAGCCTTGCTGTCATGAACAGGCTCAAGCGTTCACAGTTCATCGGCTGCGTGCTTGGCCTGTTCGAGGGGCTCACCCCCGGCGGCGGCGGTTCGATTGCAGCGTTCATGTCCTATAACGAGGCCAAGCGCTGGTCGAAGACACCGCATTTGTTTGGCAAGGGATCCGAGGAGGGCGTCGCTGCGCCGGAGGCGGCCAACAACACGGTGGCAAGCACCGCGCTCATCCCGCTTCTCAGCTTCGGCATCCCGAGTTCGAATTCGACGGCGGTCCTGCTTGGCGGCCTTTTGATGCACGGGCTGATTCCTGGACCGCGCCTGTTCGAACAGAGCGCCCAGGTGATCGACAGCATTTATGTCGGCTCCTTCATCGCGATCATTGCGCAAATCGGTGTCGGTATCATCATCCTTCCGGCCTGCATTTGGCTGGTCAATCGTCCGCGCCCCTACCGCGCTGGCTTCATCTTCGCGCTTATCCTGTCGGGCATTTTCACGCTGAACAACAGCCTGTTCGACCTTGGAATTGCGCTCGCGCTTGGTCTGGTCGGCTTCCTTATGCGCATCGCCGGATTCCCGGTCCTGCCGATGATTCTTGGCGTCGTGCTCGGCCACATGGTCGAATCGAGTTATCGCCGCTCGCTGGTGCTTTCGGGGGGTGACCACATGATCTTTCTTCAAGATCCTATCGCCGTGGCGCTGCTTTCCATCGCGCTCATATTCGTCGTTTTCTCGCTTAGCCGCGAGGTGCGCGACGCCCGCAAGACCAGAATAGAGGAAGCCCGTTCATGAACCAGACCGTTCCCCCAGTATTGCCCGTCGCGGCAAGACTGGCGAGTTTTGCCGCGGAATGCACACCGCCGGCCGCCGTCGACGCAGTCAGCCGGCGGCTCCTCTTCGATATTGTCGGTCTGGCCGTTGCTGCCCGGGGCACCGACTATGTCGGAGCAGCACTGGCAAGTGCCGTGGATGCCGGAAGCTGCACCGCTTTCGGTCATGAACGCCAGCTTGGGCTTTACGACGCCGCGCTCGTCAACGGCACAGCCGCACACGGCGAAGATTTCGATGACACCTTCGAAGGTGGTCCGATCCACGCGGGCGCAGTGGTTGTCTCCGCGGTCCTTGCGATCGCCGAAAGGCGCGGACTTGACGGTCGCGCCGCCATGCGCGGCATCGCGGTGGGCGCCGAACTCATGTGCCGGATGAGCCTGGTAGCACCGCAGGCAACGCACAAGGCAGGCTTTCATCCGACAGCCATATTCGGCGCGCCGGCAGCGGCGGCGGCTGTCGGTGCAGCGCTGGGGCTAGGGCCCGACGTGATTGGCAGGGCCCTCGGAATTTCGGGCAGCCTTGCTTCCGGCATCATCGAGTATCTTGCAGATGGCAGCTCGACAAAGCGTCTGCATGCGGGCGCTGCAGCGCAGGCCGGCGTGCGAGCCGCCCTGCTCGCAGAAGCCGGCTTCACAGGTCCCATAAGCGTTTTCGAAGGCTCACATGGAATGTACAGGGCCTTTGCTCCGTCTAAGGCACCCGATTTCATGCCGTTGCTCGAGGGGCTGGGCAAGCAGTGGATCGTCGAGACGCTGGCGTTCAAACCATACGCCTGCGGAACCATGACCCAACCCTTCATCGACTGCGCCAAGAAGCTGGCAGCGCTCGGTATCGGGGCCGAGGAGATAGCATCCATCGTCTGCAAGGTCGGGGAGGGCACGGTTCATCGTCTATGGGAGCCATTGGCCGAAAAACAAAGGCCGCCGAATGGGTATGCCGGCAAGTTTTCGACACCCTATTGCATGGCAGTCGGATTCCTGGACGGGGAGGCCGGGCTCGGGCAGTTTACCGATGAGCGGGTGCGCGATGCCGCGATCCGAGCGCTGGCAGCCAAGATCTCGTATGAAATCAATCCGGCCGATCCCTATCCGTCGAACTTTACCGGCCATCTCAAGGCGGTTTTGAAAGACGGCACGATTCATGAATTCCACCAGCCCTATATGCGCGGCGGAGCGCGCGAACCCTTGCCTGACGCCGAGATGGCGAGCAAGTTCGAAGCGAATCTGCGCTTTGGTGGCCTGGGGGAGCGCAGCATTGCGGCGCTGCGCGCATCCCTCGAACAAATCGCGGCTGGCGGTCCTATCGATCTGGCGGGAGCACGCGCATGAACGCGGATCAAACAACGCGGCGGGAACTCGACGGACAGGTGGCGCTGGTAACCGGTGCCTCGCGCAATATCGGTCGGGCGATCGCCCTTGCCCTGGCTGACGCCGGCGCCGGGATCGCCATTGTGGCCAGATCGGATCAGGCAGCGGCGGAGACTGTCGCACGTGAGGTTGAGCAACGGGGCAGCCGCGCCGTCGTCCTTCTTGGCGATGTGGCGAATGAAGCCGATGCCGACCGCCTCGTCGGGCTTGCGGCCGAACAGCTCGGGCGCCTCGACATCCTCGTCAACAATGCCGCCATACGGCGTGAAGCCCCCATTGAAGCCTTGTCGTTCGAGGATTGGCGGGAAGTAATGAGCGTGACGCTCGATGGCGCGTTCCTCATGAGCCGCGCTGCGATCCCTCATTTACTCTCCGGCGGAAGGGGTACCATCATAAACATTGGCGGATTGACGGCCTACACCGGCGCGGTGCACCGCGCCCATGTCATATCGGCCAAGGCTGGGCTCGACGGCTTCACCAAGGCACTGGCCCATGAACTTGGACCGCGTGGAGTAACGGTCAATCTGGTTTCTCCCGGGATGATCGATACGAACCGCGTGCACGCATCGTCTGGCGGTGAGCCGGCGCACCACAACACCACGCGCACGCTGGTGGGAAGGCGCGGAACGCCTGAGGAAGTTGCAGCTGCGGTCATGTATCTCGCGAGCGAGCCGGCCCGCTTTGTCACCGGCCAGACGCTGCACGTCAATGGCGGCGCTTTCTTACCCTGATCCGCCAGTGGTGTGTTGGATTTGAATACAGGCTTGATCCATGGGCGGTCCACCTCCTGAGGGTCTCAGTGAAAGGACGGCATTGCCCGTGTCAGATCTTTCCCACTCCTTGCCGCCGCCGCGCCTGCGCTCGCTTTTCATGCTCTGCTTCAAGATAGGCATATTGAGCTTTGGCGGCGGCCTGACCGGCTGGCTGTATCAGGGGTTCGTGCTGCAACATCGCTGGATCGATGAAGATGACTTCGCCAGCAGTCTTGCTATCTCACAAATGTTGCCTGGCGCGAATGTGGTCAATCTGGTTATTTGCATGGGCGAACAACTTCGCGGCCCCATCGGAGCGCTTAGTTGCGTCGTTGGCTTCCTCGTTGGCCCATTCTTCGCCGTCATTGCGCTTTGTCAGGTGTTCGATGCTTTGGCAGGCTTTGCATTGCTGCCCGCCATCTCCGACGGCGTGGCCTTTGCGGCTATGGGTTTGCTGGTCGTCATGTGCATCCACGGCCTTCGGCGGGCCATGCGCTTTCCTCCCTCGGTTGCAATCATTGTTCTCACCGCATTCCTCGTTGGAGTGCTTGAGATGCCGCTGATACCGGTGGTGCTTGTGCTGGCGCCAATCAGCGTCGCTCTGTCTTGGCGCAGGGCGTGATCGTGCGGTTCGACACACTCATTGCCATAGCCCTCGTGTTCGTTCCGTTTTCCCTGACTTCAATCGGGGGCGGCAGCGCCATCGTGGCGGGTATCCAGCACGAAGCCGTGACCGTTCATGGGTGGGTGAGTTCCCGGGAGTTCCTCGATCTTTTTGCTGTGTCGCGGGCGGCACCGGGTCCGGGTATGATGCTGGCAACCGTCATCGGCTGGCGCGTGGCAGGTTGGCTGGGCGCCGCAATAGCGACGCTCGCGCTGTTCGTACCGTCTTCGATGCTGTGCTATGCGGTGTTCAAATTGACCAACAACCATCGGCAGAAACGCTGGCACCGTGCCATGCGCGAAGGACTGGCTCCTGTGGGCATTGGACTGATCATCGCCGGAATCATCTCGCTGTTCCGGCTGTCGCACGGCGGACCATCGGCCATTGCCATCATTGGCCTCGCCGCCGCCATCTTCCTGTGGATGCCGAGATTTCCGGTGCTCGGCGTGCTGGTTCTCGGCGGCTTGGTCGCTGCGCTCACCGCAACCGGGTTTTGAACCTTAGGAAGCAAGCCGCTTGAAGCGCACCAATTGGCTTGCGAGCTTGATTGCGTTTTCGAAAGCGCCGGTATCGGCAATTCCCTTGCCGACGATATCGAATGCCGTGCCGTGCGCAGGCGTCGTAAACACCGTATCGAGCCCCGCCGTGACCGTTACGCCCCGGTTGAAGCCCCGCATCTTGGTCGCGATCTGCCCCTGATCGTGATACATGGCGAGCACCCCATCAAATTCTCCCGCAAAGGCCTTCAGATAGACCGTATCGGATGGAAACGGCCCTTTGCAGTCAATACCCTTGGCGGCCATGGCCTCCACGGCTGGACGGATAATTTCGATCTCGTCCGTACCGAAAAGACCGTTCTCTCCGGCATGCGGATTAAGCGCTGCGACCGCAAGGCGGGGTTTTTCTATACCGGCCTTGCGCATCATGGTCGTGGCAAGGACGATCGCCTCCTCGATGGCCGGTCGCGTGATCTGGTCGACGGCCTGGCGCAACGAGACGTGCGAGGTAACGCGGGACATCCATTGACCGTCGAGCACGTTCATCTCGCTGAAATAGCTGTGATGACCGAGGAGATGGGCGAACATCTTGTGTTCGTCAGGGAATTTCCAGCCGCCATCGTACATGGCCCGCTTGTTCAGGGGAGCAAAGGTTACCGCATCGACCTCGCCTGCCAGGGCGAAGTCGATCGCACGGGCAAGCGTGTCTCCGGTCAATCGGCCGGATTCGGCGCTTGCTACGCCCGGCTCATAGAGCGAGGGATCGGTGTTGCCGAGGTCGATCAGCGGCACGGCGTTATCCGACCAGTCGACGGAAGCCGGAGACTGGTAGGTTCGATATGCAAACGATACGCCGGCCTGCCGTTTCCCGAGATCGAGGGTGCGAGCGTCGCCCACGACAACGATACGGGCCACATCGGCCATGCGCTGGTCATGGAGGATGCGGGCGGTCTGTTCGGGTCCGATGCCGGTACAATCGCCGGCGGTGAGCGCGATGATTGGACGTTCGCTGTTCATGATTTCCTCATCTGTTCTTCGGGCAGCCGTACGGCCTCGGCGATCGCACGACCGCAGGTGATGGTGTCGGCTCGTCCGCCCAGATCTCCCGTACGCAGCGCCGGATCCATCAGGACGCCTTCTATTGCCGTCACGATTGCCGCTGCCGCCTGTGGATGACCCAGATGATCGAGCATCATGGCGCCCGCCCATATCTGGCCGATCGGATTGGCGATGCCCTTGCCGGCGATATCCGGCGCCGAACCATGGACAGGTTCGAAGAGCGAGGGGAACAGGCGTTCCGGATTGATGTTGCCGGATGGCGCAATTCCAATGGTCCCCGTACAGGCGGGACCGAGATCTGAGAGAATGTCGCCGAAGAGATTGGAGGCCACGACCACATCGAAGCGATCCGGATTGAGCACGAAATGCGCGCAAAGAATATCGATGTGATACTTGTCCCAGCGCACGTCGCCATAGCTCTTGGCCATCTCTTCGACGCGCTCATCCCAGTAGGGCATGGTGATCGAAATGCCATTGGATTTTGTCGCGGACGTCAGATGCTTCTCGGTACGGCTTTGGGCAAGCTCAAAGGCAAAACGGAGAATGCGGTCGATGCCGACCCGGCTCATCACCGTTTCCTGCACGACGATCTCGCGCTCGGTTCCCGGATACATCTTGCCGCCGATGGAGGAATACTCGCCCTCGGTGTTCTCGCGAACCACGAAGTAGTCGATATCGCCGGGCTCTCGTCCGGCCAGCGGGGACGGCACGCCGGGCATCAGGCGGACGGGCCGCAAATTCACATACTGGTCGAACTCCCGGCGAAACTGCAGAAGCGAGCCCCATAGAGAGATATGATCGGGAACCGTCTCAGGCCAGCCAACAGCACCGAAGTAAATGGCATCGTGCCCGCCAATGAGTTCCTTCCAGTTCTCCGGCATCATACGGCCATGCTCGGCGTAATAGTCGCACGAGGCAAAGTCGAAGCTGTCGAATTTGAGATCGAGGTCGAACTTTTCGGCGACCGCCGTAAGGACGCGTAGTCCCTCCGGCATGACTTCCTTGCCGATGCCGTCGCCGGCAAAAACGGCAATCCTGAAGCTGTTTGCAGTCATGAGAATGCGTCCTTATTCGTTGTCGCCGAGGATGGCAGCGCAGACCGCTTCCGTGACCATGTCCGTGGTGGCGCTGCCGCGCAGGTCCGGTGTGTGCAATGACGGGTCCGCGGTCACGCGCTCGATTGCGCGCATCAGGCGCGCAGCAGCTGCCGTTTCGCCAAGGTGTTCGAGCATCATCACGGCTGACCAGAAGGTTCCAACCGGATTGGCGATCCCCTTGCCGGTGATGTCGAATGCCGAACCATGGATCGGCTCGAACATCGAGGGGTATCGCCGTTCCGGATTGAGGTTTGCCGTGGGTGCAATGCCGATCGATCCGGCAAGGGCTGCCGCGAGATCGGAAAGAATATCGGCATGAAGATTGGTCGCGACGATCGTATCGAGAGAGGCAGGATGGAGCGTCATGCGCACCGTCATTGCATCGACGAGCATCTTGTCCCAGGTCACGTCGGGAAATTCAGCTGCAACGTCCTTGGCGATTTCATCCCACAATACCATGCCGTGTCGCTGTGCATTGGATTTGGTGACGACGGTAAGCAGCTTTCGCGGCCGCGACTGCGCGAGTTCGAAAGCAAAGCGCATGATGCGGGTAACGCCGACGCGGGTGAAGATCGAGACTTCCGTAGCGATTTCTTCCGGCAGCCCCCGATGCGAGCGACCGCCCTGGCCGGCATATTCGCCTTCCGAGTTTTCACGGACGATGACCCAGTCGAGGTCCTTGGCTGTTACACCACGCAGCGGACTTTCGATCCCCGGCAGGATCCTCGTCGGGCGGACGTTGGCATATTGGTCGAACGGCTGGCATATGGCGAGACGCAGACCCCATAGGGTCAGGTGATCCGGCACGTCGGGGGCACCGACAGCCCCGAAATAAATAGCGTCGAATCTCTTCAGGTGCTCGATGCCGTCATCAGGCATGAGATGAGCATGTTGTTTGTAGAAGTCCGATCCCCACGGAAACTCTGTGATCGCAGCCTGAAAGTTGCCGTCGCGGCGGGCACTTGCATCGAGAACGCGCAGGCCGGCGGCGACCACTTCCTTGCCAATTCCGTCCCCAGGAATTGCCGCTATCTGATGTGTCCTCATGAAAATAACTCCCGCTGCTGCGCTCCCAAGATACTCCGATGACGAATATTCGCAAGATTGTCAATTACAAACTGTTGACAATTTACCAAAAAGGGCATGAGTTCCTGTACCTGAAAGCATATGCTCGTCTGGACCAAAGCAAGGAGACATATTATGGCGCCGATCGAACCGATATCCGCAATGCCGCCATTCGCTGAAGAAAAGGGAAAGCTCATGCACGGCTTTCGCTATGAGCGCATCCCAACGGCCGGCGCCGAAATCAACGTCGCGATTGGCGGTGAGGGTCCGCCGCTACTGCTCCTGCACGGCAATCCGCTGACACATGTGAGCTGGCACAGGATAGCACCGGCACTTGCCAGGCGGTTTACCGTTGTGGCTCCCGACCTGCGCGGCTACGGCGACAGCTCGAAACCGGATGGGGGTGAGGACCACTCCGGCTATTCGTTCAGGGCAATGGGCGAGGATAATGCGGAAATCATGTCGAAGCTGGGGTTCGACAGGTTTCAGGTGGCCGGTCACGACCGCGGAGCGCGTGTCGCTTTTCGAATGGGCCTGGACTATCCCGATCGTATCGAGCGCCTGGCCGCCCTCGATATCGTGCCAACCCATCATGCGCTGACAAATGTGACGCTGGGGTGGGGTATCGAGGCCTATCATTGGTTTTTCATGGCGCAGAAGGCGCCCTTTCCCGAAAAACTGCTGACCGCCGATCTCGCCTACTACATCGATTACAAACTCAACAAGAAGGGTGTGGGCCTCGAAATATTCTCCCCCGAAGCAATGGCTGAGTACAAGCGCTGCACCACGCCTGAACAGATACATGCTGTCTGTGAGGATTATCGGGCCACTGTAAGCGTTGATCTAGCAATGGATACTGCCGATTTCGGCAAGAAGACGATCGCTTGTCCTGTTCTGGTGCTGTGGGGCTCAAACAGCCATTGCGGGCGACACTTCAAACCGCTTGAAGCCTGGAAACCATGGGCCCCAGATTTGCGCGGCTGGGCAATCCCGACCGGGCATTATCCCGCCGAGCAACGGCCGGACATTGTCTATGATGCGTTCGGCAAATTCTTTACCGGGGAAGAGCCGCTGCCTTTTGCCGCCTGAGCATCACCGCCCTCCCGCCCACCTTAGATGAGCGGTGAGGGCGGGCGGCCCTTAACCGATTGCCGCCAGTATGCCTCGGGTCATGCCGGCGGTATCGGCAGTTCCCCGGATATCGCGCGTGCGGGTGGCGGGATCGGCCAACGCAACGGCGATTGCCCGCTCCATGATCGATGCCGCCTCGACAGCCTTCGCTATCCCGCGGTTGTGCCCGAGCCATTCGATCATCATGCGGGCGGATTCGATCATGGCAAAGGGATTGGCAATGCCCTTTCCGGCGATGTCGGGCGCGGACCCGTGAGTGGCCTGCGCCATGGCCAGATTGCCTTCGCCGATGCAAAGGCCGGGCGCCATGCCGAGACCGCCGACGAGACCGGCCGCTTCATCCGTCAGGATGTCACCGAACATGTTTGTCGTGACGATCACATCGAAGCTCTGCGGATCGCGAATAAGACGCATGGCCATCGTGTCGACGATCACCTCGTCAACAGTAACGTCCGGAAATTCCTTGGCCACCCGATGGCATTCCTCGACGAACATCCCGCAGCCAAGTTTGAATACGGTGTTCTTGTGAACGAGCGTCAGGCGCTTCTTGCGCTGCTGCGCAATCTCGAGCGCGGCGCGGGCCACCCGTGCTGAACCAACGCGCGTGATAACCCGGACCGAGATGGTGACATCTTCGGTCGGCCGGAACTCGCCAGAACCTGCCACCACATTTCGGTCCGGCTGGAAACCTTCATTGTTTTCCCGCACGATCACAAGGTCGATGCCCTCGTGAATGGCGCCCAGCCCTGGAAAGGATTTTGTAGGCCGGACATTGGCAAACAGATTGAACCCCTTGCGCATGATCGGATGCGGATTGATCGCCCCCGGAACCTTCGGATAGGCCTGATGCCCGATCGGACCCAGAATGAAGCCGTCCATCTTGGCGAGGGTCTCCATGGTACCTTCGGGAAAGGTCGAGCCGTGCGTATCCAGCGCGCTGCGTCCGATTGGCATCGGACGCCAGTCGATCTCGAGGCCGGTCCTCGCTGCGGCGGCGCGGGTGACTTCGACCGCTGCGGGGACGATTTCATGGCCGATATCATCCCCGTTCAGTATCCCGATTACGAGATGGGCAGTCATCTGTGCAGTCCTTTCATTCAGATGCGGCGCCGAAGCGACGCGCAAGGTGTTCAAATATTCGAAAGCTGATGAGGATCGTGGTCATGACGACCGCTATTCGTGTGATCTGGAATGCTGTCACGGTTGTCGTGTCGAGGTGCATTGCCGTTGCCGTGAGCACCATTTCGGTTACGCCCGCGGGGGCAACAGCGAGGAGACTGGTGACAAAGGAAAGGCCCGTTGCCGCCGAAAGCAGCCAGGCCAAGCCCATGGCGACCGCAAGCAGAAATGCCGTAGTTGCAAATGCAGAGAACGTCACCCTGGACAAGCGCCCAAGCAAGGAACGGCGAAAGCGGCAGCCCAGCCAGATTCCGATGACGACTTGCGCGATGACAAGGACAGTCGAAGGGACGGCAAAGGGGCCGAACCCGAAGCCCGCCACGAGTCCGCCGACGAGCGCAGGAACCAGCAGCCAGGTATTGGGGATCTTCCAGGGGCTCGCCAAATACCCCGCAACGGCAGCCAGGATGTAGAGCGCAACAAGTGGCATTGCCTCGGCCCGGAACGGTATTGGCACCGTGGTGATGCCGCCATCTTCCCCGAAAATGGTGACGAGGAACGGCACGACCGTTACGATCGATGTCACGCGAATAAAGTGGACGACCGCCACCGTGTCGCTGTCGGCGCCCTTCTGATGGGCAACCACGGCCATCTCGGCCAAGCCCGCAGCCGCGGTGGCAAAGAACGAGGTCCTAAGGTCGAGCGCGGCGAGTTTGCTGATCATGAACGCGGCAATCATGGTCGCGATGATCATCAGGATCGTTGCCGCCAGCATGAATGGCAGCATGGCGATGATGGCGATGACGACCGTAGGGATGAACCGCAAGCCGATGGCAAGTCCCACAGCAACCTGTCCAAGTTCGCGGCCATAGGGTACGGGCGAGATCGGCGCGCTGAGTATGGACGCGCCAGCGCACGTCAGCAGCGGACCGAGAAGATAGGGCAGGGGCATCGCAACCATCCTGGCAGCGATTGCCCCCAATACGCCGATAAGCAGCGCCAGAGCGACCCGGGCGGGAGCGCGGTCGAAGAGTTTTGGACCTTGCCCACGCCAAAGGGTTCCTGAATCGGGCATTCCGGGCCGTTTGTCAGCCGACCGAAATCAGGCGCGATGTCAGATCGTCCAATGACGCCAGCCGTTCCAGGCCGCGGACCAGTTCAACGATCTCGTCTGCCCTTGCCCGTGCCATGCCGGCAAATTCGGCATTCTCGCGGAATTTATAGGCGACTTCATCGTAGCTCATGGGGAAAGCAGGACTGCCTTTGCCGAAATCCGCGCGTCCGGAAATTTTGCGTCCGTCCTTGAGATGGATGTCGATCAATGTCGTCATCAGATGGTAGCCCGCTGCCTCGGCTTCGTCATCGATGACGAAGTCGACCTTCTCGATCATTGCCTTGACGTCGTCACGTTCGACGGCTGCGTCTGTGAACTCGTTAAGACCGGCACGGCCGTCGAGCAAGAGGATTGCCATGCAGAATTCCATCGAGAATTTTGCCTGCAATTCGTCCTTCGGCCGGTGGTGGATAAGGGCGTTCGGCATGTTGGAATTCGTGCCGACACGAACGCGTTCCACATCTTCGGCCCGGATGTCATGCTCCTTGATGAGCCGTAGCATCTCGGTCATCCCGGGATGGGTGAGCGAGCCTGATGGATGCGGCTTAATGGAAATGCCGGGGCTTGCGAATGTCCACGGCGCACCGAGCTTGTTTAGGATCGCGTTCTGGTCATATCCGCCGCCGGCAGCTGAGAAGAACCCCCGGGGCGCCTCGAGAATACGAGCAGCGGCAGTCCAGCCATAGGACGCAAACTGCGCCGCCGCGACGCCGCTTTCGGAGGAACGGCCCGCGTGGAAGGGCTTGGTCATGGTCCCGAAATTCTCGCGCAGTCCGGCGGACTGGCTTCCTGCGATCGACAGGGCGCGTTGCGTGGTCGGCACGTCGAAGCCCATAAGCCGCGCGCTTGCCGCCGCCGCCGCAAAGGTTCCGCAGGTCGCAGTGGCGTGAAACCCCGTCTGATAGTGCCGGGGAGCAATTGCCTCTGCGATCTTGCATTCCACTTCCACGCCGAGGTGATAGGCGAGCATCAGATCCTTGCCCGTGCCATTGACGAGTTCGGCTACCGCGAGTGCCGCCGGCAATGCCGGTGCGGTGGGATGCGTCAACAGACCGTAGACGCGATCCTTGGCGACGGCGAGCTGCGTGTCGTCATAGTCGTCGGCATGGATGCCGACGCCATTGGCGAAGGCCGCAAAGCGAGGGGCGACCTTCCGGCCGCCACCGATCACCGTTGCCGCACCATCGGCGAGGCCAAGGTCATCCAGGTGTTGGCGAACCAATTCGCCGCTCCTCGCGACTGAACCGGAGAGGGCGAGGCCGAAACCATCAAGTATCGATTTCTTGCCGAGCTCGATAACTTCGCTCGAAAGGTCGTCAAATTTCGTCTCGACAACAAAATTGGCAACGTACTTCGTCAGTTCGGCATCTGCCTGGTTATTCTGGTTCATGCTCAATCCTCTTTTGGCGCTGCCTTGCGGCAATTCGAGTTTGACCATGCTGGTGAGATTGTTAATTGTCAACAGTTTTATGTTGGCAAGATAGTTGAGAATCGGACAAAAGCTAAGCAAGCGTTCACTTGACCAAACGTGCGGTCTGGGAAGGGATTTTTGAGAAACGCGGTCCTTAGGTGCCTGTCGGCTGGCCGGCGCGGCGGGTGCGGACGATGCCGTTCAGAATATGCGTACGCGCCGCAATCAGGCTGCGTATCGGGTCGCGTGCTTCGAGCGCATCGACAATGGCGCGATGCTCCTCGTTTGAAATATGCAAAACATCGTGGCTCGAGAGCGCACGGTACCGCTGAATGTGCAATTCGCGCACAAAGCTCTGATAAATGAGCTCCAGCCGGTTATTGCCGGCCATGTGGGTGATCTGCTTGTGAAACTCGAGGTTGACCGGATAGTAGACGTGAACGTCCCCAAGTTTGACGATCTCGTCCATCCGGGCAAGGAGCGCTCTCAGGATCCCGATCTGGGCATCGGTTATGCGCTCGGCAAGGATCATCGCCATGCATCCGAAAACCCCGGCGCGCGCTTCCGAAAGGTCCTGTGCTTCATCATTGGTCAGCGCCCGAATGAAGAACCCCCGATTGGGGATGATTTCGATGAGCCCCATCGCCGCGAGCGCGCTGCATGCTTCGCGAATTGGCCCCCGGCTCACGCCCAGGCGTTGGGAGAGGCCGTTTTCGTTGACCCGTTCGTTGGGCTTGAGTTCGCCGTCGATGATCATCCGCTCGATCTCGGCCTGGACCACATTTGCAAGCGAACGGGTGCGGAGAAAATCGATCGCGGACAAATTCTGTGGTGCGTTCGTTGTGTCGGTCATGAGCAAGCCATCGTGACGGGTCTATGAAACGGGTCCAAACTCAGTCCTTTCGAGTTTTGCTCCCAAGCTTTCGTTTAGCAGCAAATGCTTAGGTTGGCGACCCTGCTCGATGGCGGGGTCCACCGCGATTTTAGCACACGATATGCCTTAACCCCGCGCATTCATTTGCGATCCCCCGAGCACCGGCACCCGGTTGGCCACGAAAACGACGGCGAAGGAAGCGGCGAGCAGGATAATGCCGAGAACGCAGATCGCTCCGAGATCACCGCTCTCGTTGAGATCGTAGATAATGACCGAAACCAGCTTGGTATTGGCAGTGGTCAGCAAAATCGTTGCCGAGAGTTCGCGAATGGTGCCGACGAAAACGAAACACCAGGCAGCCACCACGCTCGTACGCAGCAACGGTGCCGTGATGTCCCACAGGGTGCGCAACCGTGAAGCGCCCATGATGCGCCCCGCTTCCTCGAGCTCCGGGTGAACTCCCGAAAAGGCAGATGACATCTGCTGGTATCCTGCGGGCAATTCGATGGTCATGAAGGCGATCAACAGGATCCAGATGGTCCCATAAAGCTGGAATGTCGGGTTGGCATAGCTAAGGAACAGGCCGACGCCCAGCACGATCCCCGGGATCGCCACCGGCGCCGTCGCAAGGACACCCAGGAAGCGGGAACCCGGCACTGAACGGCGCGTAACGAGGTACGACACGATCAGAGCAATAGCGGTCACTGCCGTCGCCGTTAGGAAGCCAAGAAGGAACGTGTTGCGCAGAGCAAGCTGCGTCGCCGAAAACTCGAACAGCACGAATCTCCAGTGACTAAGGGTCAGCGTTGAAAGATTGATCGGGTCGCCCACCGTGCCCGTAAAGGCCGTTTTGAGGATGGCAAGGTAGGGCAGGAGGATCGTCAGGCTGAGGATCGAGAACACGAATAAAATGGCGGCCCATTTCCAGCGCCCGAGTTCCGTTACCCGCGGGGTTCCGCTCTTGCCGCCGAGAACGGTGTATCCCTTCCGGCCGAGAATCGACTTCTGCGCGCGCAAAAGAATGATGGTGATGATCAGCAGCGGCAATGCCGCCGCAGCTGCGAGACCGAGACGGGGCGGAAACTGAAACAGGCTCCAGATCTTCGTAGTGATCACGTGAAATCCTGCGGGAAGCGCCAGGATGGCCGGCGAGCCGAACATGGTCAGGGCCTGCAGGATGGCGATCAATGTCCCCGCGAGCATTGCCGGCAATACCAGTGGAATCGTCACCTTGCGCAATGTGGTCATGGATTTGCCACCAAGGATCGAGGACGCATCCTCGAGATCCGACGGGACCTTGTCGAGCGCGTTGGCAACAAGGGTAAAGACGTATGGAAACGTGAAGCAGGCAATGGCGAAGATCAGGCCGCCGAACGTGTAGATGTTCACCAGATACTGGGATGAATCGAGGCGAAACACACTCCGGTAGATGATGTTCACAAGCCCGCTATTGGGCGCGGCAAGAATCTCATAGGCGATGGCGCCGAGAAATGGCGGTGTAACGAACGATGCAGTCACCAGCATGCGGATGATGCGCCGGCCGGGCAGATCCGTTCTTGCCACCAGCCAGGCCATTGGCGTGGCAACGACGCAGGACAGCAATCCCACGCCGAGCGCCATGGCAATCGCCAGCCCATATGCCCGAAGCAAGGTCGGATCGGCGACGAGTGCGATGAAATTGTCGAGCGTCGCCCCTCCACCCGTATCGCTACGAAAGCTGTAGAAGGCGAGCCAGAACAGTGGCAGGAGTACCAGAACGCTCAGGATGAGGGATAACAGAGCGAAAGTTGGCCATGAAAGGTCGATGCCGCTGCGCCGACCCTGAACCTGAGCGATACTGGTCATGATCAATTATGTCCCGAAATACTTTTCGTAGTTGGATTTGATAGTCTGGATCTCAGGCTCGAGTTTTGCCGGATCAGAATGAAGGATCTTGATCTTGGATAGCGGGGTGCGCCCCTCCTTTTCCTTCACATCGGGATGGAAGGATCTCAAGCCGCCGAAATCGCTGTTGAGCTGCTGCGCATCGAGCGAGAACAGATAGGCATAGAACAGCTTGGCAGCATTGGGATGCGGTGCCTGCTTGAGAACGGCCGCATTTCCGACCGCCAGCGGCGTGCCCTCGTCCGGATAGATGATCTTGATCGGCTTGCCTTCATCGATCAAACGAAAGACGTTGTATTCATTGCCATCCACCTCGAGAGCACGTTCGCCCTGCGCAAGCTTCTTCGGCGGCTCGGTCGAGGACTGGACCTGCATGATGTTCTGCTTGCCAAGCTTCTCGAAATATTCCCAGCCGAGAAGCTGGCTGAGTACGAAGGTTGAGGTCATCACGGTGCCGCTATAGCCCGGATGCGCCTTCACCATCTTGTCCTTGAAGCGCGGGTCGAGCAGGTCTTCCCACGTTTTCGGCGCCTCTTCCTCTTTCATAAGGTCGGAGCGGTATGCAAGGACGGAAAGATGCGCGCGATAGGCGGCAAAATTGCCATCGGGGTCACGTTCGTCCGCCGGCCATTTATCCGCGACTTCCTGCGGCACCATGGGGGTGAGCCAGCCCTGGCGTTTGAAATATTCGAAATGCACAGCGTCGGATGTTTCGATCACGTCGGCATTGTAGATGCCGGTCGAATATTCTTGGCCGATACGCTGGAAGACTCGTTCCGATCCGGCGCGTTCCACCTGGACATCGATGCCCGGGTATTTGGTCTTGAATTGCTCAGCTAATTTCTCGGCGACCGCAACGTCGGTGGCCGTATAGAACACGACCTTGCCCTCGGCTTTGGCGGCAGCCTCCAGTTCTGGCGTAATCTGATAGGGGGCTGGCGCCTCGGCAAAGGCCGCGGACGATACCGCGAGCCCCGAAGCGAACAGCGCGGCAGACAGCGCTTTCTTCCACATGCGTAGTTCCTCCCTTATTGCGCGAGCGCCCGGCATTTCTCTGGCGGGAAATGCAGCCATACCTCCTGGCCGACCGGGATCGCGACGTTGACTGGCGCGACGGTGCGCACCATTTCTCCACCGGCGATGGAAACGAGGTAATCCCGGTGCGAACCGAGATAGATCTGCCGAGTAACCGTGCCAATTGTCGTGTTGGTGTTGGCACCGTTCGGCTTGGTCGAGAGTTCAATGTCGTGGTGGCGGATCGAAACCGCTGTCTTTGTGGTGCCGTCAGCCGTCCCGTTGCCACAGCGCAGCACAAGGCCGGACTGACACAGGACGCTTTCCTTGTCGTTCCGCGTTCCGCTGAGGATATTGGTCCCGCCGATAAACCTCGCCACAAATTCAGTCGCGGGACGCTCGTAGATGTCCTCGGGGGACCCTGACTGCTCTATGCGCCCGTCATTCATCACCACGATAATGTCTGCCGTGGTCATTGCTTCGGCCTGATCGTGGGTAACGTAGACAGTCGTGTAGCGGAATTCGTCATGGAGCCTGCGTATTTCGAAGCGCATCTCCTCGCGCAAATTGGCGTCGAGATTGGACAGGGGCTCGTCGAGCAGCAGTATTTCGGGTTTGATCACCAATGCCCGCGCCAACGACACACGTTGCTGCTGCCCTCCGGACAATTCGCCAGGATAGCGGTCCGCAAGCTGAATAAGCTGAGTGGCGGTGAGTATGGTGCGGACGAGCTCAGTGACTTGAGATTGCGGCATCCGGCGCAATTTCAAGCCGTAAGCCACGTTTTCAAAGACTGTCATGTGCGGCCAGAGCGCATAGCTCTGGAAGATCATAGACATGTTGCGGGCTTCGGGCGGGACGGTACCGCGCGAAGAAGAGACCACCTTGCCGCCGACGCGTATTTCTCCGCCATTCGCTGGAGCAAATCCTGCGATAAGGCGCAAGGTCGTGGTTTTGCCGCAGCCGGATGGGCCAAGCAGGCAAACCAGCTTGCCTTGGTCGACTGACAAATTCACGCCTTTTACGACTGTCAGACTACCATAGCTCTTCGTCAAACCGTCGAGTTCCAGAAATGCCATCACACCTCCCAAGTGTTGGCGGCAACGTGTTGCCGCAACTTTGGCCACTGCAGGGAAGGTAGGGAGCAAATTGAAGACTGTCAACAGATTACTATTTTATGGTGCGATGAACTTCTTGTGTTCGCATACACCGTGGTGAAGCCGCCCGCGTTCCCGCCGCAGTTGGTGCGGCACCGCAAGGTTATTGATCTGTCAGAAAGGCGGCTGAGGGAGTCCACTGCGATGCAGAGGCGTGGCCGCCCAAACCCAACTTGGGTTGTGCCATTTGGCGTCACCGGTATGGGCAATCAGCGAACACGGAAAAGGATCGATCGTCCGGAACTAATTCTCTCGCAAAATGCGATCCATGGCTTTTCCGCGAGCCAATTCGTCAATGAGCTTATCGAGGTAGCGGATTTCGCGCATGGTCGGCTCCTCGACGTCCTCCACTCGAACGCCGCAAACCACACCCGTGATCAAGGTTCTCAAAGGATTGGGACGAGGGGCCTCGGCAAAGAATGTTTCAAAATCGGTTTGTTGTTCAAGCTGAGTTTGTAACGCCGTCGCGTCATAACCAGTCAACCAAGTGATGATCTGGTCGACCTCTGACTTTGTGCGTCCCTTTTTCTCGGCTTTGGCAACATAATGAGGATAGACGCTGGCGAAGCTCGTCGCATAGATCCTGTGTTTTGCCATCGACTCCTCCAGCTCAGCAACGCGCCCGCGACCAACCCGAGCAAGGCTTGGAGTTTAAATCGCTATCGGCGTTAGCCAAGGCTGATCGAGGGCTGCCACGCTGTCAACAGCCGCATAAACGATGCGACCCCTTTGCCGGCCCGTGCATCGGTTCCGTCAAAGGTCGTCGACACCATTCATGATTTCAGGCCGTGCGCTTGGGTCTCACACCGCTTTCGAAGGTCTGGTTGTCAGCGCCGACAGTGTGTGCGCTTTCGCTTGTGACCCCGAGTTGGGGGAAAAGCAATTCCGCCACACTGAACGCCTCTTCAAGATGCGGATATCCCGAACCGATAATCGTGTCGATCCCGATTGCCTGGTATTCCCTGAGGCGGGCAGCGACATTCTCTGGGCTTCCGACGAGCGCAGTGCCGGCGCCGCCCCGCACCAGACCAAGACCAGCCCATAGGTTGGGGCCGACGACCAGCTTGTCACGGCGTCCGCCATGCAGCGCCGACATCCGCTTTTGCCCGACGGATTGCGAAACATTAAGGAACTCGTTCTGGGCTGCGGCGATCTGATCGTCTGTGATCCGGCTGATAAGGTCGTCGGCGGCAGCCCAGGCCTTCTCCTCGGTCTCTCGTACGATGAGATGGATGCGCAGGCCAAAACGAATCCTGCGGCCCTGGGCAAGAGCGCGTGCCCGGACGCGGCCGAGCTTTTCTCCAAGCTGGTGTACGGGTTCTCCCCAGCTCAGATAGACATCCGCATGCCGCGCGGCAACGTCGATGCCAGCGTCTGAAGAGCCGCCGAACCAGATTGGTGGATGCGGCGACTGGACTGGAGGGAAGGAGAGGCCGCGGCCGTGGGAAGAAAGATATTTGCCTTCGAAATCTGCTGCTTCGCCAGAAAGTATCCGTCGCCAGATCGTGAGAAACTCGTCGGTCTGTTCGTAGCGTTCACCATGGCCGAGTTTGTTGCCGTCGCCCGCGAGATCCTTGGGATCGGCTCCAGTCACGACATTGAACAGCGCCCGTCCGTTGGAGATCCGGTCAAGCGCGGCAGCGTGACGTGCGAACATTGCAGGGGTCCCGCTCCCGGGGCGAAGCGCAACGAGAAAGCGAAGACGTTCCGTCAGCGGCACGAGCGCCGCTGACGTGATCCAGGCGTCTTCGCAGTACGGTCCCGTTGGCAGGAGCACGCCCTTGAAGCCCAAACGGTCCGCCGCCTGGGCGATGTCGCGCATATAGCCGAAAGTCGGCGGGCGATGACGTTCGTCGCTACCAAGATATGGGCCGTCGCCGTGGGTCGGCAGATACCAGTATATGTCCAGTGGACCAGCAGGTGCAGTCATGGTTTCCAACCTTAAATTAGAGTTTGCCCTTCCAGGGCGCGATACGATTTTCGAGAAAGCGCATCCCCGTGGCGAACGCGAAGGCGAAGATTGCGATGACGATGAGCCCGACAAAGACGACGTCTGTCGCAAGAAAGTTGGCAGCCGACATGATCATATAGCCGACGCCGGACTGCGCAGCGATGAGCTCCGCCGCCACCAGGGTTGAAAGGGTTGCGCCAATTGCAATGCGCACGCCGGTAAAGATCTCCGGAAGCGCCGAAGGAAAAATGATGGAGGTGAATACCTGATAAGATGTTGCGCCGAGCGATCGGGCAGCGTTGATGCGTTCCTGCGGTACCGAGCGGACGCCCGCCTGAGCCGCGAAACAAATGGGGGCGAACGCCGCCAGACTGAGCAGAACAATCTTCGACGCCTCACCGATTCCGAGCCATATAATCATGAGCGGCAGGTAAGCGAGAGGCGGAAGGCCCCAGTAGATATCGATGGGAACACCGAGGATGCCCTTGGCCCAGCGGTTGAGGCCCATGAGCAGGCCAACAGGAATGCCGAGGCCGATCCCGAAAGCGAGGGCGACGCCTATGCGTCCAAGGCTGGCAAGGATGTGATCGAGGAGGGTTCCGTTCGCATAGCCGTCCGAAGCGACGGCGACGGCCTGCACCGCGACATCTGACGGTGAGGGCAGGAATAACGCTGAGGCGAAGTGATACTTCGTTGCGATGATCCACAAGGCCAGCAATCCGATCAGGGTTGCAAAACTGATCACGGCGGTCCCATGCGTCTTTTTCATGCGACGCGGCTGCTGCGTCCGTTGTCTCTTGACTTCCGAAATGGCCACTGCGGGGTCAATTACTGCGCTCATCATGAGCTCCTCTCTGCAATCGCGGCGTAGTTATCAGGCCGCGTGTCGCTCGTTGTGGCTGGCGGGCGTATGGATGATCGAGCGTATTTCTTCACGTAATGACACGAACCGGGGATCGGCAAGGATGGGTCCGAGGTCACCGGTTGCTGCAAACGTCCTGACAAAATCGGCCTCGTAGCGAGCGACGATACGCCCAGGCCGTGGGGACATCACCAGAATATGGGTGCCGAGCGCCAGAGCTTCTTCGATCGAGTGCGTGATGAAGAAGACCTGCTTTCGCGTCTTGGCCCAGACCGTTGCCAGAAGCTGTTGCATGTTTTCCCTGGTGAGGCTGTCAAGCGCACCGAAGGGTTCGTCCATCAGCAGTATCTTGGGGTCGGTGGCGAGTGCACGCGCTATGCCGACCCGCTGACGCATGCCACCGGAGAGTTCATAAGGGGGCTTGTTCTCGAAATCCGCCAGGCCGACCAGCTGCAGGAGTTCGCGCGCCTGACGATACCTTTCAAGCTTGGGCACTCCGCGGTAGCGCAAGCCAAGCGCGACATTGTCGATGACATTCGACCAGGGCAGGAGTGTATCCTTCTGGAAGACGACACCGCGATCCCCGCCGGGCTTGTCGACGGGGAGCCCATCGATAAGAATCTGTCCCTCGGTAAGCGATTGAAAGCCGGCAATGGCATTGAGCAGGGTTGACTTTCCACATCCCGACGCGCCGAGTGCGACAACGATGGAGTCCGGCGGAATGTCGAACGAAACCCGATCGAGCGCGTGGATTTCCGTTCCGTCGGCGGCTTCGAACTTTACGGTGGCGTTGCGGATTGAAAGCATTGTCGAGTTCCAAAGAGGATGGCGGCCGGTAAGTGGCGGCCGCCACACGGTTGCAAGATTTCAGTTGGAAGCAAGTGCGGCCGCTGCAAACTGCGGGTCGACGAAGTCGCCGTAGCCGTCTTTGACCGCCGTTATCTTCTTCTGCTCCTTGAGGAATGCAGCCGTGTCCTTCAGCGTCTTGGCGACGCTCCCCTTGTCCCCGCCGCCAAGCCATGCATCGGTGACCTGCTGCTCCAGCGGAACAACCACGGTGGTGTTAAGCCAGCCAGCGTTTTCTTCGGGTGTGCCGCCCTGAAGCTTGGCGATCAGCTTGATATTGTCGGACGCCGGGCCCCAGGCATCAGGGTGGTTGGCAAAATCGACATAATACTTGTCGATGAGGCCGACATATTTGGCGAGAAAGTCAGGGTTCTTCTTCGAGAAGTCGCCGGTTACGACGAGCGAGCTGAACACGGGCGCGCCGCGCTTGGAGACTTCGCCAGATGTGATCAAGACTTTGCCATCCTTTTTCAGCTCGGAAAGCGCCGGATCCCAGACGAACGCGCCGTCGATGTCGCCACGCTTCCATGCGGCGACGATCTGTGGCTGAGGCATCGCAATGACCTGAGCATCATTTTCGGTCAGGCCTTCCTGCTTCAAATAGGCCAACAACTGATAGTGGTCGGTGGAGACCGGAGCTGCTGAAAACTTCTTGCCCTTGAGATCGGCAGCCGACTTGATCTCCGGCCGAACGACCAGGGCCTCGCTGTCGCCAGCACCCGCCGTAATGTAGATTCCCTTGACGTCGAGGTCCTTGCTGACCGACGCCGCATAGGGGCTGGAACCGACGTCGCCGATCTGGACGTCGCCCGAAGCGATCGCCGCAAAAATATCGGCGCCGGAGTTGAAGCGGCGGAACTCGATATCCCATCCGGTCCCCTTGGCAAGTTCGCCATTGGCAATGCCGACAAGATATGGAACCGCGCCGGTCTGATATGCGATGACGACTTTTTTCGTATCCTCTGCATGCGCCGAGGCGATAAGCGAAGCAATCAGACCGAAAGCTCCGAGAACTGTTTTGATGCGCACGGTTGTACCCTCTCTATTTACCCATACGCCAAAGTGGCGAGGACGAGACGAAAGGTTTTCACAATGTCTACCAAGTTGGTAGACTATTCTTTTCAAGATTCGCGCGTTTCGTAAAACAGTCATCCTGCTGCGGGGGCGGCGCTCGTTGAAAACTGTTCGAGGATGAAGAAACCTCGACTTGGCGCGCCAGGTCGGTCTGGTAGGACTAAGGTCCGAACAGGTCGCGTATAGGTCTGTAGGACGTATAATTTCCTGATGGACGGCGGTTTAGTTGCGGAAGAAGACGGGCCACCGTGGCTCGCCGGCCCTTCCCGCCAAGGCGGGCCACGGCCTCCTTAGGGAGATTTGACCATGAAAATCGCTCAATCCATTATGACTGGTGCCGGAGTGATCGCACTAAGCTTTCTCGGACTGACTGCCAGTACCAGCGCTTCCACTCAGTTCGATTCACATCTGACCAAATCCGGCACGACCAACATGATCCTGATGGCCCGCAGTGGCTCGGACAATAGTGGCCGGGGCAGCGATCACGATGGCGGTGGCGATGACCACGGCGGCCGCGGTGACAACGGCGGCGGCGATGATCACGGAGACCGGGGCAATGATGACGGAGGCCATCATGGTCGCGGGGCCGATGATCCCGCAGGCGACGATCATGGCGGTCGCGGTGAAGCCAGGCACGGACGCGGCGCTGACGATGCGCCAGGGGACGATCACGGCGTCCACCAAGGCGTCCACGATCAGAACGATGATCACGGTATCCACCGGGGTATCCACGATCAGAACGATGATCACGGCATCCACAGGGGTATCCACGACCAGAACGACGATCGTGGATTGCATCAACGCAGGAAAGTCAGCGATCAACGTGTTATGCTTACAGGTGACGCCGGAATAGGCGTTTGCTGACAGTGGCTGACCTACGCTGCCGAAACACTGTGTCGTCGCGCCGTACGAAGCGGCGGCACAGAATCTGGCCAGACAGAGTCATATGAGGTGAGTTTTGAGTCGGGCAGGTATCCGTTCCATCGCGACAGATTGCAGAGCAGCCTCTGCAATCCGTGTCTCCTTGCTTGCCGTGGCCCTGTTGTCGGGGGTTATTGGCCCGACGAGTTATGCCTGGGGCGACAAGGGATCGGGTTCCGGATCTTCGGGAAGTTCCGGTTCCGGCTCAAGCGGAGGATCGGGCAGCGGTAGCTCCGGTTCCGGCAGTTCCGGATCGGGGTCGAATTCCGGGTCAAGTGGGGGTTCGGACAATTCAGGCTCCGGATCGAGCAATTCAGGCTCCGGATCGGGCGGTTCGCAAGGATCAAGTAGTTCGGGATCCGGTTCAGAGAATTCGCGCGCAAACTCAAGTGACAGCGAATCGCATGCAACACCCTCCCTTTCCGCGGGGCAGGAACGCGTCTATCAGGGAGGATGGACCGAGCGCATCCGTAACGGCCGTTATGAGATCTTCGACCCACAGGGCCGCTCAGTCATCAACAGGAAGGCGATCCCTGCCGATGCGCTCCGCATCGACAAAAGCAGCTCCCGCTAGGCCGTTTCAGGATTGCCAGCGCGCCTCGCGCAGCAACAAGGCAGCTTCGGTGCGATTGCGCACCTGCAGTTTCTGCAGAATGCTGGTCATGTGATGTTTGATGGTTTTTTCCTGCAAGCCGATTTCGCGTGCGACTTCCTTGTTGCTTTTGCCGTTGGAGACGAGCGTAAGGATTTGTTCCTCGCGCGGCGTCAGGGAGTGAATGGCATCGGCAATTTCCGCGACAGGCTGGCTCGGCGCTACCGCAGCGCCTGAACCGCGCATCTCCGTAAGGATGCGCGCTGCGAGCGCCGGTGAAACATAGCGTTCGCCGGCAACGACATTCTGGATGATTTCGCAGAGGCCTGCTGCCCGGACGCCCTTCAGAACATAGCCGTGGGCCCCGCACCGTAGTGCCTGCAACACATCCTCGTCGCTCTCCGAGACGGTGAGGATGACGACCTTCAACTCCGGGCTGGCTTCCAGAATGGTGAGGAGCGCACTCAGTCCGCCGCCCGGCATCGACAGGTCGAGAAGGGCTACGTCGGGTCGCAGTTCGTTGACCAGGCGGACGGCATCATCGGCACTAGAGCCTTCGCCGACGACTGTGAATCCCTGCTCGGAAAGACTGACTGCAACGCCTTGGCGAAAGAATGGATGATCGTCAACGATGATGATCCTGATGCTTGCCGTGCTCATGCGTCCCGCCCTCCCGGTAGATGCATTGTAACGATCGTGCCGTGCCCCGGCGATGAGTTGACGACGAATGTGCCACCCAAACCTGCAAATCGCTCCTCAAGTCCGGTCAATCCGAGGCCCTTGTCTGCCTTGACTGGATCAAAGCCCTTGCCTCGATCGGCTACTGTCGCGCTTAGCCCGTCATTTGACGATACGACGGTGACCTTCTGGCCTATCCCGTTCGCATGGCGAAACGCATTGTTGAGGCTTTCCTGGACAAATCGGTATAGGCCTATCTTCTCGGCCTGGTTCAATTCCGGGAGGTTGTCACCGCATTGGAATTCAACGCTCGTTCTGGTTCTGCTTTCATGCGCCTTGATCACGCGCATGCAAATCTCCCGTGTTTCGAGATCATCGAGTTCCGGCAGCATCAGTCCATGACAGATATTGCGGACCTCCTGCAGTGCTTCCTCGAGCGAAGTCGTGACTGTTTCGAGATCAGGACCCATCACCGATCCTTTTGTTGCAGTTTCGAGCCGCAGACAGGCGAAAGCGATGAGTTGGGCGGGACCATCGTGCAGATCGGCGGAGATGCGGCGAAGATATCGCTCATTGAGCGCCGCGGTGCGGTGCGCGGCCTGCTCGGCTCGCAATCGAAGCGCCCGATTTGAATTCAGCAGACGATTGAGTTCGTCGAACCTGTCTCTCAAGATCGCGGCTTGCCGTGTGATCAGGCGACTGCCGCGCGCCACGATCCCGAAAAGCACCCCGAGCATGGCAAGTGTGACCAGACCGACGACAATCCAGCTGCGCAGGCGGGCGCGGTTCAGATCGGCTTTCAGGTCCGTGGCGATCTCATAAAATTCCGCAACGCCGATCACCCTGCCGGACCATGGTTGCCGGATGGGACTGTAGATTTCGAGGAGCGGAATTCCCTTGGCGCGTTCCGGCGCATTTTCAGCGCTGTCAAGTTTGTCGAATTCCGCCTGAACCGTACCCGCGAAAGCTCCCTGCAAACGGTGGCTGATTGGAAAACGGCGCCCGACGATTTCAGGTTGATTGCTGAACACTACGCTCCCATCCGGCTTCCACACTTTGAAGGAAACAATCTTGTCGCCTAGCACACCCTGGCCAAGTGTCTCCGTTAATGCCAGGCGCGCACCTTCCCCAAGAGTGTCCGAGTCGGCCAGCTCCTGGGTAAGGGGGGCGATGATGCTATCGACATAGAGCGCGGTGGCGGATGCCGCATTGCGGGTAACGGACTCTTCGATGCGGGAGGTGACCCAGAAGGCAATGATGGCCATGCCTACGATCAACACGGCGCTCGCAGCGAGGATGAACTGACGGGCAAGCGTCATTCCACCGAATAATTCGGCCGTTTCAGCTGGTGGAGCGGATTTGGCGAATGTCGTCGTCAGCGGCTCGCTCCATTGTGTTTTCGATGTCCCAGTCCTGTCTATCCTGCTCCAGGCATTCAATGCCCTCCTCGAACAAGGCCATTCAAACTAAACACGCGGGCACGCCAATTTATTCATCGGGACCAATGAGCGGATGGGGTTCTCCGTGGTCCTTGGCCGATTCTTTCACTAAGCCATCAATTATCGATCTCATGCTCAAAGCAGCCCGTGACGCGGGCACGTCGGTACGGACGACTGTAGTAATGCAGACTGAGCCAGGGCGTGGACCACGCGACGTAGTGGTTCACGCCCCGGTCCGGTCAGTAATCCCAGAAGATCGGCACCCAGCGAAAGGCATCCCCCTCGACCGCCACATGGCCGATGGATGGGAACGGCAGGTGCGTTGCTACCAGCAGCTCGCCGGTCGCTGCCAGCTCCTTTAAAAGACGAATGCGGACGCGCGCCGCCTCCTCGGGGTCGTGTTCAAAGCCGTTGAACCAGTCGGGATGCTCGAAGCCGACCGCGAACACGGCGTCGCCGGCGAACATCAACCGGTCGTTGCCAGACGCGAGGCGCACCACGCTGTGCCCCGGGGTATGACCGCCCGTGCGTTTGGCGACCACCCCGGGCGCAACCTCGTACTCCTCCTTGAATGTCTGCAAATTGCTCTTGTACTCTTCAGCGAACCGCTTGGCCGCCGCACGAAGCGCATCCGGAAACCCCTCAGGCATGGAGACGTGGGAAAAATCCGGGTGGGTCCAGAACTTGACTTCGGCTTCCGCCACGTGGATTCGCAGGTCCTTACGCAACTGCTCCTTCACCCCGTCGACAAGAAACATGCCAATATGGTCCATGTGCATATGGGTCAGGATCACGTCGGTCACCGACGCAAGCTCGATGCCGGCGGCCTGCAGCCGATGGGCCAGCTGCCCGGCCCGCGGCAAGTTCAAGTTGGGGTCGTCCCCCAGCCCGGCGTCGATGAGGATGGTCTTGCCGCCACTACGCACCACGACCACGTTCAACCCCCAGTCTAGCTTATCCGTCGGCAGGAAATTGTAGCTGAGCCAAGCCGCCCGGTCGGCAGCATCGGCGTTGTGGCCTAACATCTTGCCTGGCAACGGCAGTACACCATCGCTTACAACCATTACGAAAATCTCGCCGATCTTCAACGCGTAGCGCGACGGGACCAGCTCGTCGGGCGCAGGTTTAACGGCGGGGTGTGAGGTCTGTAAGTTCATATCAGTTCTCCTGTTTCTTCGCCTGCTGACCGCCGTCTTGTGCACGGCATGGTTGAGGTTATTTCTCGCCCTGCTTGCGGACAATTGGTGTCAGGGACAGACCGGGCCATACGGTCGTATAGGTCCGGCTACCACGGCCGACGGGCGAACCAACGCAGGGGAAACGGGCTATAGTGCCGCCAAAACGGCGTTTCGAGCAGCCTTTGGCGGCATCAGAATTGGGGTTGCCTTCGAGCGCACCATTCGGCGCGCGAGGGCAAATGTTACGCGCGCTGGTAAAGCTGATGGCCCTGCAGCATGGGGCAGCGATACCAAAGCATAGGTTCGCTCATCCATTAACAAGGAGGGTATGGCTGGCCGTATAATGGGTAGACGGGATCAAACCACGCACGATAGACCAACGGCGGTCTGGGCCGCCGCCGCTTTAGAGGCGCTTCTCGAAGAAGGTGTCAGGGTAGGGGTCGTCATTGAAACGTGCGATCTCAGTCCAACCGGTTCTGCGATAAAGCTGCTGTGCTTCGGTCAGCGCACTATTCGTATCCAGACGCAGGACCTCTATGGATAGTTCACGGGCGCAATTTTCGGCGGCAGCCATAAGCCGTTTTGCCAGCCCAAGTCCCCGTGCCGATGGCGCGACCCAAAGCCTTTTGATCTCCGCAACGTCGCCGCCACTGCCCTTCAACCCGACACAGCCTATGGGCAGAGAATCCGATGTGGCTACCAGGAATACGCCGCGCGGGCGGATCATATCCCCGGCGTCCGGATCCCGCGACAGCGACACGTCGAAACCCTTCTCGAAACGGCGTCCAAGCTCGGCGTAGTATTCACCGAGACAATAGGAGGCGTCTGCGTTTCGCGGATCTTTCTCCTCGACCGCGATGTGGCTGCGCCTCAGCGCGGAAGCAACAATATCCATGGCGCGCAGAAGTTCTTCCGGCTGGGAATGGCGCGCCAGAAATGCTGTCGCCTGCGCATTGGAAAGCGCTTCGTATGCCTGAAACTCCGAGCTGCCGGTTTCGGTCAACCTGGCGATGCGCCGACGCGCATCCTGCGGATTCGATACAGTCTCAATGAGACCTTCCTCTTCAAGGCTGCGCAGCAGACGGCTCATGAGACCCGAGTCGAGATCGAGATCATCGCGGATAGCCGCAACATCCGATTGCCCCTGGCCGATCAAATTAAGCACGCGTGCCGCGCCAAGCGGCCGGCCGCGTCCGAGGAACGAGGTATCGAGGGCTCCAACTTCGGCGGTGACAGCACGGTTGAAGCGACGGACGCGAAAGACTGGGTCGTACGGCATTTATCTGACTTAGGTCAGACAATTCGTTCTGTCAATCCATGCCGCATGCTGCCGCTATAAATCGCACTTCCGGTAAGTTACATATGTGTTCTCGCCGAAGGGATCGAATCGCTTAAGCTCCGACGGGTTGGGAATGTCGAAACCGACGGAAACGTTTTCAACGATCATCGACGTCTCACAGGTTAGCTGGGCCGAAAGATGCGACGACTTCTTTCGAATCTTCGTGACCGTACAGACCGCCATTGGCCCCGCAACCTTGTTGCCAGCGAAGAGGAGGCCGGTTGTGGTTGAAGCAATCCTATCCTTGAACTCGATTTTGCTGCCGACCTTCTGAAAGATCTCTTCGCATTTGCTACCTTTCATCGCCCAGGCACCCTGGAGATCCTCTATCGTGGCCGCTTGCGCACCATATCCGGTCACTGTGGCAAACAGCGTGACCAAAAGCGCTACTCGAACCCTGTACATATTGCCCTCCAAATGGTTCCCTCTGCCGATCGACTGTCAGTTCGCACGATCGACAGTGAGTTTGCCGGCTAATTGCACGCGCCAAGCCTATTTTCCCTTTTTCGATGCATTGAACGTATCAATGTATCCACGTGCGACAGCGCGGACGCCTCTGCCGATATCGTCATAGACATCATCGGAAAGATTGGCGAAGGAGACGCGGACGCTCCAGTTCGGCGCATCGAAACCGCCGCCATTGAGAAGCACAATCGAATGGTCTTCCGCCAGGCGATAGACGAGGTCGAGCGGATGGACATGCTTTTTCAGCCACTTTACCATGTCGTCGCCGACATATCTGCGCAGCCAAAATTCGAAGTCGATCGTGCCGTAATAATAGGCAAAGTTTGGATTTGGCTGGACATCAAGCGGCAGGCCTTCAAGAAGACTATCGACGCGGCTGTGACAGATATCCATGCACGCCTTCTGGTAGAGCTTTTCTGTGTCCATCAATTCGCTGAGCGAAAACATGGTCATCATCACCTGTTGCGGCAGGGACAGACCTGCGGTGTGATTGAGAGCGACGTCGCGACTGTCAGCAACGATCCGGTCAATCATCTTGAGCTTGCGGGGCTCGAGTGTGATCGAGATGTAGCGCTTGTCGACGGCCTCCAGTTCCTTTTGCGGCAGCTTCTTTGTCATCTCGTCCAGGATGTTCTTCTCATGGATGGCGATAAGGCCAAGCCGCCAGCCAGTGCAACCAAAGTATTTCGAGAACGAGTAGACGCCGATGGTATTTTCCGGCAGCTCGGCGATCAATGAGCGGAAGCCCGGCACGAAGGTGCCATAGACATCGTCGGTCAGCAGCAGCAAGTCGGGCCGCTTCTTCTTGACGAGATCCACGATCTTCTTGATTGTAGGCGCATCGATCGCCATCGAAGTAGGGTTGCCGGGGTTGACGACGAAGAAGGCCTTTATCTTCGGATCCTCGAGCTTCTTTATCTCCTCGTCCGAGTATTGGAACCGATGCTCTTGCGTAGCCTTGATGTGGACGGCGTTGAACGCATAGTCTTCAAGTTCCGCGATCTCGATGTAAGGCGTGAATATGGGCGTCCCCAGCGCGATCGTATCGCCCTTCTTGAGGATGCGGTTGGCGATCAATGACTTGAAGATGTAACACATCGCGGCAGTGCCGCCTTCCACCGCATAAAGGTCGAATTTGCCGGGTGGAACCTTGTCGCCGCACATCGCCCACATGAGGTAGCGGTGCGCCACCTGTTCGGCATGGACCAGCATGCGATCAGGCACAGGGTAATTATCGCCAATGATCGAATCCGTTAGCTCGAAGACAAAGGCGTCCGCGTCAAATCCGAAAGCCGTGACGGCATGTTCAACCATCTTCGCCAGGAAGTCTGCGCCCGGCATATCGGCATGCTTCTCGATCCAGGCCTTGAAGCGCTCGGCGATGTCCTTCTGCTGCGGCATGCCCGCAACGCCAGCGGTGGGATTGTCCATCGTACGGCGGCATTCGGACAAGGCGAACTGGCCGAACAGGAAGAACCCCTCGCGAGGCCTGGTCGCAATCCAGTTCGGATTGCCGCGCCCTGCATTGAGCAGCACCTTTGCCGATTTCTGTGAACTGCGTTTGGCGAGCTTGATCAAGCCGTCCTTTATTTCAAACGGGCTCATCTTCTCGTAGTCGCGGTAATCGATGACTGTCATAGGGTCTTCCTCCCCGGTAATACAAAGTAGCCACGGCAGTTTTGGAAAAATCATTCCGGCTTTCACTTCGGCGAGCAGAATCGAGAAGCTGGTAAGCCATAATGCAACTCTTCAAAGTACTTGAAGGCGTCACAGTTGAGACTAGCAAACACAATAGGTTTGCAGCACGTACCATACAGTATGATACAGGATACTACTTTTTCCCTGGGCTCCGCAGTGTAAAGCTCGCATGATTGATCTGTTCTGGCCGACAACGATGGACCGTTCCAAATTGTTGGATGGCGGGGCGTTTCTTTCAGCTTTCTGGGAGGGGCATGATGATTGACTGGTTCGTTAATGTGCTGCGTAGCTATCCCGAAATCGCCATCTTCCTGTCTCTTGCGCTCGGTTACTATTTCGGGTCCTTCACCTATAAGGGCCTTGGACTAGGCGCGGTCACGGCCACCCTCATTGCCGCCGTCCTCATAGGACAGCTCGGCATCACCATCTCGCCGCCGTTGAAGGCAACATTTTTCCTGATGTTTCTATTCGCCATTGGCTACGGCGTTGGCCCGCAATTCGTCAGGGGCATCGCCAAAGACGGGATTCCTCAGGCTCTGTTTGCGGTCGTTGTTTGCCTGTTCTGTCTGGTGACCGCTTATTTTGGCGCAATTCTCGCGGGCTATGACGTCGGCTCCGCTGTCGGCCTCTACGCGGGTTCGCAGACGATTTCGGCTTCCATGGGGCTTGCCACCGATGCCATCAATCGCCTCGCGCTGCCGCCCGACCAGACGAAGGCCTTGCTTGATGCAATGCCTGTTGCCTATGCCGTTACTTATATCTTCGGCACCGTAGGCTCAGCTATTGTGCTTGCGCTTCTCGGACCCGCCTTGCTCGGGATCGATCTCGAGGCGGAGTGCAAGCGCTACGAGCAGGAACAAGGCGGCGGCGACAAGGAAATCGGGGGCGCTGGTACGGCCTGGCACCACTACGAATTGCGTGCCTACCGGGTGCGCGAAGGCGGACCCATAGTCGGCAAGACGGCCCACGAAGCCGAAGCACTCCTTCCAGAGCAACGAGTTTTCATCGAGCGCATACGCCGCGGCGGCAAGCTCTTGGACGCCACCGCCGACACTGTGATTCAGGCGGGCGACATCGTCGCCGTCGCCGGGCGCCGCGAAGTCCTCGTAAATGTCATTGGCCACACCGCCGAAGAAATCGACGATCCGCAGCTTTTGGCGGTTCCGGCTGAAGGCGTTGACGTATTTGTGACCAATAAGGAGGTCGATGGAAAGACCTTGGCTGAACTCGCAAAAATGCCGTCAGCACGTGGTGTGTTTCTGCGAAAGATAACGCGGGGCGCCACCGCAATATCGATCCCAATCCTGCCTAACACTCAAATCAACCGCGGCGATATCGTTACAATCGTGGGGCGGACCCAGGATACCACAGCAGCGACCAAGGCTCTCGGAGTACCCGACCGGCAGACCGACATCGCCGATGTCGCCTTCATCGGCGGGGCTATCGCTATCGGTGCGCTCGTTGGCGCGTTTGTCTTCAAGATCGGCAGCGTTCCGCTCACTCTGTCGACGTCAGGCGGTGCGTTGATTTCAGGGCTCTTCTTCGGCTGGCTGCGCTCGGTACATCCAACGTTTGGCCGCATTCCCTCATCGACCGTCTGGTTCATGAATTCAGTCGGCCTCAATATTTTCATCGCGGTAGTCGGAATTTCTTCCGGGCCGGGCTTTGTAGCGGGGTTGAAGCAGCTCGGTTTCAGCCTCTTCCTCTGGGGCATTGTCGTGACCACGATCCCGCTCGTCCTCGCCATGTATGTCGGGAAATACGTATTCCGGTTCCATCCCGCCATCCTTTTGGGGTGCTGCTCAGGCGCTCGAACGACCACTGCTTCCCTTGGCATGATCAACGACCGGGCAAAGAGCACGATCCCCGGCCTCGGCTATACGGTCACCTATGCGGTGGGGAATACGCTGCTGACCATCTGGGGCATGGTGCTGGTGATGTTGCTTGCCTGACCAAGGGCGCTGCCGCGACATGGGTTGGTCCCATGTCGCGGGCATCAGAAAGGCTTCCGGCTATTTCTGGGCGGCCTGACAAGCCCGCAACGCCTTGAACGCGTCATCGGTGCCGGTGAGATTTACCACCACGGTTTTGCGTCCTTTCGCGGTGATCGTCAGCGCCTTCTTCTTGGCGAGATCGTAGATGAAATCGAGGTTGTCGAACGGAACATATGCGCCGTCATATCCTTGCATCTGCTGTCCCTTGGCTACGCCCGTGTATTTCTGACCATCGACATCGAAAACGACATCAAGCTTTTCACCCGCGGTAATTTTTGTGGGTGTCTTGGTATAAAGCGCGAGAAAGCCGCGGGGGGCCGCGGTCGCATCGATACCGATCTGCGCCTGTGTTTCACCATCGGGATTGTCCCGCATGATAAGGCAACCAGGTCCCATGGTGTCGTCGACATATATGTCCCAGCCCGCCGCCGAACCATATTTGGTGACGGCGGCCTCACATGGAACGGCGAGGACAGCGACTGCTAGGGTAGTCCAAGCGAATAAATGCATGATCTTCTCCTGTGCTCTGTTTTGAATTAAAAATTATGCGAAACTGAAATCCACTGCATACGATAGTCATCACTTCCTGGCTGTGGCTGCAGCTACAAGCGCTTGCACGCTGACCGCCGCGATGAGCCCAGTCATGACGATTCCACAAAAACCAATCCCTACAGCCAGCAAGCGCGATGAAGCGTGGGTCGGCGCGAGATCACCATAGCCTATTGTCAGGCCGGTAACGAAGGTGAAGTAGAGCGTGTCCATTGCCTGCCAATCTTCTATTCTGCCAATCAAGAGCCCAAACCCGATCATCAACACAAGAATTCCGGACAGGATTGGCCAAACAACTCCGAGCTGGCGAAAGAACTCTCTGAAGAAAATGCGCCGTGTTTCCCTGGCTTTCGCGCTCATTTCCTGACCGATACCCTACATGCAGCCTTTGTTGAGGAAATACTTCTCGACGCCTTCGAGAGCGCTCCCCGAATATTCCTTGGGATCCACGTCTGCGATCAAATCCGGGAATGCGAGGCTTGAGTTGGGGTGGTCGATATATTCTTGAAGGACCGTGCAGTGCTTGTTGTCGTGGACAATACGAAGCGCAACCGCTTCCAGAAACCCCACACAATATCCATGGTCCAAGGGGTCCTTCACATTGCCGCACATCGCTTGAAGTTTTGCGAAGGATGGCGCCTCCGCGAGGGCGGAAACGCTGAGGCACGAGATCGCCAATGCCAACGAGATCTGGCGCATGGCAATCGCTGATTTCAACACACAGGCGTTCGTGGCTTTCATTGTTGCTTATCTCCCCGAGCGCGGGCAAATTTCATCCACCGCGTGCACGATCGCACCCACCGCGCTCGTTTGTTCAGGATGAGTTTGGATGAAGCTGATGACTGTCCCATAGAGCTGTTGGGACATGAATTTGCCGTCGACCAGACACTTGCGAATTTCCTGACGGCGCACCGAGACATCGTCATCGCATGCGACGGCAATCTGATATTCGATCGCACCGAAAATGTAGCCTGAGGCGAATCCCTTATCGGCTTTCAAGAGTTCGGCTGCACTCATTGCGTTGACCGGCGACACTGAAAGCAAGACCAGCAAAAGCGCTAACTTCATGTTTCGGCTTCCTTTTGAGTAACTTGCTGTTCAGCTGCCTAGATCGGAACCCCAATTCAGGAAGAAGCCGACGTCGCCGGGCATTCCATTGGGGAAACTGATGATCATTGCCTTGAGCCTGAACCCTTGCGGCTTACCGAATTTCTGGTAGCGATCGTAAAATTCCTTCGCCTTCCCCTGAAGGGTATCAGGCCAGCTCTTGTCGCCGCTATTGATCGCGCGGCCGCTGTCCGAACAAAGGTCTGAGGAGAAGGTATAGACCATGGCTTCGAATTTGCCGTTTTCGACCGCAGCCGCCACGGCGCGGCGTACAGCGAGAATGTCCGCCTCGCCGACATGGTTCTTGAGAAAGTCTTCGGCGAAATCGGCGATCTTCTGTTCTTGGACGGACTTGGCTTTCGCCTGCTTTTTTGTCTCCTCCGACTCCCGCTTCTTAACTTCCTGGCGAAGCTCCGTCGCACTCGGAGGCATCGCGTTCACGTCAAGTTCTTTTTTGTCAGACATCTCTTTCCTCCACTTCGTCGAGAATATGAGGCCAGCACCTCGTCGCTTAGAGAATCCTCGGAACCACGTTTAGGGTCATCTCGGGGTCGATGTAGTCGCCGGGCCGCTTTTGGCGTTTGCCAAGATCGGGTTCGTCAAACTTGACCCTTTCATAAGGGATCGATTTGAGGATGTGAGAAATGCAATTTATACGCGCGCGCTCCTTGTCGTCGGATGGCACGATCCACCACGGTGCGTGTTGGCTGTCCGTCATTTTGAGCATTTCGTCATAGGCCCGCGTATAATCCCACCACCGCTGATAGGATGTTATGTCCATCGGACTGAGCTTCCATTGCCGCAACGGATCGTCAATGCGACGACGGAAGCGGCGGTCTTGCTCCTCCTCGCTGACTGTCAGGAAATACTTCAACAGAATGATGCCGCTCTCGACGATGGCTGCTTCAAAACGCGGAGCCAGCTCAAGAAAGCGGCGGGCCTTTTTTTCACTGCAGAAGCCCATCACGCGATCGACGCCTGCCCGGTTGTACCAGCTCCGGTCAAAGATCACGATCTCCCCGGCAGCGGGCAGGTATCCAATGTAGCGCTGCATGAAGATCTGGGATTTTTCCCGATCACTTGGCGCTGGCAGGGCGATTACACGAAAAACCCGCGGGCTCACACGCTCGGTAATCCGTTTGATCATGCCCCCCTTGCCGGCTGCATCGCGCCCCTCGAACAGGATGACGACACGGGCCCCTGATTTCTTTACCCATGCCTGCAGATGCGCAAGCTCGATCTGAAGCTTTCTCATCTCCTTGTTGTAGCGGTCCTTGAAACCCTTCTTGTCGTCAACTTCCGTGGCAGCAGACTTGTGATTGTCCTTACTCATCTTTTCACCTCCGAAACGTGGATCGGCAATGCCGATGACAACAATCCTTCTTGGGCGCGAGGCTGCTCTGCTTCAGTCTGAAAAGCAGCGACCGCGTCTTCCAAATCATCGAAGACATATTGCGTGCCGATACGCTCGATCACGCCGCTGCGTTCAAGTATTTCCCTCACCTCGGTGTGGACCTCCGCAAGGCACAGCCTGATGTCTTTGGCAGCAAGTTCCTCCCTGACTTCATCGAGCATTGCAGCGGCTGTACTGTCGACCTGGACGATTGCGCTGGCGTCTATAACGAACCAGCGGCATCCGGGCGCCAATTTGCGGACCGTGGTCTTTATGCGCTCCCCAACGTAATCGGCGTTGACGAAAAGCAGGCTGCCCTGGATCATGTAGAGTACGAGACCCTGTATCGGGGCGGCCTCGGGCGAGCGATGCAGCTTATAGAGTCCGTCGCGGCCAGGAATGCGGCCGAGCTGGGCGTCGCGGGGGTACATCGACTTGCGCAACAAGTAGACCAGGGTCGCGGCGATAGCGATGACCACCCCATTGAGCACGCCAAAGCTTATCGCGCCCCACATGGTGATCATGGCGAACACGAATTCGGGCCGGCTGATTTGCCAGATGCGTTTCAACTCGCCGATATCGATCAAGCCGATGGCCGCTGATACGAGGATTGCTCCAAGCGCTGGCAGGGGCAAAATCCGCAATGCTTCTCCGAGGAAGAGCAGCGTGGCGATCAGGGTAGCTGCCGAGACGAGCCCGACAATTTGCGATCTGCCGCCCGCCGCGAACGCGATCGCCGTCCGCGAGTCCGACATGCTGATCGGAAATGCGCCGAAGAGACCGGCAGCAATATTGCCGGCCGAGAGCCCAATCAGTTCACCATTGGCGTCGACCGCTTCACCCGAGCGCGCCGCGAAACTGCGCGCCGTAATAATGCCCGCGCCAAAGCTCACAAGAAAAACCGCGGCAGCACCGAGCAGCATCTTGTCCAATGGCAGCCCACGAAACGAGGGAATAGAAAACGATGGGAGTCCGAGGGGAATGTCCCCCACCACCTTCACGCCCATTTCGCGAAATCCAAAAAGCGCCGAGAGGACCATGGCAAGGACGACGACAAGGACTGGCCCGGGAATGGGGAGCCGTAATCTGTTTGCCGCTTGCAGGAGAACGAACATGCTGGCACCGAGCAGCAGGGACGGCCAATGGATTTCGGCGCTTTTGCCGATCAGTTCGAGCACGGGTGCGACAAGCCCTTCGGATTGTATTTTCACTCCCGTCAGCCGGCCAATCTGACCGACGACTATGGATATCGCGATGCCGGCGAAAAAGCCGACCAGAATAGGGCGGGACAGAAACGTGGCAACGACCCCGAGCCGCAACAACCGGGCTGCCAGGCATACTCCTCCGACCGCGAGTCCCAACGCCGAAGCTATTGTTACACGGTCCACCGCTGCGTCCGCCGGCATCGACGCTATGATTGACGCGATGGCGGCGCCGAGCACCGTCATCGTAGCCGCATCGGGTCCGAGTACGAGCCTTTGAGACGGTCCCAATAGTGCATAGGCGATTGGTGCAGCGATACTAGCGTAAATACCTGTTTCCGGGGGTAGGCCGACAATTGCCGGATAAGCGATGGCACTGGGCAATCCAACGGCGGCAACCGCAAGACCCGCGCCGACATCGCGTCCCAGCCAATTGGCCCGATAGCCAGCCAGGCTCTTAAAGACAGGCCAGGGGTGCGTTGCCGCGGCCATCTTAATCGATATTGTGAATGGCGATGATCCCATCAATCGGGGTCAAGGCCATGAACAAGAGCACACCCAACGCGGAGTAATCGAGAAACACGGCTACCTCCCTCGAGCGGGCGCTGTGCCCGTTTCATGTGGTTAGAGTGTAGACCGATGCGAACGGCAATACGTGTAGCATCGTGTAATATACGGCGCCCGCTTACAGAGCGGGCAGCAAAGCGGCTAGTTTCCCGGGATTGTAAGGCCCGCTTTTCTCAGTCCATCGATAAAGATCAACTGGTCTTCCGGTCGAAGGATGCGTGTGGCGACGACATTCCTGATGTCCGGGAGAAAAGCCGGAGCATTTTGTTCAAGCCACTTCCGTTCACTGTCGGCTTCCTCGCGCTTGCCGAGTTTTCCAAGGATCGCCATGCGTATGATATGAAAGATCGGATTGGGGCCAAGGTCCGACAATTGCGACCATTGTTCGGCCGCAACATAGTCGCCCGCCATGTATGAGCAGACGGCAAGCGCTGCCTCGAAATATCCGGACGGTCCTGGATTGCGCGACACCGCCGAGGCGATCAGCTTGCAACCTTCGTCCCATTTTCCCGATAATGCGAGGCGAAATCCATACTCGCCCGATAGTTCCGTGTCGTTGGGGTTGATCGCGTAGGCGCGTGCGCCAATCTGCAGTGACTCCTGGACTTGACCGCGGAAGAAGTACGTCAGCATCTCCGCCTGCAGACCGCGTACGTTCTGCGGATCGAGTTCGGTGGCCCGCTTTGCGGCGGAGGCCGCAAGCTCCAGCGACGGGGCAGGCAGCGAGTCCAGGCGGTATCGAAAGCGGACCTCATCGAGATAGGTCAATGAAAGAAGTGCCCAGGCAGTAGCATAGCCCGGATAACGCTCGACGGCCCGCTTCAAGCAGCTCTGGACCGCAGTGTGGGTTTGCGGATTAAGGTTTGCGCGGTAGCGATAATAGGCCAAAGTACAGGTATAGGCTTCGATATTATTTGGCGGTGATTGTGCGAGTTGAGCCGAATCCTTCTGAAAGAGAATGCCGTAAGGTTGTGCCAGCGCGGTGGCCACGGAGCGAGCTATGTCGCCTTGAAGTTGGACCAACCCCTCGGCTTTTAGGTCGTTCTCGTAGTTGCCGGTCCACACAATGGAGCTGTCGGCGCGATTCATGAGCCGGGTGCTTAAACGAAGCTTCTCCCCGTCGATGCGGACACGCCCTTGCAACGCAAAGCTTGGCCGCGTGTCGTTGATCCTAAACAACGTGCTGGAAGCGTCGGATGAGCGTCCTGCTACGACGACGACTTCCTTGAATTTCGCAAGCTGACTGATGACTTCATCAGTCAAATCCTGCGCGATATTTGCAGAGCGCTGTGTCCCCGAAAGGTCTTCGATAGGTTCGACCAGCACTTTCGGGATGTCGGGTCCAGCCTGCCTCATATTATTTCCGCCCGTAAGGTCCAGCGGGTCCAGGCGAAACAGATAGCCGCCAGCGAACATGACTGAGCCAATGACAATGGCGGTCAAGACCAGTACCGACCATTTGCCCGTAGACGCGCGCTCCAAGAGGCGGCCGAGGTTTTTTCCATGCATCGGCTTAAAATAGCTCTCGGGCGCCGTTACCGGATCCTTGCGCGAGAAGATGGGAATGTAGCCGCCCTTGGGCATGGTGATAATGACTGGATCGTCGTTGCCGGCAACGAGATAGTAATGTTCGAGGCCGCGCCTGATCAGACCCGCCTGGATCCGGACCACGGGGTCCAATTGCGCGTCAAACGATGACTCGCGCCCAAAGACTTCCATGGCGATCGAGTAGGCTTTGATCCGGTTGCCGCGACCCGCAATTGTCTCTTCAACAACATAGGTCAGGAATCTGCGCGCGCGCTCAGGCACATCGAATTCGGCACTCGATCGAATGCGATCAAGTTGCGCAAGGACATCGGCATCCGTCGGCAGAGCTTGCTTGTCTACCGGCACGCCGTCAGCGGCAACGCTCACCCCTTGTTTCCCCGAACAAGCAACCGTCCTTTACGGCTGTATGGTACAGTATCTTACGCCTCTAACTGAAGTTATTCCAATACTATGCGTCGACAAACGAGAGCAGTCAGCGGAGGCACCGATGACGTCGCGATCCTGGGACACGGAGCGGGAAGATGGATTGGCTGCGGCTCTTCGCAGATTTCCGGAATCCGCATTTCGCATTCGACAACTCATGCTGGGAAACGAAGCATTTAAGGAGCTGTGCTCCGACCTCGCGGCAGCCGAACGCGCGCTTGAAGATGCTCGACACCTGCCTGTTAATATTCGTGAGAAACGGCGCGATGAATTCGCGGAGATGGCCGATAGTCTCGCGAGGGAGATCGCTGAAGCGCTCGGGTCCAAGGGCTATCCTTAAGGCCGGCCCTGACCGAACTTAACGGACTGAACCACAACTTACTGGAACTGCAAAATTGGCTATCGAGATCGAACGCAAATACCTCGTCAAGGACAAACGCTGGAGGAAATATGCCTCCAACGGTTCAACTCTGCGCCAAGCCTATCTGCTGGCAGCCGCACAGCGATCGGTGCGGGTTCGAACCATCGATGACTTACGTGCGACACTCACGGTAAAGGTTCGTCTCGGCCCACTTCGACGCGAAGAATTCCAATATGAAATACCCTACGCGGACGCTCTCCAGATATTTCGTCACTGCATAGGCGTTGTTGTTGAAAAGACCCGCCACGAAGTTGTCGATGCAGGCCAGCGCTGGGAAATTGATGTATACCACGGCATTCATCAGGGACTGACGGTTGCAGAAATCGAGTTGCAAAGCGAAAGCGACCTGTTTCCGCGTCCTGTTTGGTTGGGCATCGAGATAACAGGCGAATTCAGGTACTCAAACCAGGTCCTCGCGATGGCAAGGCTGGCTCCGGGCCAGAGCGGACGGGAGACGATCAGCTGATGGGAACTGCTCCTTCGACCGGTGTTCGAAACCAGGATATTACCCGGGTGACACTCGCGGTCCTCTTTATTGGTGGCCTGCTTGTCAGCTCGATCTGGATCATGCTGCCATTTCTTGCGGCAATCATCTGGGCCTTGACCCTGGTCATCGCCACGTGGCCGCTGATGATCTGGGTGCAGCGTCACACGGGCAACCGCCGCGGCGTTGCCGTGTTCGTCATGACCGTCGTCCTTCTCCTTGTCCTTATCGTGCCGTTCCTGCTGGCAATCAGTCTCATCATGGACAACATGGATCGCATCACGGACAACATCCAGACTGCGCTTGCGCTCAAATTACCGCAGCCGCCAATCTGGCTTAATGAAATTCCGCTGGTCGGAGAGCGGCTGCATGACAGCTGGGAACGGCTTGGGCGCCTTGGCGTGAATGAACTCGGGCCGAGGCTCCAGCCCTACGCCGGCTCCTTTGCGCACTGGTTTGCGGCGGCAGCGGGAAGTCTTGGCGGCATGGTCCTCGAGTTTCTTTTAACGACCGCGATAGCCGCCATCATGTACGCAAAAGGTGAGCAGGGCGCTGCGACTGCCGTCCGGTTCGGGCATCGGCTTGGGGGTGACCGGGGTGAAATGGCGGTACGTCTCGCTGGCCGGGCCATCCGCGGCGTTGCTCTCGGCGTGGTCGTCACAGCTGTCGCGCAGACTGCCGTAAGCGCGATCGGGCTTCTCGTCGTCGGCATACCATTGGCTGGCGTATTGACGGCCCTTGTCTTTGTCCTTTGCCTGATGCAGATCGGCCCTGCCTTGGTGTTGGCGCCCGCCGTTTTCTGGATGTACTACAGCGGCGACACCCTCTGGGCGACAGTACTTTTGCTGTTTGCCATCATCGCCGGGACAATGGACGGGTTCCTGCGGCCGTTCTTGATCCGAAAGGGGGCGGACCTGCCGCTGTTGCTGATCTTCGCAGGCGTCATCGGTGGCCTGATCTCATTCGGGATTCTCGGAATATTCGTGGGACCGACCCTGCTTGCGGTTGCCTACACCCTCCTGGACGCGTGGATGGCAGAGGACGAGGGGATCGTAGCGGTATCTGTCCAGAACGAAGCCCATAGCCCACCGAAAATCCTGGATGATGTGAGCTGAAAAGCCGTCGCCGCGTGCAACTGCCGTGAACGAGGCATTGCCTCCAAAATCGGACGTCTTTTGGCTGAGTCGGTCGACCGCTCCTTGGAACACGCATTTGGCTTGCGCGTTTCAGTCTGACAAACAACGAGAAATTGTCATGGACTGGAATCGATTTCGGCGAAATCGTCCAGTGCTTTCAGGAGATGGGATGAAACAGGTTTATTGTAGCGGTGTATGATCAGGGTGAAGCTGGAGAATTGTTTCGATCCGGCGAACCGCAACGGTTCGACGCAGAGGAAGAGGCGCAGACGGCTGCCGATGATTTGGCGTCAAAGCATGCAGGCGTCATTGCCTGGAGCCAGGACGTGAAGCAAGGGGACGAATACGGCCCTCCAATGGTTTTCTACACTGCCGGCGAAACTGTCGACATGAAGTGACGGCGTGTTTCAGGCTTCGGCTGTGTGACAAACCGCTTCGATGTTGTGCCCGTCCGGACCAATGACAAAAGCTGCATAGTAGTTCGCATGGTAGTGCGGGCGCAGACCGGGCGTACCATTGTCTTTGCCGCCAGCCTCCAGAGCGGCGCGATAGAACGCTTCGACCTGCTTTCGATTCTCGGCCGTGAACGCCAAGTGGAGATGCGCTGGCTTCTCATCGGATTGGTACAGGCAAAGTGATGCCTTGCCGTTTGAGCTCATTTCGACGCCGTATGTCGGCGACCCCTCCGAGACAACCGCTACGCCGAGCGGTTCGAGCGCCTTTAGGAAGAACGCTTTGCTTGCCGAATAGTTGGTAACGCCGAATTTGACGTGGTCGAACATGAATGCTCCGCGAAGTTCTGTGAGTTCCTGCTGAGATCGCCCAGAGGTCCTGTCGCCTGATTTCCCGCAAGGGTTCGTTCGCACCCTACACCTCAAAATGCCGGATTGAGGAGTGCTGCGGGTCGATATGCGAAGAAACTGTGCGGCGAATTGCTTCCGATGTTTATTTTTAATGCTGGTCTAGCTCATTTGCTCTATTAAACTAATGGATCATGGAGAAATGTAATGAGCCTAATCCGCCTAATCATCTACCTGGCCTTGTCGATCGCGACGATTTCAGGCGCGTCTGCTGGCTCACTTGCCAAGCCTGATGGCAAGCCTATTCTGGTTATTTCCGGGAAAATTGAAAACACAAACAAGGGTTCTACGGCCGAATTCGACCGTGCGATGCTGGAAGCCATCGGCTTGCAGACCATTGAAACGACAACGCCTTGGTATGACAAGCGCGTACGCTTCGAGGGTGTGCCGCTCGACAAGCTGATGGAACTGGTCGGTGCCACCGGAACGAAAGTGACCGCGGTTGCGCTCAACGACTATGTGACAACGATTCCGCTGGACGATTTCAAGAAATTCAAGGTCGTGCTCGCCCTCAAGCGCGATGGAGAATACATGCCGGTCCGCGATAAGGGACCGTTGTTTATTGTCTATCCTTACGAAAGTGATCCGCAGCTGCAAAGTCAGACTTATTACACACGATCCGCGTGGCAGGTGGCCAAACTGATCATCGAGTAGAGACGCAGTGAAACGGTTTCTAGGGATCATTATCTGTTGCTTTGTCGTGGCGACGGCCTACATCGCCTATGTCATTGCGGAGCGCCAAACTGCGCTGCAGAAGTTTGCCCGCTATAATGACTCCTGGGCCATCGGACAGACTGTCTCCGAATATATGAGGCTCGAACATCGCGTGGCGGCCTATGCCATGGGTATGGACGACGCCGATCGCGATGAGGTACGTCTGCGTCTTGATATTATGATCGGTCGGTTGCAGCTGCTCAAGCAGGGTAGTCTCCATAGCTTTATCGAGGATGACGCGCAGCGCCGCGAACTGCTTTCAGAGCTGACCAAAGTGCTCGATGTGCTTGATCAGCGGTTCGAGACCCTCGATACCGAAGGCCTTAAAGCGACGCTGAAAACCATGGCCGCCCTCGATGCGTCTATGACAGCGCTTGCATCCACTGCAGTTGAATATGATGTCGGTCTGATAGACGCCGCCCAGGCGGAATTGCGACAGCTCCATCTGATCTATACGGGCCTTGCGGGCGGGCTCATACTCTGCGGAGTGGGGCTCGTTGTTCTCCTTCTGCGCCATAACAGCCTTCTTGACGGTGCTCACCGCAAGATGAAGGACCTGACAGACAATCTCCGCGAGGCTTCAGGTGAATTGAAGCTGCAGAACTACCGGCTGAAACATGTGGCTCACCATGACGCCCTGACCGGACTTCCCAATCGTGTGCTGTTCCGGCAGGATCTGGAAAACCGGTTGAAAACAGCGACAGCCGGTGGACCAACCGCTGTGATCTTTCTCCTTGACCTCGACGGCTTCAAGGATGTGAACGATACGCTGGGCCACGACGTCGGTGATGGCCTGCTCCAGGGTGTGGCAAGCCGCCTTACAAAGCTTGGTGGCGAAGGCGACCTTGTCTGCCGATTGGGCGGAGATGAGTTCGCCATCCTGACCGCGGGGCTGAACGAGCAGCAGGCTTTTGATTTTGCCCGCGATGTCATGGAGGAAATCAGCTTTCCCTACCTTGTCAGCGAGCGTGAGATAAAGATCGGCACCTGTGTCGGCGTTGCCCTGTCGGTGATCGGGTCCGGGACCGATGAATTGTTCAAACAGGCTGACCTTGCGCTCTACGAAGCAAAGTCGCTTGGCTCCGGGCATGCGTGTGTCTTCCAGTCGCAGATGCAAACAAGGCTGACGGAAAAGAAGTCATTCGAAGCCGATCTCAAACAGGCGCTACGCAAGGGGGAACTCGAGATATTCTACCAACCGCAAGTGAACACGATTACACGTGAGATTTGTGGCTATGAAGCCCTCCTGCGGTGGTTTCATCCGATACGTGGGCAAGTTCCCCCATCCGAATTCATCCCGGTGGCAGAAAACATCGGGTTGATCCATGAATTGGGTGATTGGGTCTTAAGGACGGCCTGCACGGAAGCTGCCCGTTGGCCACGGTCGCTCAAAGTCGCGGTCAACCTTTCGCCGGTTCAGTTCCGCAGTCGAAATCTCATTCAGAGCGTCGTCACCATCGTCACTCAAAGCGGCCTCGATCCAGACCGGCTGGAGCTGGAGATTACCGAGTCCGTTCTCCTGGACAAGAATGAACAGACGCTCGAGACCTTGACGCAACTAAAGGCGGTCGGCATCCAGATTGCGATGGACGATTTTGGCACGGGATACTCGTCGCTTGGCAGTCTCAGGAGCTTCCCCTTCGACAAGATCAAGATCGATCGCTCTTTCATCCGTGACGTCACCACGCGCGCAGATGCCTTCGCCATCGTGGAACTGGTGACGGGCGTTGGACGAAGCCTGGGGATGACGACGATAGCGGAAGGTATCGAGACCGAGGAGCAGTTCGCTTGTGTCAAACAGGTTGGATGCGAGCAGGTGCAAGGCTTCTTGATCGGCCGGCCCGTACCCGCGACGCAACTGGACCATCTCCGCCAGGCCAGCAATGGCGTAAGCTTGGCTGAATATGAAGGTCTTGTTGATGTGAAGGCAGTGTCGGGCAGGGGTAGCTAGCCGCTTGGCAACGCCTGCCATCCTCAGGCAACAAGGGAGTTTGAGTTCGAATTGCTGACCGTCCACGGAATTACGGTGCCTCTGGCATCAGATGAAGTATCACCCGTTATCTGGCAGGCGCTTACAGGTGGATGCTACGAGGCAAAGGAAGCCAAGTGGGTGTTCAAGGCCGTCAGGCCAAATGACCGGGTGCTGGAACTGGGGGCAGGGATCGGAGTGATCACTTCGCTGATCGCAAAGATTTCAGGTGTCCAGGTGTGGTCGTTTGAAGCAAATCCATCGACAGCAGCACTTGCTCAACGCGTGATCAGTGCGAACAGCGTCGGCAACGTGGTTTTGTCCCAAGGATTGCTGGCAGCGGGCGAACCGCGCACCATTCCGTTCTATGTCCGAAAGGATCTCTGGATGTCTTCCATGGATAAAAACCAGGGTCCTTACGAACGCGAAATATCGCTGACTTCAACGAATATCGATGATTTCATCGCGCACCATGCCATCAACGTTCTCGTCATGGATATTGAGGGCGCCGAACAGGATCTGCTTTGCAAGTCTGAGCTTGCCGGCATCGATCGGGTCTTTCTTGAACTGCACGATCATCTCTACGGATTGTCGGGCATCCGTGAGATCACGCAGGCGCTCGCCGCAAAAGGCTTCGCTTATGACCCGCGGGGATCCTATGGCGCTTGTGTGCTATTCGCAAAAGAGCAGGGCCTGCGAGATTACGAACCGGAGGCGTTGTGAAGGGTAAGAAAGAAGCGAGACACTTGTGTTCCGACCTCTCCTGACATGAACGCGCCATCGATCGTGCTACGATCGCGCGACTGCGTTGAAGTGAAGTGGAGACGTCATGTCCAGGATCAATCGCCGCGCCTTCTTTCTCAATTCCGGCGGTGCAATCATCGCCTCAACGGTTGCGGGTCCGGTGCCCGCCACCGCATCGACAGACCGGGATCTGCCATTGTCCCGCAATCTGCGGGCGCTCATCGCGGCGCACAAAGCTATGTACGCGGCATTCCAAAAAATCGTCAGAAGCAGCCGCGACCACGAAAGTGCCAGCCGAGCTGAAGAAAAGGCGCTGGTGGCTGTCTGCGCCTATCCAGCAGTTGGCGAAGCGGACCGCAAGGCCAAGGCTCGATATCTTTTGGAAATCGAGGCGCGAGGCGAACTGGACCTGGCTGAGCACATGCAGGCGCTTCTCCGCTCGACAATGTGGGAAGATAAGACCGGCTAGACGTCCTTCCTGATGACTCGCCCATCCCGAGCGGCCGTCGAAATCGACTGTGGATCTCACGCCGCTTACAATTTCGGGGACGCCCCGGGTGTGGAACAATCCCGGCGGGGTGGCGTTGGCGAACTTTCAACAGGAGGTTCGCTATGTCCATTGGTCAAGAAGATAAGACAGGAAGAAGCAGTCCCACCAGCTTTGGCCAGTCCGTGGAAAGCCAAGCGCAAATTGCCGATGCCGAAAGCCGGACCTCGTCAGAAGTTGGAAGCGGCGAGGCGCTCAACGTTTACCGATTGGTCCCCACTGCGTCGGCGGATGATCCGCGATGGCAAAACTCGCCCTATCAGGGCGAAGTAACGGTCGCTGCCCGAACAACAGGCGACGCCAGGATTGTCGCTGCGGGCGGCGAACTTGACTTCATGGAGATCGACGCGGCGCCGGCGGACGATGTTACCACCATAAACGCAAGCGCCTTCAGAGACGACAAACTCTATTCGGTCATCGAAATCGAGCGCGATCGAACCGATCTTGCGCGCGGAATTATCAGTGGCAATATCAGAATAGACAACGTCAAACCGGTTCAAATCTAGAAAGAGGCGCCTGCCGCGCTATCCTCAGCGCGAAGGTGACACTGCCCCAGGCGTGCGGAACATGGTCCCTGGGACCCACTGCCCGAAACGTCATCCTACCGTGGGGCAGCGGTTATGGAACGATGACAGCACAGCCCCAAAAGTTCCGGAATGGCAAAAAAATAAACTGCCCTCAAGCCGTGGTTCGTCGCGGAACTTCACGCTGATCTATGGGTTAGTTCTTCCATGATCGCCAATCATAAAAAGGAGAAACCATGAAACGTATCGCACTTGCGCTTGGCGCACTTTCCATTCTTTCGGCAGCTTATGCCCAGGACACAACCACAAAGCCGGACGCGCAGACGCCGGCGGTTGCAACGCCGGACACAAACAATCCCGCGGCTCCCGTTCCAGGTGCAAATAGCTTCACCGAAGGTCAGGCCAAGGAACGCATTGAAGGGCAAGGTTACACCGATGTAAGTGGCCTGACGAAGGGCGAGGACGGGATCTGGACCGGTACTGCCATGAAGGACGGAAAGTCGGTCGAGGTAAAGCTCGATTTCCAGGGCAATATCACAGCATCCGCCAAATAAAGAGATCAAGGGAGAATCCTAATGACGATAGTTACTGGACTGTTTGACGATTATGATGATGCGCGTGCGGCCGTAAACGCCCTGGAAGATGCGGGTGTCGCGTCTTCAGACATAAGCATCGTGCGCCGCGGCGGCGCGGGTGACGGAGAAAGCAATGCGGGCGAAGGTGCAGCGGCCGGCGCAGGCGTGGGCGCTGTTGTAGGCGGTGCCGGTGGCCTTCTTGCCGGTCTTGGTATGCTTGCCATTCCGGGCGTTGGACCCGTGGTAGCGGCCGGATGGCTTGCTGCAACGGCAGCCGGTGCAGCAGCAGGCGCAGTTGCGGGCGGCGCCGCCGGCGGGATCATCGGTTCGATGACAGGCGCTGGTGTCAGTGAGGAAGATGCTCACGTCTACGCTGAGGGCGTTCGCCGAGGCGGGACGCTGGTTACAGTCCAGGCGGAAGAGAGCCAGACCGACCTTGTCCGCTCGATCCTCGACGACAACACTCCGGTCGATGTCAACGCGCGCCGCGCAATGTATCGGGAAGAGGGTTGGCAGGGGTTTGACGAACGTAATCCGGATCTTACGGAAGAAGAGCTCGTCCGCGAACGCGAGCGAGCGCGTGAATACCGCCCGCTCTGATGGACGCATGAATTTTGAGCGCTCCCCCGGCAATCGTCGGGGGAGCGTCTTTACACTTGCGGAAAGTCGGGCGCAACGGAACTTCCCGCTGTTTCGTCGGTTCCTATCTAAATGAAAAGGATGTCGTCATGGACAATGATACGGCGAAAGCTCCGGTTCAGGAGACTGCCAACGAGGCCCGTCAGGGACCGCCCGGCCGCCCGGTGCTCAAGATTCTCATCGGTGGCCTGCTCCTTGCCATCGTTGCTTGGGGCGCGGCGGAATTGTACGGCCGAACCACCGATAACACGCCGAAAGCCGACAACAGCACGACCGCATCGCCATCAGCTCCGGCGACAAACGAGCCCACGGTAAACACTCCGGCGCAGACCAATCCCACGCCGCAGACGGGTTCGGGAGGCGATCAACAGCCGGCCAAACCGAATGGAACGCAGTAGTCAAACGATTGCCTTAGGGAGATCGTGATGGTGGACAATAATATCGCCGTCGCCCGTGCGAGTTACGACGCCTATGTGGCGAAGGACAGAGATGCGATGGAGCGCCTCGTCGCAGAGGATTTTCATTTCACCAGCCCGCTCGACAACGGCATCGACCGGCAGACTTATTTTGAGCGCTGCTGGCCGACGAGTTATAGCATAGAGGCATTTAGCTTCATCCACCTTGTGGCGCAGGGCAACGAGGTGTTCGTCACCTATGAGGGCAAGCGGTCTGATGGACACCGGTTTCGCAATACCGAGATACTGACAATCCGCGATGGCAAGATTGCCGCGGTTGAAGTCTATTTCGGCTGGTCGCTGCCGCACGATGCCAAACCGGGAAGCTTCGTCAATCCGAAATAACATAGCAAAGGGTCAGGCCAGCCGGCTGGCTGCATTATACTAATTGTCTATAATTTCGAGCCGCGTGGAACGATTGGCTCGCCATTACGTTATTGGCTCTCAGACAGCGCAGGGGGCGCACTTCTCTATTCCGCCCTTCATTCAATTGCTACGCTAGGGAGCGAGAGCAATTGCGTGTGCTTATTGGATGGCAAAGGGAACGAAGCAAAGCATGGTTGCACCCACGACTTCGAAAAAAGCGCGCACGGGCGTACCGGGACTGGATGACATTTTGTCGGGTGGCTTGAGCGAAGGGCGGGTCTTCTTGCTTGAAGGCAATCCGGGCACAGGCAAGACGACCATCGCCTTGCGCTTTCTGCTCGAAGGGGCTGCGGCGGGCGAGAAAGGCCTCTACGTCACATTGTCCGAAACCGAGGACGAACTGCGCGAGGGTGCGCTCTCCCATGGGCTAATCATCGATGAAAACATCGACGTTTACGAACTGGTACCCCCCGAAAGCCTGTTGGACGCCGATCAACAGCAAAGTCTGCTATATTCATCCGATCTTGAACTTGGCGAAACGACAAAGGCAATCTTCGAGACTTTCGAGCGCCTCCAGCCGAAGCGCGTTGTTCTCGACAGCCTTTCGGAAATCCGCCTGCTGGCGCAGGGTTCGCTGCGCTATCGTCGGCAGATACTGGCGCTGAAGCACTATTTCGCCAAGCGTAACGCAACGGTCCTGCTGCTCGATGATCTGACCTCGGACGTGCTCGACAAGACGGTGCACAGCGTCGTCCACGGCGTCATCAAGCTTGAAGAATTGGCACCGAACTATGGTTCCGAGCGCCGGCGTCTGCGCATTGTCAAATATCGCGGTCAGGCATTTCGCGGTGGCTATCACGATTTCATCATTCAAACGGGAGGCGTCGTCGCCTTTCCGCGCCTCGTCGCTCTCGAACATCGTAAACAGTTTACACGCGACCGCCTCTCGAGCGGCATCGGAGAGTTAGACGATCTTCTCGGCGGCGGGCTCGAGCGGGGATCGAGTTGCCTCGTTCTCGGTCCTGCCGGAACGGGCAAGACCACCTTTGGGCTGCAATTCGTGGTTTCTGCCATCCGGCGCGGCGAGAAAGCGGCAATCTTCGTCTTTGATGAAGAGTTGGGCCTTCTCTTCGATCGCACTCGCGCCATCGGCATAGACCTCGAAAAAATGCGCGACGAAGGCAACCTTCACATCGAGCAGGTGGACGCAGCCGAACTTTCGCCGGGTGAATTTGCACATAGGGTGAGGGAGCGCGTCGATAGCGCCAACCTAAGGACCGTGATCATCGACAGCCTCAATGGCTATCAGGCATCGATGCCCGAGGAAAACGCCCTGGTCCTGCACATGCACGAATTGCTGCAATATCTGAACCGCCAGGGCACGACCACGATTCTCACGGTGGCCCAGCACGGGCTTGTCGGCGACATGAAGGCGCCCGTCGACGTTACGTACCTTGCCGATACCGTAGTGCTGCTTCGCTATTTCGAGGCGCGCGGCAAGGTGCGGCGTGCGGTCTCCGTCATAAAGAAACGCACTGGAAATCACGAGGATACCATCCGCGAATTCCGGATAACAAAAAACGGCCTTTCTCTCGGCCAGCCTCTTGATGAATTCCAAGGTGTTTTGCGCGGCGTTCCCACATTCGTCGGCAAGGCCGAACCGCTGCTGGCGTTGGGCGTAGTGGATGAAAATTCTTAACGATCATGTCACTCGGGCGCTTATACACGCTCCGATGGGCCGCGACGCGGCTGTTGCTGCGGCCATTCTCGCGGAAGCGTCAATTGCGTCAGAGGTTTGTCCGAGCCTCGACGTGCTGACCTCCCTACTTAGCGAGAGCGCCAGCTTTGTGGTGATTACCGAGGAAGCCATAAGGAACGTTGACCTGAAGCCGCTCGCGGCATGGGTCGAAATTCAGCCGAGTTGGTCGGATCTGCCATTCATAATCGTGACGCATCGCGGCGGCGGTCCTGAGCGCAATCCAGCGGCCGCGCGATTGTCCGAGGTTCTCGGCAACGTGACGTTTCTCGAGCGTCCGTTCCATGCCACCACCTTTGTCAGTGTCGCCAAGACGGCGCTCAAGGCGCGCGGGCGGCAATATGAGGCCCTCAGCCGCCTTGAAGAACTCCGGGAGGGCGAAGAGCGGCTGCAAACGGCGCTTCTCGCCGGCAATCTCGGCACGTGGGAACTCGATTTTGCCAACAACGGACTGATCACATCCGATGTGTTCAGGGGCATCTTCGGTCGAAGCGGCGATCAGGCACTGACTTATGACGATCTCATCGCGAGCATCGATCCTGACGACAGGCAACGTGTCCTCACGGCCATTGCGACGACGAAAGGCACCGGACGCGATTTCCAGGTCGAACACCGAACGGTGTGGCCGGACGGCAGCGCCCACTGGGCCGACGCACGGGCGCGCGTCGTTTCCGACAGGCTCGGCCAGCCCGAACGCCTGGTCGGGGTATGTTCCGATATCACCAACAGAAAAATTGCCGAGGCCGAGCTTGTCCAACTGAACGAGACTCTCGAGGATCGGGTTTTCAAGCGAACGCGTGAACTCGAACAGGCTCACCGCACGTTGCTTGACGAAATCCGCCAGCGCGAGGTCGCCGAAGACCAGTTGCGGCAAGCGCAAAAGATGGAAGCGATCGGCCAGTTGACCGGCGGCGTTGCGCACGATTTCAACAATCTGCTGATGGCGGTGCTGGGCAATCTCGACCTGTTGCGCAAGTCGGTTGCCGACAATTCAAAGGCGGCGCGGCTTGTCGACGGCGCTTTGCAAGGGGCGCAACGGGGCGCCGCCCTGACGCAGCGTCTGCTTGCCTTCGCGCGCCGTCAGGACCTGCAGCTCGAACCCACCGATTTGGTGGCGCTTGTCGGCGGCATGCACGACCTCCTCGCGAAATCCGTCGGAAACGGAGTTCACATCAGCTACGACGTTCCCGATGCCCTGCCGCCGGTGCTCGCCGATGCCAACCAGATCGAGCTTGCCCTGCTCAACCTTGTGGTCAACTCACGCGACGCGATGTCGGATGGCGGCGCCGTCATCGTCAGCCTCAGGCGTGCCGACATCGCTGCGACGACCGATGACCTTGGTGCCGGCGATTATATCATTCTGGGGGTCAGCGATACTGGTCTGGGCATGGCGCCGGAGACGCTGAAGCGCGCGATTGACCCGTTTTTTTCGACCAAGGAACTCGGCAAGGGAACAGGACTGGGCCTTTCCATGATTCACGGCCTTGCTCTCCAACTCAAGGGCGCGCTCCGTATGACAAGCCGGCTCGGCAAAGGGACCACCGCAGAACTTTGGCTACCGGTTACCGGGGCCGTGAGGCAAGCAGAACCTGTCAGTGAAGAGGCCTGCACTGCCAGCAGCGGCGTCAGGGCGCGCATACTGGTTGTCGATGACGACGCTCTGATTGCCATGAGTACCGTGGACATGCTTGAGGACCTCGGCCACGAGGTCTATGAGGCGAATTCCGGCGCCGATGCGCTGAAATTCCTCGAAAGTGGCAAGGAAATCGACCTTTTGATCACAGATTACTCCATGCCGCACATGACCGGTGCTGAACTTGCGGAAAGCGCATTGTCGCTAAATCCGCAGCTGCCGATCCTTGTTGCAACCGGCTATGCGGACCTGCCGCCCGGTTCGGGAATTGATCTGCCGCGGCTTGGCAAACCGTATACGCAAGCGGAACTTGCATCACAGATCGCCAAGGCGCTCGCGAAATGAGGCGGCAGGAGGGATCGGCATGACAGCGCCGGGAACAACCTTTCACACCTTTGCGTTAGTGCGTTTTGCAGGGGAGTTGCAAAGACTTAACGTCCTTAGCCATGCAATTGATCAACGCCTGGAGCTGTGGGAGCCGATATGCGCGCTGAAGAAGGAGTGTCACCTGTCAACGATCACACATTCCTGCGCGTCGGCGGCGAACTTGCCCGGCTGATCGCAGCCTATGACTGGGCTTTGACCCCCCTCGGCCCAATTGACGCCTGGCCGCAAAGTCTGAAGTCGACGATCTCGCTCATTCTTCATTCCCCAGTGCCGATCGTGACACTATGGGGCGAGCTCGGCATTATGATCTATAACGACGCCTACTCGCGCTTTGCCGGCGGGCGACACCCCCAGCTGCTCGGCAGCGAGGTGAGAAAAGGCTGGCCGGAGGTCGCCGATTTCAACGACAATGTCATGAAGGTCGGGCTTGCGGGTAAGACGCTCGCCTATCTGGATCAGGAACTCGTCCTTCATCGCAGCGGCAAGCCGGAACGGGTCTGGATGAATCTGGACTATTCGCCGCTGATCAACGAGGAGGGTATGCCCTGCGGCGTCATGGCGATCGTAGTCGAGACGACTGCGAAGATCAAAGCCGAAGAAGCCCTTCGCAATGAGACGCGCCTGCTTCAGATATTGAACCGTACCGGCGCCAATATTGCCGGCGAACTTGATCTTGGCAAAGTGGTCCAGATGGTGACTGACGCAGGCGTCGAGCTGACGGGCGCGCAGTTTGGCGCATTCTTTTACAATGTTCTCAACAAGGAGGGCGAGAGCTACATGCTCTACGCGCTCTCCGGCGTCGACAAGGATGCCTTTTCGAAATTTCCGATGCCGCGCAATACGGCGGTATTCGAGCCGACATTCAAGGGCGAGGGCATCGTCCTCTCGCACGATATTATCGCAGATCCGCGCTATGGCCGAAATGCTCCTCACAAGGGCATGCCAAAGGGTCATCTGCCGGTTCGAAGCTATCTCGCGGTACCCGTGACTTCGCGCACCGGAGAGGTACTCGGCGGGTTGTTCTTCGGACATAACGAACCTGGCAAGTTCCAGCCTGATCATGAAACGCTCCTCGTCGGCGTAGCTGGACAGGCGGCGACAGCCATCGACAACGCCAGGCTGTTTCAGGCGGCCGATCGCGAACTCACCGTCCGGCGTAATGCGGAAGAGGCGCTGCAACGGCTTAACGCCACTCTGGAACAGCGGGTTCTCGACGAAATCGCCGAGCGCTCGAAAACGGAAGAACAACTGCGCCAGTCGCAAAAGATGGAAGCATTGGGCCAGCTTACCGGCGGCGTTGCCCACGACTTCAACAATCTCCTGCAAATCATATCGGGCAATCTGCAACTCCTTGCCAAGGACATGGCCGGCAATGCGCGGGGCGAACGGCGGATCGAAAACGCCCTGGCGGGCGTAAGCCGCGGATCGAAGCTGGCGAGCCAGCTTCTCGCGTTTGGACGCAGGCAGGCACTCGAACCCAAGGTCGTCAATATCGGCCGTTTCATCGCCGGTATGGGCGACATGATGCGACGGACCATCGGTGAATCGATCGAGATTGAGATCGTTCGCTCCGGCGGGCTGTGGAATACGCTGGTTGACCCGGCGCAGATCGAGAACGCGCTGCTCAATCTCGCTATCAATGCGAGGGATGCCATGCCCGATGGCGGCAAGCTGACGATCGAGGTCGGCAATGCTTCGCTCGACGATGCCTATGTGCGGCGCAATCCGGAGGCGGAAGCCGGTCAATTCGTGATGCTGGCGGTTACGGATACGGGGACGGGCATGACGCCCGCCGTCCTCGCCCAGGCGTTCGAACCGTTCTTCTCGACGAAATCGGTCGGTCGCGGCACTGGGCTGGGCCTCTCCATGGTCTATGGTTTCGTCAGGCAGTCAGGCGGTCACGTCAAGATCTATTCGGAAGTTGGCCAGGGCACGACGGTAAAACTCTATCTGCCGCGCGCGCAGCAGAACGAAGACGAACTGATCGAGACCGATCTTGGCCCGACGATCGGCGGCACGGAGACGATCCTCGTCGCCGAGGACGACGAGGAGGTGAGGGCGACCGTCGTCGAAATGCTGGGCGACCTCGGTTATCGCGTGCTCAAGGCCAAGGATGCGGCGAGCGCGCTATCGATCATCGAGAGCGGCGTTCCGATCGACGTGCTCTTTACCGATGTCGTTATGCCTGGACCGCTGGGAAGCCCCGAGCTTGCGCGCCAGGCCCGCCAGCGTCTGCCGCAGATCGCCGTGCTCTTCACGTCTGGCTATACGGAAAATGCCATCGTCCATGGCGGGCGGCTCGACTCCGGCGTGGAACTTCTCTCCAAGCCCTATCAGCGTGAGGCACTCGCCCGCAAGATCCGGCATATTCTCGCGCTGCGCCGCGAGAGGGGATAGTAGAACTCGCCTGTTGTCAGCGTCCTTTCGGATTCTCCAGGCGCTTCGCCGTCGTGCTAAAGGCTGCAGGCGCCGCTTTCACTTCCTGGGCCTTCGCCTGTTTGGGTTTTCGAACTTCCTTGTTGCTACGTTGTTGACCTTTGGCCATATCGCTCTCCTGCTCGTCATGGCGGGAGCATTGAACGCTCGCAAGCGCTGGCATGCCGTCAGAAGACCCAGCGCTGCACCAGTTAGAGAACCATTGGCAGGCCGCGTCAAACGCTAAGTTCCAAGTGCAACATAAAATCGACAAGGCTGAAGCAAAGCGCGCCGGCACTTGGCCTGATCCACAAAGACCGCGGGTGCAAAATTCAAGTTGGCTCGATAAACAAGGCAGGATCGGCCGGGAAGCACTGCCATTTCATGGTCGCACATTTTTTCGGGTTGATGGCTTCCGATTGGCGCGGTCCCTTTCCGAGAAAGCTCAGTCTTGACGTAACTCCAGCAAGAACATATCATGAACATTATGAAGAAGAGCTTAAAACAGCGGTTGGCCATCTTGTCGGATGCGGCAAAGTACGACGCTTCATGTGCCTCCAGCGGAACGGTGAAGCGCGACTCGTCCAGGTCGGGCGGATTGGGATCGACCGAGGGCGCAGGCATATGCCACGCTTACGCACCGGATGGGCGCTGTATCTCGCTCCTCAAAATTCTTCTCACGAACTTCTGTATCTTCGATTGCGCCTACTGCATCAACCGATCTTCGAGCAATGTTGAGCGGGCGCGCTTTACCGTGGAGGAAGTGGTCTGGCTCACGCTCGAATTCTATCGGCGCAACTATATCGAGGGCCTGTTCCTTTCATCGGGCATCATCCGCTCATCGGACAACACGATGGAACAACTGGTCCGCGTTGCCCGGGAACTGCGCACGACCCACGGCTTTCGCGGCTATATTCATTTGAAGACGATACCCGACGCTTCGCCACATTTGATCGAGGAGGCCGGGCTTTATGCCGATCGCCTTTCGATCAACATCGAGTTGCCTACGGATTCGGGCATTGCCCGTTTTGCACCGGACAAGCGGCCGGTTGAAATACGAAAATCAATGGCCGATCTGCGGCTGAAAATCGAGGCGGCAAACGAGCCGACGCTGCAGACAAAGCGGCGGAAGCGTTTCGTTCCTGCAGGGCAGAGCACGCAGATGATCGTGGGCGCAGATGGGGCTAGCGATGCGACGATCCTGCGCGCCAGCTCGCGCCTTTACGGTGGATACCAGCTGCGCCGGGTATATTATTCCGCGTTCAGTCCCATACCGGACGCGTCGAAGAACCTTCCGCTGATCCGGCCGCCGCTCGAACGCGAGCACAGGCTCTATCAGGCAGATTGGCTGTATCGATTCTATGGTTTCGACATTGAGGAAATCACATCGGCGCGGCCGGACGGAATGCTGGATCTGGACATGGACCCAAAGCTCGCCTGGGCTCTGGCGCATCGTGAGCGATTTCCCGTGGATATCAACCGGTCGGCGCGCGAAATCCTGCTGCGCATTCCCGGGCTTGGAACGAAGACGGTCAAGGCGATCCTTTCGGGGCGGCGGCACCGCCGCCTACGCCTCGAAGATCTGCAAAGGCTTGGCGTGTCGTTGAAAAAGGTCAAGGCGTTCATTGTCGCTGACGGCTGGTCGCCGCACCGGCTGATAGACAGTGCCGACCTCAACCACATGTTTCAAAGAAAACCCGAACAACTCGCATTGCTCTGATGCGAAGCGTCATTCTGGAGGGCAGGGGAGATTTCATCGAATGGCGCGATGCCGCGCGGCGCCTGCTGTCGCACGGCATTGAACCCAACGACGTCATGTGGAGCGATGCCGCAGGGGCATCAGACATGCTCGGCCTTTCGATCCCCGACGCGAGCGAAGCGGCGAACGGGTCCCATGCCGTCACTGCAACTGAAAGATTCATCGACCTCGCCGAAACAGTTATCTGCCACAGCAGCCCCGCACGGTTTGGCTTGTTGTACCGTATCCTGTCCCGGATGCAGAGTGACAAGAGCCTGTTGAACGTGGCTTCTGACGAGGACGTGGCGGCAGTGCTGAAACTGGAAAAATCGGTGCGGCGTGACAGTCACAAGATGAAGGCGTTTGTGCGCTTCAAGGAGGTCGTCCACCAGGAGGCCCGCGCACGAAGACAGTTCGTGGCGTGGTTCGAACCCGACCACTTTATCGTGGAGCGTGTGGCGCCGTTTTTCCAGCGGCGTTTCACGGATATGGATTGGATCATCGCCACTCCCCGGGGGTCGATGATGTGGGATGGCCAAAATCTTGTCACGTCGCGGGAGCCTGCGGAAAAGTCGACTGCCTCCGATACAACTGACGATCTCTGGCGCACCTATTACGCGAGCATCTTCAATCCGGCACGATTGAAGCTAAAGGCAATGCGGGCGGAAATGCCGAAAAAGTACTGGAAGAACCTTCCCGAGGCAGTTTTGATACCTGAGCTCGTGGGGAACGCCGAACGAAGCGTAATGGAAATGCGGCAGCGGCAGCCCACGATGCCACCGCTTTTCCACGATCGCTTGCAGGAAGCGACGACGCTTCGAATTTCCGGGGACCACGAAACCCCTGTCCCGGGCTCGCTCGAGGACCTTGGATCAGAAGCGCGGCGTTGTACCCGCTGCCCGCTTCACTGCAACGCCACGCAAACCGTATTCGGCGAAGGCCCGGCCGATGCGAGAGTAATGTTTGTCGGGGAACAGCCGGGCGATCAGGAGGATCTGGCGGGACGCCCCTTTGTCGGTCCGGCTGGCAAAGTATTCGACAATGCATTGGCGGAAGTCGGCATCGATCGCAGAAATGTCTACGTTACCAACGCCGTCAAGCATTTCAAATACGTGCCGCGAGGCAAGCGACGCATTCATCAAAAGCCCAATACCGGCGAGATCGAAGCTTGCAAATGGTGGCTGCGGCAGGAGATCGATCTTGTGAGGCCGCAACTCGTGGTTGCTCTCGGGGCGACCGCATTGGCCTCCTTGACCGGTCGGCAAGGACGCTTGACCGATGTTCGAGGCGTCCTGATGCCGCTCGATGGTACACGATCGCTTCTTGCGACGGTTCATCCCTCCTACCTGCTGCGCCTGCCGGACCTCGAGCGCCAGCACTTGGAAATCAAGCGGTTTCACGCTGACCTGCGTCTCGTGGCCGAGGCGCAAGGCGCCTAGGAGTGAACCGGCAGATTACGCAATCCGGACGGGCTGATCGCAGCTTGATGAAGCGTTCCGTCCGAACACATCCAAAGACAACTTTGGGCTGCTTTACTAGGGCATGAGACGTAACGTAAGATTGCGGCAATTAGCTTGTATTAGACGAATTTTACGCAAGAATTTGTAATCAAAGCCTATGCTAGACCGGACTGAAGCTTCGCAAAGCAGAGCGAGAATGAAGAGCCCCAGGCAGATGCAACCGTGCCGGAGGGTTCATTGAGCCTGACCCTGGCAAGGCTCGAAGCGCTTGCGCCGGATCAGGCATCGCTTGCGGCTGCGAAGAAACTCCTCAACCGCTCGAATTGGCCAACGCTCGCCCAGGACGGCTTTGGCCTGGTCTGGGGCGAGTGCCAGGGGTCCGGCTCCACGCCTTACCGGACAGTCGTCTCGGAAATCGACGCCGGGTATAAATGTAGTTGTCCAAGCCGAAAGTTTCCTTGCAAGCACGGCCTAGCGCTCATGTGGCTACGCGCTGAAGGCGAGGCAGAATTTGCGACGGTAGCGGCTCCCGAGTGGGTAGCCGAATGGGTATCGCGCCGCCGTGGTCCTTCTGCCGGGCCCGCCACGAACGCTGCTGATAAACCTCGGGTCTCGATCGAGGCGGTTGAAGACGCCGAGGCCCCGACTGATCCAAAAGCGGATGCCCGCGCCGCCGCTGCCCGCGAGCGAAGCCGGATCGAGCGTGAGGCTTCCATCGCCAATGGTCTCGATGAACTGGATATCTGGCTTGGCGATCAACTGGACGGCGGTATTGCCGCGTTTCCGGCCAAAGCTTCGGCCGCATGCCGGGTGATGGCACAGCGCCTGTTTGATGCCAAGGCGCCCGGCCTGGCGCTGCGTGTTGATACCCTGTCAACGCGACTTTTTGTGCTTCCCGCACCGGCCCGTCCCACTGCGGCAATCACCGAACTTGCCATGCTGCATCTTCTGGCCGCCGCCTATCGCCGTCAGGTCCACCTCGCCGATCCGCTGCGTCAGGACGTCCGCCAGATGGTTGGTTGGAACATCACGCGTGCCGCATTGCTCGATGACGAGGAGGCGCTCCGCATATCGGATACCTGGCGCGTCTGGGCTACCCGCAGCGAGACCCAGCCTGACAAGCTGCGGCGTATCGAAACCTGGCTCCTGGGCAGCGACCGGCCCGCCGTTCTCATCGAATACGTCCCGGTTGCGGCAGGTGTGTCCGCGGGCGTCTATGGCATCGGCGATACATTCGATGCCGAGCTCGTCTTCTATCCGTCCAGCGTTCCGCTGCGGGCGCAGATCGCGGAGCAGACCGGGAGCACCATGCCGTCCGACGCACCGTTGAACCTTCCCGCCGAAAACCTCGCATCGGCCTACGGCCGTTACGAGGATGCGTTGATTGCCAAGCCCTGGCTCGGCGAGTTTCCAGTGATGTTTCGCGCGGCCCGGCTCAGGACCTCGGGGGAGAACATCTATCTCGATGATGAAACGATCTGCCTGCCGGTGGCGAAATCGCAAGCCGATGCGGTCTGGCCGCTTCTGCAACTCGAAAACATCGATGGTGCGGGTCTTTGGGATGGCAATGAGTTCACGCTGTTCTGGGCGGAAACGATAATCGGGCGGTGGACAGCGTGAACGTGTCCAGTCTAACAAATGTGATCGTGCCGCGTCTTCTCTCGGGCGCAAAGGACGGTCTGCCGCTCGACGCGGCAGGTGTTGGCGACGCCCTGCAGGCTCTCGCGCTGGTGGGCCAGGCGATGCGATTTGAGCGTCCCTTATCGCCGGAACAGTTTGATGCCGGGAACGCTGTCGTTGATCACGCGACAATCGTTCCGGACGCAGCAAGAAAGCTTCTGCTGCGGCTCCTCACCGCCAAGAACCAGGCATCGAGCCGACTGACAGCCGCCATCGTTCGCAAACTGACCGAGAGAAGGCTTCGGTTGCATCCGTTCGACCTGCCAAAGCTCGAGACCATGGTGAGGGCGTATGCGGAGCATCTCGGCGCCGAAGCCCTTGCTTTTTCGCAACGGGAGGTCCCTGTCACGCAACAGCAGAACTACTTCTCGCCCGACAGCCTGAATGACAACAACTGGATGTATGCGACGCCCGCGGTGAAGGCGGGATACATCCAGGAACGCCGCAAATCGGACCCGGAAGCGGCGCGCGGCCTGGTGACAACGGCCTGGCAGGCTGAAAGCGCCGAAAGCCGCGTACGACTTCTCGAAGCTTTGCGGGAGAACCTGTCGGAAGCCGACGCCCCTTTTCTCAAGGGTCTCGACAAGGATCGCGCGCCCCGCGTGCGCGACCTTGCTGCAAGACTGCTGGTTCGGTTGCCCGGCTTTGAAGGGGACGATCCGCCCCTGCGCGCTGCACTGGAGCGCATCAAGGTCACGACGTCCGGCATCCTTTTCAAGAAGAAAAGCCTCACGCTGGAATTGCCCGCAACGGTCAGGGAAAACACCGTGATGGCCTGGCTCAACGAAACCTTCGTCCCGGTCGGACTGGATAAACTCGCCAACGCCCTGTCGCTCTCGGTGGAGGCGATGGTGGCAGCAGCCAAGCAAGACGAACTTCTGGTCGCCTTTTTGCTCATGGCCACACAGGACAAGCGCCTCGATATCGTGAAATTGATCAGCGATGGTCATCTCCATGCCAGTTGGGAGCCGTTCATGCGGCTGGAGGCTGATCTGCTGGCGAAATATCCGCCTGAGATGCGTCAGGTATGGGCCGCCTATATCTTCCGCCCGGACAGGTGGACGAACGACACTGCACGGTGGATCATAGGCCAGATGGCGCGTTTTCTCGGCGTCGAGGCGACACAAGCACTCTTCAGTGACCTGCTGCGATCCAAGCAATGGCAATCGTTCGGCAATGAAAAGACGTACCTTGATACGGATATCGCAGACAGTATGGCCATCATGTGCCCGGCACCGATGCGCTCCCTGCTTCGCACCCAACTTGCCGCCTTCGATCCGGCGCAGTGCGGCAACGCCATCCTTTTTCTCGATCTCATGGACAAACTGGAGACCACAGATGTCTGAAGCTTTACTTCGTCGTCCTGCGGAAGAGATTTACTCGGCCGAACTGGAGGCGCTCGCGAAGGGCGACGACCGTCCCCGTCCCACCAATTGGAAGCTCTCACCTCAGGCGGTCGCTACCTATCTACTGGGCGGCGATGCTGCCGACGGAACGCCTATCTCGGCCAAATATGTCGGTAGCCGACGGCTGATCGAGACGGCGATCGCGACGCTTGCGACTGACCGGGCGTTGCTGCTGCTCGGCTTGCCGGGCACCGCCAAATCCTGGGTGTCCGAACACCTCGCCACCGCAATTTCCGGTTCCTCGCAACGTTTGATTCAGTGCACGGCCGGCACGGACGAGAACCAGATCCGCTACGGCTGGAACTATGCGCTGCTCCTCGCCAAGGGGCCGTCGCCGGGGGCTCTGGTCAAGACGCCTCTGGTACGGGCGATGGAAGAGGGCACGCTTCTTCGGCTTGAAGAACTGACCCGCATGGGCTCGGAGGTGCAGGATACGCTGATCACCGTCCTTTCGGAAAAGACCCTGCCAGTGCCGGAGCTCGACATTGCGATCAATGCTGAACGCGGCTTCAACATCGTCGCCACCGCCAACAATCGCGACAAGGGGGTGAACGATCTGTCCTCGGCTTTGAAGCGCCGCTTCAATGTCGTGGTATTGCCGTCGCCGGGCACGCTCGAGGAGGAGACGCAGATCGTCGTCAAACGTGTCAACGAGATCGGCAACAATCTCAGACTGCCGGCGATCCAGCCTGCGGACAAGGAACTCGCCCGCATCGTTGTCCTGTTCCGGGAGATCCGTGGCGGCAAGACGTTGAATGGCAAGATCAAGCTCAAGACCTCGACCGGCACGCTTTCAACCGCGGAGGCGATTTCCGTCGGCGTGTCGGCATGGGCGGAAGCTGCACATTTTGGCAATGGCCGTATCGATGCAAATGCCCTTGCTGCCAACATCGTCGGTGCAGTTGTCAAGGATCCGGTGCAGGACGGTGTTGCGCTGTCTGAATATCTCGAAACCGTCCTGCGTACGCGCGATGGCTGGAGCGACCTCTACGAAGCTATTCGCGAAGTGGTCTGAGCCGTGAAGCGCCAGGCGCATCTTTTTGGAATTCGCCACCACGGCCCGGGCTCGGCAGCCCTGTTGAAGGGTGCGCTGGATGCGCTCGATCCCGCCTGTGTGCTGATCGAGGGCCCGCCCGAGGGCGATGCGTTGATCCAACATGCGGCGCTCCCTGGCATGAAGCCGCCGCTGGCGATGTTGTTCTACGCAGCCGAAGAAGCTGCCAATGCGGCTTTTGCCCCGTTTGCCGAGTTCTCGCCGGAGTGGGTTGCGATGCAATGGGCCCTCGCGCGCGGCCGTCGGGTGCGGTTCATCGATTGGCCCGCCGCTGTTTCGCTGGCGCTCGCCAAGGCCGGGCGCGAAGAGGACACAGCAGACGCTGACGCTGAAGCGGACGAAAGTGGGAACGAGGCCGGTCACGCAGCGCGCCTCGATCCTCTCGATGTGCTTGCCGGCGCAGCCGGATACAGTGACGGGGAAACCTTCTGGAACGGTTTGATCGAACAATATGGTGGCGGCCAGTCGCCCCTCGACATCTTCGCCGCCATTGAAACGGCCATGACGGAACTGCGAAAGTATCCCGGCGGCTACGATGACAGGAGCGCTGCGGAGCGGCTGCGCGAAGAGCGCCGCGAGGCTTTCATGCGGATCCATGTAAGGGACGCGCTGAAGCAGCACGATGGCGAAGTCGCGGTGGTGGTAGGCGCGTGGCACATCGGCGGGCTGAGCACAGCCACGACCGCTGCCGAGGACCGTGCAATCATAAAGGATCTTCCGAAAATAAAGGTCGAAGCGACCTGGGCGCCCTGGAGCGATGGGCGGCTGAGCCGTGCATCTGGATACGGCGCAGGCGTGGTCTCTCCCGGATGGTATCGCCATCTCTGGGACCTCTATTCGGGCGACCGTCACGATGGGCCAGAAGCCTTTGCGGCCGGTTGGCAGGCCCGGACGGCAGCGCTTTTGCGGCAGGAAGGGTTCGACGCTTCGACGGCTTCCGCCATAGAGGCCGCGCGCCTCGCGCTCGCCCTTGCAAGCTTGCGCGGGATCGGCATGCCTGGCCTCGCCGAAATGCGGGATGCATCCCTTTCGAGCCTTTGCCACGGAGACGATATCCAGTTGGCGATGATCGAGCGGAAGCTTTATATCGACAGCCGCATAGGCAAGATCGATGAGGCGGTTCCGCAAATGCCGCTGGCGAAGGATTTCGAGCTTTGGTGCCGCGAGACGCGGCTCAAGCCGGACGAGCAGCCGAGCGAAATAAAGCTCGATCTTCGCAGCGAGGCAGGCCTCCTCAAATCGACCTTGCTGCACCGGCTCAATCTTATCCGCGTTAATTGGGGCCGCCTGATTGACGCCGAGGCGGGCCGGGGAACCTATCGCGAGATCTGGAGCGTATCCTGGTCTCCCGACATGTCTGTCCGTTTGGCCGAAGCACTGGTCTGGGGGCTTACCATTGAGCAGGCCGCGGCCTCCGCAACCGTCGAACGCGCTCACAAAACGGATGGCATTGCGCAACTTGCCGAACTTGTCCGCTACGCACTGGTTGCCGATCTTCCGCAAGCCGCCAGCACCTGCATCAACCTTTTGCAGGCGACCGCGGTGCATAACAACGATATTACCGACGTGATGAACGCCGTCGCTCCTCTCGTGCGTATCGTACGCTACGGCACCGCCCGTAAGCTGCCGGAGTTGGAATTGCGTGCACTGATCACGGCGCTCAGTGCAGAAGCCAATGCCGGTGTCCGCGTCGGTTCTCGCCAACTCGACGACGAGGCAACCTTGCAGCGCTTGAATGCAATGCGCGCCTATGACGAAGCTCTCGGCTTTTTTGGAGATTCAGGACTGCTCGAGGAATGGCGGCGTCAACTCGCGCTTATGGTCGATGATGCGCAATCCCTTGCGCCTCTCATCGGTTTCAGCCTGCGCCGCCTGCATGATCTCGGCCTGTGGGATGAGTTGCAGGTGTCGGCTGCCTTCTCGCGGCATGTGCTTGGTGAAACGCCGTCCCGCGCCGGCGCTTTCATCGAAGCTTTCGTTGCCGGGTCCGCGGACGTGCTTATTCAGGACCAGACGCTGCTCTTTCTGATCGACGAGTGGCTTTGCGGACTGGACGAGGAGACTTTCGTCGAGAACCTGCCGCTCTTCCGACGCGCCCTTGCCGGCCTTGATTCCGTCGGCCGAAAGCGGGTGCTTGAGCGCATCGCGGGCGGCAGAAAGGAGCGGAGGCCAGTGCGATCCGTGAGCGAAGAGAATCCCGCCTTCGAACGCGCGCTCCCGCTGCTGAAGCAAATCCTGGGAATAAGCGCATGACTTCGGAACAAATCCGCCGCTGGAAACTGGCACTTGGCGATGACGACATGGATGGACTTGGCGAACGCGACCAGCGACTTGGCCACGCGCTGTCCGCTCTCTACGCGTCGGAGACGCGGGGGAAGCGCGGCGGGCTTGGTGCTTCTTCCCCGAAGGTCTCGCGCTGGCTCGGCGACATCCGCGAATTCTTCCCCGCACCGGTCGTGCAGATCATCCAGAAGGACGCCTTCGAACGTCTCAATCTGAAGGCACTGATGCTGGAGCCGGAATTCCTTGCGACACTTGAAGCGGATGTGCATCTCGTCGCCGACCTCATCTCGCTGCGAGGCGCGATGCCCGAGAGGACGCTGGAGACCGCCAGGATGGCGATCGACAAGGTCGTTGAGGAACTGATGCAGCGCCTTCGGGCAAAGACCGTTGAGAAACTGTCCGGCGCTCTCAACCGGTCGCGGCGGACACGTCGGCCGCGGCACGCCGATATCGACTGGCCGCGAACGATCCGTGCCAATCTTCGCCACTACCAGGAGCGCTACAACACGGTGGTGCCGGAGACGCTGATCGGTTTCGCCCGCAAGACCCGCACGAGAGCCGATCTCGATCACGTCGTGCTGTGCGTCGATCAATCGGGGTCGATGGCGACATCCGTCGTCTATGCGTCGATCTTTGCGGCGGTTATGGCGTCCCTGCCGGTTCTTTCAACGAAACTCATCTGCTTCGATACGGCTATCGTAGATCTGACGGAGGAGCTGGCGGACCCGGTAAAGGTGCTTTTCGGGGTTCAACTGGGGGGTGGCACCGATATCAATGCTGCGCTTGCCTATTGTGAGACCAAAATCGACCGGCCAGGCAAGACGCACCTCGTTCTCGTCACGGACCTCTGCGAGGGCGGGCATGCAGCGTCGATGCTGGCGCGCGTAGCGGCATTCAAGCAGGCGGGCGTCAACGTAATCGTGCTGCTGGCGCTGTCCGACGACGGCCGGCCGAGCTACGACGTGCGCAATGCCAGCGCGATCGCCGCGATGGATTGTCCGGTCTTTGCCTGCACGCCGGATCAATTTCCGGATATGATGGCATGCGCCTTGACGCGGCAGGACATCGGGCAATGGGCAAGCGCAAACGGCATCGACCTCGTGCGCGGGGCCTCGTAGTAGGTTGACTTTGTATATTCTTGAACCATATAAATACAAAGACAACCACTGGAGGTCGCGATGGCCCGCGAACATGCTGCGCCGAGCCTGACGCTCAATATTCATGCTGATCCGAATTCCGTCCAGGCGGCGTTCCTGCGACGGGCAATGTCGGCGCTGGAGCGCATCTCCGCAAATGCGTCGGCGAAGACGTTGGCGGACGCGCTTGCCGCCCCGACCGACGCCGGCTCGCTTGCCCAGCTACTCAGCCGCTCGGATATACTGGGATCGGCGGTGACCGATCTCGATCCGCTGGTCCCGGCGCTCGCCCGGAATGTCGAACATCGCCAGCGGCTGCTCAAGCTTGCGGGCGGCGTATTGTCCGCAGACGAAGCGGGCCGAATCCTTGGTATCACCAGACAGGCGGTCGACAAGAGACGGCGGTCGAACACAATGCTGGCTGTTCGCGAAGGCGGCGACTGGCGCTATCCTGCCTGCCAATTCACTGAGGGTGAGGTGATTGCCGGGATCGCCGATGTCGTACGTGGCCTTGTGTCGGCAGGTCCGTGGGCGACGCTCGACTTCTTGCTTGCTCCCGACACGGTGCTTGGCGGTCGATCGCCACTTGAGGCGCTGCGGCACGGAGAGGTGGACACCGTCTTGCGGCTTGTCCGCGCTGATGGATCGGATGGCTTTGCCTGATGGCGGCACGCACTGATCAGCGTGGCCCTTCCGGGGCCGCGCCGCCACCGCCTGCCTGGCTCGACACAAAGCCCTTGCCAATCGACCTAGTGCCTGCCGGAACGGTGCTGCATCGCATCCACCGTTCCACACTTGCCCCCGTCTTCTTCGGACCGGGAAAAGGCAGCTCGCCAACAAATCGCTTCGACAGCGCCGGCGGCCGCTTCGCAGTGCTCTATGTGGGAATGTCGCTAAGCGGCGCACTGGCGGAAACGATCCTGCGTAATCCGCAGCGGCTAATGGTGGCCGCGTCCGAAATTTCCGGTCGAGCCGCAACCGAACTCAGACCGCAACGCGATCTTCGCATCGTGAGGATGCACGCAACTGGTTTGCAGGCGCTGGGCACGGACAACGCGATTTCCACAGGGCCATATGAGCCATGCGGGCAGTGGGCTGACGCACTATGGGATCATCCCGACCAGCCTGACGGACTGGCCTATCAATCGCGACACGATCCAGGCGAAATCTGCATAGCGCTGTTTGAGCGTCCGGACCTGACGATCGCTATTATTCGGACCAGACTCCTGACCGCGATGCTGAAGGATGTCGCGGTCCTACTCGACCGCTATGGCAAGTCGATATCGCCCAGCGCATGAGACCTGTCCGGTGACAACATGGAACAGTGACGCTGGAGAAGAGGGGAGCGCCTTTTGAAAGCGCTCCCTGTCGAATCAGGCAGCCATCGCTGCCGGGTTCAAAGCGCCTTCCGCCAATGCGGTCAAAGCTTCGTCGGTTTTCGTTTCTTCCTGTAAAGTGGTGACGAGAAGCTTCTGCGCGTCCTTTAAGCCAAGCTCGCCGGCCCAGCGGGCCAATGTCCCATAGCGGGCCATTTCGTAATGTTCGACGGCTTGCGCGGCCGAGGCCAGGCCCGCATCGAGAGCTGGCTGTCCCTTGAAATCTTCGAGGATTTCGTCGCCCTCAGCGAGGATACCTTCGATAGCGTCACAAGTCTTGCCACGTGCCGGCTTGCCCAAAATCTCGAATACCTCCTGGAGACGTTCGACATGGATTTCGGTCTCGCCGCGGTGCTTCTCAAAAGCGGCTTTTAGGTCGGGCGAGGTTGCGCCACGTGCCATCTTGGGCAATGCCTTCAAAATCTTGCGCTCGGCGTAGTAGACGTCTTTCAACGTTTCATGAAACAATGTTTCCAGTGTTTTGTCGGCCATCAGTGTGTACTCCTAGTGGGATATCTACAGGCTTCCAACGCGGGAGATACACTAGCGTTCCGTAACACCGCGCGATGGCTTGCCGATATCTGGTCACAAGGACCGCGATCTCAGAGATCGCGCCGCCGCTAATCTCCTGTCTGTTGATTAGCCGCCATAACTTTCTTGGATTCAGGGGACCCGCGATACCGCAGAAAGATGGACAGAACGACAAGCATGGCAGTCGAGAAGAACTCCGATTGCCAATTTTGAAACGACTCGAACCAGAACTGGGCGTTGCCCATATAGCTCAACGGCGTTAGCGCCGCCTCCCCGTGCAAGGCGGCCTCAGAGTTGTAAGTGGCGAGGCTTGCGAAGAAATGCCCGGCAAAGGACAAGCCGAACAAACTCAACAGTGCCAATCCCAGCGATTGATCATAAATCCAGCTTCCGCTGCCGGAGTCCTGCTTTTTTTCAGGCTTGTCGGGATCGCGCGATTCAGAAGAGCCCTTTTGAAAAAGATAAGCCGTCAATACAACGTAGGTTGCCATCTGCAACCACTCGCTTTCCCAGTTTTCAAACAAAGCGGACCAGAATGCCTCATCGGACAGGTAGCCGGTCAGAGACAGGAGCGCTTGCCCATGAAGACTCAACTCATGGTTTTGTTGCCGCCAACCGAACCAGATCATGCCGACCACGCTCCCGGCAAAGGCCAGAAAAAGCGCAATTGTCAGCCCATTGTTTCGCAGGAAACGCATTCAACCCTCTCCGACCGATCTTAAAAGTCGACGTGTATTGTCTCAGACCCTAACGGCACGATTCCTGGAACGTTCCGCACCGGACATGGCAGAAGCCGGATGGGAAGCGCAGTTGAGACGGCCTTCGGTTGAACGAAAATAGCATCGCATGGTGGCTTTATGCCGAGATCGTTGCAGCCGGTGATCGCGTTCGGCCTGCAAGCACCGCCGACTATTTGGCCGGTGCCCGCCTGTCACGTTCATTCGCTTTTGCATCTGTCTTGAATGTCGCGTCACCATCCGACTTGCCCGACAGCACGCGGGGGTTGGCGCTTACGACGCCGTCATTGTCCGAGCCGTGGCCCGTGCGGGCAAATTGTCCCTTGGCGTCCGCCTTTGGGGTCTTCTGGGAGTTTCTGTTTTTGGAAGTGTTTGACATCGGTATCTCCTTTGAGCCGCAACTTACGACCATTGCTTTTGGTTCCCGCCAGCGTCTCCTTGCAGACCAAGCGGATAGCTCATCGCGAAGAGAGCAGCGGCTGGACTAGTTGCCGTCAACAAGGCTTAATAACGAGCGGGGATGGCTCGGGGGATGCCGATCATGAAATCACCGCAGCAAATGGATCGTAGTGGCGATGTTCTCGACGCTGTTGTCATCGGGGCCGGCTGGGCAGGCCTCGGTGTAAGCTATTGGCTGGCACGACGGGGCCTGCGCCATAGCGTGCTGGAGCGCGGTCGCATAGGAGAGACGTGGCGGACGCAGCGGTGGGATGCCTTTTATATGAATACGCCCAATGTGCAGACTATAATGCCTGGCGACCGCTACGAGGGTACGGATCCGTACGGAGCCCTGACGCGCGACCAGTTCGTCGCCCTGCTTGAGGATTTCGCCGGGAGAAACGGGCTGCCGATCGAGCCCGACACCGCAGTGAGCGAACTTACGCACCAAAATGGCGCCTATCGGCTGAACACCTCGCGCGGCACACATCGGGCGCGCAACGTGATCATCGCAAGCGGCAGCCTCAATCGTGCGGTGCGTCCGGTCTCGTCGGATGCGATGCCGCCTGATATTTATCAGGTCGACGCTTCGGGCTATCGAAGTGCTGCCGATCTGCCGCGTGGAGCGGTTCTGGTGGTTGGAAGCGGCCAATCAGGGGCCCAGATCGCTGAGGAACTGGCGCAAGCGGGTCGGACGGTGTTCCTTGCGACGAGCCGCGTCGGGCGGCTCCCACGGCGTTACCGCGGGCGCGATATCATGATCTGGCTGGATGAAAGCGGGTTTCTCGACCTGCGGCGAGAGGAGATCATTCGGTCGGCCGGACGCATCCCGGCGCGTGGTGTACTCGGGTCGGAGCACACGATAAGCCTTCAGGCGCTCGCCGCCCAGGGGATTGTGCTTCTCGGGCGATTGACCGGCGTTGTGGATGGCCGCCTCGCTTTCGCAGACGATGTCGAAGCAAATGTTCGGTTCGGAGACGAAGCCTCGGACAATGCCAAACGCTACATCGATGAATATATCGCCCGAGCCGGTATCGATGCGCCGGTTCCGGTTCCTGACCCAGCGGAGACGGTCCAGTGGCATCGGCCGGATCCCGCCATCAATTCGCTCGATCTTGCCGGGTTCGGTATCATGAGCGTGGTGTGGTGCACCGGCTTCAAGGGCGATTTCAGCTATGTGAAACTTGCAGGTGCGCTCGACGCTGCCGGACAGCCGATTCACAAGGATGGCGTCGGGGTCCTGCCGGGCCTCTATTTCGCGGGACTGGATTTCGGCTCGACACGCAAGTCTGGCATCATATTGGCGGTCGCCGACGAAGCAACTCGCCTTGTCGAACACATCCTGGGACGTTCGTGATCCGTTGGCATTCGCGGCAACATGCCTGATTATCTCTGACTCAGTACTCTTTGTTCCTTATCGCCCTTATCGTGGCGATTCCCCGCAAGCCTTCCTTGTTGCCCGTCGCCGCAACGGCCTCAAAAATGCGCAAGGCATCGGCGAGCCGGTTCAACTTCATGTAGGAATAGCCGCGCAGGATCATGAGATCGGTGCGTTCGGGAGCGATCCGCGCCCGCTGGTCGAGCGCGAGGATGGCCTCGTTCGGACGGCCGGCGTTGAAGGCCTCCGTTGCGCGAGACGAAAGCAGCGCGATGTCGAGTTCGATCTGGCGGGACTGCTGCTGGCGAGCCTTTGAGGCGGCCACCGCGGCCTTGTCGCTGAGACCGGCACGCAGATAGGCAAGGCTTTGGCCGTAGGCGGCGTCGCTCCGCTGTGCCTCCGACCGGCTCAGGAGGCCGCGTTCGAATGCTGCGGCTGCCTCGAGTGGGCGATTGATATCCATCAGGCACCAGCCGCGCGACAACGCGTTCTCGGGTGAAAGTGCCTGCGGGTCGATTGTTGTCGTGCAGCCGCGGACCGAACGCGCGCCGGCATTGTTGGTGGCCGCGCGCGGCGCCTGACGCGGACGCGCTTCCGGCGATCTCGGTCGGGGCGCCTGCTCGGTTTGGAGTGCAGGCTGCTCGTATGCGTCGGCTCGCTGGCGGGAAATGGTCTCGGCGACCTGGTCCGCCAGCGTCCGAGGCGCCGCCGGTGGGCTGGCAGGGGAAGTCGGCGCTGGCATATCCTGCAGCGCAAGCGGCGTGGTCAGGGTCGGCCGCAGTTGCGTTTGCTCCAGCGTGTCGCCGAACCGCTCGGGCGAGGGCGCTAGCCCGGGTTGCCGCGTCTTGCGCTGTTCACCGAGCCGCGCGATGCGCTCCGAGCGACCAGCCCAGCGCCGCTGGATCGCCGCTACGCCTGCCGCATCACCGAGCTGTTGCCGCGTCAGTACGAGCCCGTAGGAGGATGGTTCGTCGTCCGGCTTCCACTGCAGGGCCATCGAGAACCAGCCTGAAGCGGTCTCGAACTGATTGAGCAGATAAGCGTACCAACCGAGCTGCTGCGCGGCATTGGCATCCTTTGCTTCCACGACCTCCGGCACCATGCGCTGCAGGATCGCAGGCGCAATCTCCACCGGCGGGTCCTGCGCCAGAAGATTTGCCACGGCAGCCATGTAGACCGCCTTCGTGTCGTCCGAGCTGTCGCGCCATTCGTACATGACTGCTTCGGCTTCTGCCGGGCGCGAGCGCGCGATCATCGCAAGTGCGAGGCCTTGCGCGGATGACGGCGCGCTTTCGCGATCATATGAAAGCTTGAACCATTTTTCTGCCGCCTCGAAATTATTGCGGCGCAGATAATACCAACCGAGGATAAGCGGATCGGAAGGCCCCGTTGTAGCGGTCGCAAGTTTCTCCACCCGCTCGATATCGGGCTGGGGTACGACAATTTTCGGGTCAGACCCTGCGTCGGCGATGGCTTTGCGCGCAAGGTCGTCGCGTATCGAATCGAATTCGCTCTTCCCGTCGGGCAGGATTTTGGCCTTTGCCAACAACGTGTCGAGATCGGGCCGCGTCAGCAGCGGCAACGCCTTCTGCACCGTCGCAAGCCGTTCAGCCGGATCGGTACAGGTGTCGAGGATATATGCGTAGGCAGCTTTCGCCCGGGCCTCGCGATCGGTTTTGGCGAAAGCTTCGGCCGTCCGCCACAGCACGTCGATCTCGCTGCAGGTCATCAGACTGTTATGGGCCGCGCCGACGCGGATCACCGTATCGTACTGTTTCAGGTCGGAGGCATTGATCAGTTGCTCGCGCGCTTCGGCAAGGTCCAATCGGTCCATCAGATCGGCGGGCGGTGTCCAGCCTTGTTCTGTACTCTGCCTATCCTGCACGGCCTTGCGCAATTCGGCGAGTTTCCCGTCGGCATAGAGCTTCCACATGGCATCGAGCGATGCATCGGTCTGAACGGGCACGGCGAGGGGATCGGCGGGGGGCGTCCAATCGGGGTAGAGCGCCCGCAACCGCGCGATCTCCGCCGCCAACCGGCGCTGATCGCCCTGGCGGGCAAAATAACGCAGCGCGGTTTCATCGACTTTCGGCGTCGTCGCGGGAGCAGGTGGCTGCTCCGGTGCAGGCTGCGTGCGGCGGGCAGGCGTTCGGCCGGACTGCGCGACGACATATTCACCGGCTGAATCCGCTTGGGCGGAACTGCCTTTTGCGCCTCCCAACAGCGCCGACCGGATCGTCTCTCCAGCCGTCGCCGACTCCGGCAGATAGCTTTGCTGAAGCGCAAAGGCTGCGGCGCAAGCGACTATCAGGGGTGCGATGATAAGGACCGGCTTCTTCATAAACATTCCGGATGCTGACTATTGGCGAACGAAAGCGATAATAAATGCAGCGTTGACGGGTAGTATAGAGACGGTTCGAACGAGCGAACGGCCTCGGGCAATTTTACCTTGTCCAGCACGCAAGCGACGAGTGCCGGAATGATCGCATATCCCGCATCGGAGAGCGTTTCCTTCACATTTCCGCTATCGCTGTCGGTAATGACCACCTGGCCGCTTTCCGAGGTCATGCCCTTGCGCAATCTCGTAAGCAATTCCCGGTCGTAGATGCGGGCACGAATAAGGTAGAGTGGAATGCGCAAGGCATTGTACCCAAATTCCGCGGGAAATCCCTTGGCAGGCTTTAACTGTGTCTTGGCTGACATCCAGTCCGTCGGTAGCGACCGCGGGCCGGCACTGGCTTTGTTGAGTAGCCCAACGCCGGTCATGCTCAATTGCATCCAGTCTGTCGTCTTGTCGATCGAGGCAAATTTCGGAAAGGCCTCGAAGACCCAATAGGATAGGTTAATGATCGGACCGTCGGTGCGGTCGGATTCAGAAAATCCCTTGGCACCCGGCAGCAGAAGCAGGCGGTCCTGCCATTTGACAACGTTCGATTTGCCGATCCCGCCGATAATCGTTTTTGCGGCGTTGATGAAATCGTTGCGCTCCCACTCGCCTCCCGCCAGCAACAGCGCATAGGCGATCAGAATATCGCCATCGGAGGCATTGTTGCTGTCGGTAATGTGCGGTTTTGCCGAGGGATCCCATTTCCACATGGCAAGACCGTCGTCGCGCAACAACAGCTCGGTTTTTGTAAATGACCAGATCAGATCGAAATCCGCCTTGCTGTTGGCAAGATATGCGAGCAGCAATCCATAACCCTGGCCTTCACTATGGCTGATATTGCCGTTCGCATCATCAATTACCCGTCCACCTGCATCGATGAAGCGCGATTTATAGGCGGCCCAATCCGCAGGTTTCACGGTTCCCGACAAGTTTTGCGCCATCGCAACTCCGCTGCCGGCCCAGGCGAGCAAAAGACATAGAAGGCAGGCATAGGCTTTCATATGCGCCTCCCGAGATTTGCCAGCATCCGCGAGGTCGCGATGCCAAGCAAGCAGGCAAGGACAACAAGGATCAATGAAAACCACAATATATTGCCGGAAAGCCAATTGGCGATGACCAGTCTCATGTTCGAAAATGACAGCGGCTGTGACTGAACAAAGGTGTAGTTACCCACTGGTACCATCTGCATTTCGTCGGTGCCGGCTTTGTAGATGGAAATATGGCCCTGGAGTTCGGGCCAGTGATCCTGCCGCGTCAGGGCGCGGACGCCCTCGATGAGATTGTCGTCAGTCGCCGACGTTGCCACCGTCCACACCCCGTCGCAATTCGGATTCGGCCGCTGGGCAACAAGCAGCGTAGCGGCAGGTTCCGGCGTATAGGGCGCATCGCTCTCATCGGAGGTCATGAGGCTCGCCAGGGAAATGTTGAACGTACGGTTCAGCCAGTCGTCAAAAGAGGAAATCTGGCCGCGCCAACCTCTTCCGGAAAGCCGCTCGCGCCACTCGTTGAAGTCGCTCTGGGTATTTTCCTCGGGTGCCGGTTCGACATTGCCTTTGACGGCGCTCCAGATCGTCCGAGTGTTCTCGGAAATCCCGGTCTGCGTCAGAACGCTCGATTCGATTTGCGGGATGGCGCCGATAAACAGGGCATTTGAATTCATGGCGGAATTCGCGGTTGCCCTCGGATCGACCTCCATCGGCCGCCCGGCAGCCACGGCCATGCGGGCAAGCAGCGTTGCGGCCGCCGACAGGCTTTTTTCCCCGGCATTGTTCATCACGACAGGCAACGGTTTGTCCGAACGATTATAGGGGAAGCTCGTGCCGCTCAAGCCAGCAAGGTTGGGGAGGGTACCGATCCTGGCAAAACTTGGAATGACAAATTCAGACGAATCGAAAAGCGCGAACCGCGTCGTCGAGGATGCGTTGGATCCAGGCGCGCAGATGGAATCCGTCTTGGTGGTAAGCGCGGCCTCGATGGTGATCAGGTTCACACCGGGCCTGAAGTGCCTCATGGTGAAGCTGATTGGAAAATGCCGCAGGATTTCGCCGCCTGAAGTGGTTATCGGTAGCGTCGCGGCAATATTGTCGTTTACGTAAATATTGATCTGACTGCCCGGCAAAACGTCTTCCGAGTAGGCCGCGTCAAGGAGGATCGTCGCCTTTCCGTACTCGTTCGCGTAGAAATCCGAAGGAACGCCAATTGCAAATTCCGTACGCAGCCGGCGTCCGGTGAAATTCTTCGTATCCACTCCAAGTTCGCTGAGCTTTACCCGCGATGAAGAAATGAAAAGCGGCACGTCGGGTGACCGCCATGTCTGGGTAGAAATGAACGTCCGCGGCACGCTGAGATCGCGCTTCAGCGGGTCGACAAAGCCGGCAACCGCATTGGTGACAGATTGCCAATCGGCGCCGCGAAAGCGGAGGATCGAACTGCCGGTTGCAGGGTCGTCCACAAATGCCACGCCGGGTGCCGTTCGACTGTCTCCTGCCCACGGCGCGAGGGATTGCAATTCCTCGTCGGTACCAAGAAGGACCGTCAGCGCGCCGGGCGACTGCTCTGCCGGCAGGGTGGACGAGACCGTCACCGTCTGGTTCGGCATATTGGCAAGGATCGCCAAACCCTGGGCTGTATGAAGCATGGGAGCCGTCGCTTGGGTGCGGTCAATGGCGGGAACGACAATGTTGAACGCCGTTCGTCCGGTCCCGTCGACACCGATTGCACGTATGTCGTCCAGCTTCTTAAGCCTGCGCGGATTGTCTCCGGTGAAAGAAAGATAAGTCTTTGACGGATCGACTTCAGTCCATAATTCGTAGGTCGATTGCACCGTGCAGTCGGTGCGGTGACGAAGGCTGGTGTTTATCCGGAATGTATTGAGCCCCTCTTTCAGGACGCCGGCCGGTATCTTCGCCGTCAAAGTCTTCCGGCCCTCCGGCGACTGTACCGGCTCGCTGATGATGCGGGCGTTGTTGATCGAAACGGTCATGGTGGACCACTCCGGCGCCACGACGAGGCTGCTCTGATAGGCCAGCGTCAGAGTGGCAGGAGCTGCTGCCTGATCCGCAGTAATGAAAACGGCCCACGTCTTGTCACCATTCTCACCGCTGAACGAAAGACTGTCCTGAGGCACGATATAGCGCCGCCATTGTCCGTCGGCCCTGATCGGCGCCGGCGCCGATTTGGGAGCGGGGGCGGGTGCGGCCGGTGCCTGCTGGCCGGGCAGTGGCGAGAACGGCGCGGCCGGCTTCTCGGCCGGTGCGGGTTCGGCGGGTCGCTCGGGCGACATGTCGAAAGGCGCAACCTGCGCATAAGAACTCAGGGTGGATAGGCCGAGAAACAGGCAGGCGTTAAGCAGCCGCTTCATAGTGTACCCTCCCATTCCTTTTTGCCTCTTCCAGTCAAGTGGCGGAAAAGATAGGAAAATCCACGATATGTCTGGAATATGGCGACCCCGAAAAACCAGATCGTACCCTTGAACAGGCCGGGATTACCACGCCGATCCAGCTGGAACTTGGTCCACTGAGCCGAATTGGCAAAGATCAGATCGGCGATCAATGAATGATCGGAGGGCTGGTCAGGCATGAACATGCAGCCGACCGACGTTTCACCAGCTTGCTTTCTGACATTGCGGACCTGCAATGGAAGATCGCCGAGGTCTCCCGTTGCGAATGTCTTGAAGCGGACGTCGGTCAGCATGCCGACGGAAACCGCCTCGGCCACGTCGCCCAGCACCTGGACGCGCAGACCATTGACCGACACATCGTCGATCGTCCCCTGCAGCCAGCGCTCGCCCAAGCGAAATTCGCAGCGGCGGCTCACCTTTACGCGTCGCGAAGGCCGCTTGTCACCGCGCTCGGATACTACCCCAAGCGCACAGCCCGCGAAAACCAGATTCAGAAGATTCCACGCACCAACGACAAGCGTCACGTCCGCTTTATATGGCTCGGTGTAAATTCGATAGATCGTTACTCCCACGCCGACAAGCAGCACCAGGAATATGACAAAGAATGGCGTGCTCAATTCCGAAAGGCGGCTTCGGTCGATACGCTCGTCCTTCGCGGTGACCTTGAATGTCGGCTTGCGCGGGTTCAGGGCAACCGACACGACTGCGGGCAGGAGATGCACGGTCTGCACATATTCATAAAGCTCGGAAATCCAGGGCCAGCGGAATGCGCCGTAAAGATAGTTCTGCATCATCAGGTTCACGACCATGTAGATGAGCGTATAGGCGAGAAATTCGCCGCCTGATGCCGTGAAGATCTCAAGCCCGAAGAACAGATAGAACAGCGGCGCGACCAGGAAGATTGCCCGCGGGAATGGAAACAGCCAGAACAATGTCGAAGAGAGGTAGCAAAGGCGTTGCGGGATCGTGAGCCCGCCATTGAATAAAGGAAAGCGGAACCGCAGGATTTGCATCATACCCTGCGCCCAGCGGCTGCGCTGGCCGATGAAACTTGCGAATGTGGCGGGTTGCAATCCTGCAATGAGTGGCTTGTCGAGATAGACGCTGTTCCAGCCCTTCGAATGGAGCGCGATGGCAGTCTCGCAGTCTTCCGTAATGCTGATGCCGCTGAACCCGCCCGTGACGTTCAGTGCCTCGCGGCGGAGCACGGCGGCCGAGCCGCAAAAGAAAGCCGCGTTCCATTTATCGAGGCCGCGCTGGATGATGCCGTAGAACATTTCGTTTTCGGATGGCATTTCCTCGAACGTACGCAGATTGCGCTCGAGCGGATCGGGGTTGAGGAAGAAGTGCGGCGTCTGCACGAGAAACAGTTTCTCGTCCTCATCGAAATAGCCGACCGTTTCGAGTAGGAAATCGCGTGTTGGCGCGTGATCCGCGTCGAACACGGCGATCAATTCGCCGGTGGAATGTTCAAGGCCGTTATTGAGGTTGCCAGCCTTGGCATGGACGTTCTTTTCACGCGTCAGGTAGTGAACGCCTAAAGCCTCGCAGAGCTCCGAGAGATCCTTGAAACGCTTTTCAGCAATGTGGGATTCGACAATCTTGTCGGCATTGCGCTTTTGCAGCGTACCGCCGTCATCGAGTATCCAGACGGTGAGCTTGTCAGCCGGATAGTCCATGGCCTTGGCTGCGGCCATGGTGTTTGCAAGCAGTTCGATGTCCTCGTTATAGGTCGGGATAAACACGTCAACGCTTGGCAATTCACCTTTGGTTGCCGGCCGTGTCGTACGATGCGGCAGTGGCATTGAGACGACAAAAAGGCTGAGCGCCAACATCATCACGCTGTAAATCTCGGCGAGATAGAGCAGGAACCCGGGAACGAAGTTTTCGAGCTGGTTGACCGGAGGCAGCGTACTCGTCGTACGCCAGTAGACATAGCGCATGACGATGGCCGTACCGAAAGCGAGGGCGATCAGCCGCCAGATGCCGCCGGCATTCAGCGTCTTCAACACCATCATGAGGAACAGTACCGAGGCGCCGGCGATCAACTGCGTCTGCAGATTTACCGGGAGCGTGACCAGTAGCAGAACACTGATCGACGTTACGAGCCACATCAGGATGATGAGGAACTTACGCATGGACGGCCGTGCTTTTCGATGGGCGGGCGGGCGAAGAATTCATCTCATGTCCTGGCGGTGGGTTAATGGGAGGGTCATTCCCCAATGGATGTCACTGCGTTTTGGCTCCGGGTTATTGGGCGGCGGGTGGCGGGGGTGGAACAACGGCCCGATTGATCTGGGTCGGTGCGGGCATGGGCGGGGCCGCACCTGATACAGGCGGCGGCGGTACGATGGGTCCGATCGGCGCAGGTCTTGCCGGGCGTGTCTCGACAGCCAGTGCGGCAGGCGGCTGTGCGCGCCGTTTTGGCGCCACTGCAACTGGTTGCGGCGCTGGCGGAGGCATCAATGCGGCGGATGGCGGCATGTCAGGCCCAGTCGGAAAGACATTGGCGCCCGGGCGGCCAAGATTTTCCGGCACGCCGGCCGGTTCGCCATAAGGGTTCCAGCTATAATTGTTGAAGGCTGCGTTGATGGTGAACCCATACATGAACGCCAGCAATTGTTCTTCGGTCAAGCGCGAGTCGCAAAGACGCAGCCGGATCTGGATCGAGCCGCGCCCGGTAAACCAGCGCGATTGTGTTTCAGGTGGCCGGATGCGCTGCCAGGCATAGACGCAGGTATCGCCGGAGCGTGAATGCCCGCTGGCGAAACCGAAGGCACCGTACCGGTTCTGCACGAAGTTGGGAGAACGATGCATTGGAACGCCCGGCAACGTACCGCGGAGCTCGCGATCGATGTTCGTTGTACCAAGCTGACGGTCGCGCAGCGTATCACCGCCGGAAAGGTTTGCCTTCACCGGTCCGAACAGCTGTACGCGCAGGACGTTCTGCCCAGGCGTGCGGGCGGACGTTGCCAACAGAATTTCCTGCTGAACGGCATTGTTGTAGGACCGTTCGACGACGCTGACGATGGAGGGACCGCCAGGCGGCGGTAGCGCATAGGCCTGCTGCGCGTCGACGGTTCGCGTCGATGCCAGGATCTGAGGCGGGCCCCCGGATGCGCAGCCGCCAACCAGAAGTAGCAAGATCAGACAGGAGGTCCTCTTCAACATTTGGGAAAACTAGGCGATTGAATTGATTCGTACAAAGGAAATGCTTTACGTCGTTGGGAAAGTTCAAACTTCTCACCTCGACAGTTGCCCGATGGTTACACCTTAAAATTGCAAAACGGCATGTCCCGCAGAACTGTCCGTCGCACCTTAGCGTTATTTCCAACTCGGATCTTCGCAATTTGTTGGTCCTGGCCCTTGTCTACTTCGCTAATCCATCCGTCTGGTAGCTAATACTCGCAATTGTGGAACCTTGGGACGGAACTTTCATATAAATATCTCCACGAGCAGATAGACAATGTCACCAGTGCCAGCTAAATCCAGCCACACAGTCCGCCTGATTCCAGATTGGGCATAGCGCTTGCGAAAGCCTTGCGGCTGTCTCTCAGATTTTGGCCGCTTGATCGCGGCCCTCGTCGGCGCCGAAACTGTGGCCGGGCTGAAAGGCCACCCGGACTGTGGTAATGGGTCCAAGATCATTCCAGGTGGTGCGATGCAGGATCAACAATGCCTGGCCTTGCCTCGTCTGCAATAATCGCGCATCGCGCCGGTCGGCATTCTCGGCTGAAAACGAGAACTCAGCCCGCAGATAGGGTGCGTTACGCACTAACCATTCATTGGCATTCAAATCCCGGAAGCCGGCGTGTTCAAGTCCTGGAACGACGTGCGGATTAATCCAGCGGTCTTCGAGCTGGTAGGGTTTGCCGTCGGCGTAATGCACCGCCCTGAGATGGACCAGACGTACCCCTTCCGGAAGACCCAGGCGTACCGCGATGTGGCCGGGAATCGGACTGAGCCGCTGCGCAACGACACGGTGGCTGTAGATCAGGCCCGCGTCCTCGACCTGCTCACGCACGATGGGAATGGAGAAGGTGGCCTTGCGCACCGGATTGACCACCACCCGCGTGCCCGCGCGACGCCGGCGATCCAGAAGGCCTTCATCGGCGAGCACTTGCAACGCCTTGTTGACCGTCGCCCGTGCGGCGCTGAACTCGACCGCCAGATCCGCCTCGTCCGGTATGCGTTCGCCTTCACGCCACTTGAGTTCGACAATGCGACGACGTACCTCGTCAGCGATATTTTGGGCCTTGCGCATTATTTGTCGCCTATGGCTGCTCCCGCCGATGAATCTCCAGCGGAATGCGGGCAAGTTTAGACATATCCATAAAATAAGTATAGACATATTCGCGGGCTTATGTGTAGACATATTCCGTGACAGCGCGCTATGGAGGAGTGCAGATGTACCGTTCCCGTTATACGGCAGCTAGCAATTGTGCGGCGCGTCCCATATCGGAGCCGTGGGCATGAACCGGCCGCTGGCGGGGATCAAGGTACTGGATCTGTCGCGTGTGTTGGCGGGTCCTTACTGCACGGCGCTTCTGGCGGATCTTGGAGCCGAGGTCATCAAGCTTGAACCGCCGGCGGGCGACGATTATCGCCACGTCGGCCCGTTCAGCCATGGTGAAAGCGCACTTTTCACTCTTAACAATCGTGGCAAGCGCAGCATCGTTCTGGACCTCAAGGTTCCGGAAGACCAGGCGCTGGCGCAGATGCTCGCCGAGCAAGTAGACGTAGTGGTCGAGAATTTTCGTCCCGGCGTGGCCGAGCGCTTGGGCCTCGGCGCCGCGGCGCTGCGAGCGGCGAACCCCAGACTTATCTATTGCTCGATCTCAGGCTTTGGCCAGGAGGGACCATTCAAGGATTTGCCGGCCTATGACCTCATCGTGCAGGCCATGTCCGGCCTGATGGCAAGCACCGGCGAGGAGGGAGGCGGCCCGCTCAAGACCGGTGAAAGCATTGCCGATCTGCTGGCCGGATTGTTTGCCAGCTGGTCCATCATGGCCGCGCTGGTGCAACGCAATTCGACAGGTCAGGGCGCCACGCTTGACGTCGCCATGTATGACGCCCTGTTTTCAGTGTTGACGACCAGCCATGCGCTGCACCTCTATGCCGGCCTATTGCCGCAACGCGTCGGCAATCGCCATCCGCTCTCGACGCCCTTTGGCTGCTTTGCCACCAGCGATGGTCAGGTGGTGATAACCGTTCTGAACCCCAGGCAGTTTAGCGCGCTTGCTCAACTTGTCGGCGCCCCGCAGGCCGTCGAAGACCCGCGTTTTGCTACAGATGCCAGCCGCACCGAACATGAACCAGCCTTGAAGGCCTTGATCGAAAACTGGTCGCGCAAGTTGACCACCGAGGAAGCCATTGCCGCTCTCTCTGCGGTGGGTTTGCCGGCTGCCCCGATCTGGGACATTGCGCAGGCAATTTCGAATGAGCATTCGGCCGCGCGTGGATTGGTCAGCCTTTTGCAACATCCGGTGCTAGGGGAGGCGCCGACAGTCGGTCAGCCCGTCCGCTTCGACGGCGAAAAGCCGGTTGCAGCAGTCTCGGCGCCCCGGCTCGGCGGCGATCGCGAAACAATTCTGCGGGAGTTCGGGTTGGAGAAGCGCGCATGACGGATGAATGGTACATGCTGTCCGACGAGGAGCGGCTGTTCTGCGACGTGCTTGGGCGGCTGTGTGCGGAACGCATTGCGACGAAAGCGGCGGCAACCGACGAAGCCTCTACCTTCGTCCATGAACAACTCGCGGTTCTGGCCGAAGCCGGAATGCTGGGCGCAAATCTGCCGGAAGCCTATGGCGGGAGTTCGATCTCGGCAACTGCGCTGCTGCGGGCAGTGGCGATCGTCGCCGGAGCCTGCGGTTCCACTGCTTCGGCGCTGACCGCGCACTATCTGGCGACCGACTCCATCCTCATTGGCGGAACGGAAGCGCAAAAACAGAAATGGCTGCCCAAGGCGGCAACGGGCGAGGCTTTGGGATCATTCGCGCTGACCGAACCCACTGCCGGATCCGATCCTGCTGACATGAAGACTCGGGCGCGCCGCACGAGCGCGGGTTGGCATGTCAAAGGCACGAAATGCTTCATCTCCAATGGCGGCGTTGCAGATTTCATTCTTCTCTATGCCGTGACCGATCCGGAAAAGGGACATCGCGGCATTTCGACCTTTATCCTCCCCAAGGGGACGCCGGGGCTTGAAGCTGGTGCGGCTGAAAGGACAATGGGTCTCAAGGGCGGTCACGTCTTTACACTGAACATCGACTGCGAGCTGCCGCCCGATGCGCTGCTGGGGGAGGAAGGCAAGGGTTTCCGCACGGCCATGCAAGTGCTTGACAATGGCCGTATCGAGGTTGCCGCGCAATGCCTCGGCATGGCCGAGACTGCAATGCAAGCTGCGATCGCCTACGCAAAGGAGCGTGTCATCGGCGGGCAGCCACTGAGTGACCGGCAGGGCATACGCTGGATGATCGCCGATATGGGTTTGGCCTATCGCTCGGCATTGCTCGTTGCGCAGGACGCAGCGCGACAACGGGACCTGGCGCATGCAGGTGGCGGGCGGTTTTCACTCGCGGCCTCCATGGCCAAGTTGCACGCATCAGAAGCTGCGGGCCGTATTGCAGATATCGCGCTGCAGCTGCATGGAGGCTATGGATATACGCGTGATTTCCCCATCGAACGGATCAATCGCGATCTTCGGATCATGAGGATCTACGAAGGCTCGAGCGAAATCCAGCGCATTATCATTTCCGGCCATATGCTGAACTGACCGAAGGCGATCCGTGCATCAGTCAAAGCGCAATGCATCCAATGTTTTCCCAGCGATTGCCGTGGGAACAACCGGCAAGAACCAGCGGAGGTCAATGCCTCCGCTCGTCGCGCCGAACGGCCGGTTCCGGTCCGGTGGTGACGGGCAAGACGGCGGTCCTGGTGCTTTACCGAATCCGCTTGAGTACTTTTCGTTGCACTCTGGCATGGTAAGGTTGCGCAGCGAAGCGGAAGATACCGGGCGCCGGTGGACTCCTGCGCTGTGGAATAATCTGGCGAAAAGCGTGATCCGTTGCGCTTTCGCCAACCCGAACATAACAGCCGGTCAAGGAGCGACATACGGCCTCGATCGGCGAGGCATTTCTCTGATCTAAAAATACGGCGACACAATAAGTGCCCGCCGTGTCAATCCCGTGGGAACAACTAGGAGAACTGAAATGAGAATTCACATGACCTTCAAAGGGGCGCTTGTCGGCTTGGCCACACTCTGTCTTGCCAGCGCCGCCGGGGCGGACCAGCTTGCGGACGTCAAGGCCGCGGGCAAGATCGTAACCGCCACCGACATGCACTATGCACCCTTCGACATGCTCAACAACGGCACGTATGAGGGCATGACCAAGGACCTGTTCGACCAGGTTGCCAAGGAAATCGGCGTCGAGCCGGTCTACCAGGACATTCCGTGGACGGCGGAGCTGCCAGGTCTTGAAGTCAAGAAGTTCGACATCGTGATTGCCCCCGTTACCATTACCCCGGAGCGTCTCGAGCGCTACGGCTTCACCTTGCCTATCGCCGATGCCACCGTTTCGCTGCTGAAGGCTGCGAGCAACACCGAACTCACCAAGCCGGAAGATATCAAGGGCAAGACCGTTGGCGTGCAGCAGGGCACTGCACAATTCAAGCAGCTTGAAGCTTATAGCCAGAAGCTTGGCGGTGTAACGATCAAGGAATACGGCACCACTGACGAAGCCTATGCCGACCTCGCTGCCGGTCGTCTCGATGCGGTTGCGGGCTCGCTTCCGAACCTTACCTATCTCGTGAAGAGCCGTCCTGAAAGTTTTGCTCTCTTCACCCCTGCCCAGTTCGGTGAGCCGAAGTATTTCGCATGGGTGCTGCGCAAGGATGCCGACAGCGAAAGCTTCAACAAGGCCATCAACGATGCGGTGCTCAAGATGACCGATGACGGCCGCGTCAAGGCGATCCAGGAGAAGTGGCTCGGCACCTACACCGAACTGCCGCGTGAGGTTCCGACCAAGTAATTTGCGGCGGGCGGAGTGACCTCCGCCCGCACATCTTGGGTCAAGTGAGGGCGGATGTTTTCCTTAGCGGTTTTCCTTCAAAGCTTCGAGCCGTTGTTGTGGGCAGCGCGATACACGCTGCTGATCTCTATACTCGGTATCGGACTGGGTCTTGTGATCGGCACGCTGGTGTGCGCAGCTCGCCTGTCGCCTTACCCGCTGCTGCGTCGCTTTGCAGCCATCTGGGTCAGTTTCCTGCGCGGCGTGCCGCTCCTGGTGCAATTGCTGGTGTTCTATTATGCGCTTCCGGTCATTGGCCTCGACGTTCCTGCAATGGTCGCTGCTGTGGTGACCGTCGGCATCTGCGCCAGCGCCTATATCTCCGAAATCTGGCGCGGTGCGATAGCAGCGCTGCCGAGGGGACAGGCAGAGGCGGCCGTCGCCATCGGCATGACGCCATTCGACGTATGGATCCGGGTCATTCTCCCGCAAGCCGTGACGCTTTCGCTGCCGGCATTGATCAACGAACTTATTCTTCTGGTGAAGGCGTCCTCGCTGGTCTCAGTTGTCGGTATTCTCGAAATTACCCGCGCCAGCCAGGCGCAGGCTGCTACCACCTTCCGGCCGCTTGAGGTCTACATCGCCGCCGCCTGCATTTATCTCGTGATCAACCTGTGCCTCGCGGCGCTCGGACGTTACCTCGAACACAGGACGGCCGTCTGATGGATTGGAGCATGTTGCAGCAATATGGCCCGTCGCTGCTCAAGGGGTTTGCCAATACGATCGTCTGTTGGGCGCTTGGCACCGTCTTCGGCATGGCGCTCGGCCTCGTCATTGCGCTCATTCAACGCTATGCACCGCGCTGGGTAACGTGGATCATCCAGGTCTATATCGAAGTTATCCGCGGCACACCGTTCCTCGTGCAATTGTTCGTGCTTTATTACGGTGGCCCACTCATCGGCCTGCGCCTCGATGCACTGCCAGCCGGCCTGCTCGGGCTGACAATCTACGGCAGCCCCTATTTCGCCGAAATATTCCGTTCGGGATTCCGGGCCGTGCCCGACGGGCAGATCGAAGCCGCCCGTGCCATCGGCATGGCCGAAGGCCATATTGTGCGGCGTATCCTGCTGCCCCTCGGCTTGGTCTCCGCCTTGCCGGCGCTGGTGAACTTTTCGATCATCCTGACCAAGGAAACCGTGATTCTGTCGATCATCACCGTTCCCGAATTGCTGTACCAGGTGCAGCGCATGTCCGCGGAAACCTTCCGGTATGTCGAGGCAAACCTGGTGCTGGCGCTGTTCTTCTGGGGCTTGGTAGAGACGATTTCGCGCGTCGGCCACAGACTGGAAGCGCGTATCACGAAACATCTGATTGAAAGGACGTAAGATGCTTGCAGCGTCATCCGTCGAAATGCGTAAGGTCAACAAATTCTACGGCAAGTTTCAGGCGCTGAAGGATGTCGACCTGTCGATTCTGCCCGGCAAGGTCACCTGTCTCATCGGACCATCCGGTTCGGGCAAGTCGACCCTGCTCCGCTGCATCAATTTCCTTGAAGAATACGATTCCGGCGAAGTCCGCATTGATGGCCAGTTGATTGGCTATGAGGCGCCCAACAAGAAGATGTCGGGCCGCAAGCTCCGCGAGATGCGACGCTCGATCGGCATGGTTTTCCAGCAGTTCAATCTCTGGCCGCATATGACCGCCAAGGAGAACGTCGCCGAGGGGCTGATCCGCGTGCGCCGCATGTCCAAAGCCGACGCCGATCGGCGCGCCGTGGAGGCGCTTGCCAAGGTGGGGCTGGCGGACAAGATGGCGAACCATCCTTCGCGCCTCTCCGGCGGCCAGCAACAACGCGTTGCCATTGCCCGCGCCATCGCCATGGAACCGAGGCTCATGCTCTTCGACGAGCCGACGTCCGCACTCGACCCGGAGCTTGTAGGCGAGGTGCTGAGCGTCATGAGGACACTGGCCGGGGAGGGGATGACGATGGTGGTGGTCACCCACGAAATGGGTTTCGCCGCGCACGTCGCCGATCAGGTCGGATTCATGGAAAAGGGCGAACTCGTGGGCGTCGATAGCCCCGACCGCATCCTGCATCATCCCCAGGATGCACGTATCCAGTCTTTCCTGCGTACTTATCACGAGCGCAATAGCTTCTGATCGTCAAGGACCATGAGCGCTGCCGGATCCCCTTTCGGGTACGGATCGGCGTCCAAAAAGAAAATTGCCCGCGCGGTGTCGGAAATGGTCCGCAGCACTCGTCCTTGCAGCGAAAGCTTCGAGACTTGCTTCAGGAGGACCAGTATGACAACGGCAACAGGCAATGCGGGATGGACGACGGCGGCGATTCTGGTGGGGCGACTTATCTTCGCGCTCGTCTTCATCATGGCCGTGAGCTTCAAGTTGATGGATATCGGCGGTACGGCGACGTATATCGCCGGGGCCGGATTTCCGTTTCCCACCCTGCTGGCGTGGCTCGCTGCGCTGCTTGAGCTTGCTCTCGTCGCATGCTTCCTGACCAGCGCCTATTTCTCCGAAGCAGCACTTGTAGCTGCCGCCTACGTTCTGTTTCTGGCATTTGCGTTTCACGGCCCGTCGCACTGGGCCGGAAACCAGGCCGAGTTCGGGTTTTTCATCGACCATTTTACTTTTGCCGCCGGTCTGCTCTTTGCGGCAGCGCACGGACCCGGAGGAGTATTGGCGATCAAGAAGGAATGGCTGCTGCGGCGATAGTGCCGAATTAAGCTACCCAAAGCGGATAGCCGCGTATCAGCGACGCACGGCGCTCTCGAAAATGCGGATGGGCGCGCTCAGCGCAGCGCCTGTCACGGTGCCGATGGTCTGGCCGGCCTCAATTGCAGTGGCGCCGAAATTTCCGGACGCATTCGGATCGGCATCGGAAAGCGATTGTCCTCGCAACAGTCGTTCGCCGAAGAGGCGGACAACCTCGGGGCTCGTTGCAAACTGGGTGTGGTTGAGACTGTCGCCGTCGCGCAGTTGAGTAAGGTCATAGACCGTAATCCCGGTCGCCTTTTCAAGCTGGGCCTTGTAGGCCACGTCGGTAAGATCCACGCCCCCTACGCGCGTGACCTGGCCGGATATTAACCTGGAAAGGCGCAGCGCCCTGTCGTTTGCCGAAACGAATATCGAGATATGCGGCCGTTCCTGGCCGATATCCGTGAGCTGCTTGCGGAAAACGTCGATATCGAGATCCGGCGAGGCAAGGATGACGTCGGTGATTTTGGGTGATATACGCTTGTTCTGCATCGATATATCGCGCAGTGCTTCCATCACCGGCCAGCTGCCCATCGAATGACCGACAATCGTGATTTCCGAGACGTCGGGGCTTTTTACCGCCTGCTGAATGACATAGACAAGTTCGGACCGGGAAAAATTGGTGCTTTCCCGATCGTAATTGTAATCGAGCAGAGCCCCGCGCGAGGGCCAGGAAAACAGGACCGGGGTGACTTCCGCGCGCGAGTCGTGAACAATCTGCGCGAAGCGAAACACCGAGTCCTCGAACCGGGTGTTGAAGCCGTGAACGAAGATCAATACGCGCCTGTCGCTTACCGCATGCGATCGGTACCAGGTACGAATATCTCCGATCTCGACCGGGTTCACAGCAGTGGTTACAAAACTCCGCTCAGGATCGCCAGGAAGCCGGCGCGGCCACTGTATTGTACCGGGTTGACGGTTCGGCGGAATTGAAACCACGACATTGGCCAGGCTCAAATCGCTGCCGCGCTCGCCGCTGAAGAAGACACCATTCTGCGTCGTTGGCGCGCGGGTCGTGGCCACCAGGATATCAACCTTTGCAGTGTCCGGCGACGGCGCAGCCACGGGCGCGAGAACACCGCGGGCCGGCGAGGCGCATGCCGCAAGGCCGCACGCGACGAGCATCAGCAGGATTGCACGGAGTATCAATACGCTTCGACTGAGCACTGGGTGGGTATCCAATTCGCCATCAAAACCATGACACAGTGAGCGCACGAGAGTTCAAGCATAGTTTATTTGGAAGAAGGCTAGGATCAAGCCCACGGCGATGCCGATGAGGGGCGCAATTATTCCTCCCAGTTTTGCCCTCCTCAGCGCGCGTGCCTGACGCTCGCTTACCCTGCGGTTGGTCCGGTAGCGTTCTCTGAACCCTTCAAGGTAGTGGCGGGAAAAGGCTGGCCGGTCGTCCCCGGCATCGGCGGCACGCAACCAGAATTCGGCATCGCGACCCGGCAGGTCGATATCGCCGACTTCGAGGGCCCGGAAACACTGCCATGAGGACCAGACAAGAACCAATGTCAGGGATGCAAGCTCCCAGCCGACCGTCGGTGAGAATTCGCCTGCCGCAAGTGACGTAACCGCCCCGGTCGCGGTGGCAAGGGCGATGACGGAAAACAGCCGCAGAAGTCCCAAGGCCTGATTGTTGCTCGAATGAATGAGGGCGACGATGGCATTTTGCCGAAACCGCGTATCCTCAATCGCCAGTTTCCAGTCGTCGCTATCGAACATCGTAGTCAATACTCCAGCCAGCAGGCGAGACTAGTACAGGAGCCAGCCAAGACCCGCCGCAACGATGACGCCGATCAGAAACAATACGGTGAAGGTGAAGGGGCCGACATTCACGCCGAGTTTTCTCAATCGTTCATCCACATCTTCATGACGCATCGAAAACCTCATCAATTGTTGCAGATCAACCGTGGAGCTTGCGCAGGAGAAGACCGAGGCGTTCTTCGGGAGCAGCACTGGTGATTTCGCTTGCCGACCTGCGCGGTATCCCGCTCTTGCGTCCGGCGCGCACCTCCGTGGGTGTGTAACCGAATTCCCGCTTGAATGCCCGGCTGAATTCCGCGCCGTCGCTGAAGCAACGCTGCTCGGCAATTTCGACGATGCGGCGTTTGTCATTCGGATCCGCCAGTGCCGCATGCGCATCGAGAAGCCGTTGGTGCTGAACGTAATGCATCACGCCGCCGAAAGGTTCGAACATCCGGTAAAGCCCGGTCCGGGAGATTGCGAGATCGCGCCGCAGTGCTTCGGCATTGAACGACGGATCAAACAATCTGGCGTTTACGATACTGCGCGCCTTTTCGAGTAGAACGCGCGTGATAGGCGCCTGCGCCTCCTCGATTGTGCCGGGCGAAGGCATGACGCAAGCTCTGATCATCGCGCGCGTCGCGCCCACCAGTTCTGGAATATTCTCCGCCTCGACCCCCGGCAGCCGCTTGGCCAGCCCCATGAAGTAGTCGGCGAGCAGCCTGCCCATCGCTGTATCGACGGAGGAAAACTCAGCCGCGCTGAGCGCGTGGGCGACGTCCGGGTCGAAGTCACGCGGGACGAATAGCATCAGCATATCGCTGTCCGTTACATTGCCTTCGAACCAACGTCCGAGCGAATGGATCTGCACAATGCCCGCGCCGCCTGCAAAACTGCCCGCCGGACCGAGGGTGCTTATCGCTCCGTCGAGCGGAAGTGTCATTGTCCAGTGATCGAGCGCTTCCCGCCGCGTATGACCGGGAACGCTCGCAAATTCGAGTGCGTTGGTTCTGATCCTGGAAAAGGCGAGATTGCCGAGATCCCAGACGGTTTGCCTGCCGTCAAAGCCGTTCGACGTGTCCCTGCGGTCGCCGAACTCCAGCATGGAGGAGAAACTCTTGCGCCAGGAGTCATATTGATCGTCAAGCGGCACGACCCGGGTGTCGAACTTGAACGCGGGTATCGTCGACGGGTAGGAAGAGCGCTTCGAAGGCAATGGAGGGCAGTCGATAGGAGATATCGCAGCCGCTTGGGCAAAGTTGTGATCAAGCGACGCTTCAGACGTTGTGGTGTGGTCATGGGCGTTCATGCCGTCACCATGCGCCGCAACAATCGAGTGAAAACCTTTGCCCATGCATCACTGTCCGTACCGGGCAAACTGGTTCGATCCGTTCTTGCTGAAGAAAATGCTGGCATTGCTACCCCAAAAATTCCCCGAAGTGACAAATCACGCAGTTACGAATGCTCGTCTTGAATAGTATGGCACAACCTCTATCGTCTGTTCAGTACGTAACTGTTACCAAACGGGTTGCACGACTGACGATCTCGTCCTGACAAGTGTCGGTTGTTAGGCCAAAGCTTTGCCGGAGTTGTCAAAGAACTGTGCCGACCACAATACGGCCATCCATGCCCGCATCCTTTCATGCGATCTATGCTGGGCTTGGGGCAGGTTGGCGCGAAGGTTGATCGGTTGTCGGTTCCTTGACGCGGAAGGAGGCCACGTAGAGGGCCGGCAGGAAGACCAGTGTAAGAACGGTCGCCACCAGCAAGCCGCCCATGATCGCAATTGCCATCGGTCCCCAGAAGATGGTCCAGGCTATCGGAATCATGCCAAGCACGGTGGATATCGCGGTGAGCATGATCGGGCGGAAGCGCGACACGGTGGCGTCGATGACGGCATTCCACACATCCGTTCCCTTGGCCCGCTCCGTCTCGATCTGTTCGATGAGGATGACGGCATTCTTGGCGATAAGCCCGAGCAGCGACAGGATACCAAGAATGGCGACAAAGCCTAAGGGCCGGTTGAAGATGAAGAGCGAACCGACGACACCAATCAATCCCATCGGAACAACGCTCATCACCAGGAACAGGCGGCTAAAGCTCTTCAGTTGCACCATGAGTATGGTGATCATCAGGAACAGCATGATCGGCACAACAGCAATCACGGACGCCTGCGACTTGGCGCTTTCCTCCACGGTGCCGCCTGCGACGATGCGATATGGAACTGGCAAGGTGGCGTTGAGTTTGTCGATTTCCGGTTCCATGGCCTGGACGATCGCCTCTGGCGAACCGCCCGCCGTCACATCCGCCTGCACGGTGAGTGTCGGCACGCGGTCGCGCCGCCAGATCACCGGGAACTCCTGGTCGACTTCAAAGGTCGCGAACTGGCTGAGCGGTACCGTACGGCCATTGGGAAGCGGGAACTGCAACGTGCGCAGATTGTCGAGCGATACGCGCTGCTCGTCGGTCGAGCGCACGACGACGTCGACCAGGTAGATATCGTCGCGTACCTGCGTGACCGCCATTCCGGACACGACGGTATTGAGCGCCGTCGCCAGCGCCTGCGAACTCAGGCCCAGGAGGCGCGCCTGATCCTGATCGATATGGACGCGGATGGAGCGGGCGGGTTCGATCCAGTCGAAATTGATGCGGTTGAGCTGCGAATTGGCGCCCATGACCTGTGCCAGGCGCTGAGCGATCTCGCGGACCTCGTTGGCATCAGGGCCGCTCACGCGATATTGCACCGGCCAACCAACTGGCGGACCGAGTTCCAGCAGCGAGACACGTGAAATGGCGCTTGGCACCTTTTCAGCCAATTCCTGTTCAAGTCGCGCGCGGAGCCGCTCACGGCCCGGAACGTCCTTCGCAACGACAACCGCTTGCGAGAAAAATTCATTGGGCAATTCGACGTTGAGCGGCAGGTAAAAGCGGATGGCGCCGCGCCCGACATTGGTGCTCCAATGTGCCACGTCCGGATCGTCCCTGAGGAGCGCGTCAAGTTGGTCCGATGCCTTCTGGCTCGCCTCGATGGACGCGTTCTGGGGAAGCCTTATATCGACAAGCAGTTCGGGACGATCGGACGAAGGAAAGAACTGCCGTGGCACCAGCGGAAGCGCCAAAAGGGCGAGCACGAAACATGCAAGCGTGATGCCGATCGTCAGCCAGCGCATACGCAGCGCGCCGACAAGCAGGCTGCGGAAGAAGCGAAGAATGATGGAGGGCTTTCCGGTCTCGATCTTGTCAGGCTTCTTCAGCAGGGCAACGCCGAGGAGCGGAGAGAAGATCACGGCGCCAAGCCAGGATACGACCAGTGCGATACTCACGACGGCAAAGATCGAGAACGTATATTCGCCTGCTGAACTCCGCGCAAAGCCGATCGGTACGAAGCCGGTTGCGGTGACCAGGGTACCGGCCAGCATGGCGGCAGCGAGCGTCCGGAACGTGAAGCTCGCGGCCTCTTCCTTTTCATCGCCGAGTGCGAGCCGCGTCGTCATGGAATCGACCGTCGTCATGGCATCGTCGACGAGCAGGCTGAGCGCGATGATCAGGGCGCCCAAGGAGACGCGCTGCAGATCGATCCCGAGGATCTGCATCACCGCAAAGACCATCGCCAGCGATAGCGGTATCGCGAGGGCGACGACGGTTCCGGCGCGAATGCCCAAGCTGATGAAACTGACGGCCATTATGATGACGATCGCCTGCCAGAGCGATTCGGTGAACTCCCCGATTGCGTCATCGACCACCTGCGGTTGATTGGCGACGAGCGTCGTTTCGATGCCGATCGGCATGTTCGCGGTGATCTCTTTCATCGCCGCGGTAATGTTGTGGCCGAGCGCGAGAATATCGCCTCCTTCGCGCATCGATATCGCAAGACCCATGGCAGGCTTGCCGTTCACCCGGAACATCGGCTGCGGCGGGTCTGCATAGGCGCGGTGAATTTCAGCGATGTCGCGCAGCCGGATCAGCCTGCCATTTGCGACGAAATTCAAGTTGCGAAGGTCCTCTTCGGAATCAAAAGCGCCACTGACGCGCAGGCTCAAGCGCTCGTCGGCGGTTCGCAGGGTACCCGAAGGGCTGACCACATTTTGCGCCTGCAAGGCGGCGATCACGGCGGTCCTGTCGATGCCGAGGCCCGCCATTTGTTCGGTGGAAAACTCGATGAAGATGCGTTCAGGCTGTGCCCCGAGCACGTCGATCTTGGATACGTCCGGCACATGCAGCAGGCGCGAGCGCGCCTCATCGACATAGTCGGCGAGTTCGCGCTGGGTAAAGCCGTCTGCCGTGAAACCGTAGATGATGCCGAACGTATCGCCGAAATCATCGTCGAATCCGGGGCCGACGATACCCGCCGGCAAGGTCGGGCGAATGTCGCCGATGCTCTTTCGTACCTGATACCAGACATCGGGAACTTCGGCCGCCGTCGTTGCGTCCTTGAGATTGACGAAGATGGTCGTCACGCCCGCATTGGTAAAGCTGCGCAGGAAATCGACTTCGGGTATCTCCTGCAGCTTGCGCTCGAGCCGTTCGGTCACCTGTTTCAGTGTGTCGTCGAGGGTTGCCCCGGGCCAGCCGGCCCTGACGACCATGGTCTTAATGGTAAAGGCTGGGTCCTCGTTGCGGCCAAGATTGATGAAGGCGAATACGCCGGCAACGACGACGGCAATCATCGCATAGATCACGAGCGAGCGGCTCTTCAGCGCCCAAGCGGAAAGATTGAAGCCGTTCATTGGGTGGATCCGAGCAGACGCACTTCCTGGCCGTCATGCAAAGCCTGGACGCCGGCCGTCACGACGACTTCACCGGGGGTGAGGCCCTGCGAAATGATGACAGTGGCGGGATCGAAGCGAACTACTTCGACATTGCGCGTCGACACGGTCTTCTTGTCCTGATCGACAATCCAGACCGCAGGCTGGCTGTTGAACTTGGTCAGGGCCGTCGCCGGTATCGCGATCTCAGGCGATGAATCAACCGTCACACGGCCCGTCACGGTCGATCCAAGGCGCATGGCAGCGGGCGTGTCGCTGAGGCCGACGCGCACCCTGAAGGTCCGCGTCGTCGGATCGGCCTGCGGCGCCACTTCGCGCACCCGTCCGGTGGCCTTTACCGTCGGATCGTCGGTCAGCGCAACCTCGACAATCGCTGTGTCGTGCGCCTGTCGCAGCAGCTGAGCCGGAACGTCGAATATCGCATCGCGTCCATCTTGGCGCGCAACCTGCAGCACCATTTGCCCCGCCTGGACGACCTCGCCGGGCTCGGCGCCGACAGCGGTCACGGTGCCCGCCGCATCTGCGTAGAGCTCGGTGAAGCCCACGCGATCCTCGGCATTTTCCAGCTGCGCCTGCGAACTGTCGACCTGCGATTGCGCCGCGCGCATCGCCTGCTGTGCCGCATCATATTGCGCGCGGGTGGTGAAGCCCTGTCTCAGCAGCGTTTCCTGCCGTGCGAATGCATTGCTCGTCTTGACGAGTTGCCCTTCGGCGGCGACGAGGGTCGCCTGTGCGGTGCGCAGCGCGCTGATTTCATTTTGCGGGTCCATGCGGGCGAGAATCTTCCCGGGCTCGACCGGATCACCGACATTGGCAAGGCGTTCGATCATGCGGCCGCCAAGGCGAAACGCGAAGGAGACCTGGTTCTCGGCCTCGACATGTCCGGTAAGGCTGACGCTGTCGCCAAGCTTGCGCTGCTCAACCGTGACCGTTCGCACGGGGCGAATGACCGGAGGCTCATCCTTGGCTTCATCCCGGCATCCTGCAAGCATTGGACCTGCCATCAGAAGGCCCATGAACGCGCCCAGCGCGCGCACCCTTCGCATCGATTTATTCACTGAAACCAGCATTTCTCATGGACTCCAGGAAACTCTCGTGAAATGGGACAAAGCATACGTCTGCGGGGCAATTCGACTATAACGTGTGCCAATCGTTTGTGATTGGTCAGAAATCCCAAATGCCCGCCCGGAATCCCAATTTCCGCAGTGCAAGAAGCGGCCTCCAGCTATTGTCCGCGATGGTTGGCGTTGACCTACCCTCGTTGAGTGCTCAGTGTCGCCCACTTCCATGGGGGGATTTTCGCCCCCGGAAGTTTGCATGAAGATCAGGGATTTAAAGGCGCTGCGTTGCTTCGGCTAATTCCCGACGCGACAGAAACCGGCACATTGAAGCTGGGATCCTTGTTTTGTCGCCATCGCATTTGCTGGCGTTTGTCCGCAATACTCCGACGTAGCCGCGCCGGTAGCAAAATTAGAGACGCGCAGCCTATTTGTGGGATTCTGTGCTGATCACATAGAGAATTGAAACCTCCTATAATCTTTGCCGGAGCCACACCTTGCGCTCCCCTAACCTGACCAATTCTTGGGGGGTAACTCATGGCCTCAGGTTCTACTCAAAAGTTCTCATTGTTCGCGCTGACTGCCATGGTCGTGGGGTCGATGGTGGGCGCCGGCATTTTCTCGCTACCGCGCACGTTTGGTAACGCAACGGGTCCCTTCGGGGCGATCATCGCCTGGTGCATTGCCGGGACCGGCATGTATATGCTTGCCCGCGTTTTCCAGTCGCTTGCAGAGCGCAAGCCCGAACTCGATGCTGGTGTCTTCGCCTATGCCAAGGCGGGCTTCGGCGATTATCCGGGCTTCCTTTCGGCGTTCGGTTACTGGATCGGCAGCTGCATCGGCAACGTTTCCTACTGGGTACTGATCAAGTCCACGCTCGGACTGTTCTTCCCGGTCTTCGGAGATGGCAATACGGTGGTCGCCATCGTCGTCGCATCGATCGGCATCTGGCTGTTTCATTTTACGATCCTGAGAGGCGTCCAGCAGGCCGCGTTCATCAACACGGTCGTCACCGTCGCGAAGATCGTGCCCATCCTCACCTTCATTCTGATCCTTATCGTCGTGTTCAAGGGCGATATGTTCAGCGCCAACTTCTGGGGCGGCGTCGGCATGCCGGAATCGCACATCTTCGATCAGGTGCGGGCGACGATGCTGGTCACCGTCTTCGTGTTCCTCGGTATCGAAGGCGCGAGCAACTATTCGCGTTACGCCTCAAAACGGTCGGATGTCGGTACAGCCACCATCCTCGGCTTCATCGGCGTCACCACGCTTATGGTGCTGGTGTCGCTGCTCCCCTATTCGGTCATGGCCCGCGCTGATATCGCGGCTCTGGGACAGCCCTCGATGGCCGGCGTTCTTGAAGCCGTCGTCGGCCACTGGGGGGCGATTTTTATCAGCGTCGGCGTGATCATTTCGGTGCTCGGCGCCTATCTCGCCTGGTCGCTGGTCTGTGCGGAAGTTCTCTACATCGCCGCGCAGAAGGAGGATATGCCAAGGGTGTTCGGGACCGAGAATTCAAACAAGGTTCCTGCGGCTGCGTTGTGGCTGACGAACATCGTGGTTCAGCTTTTCGTCATCAGCACCTACTGGTCTCGGGACGCCTTCGCGCTGATGCTGAGCCTGACCAGCGCCATGTCGCTGATACCCTATCTCTTCGTGGCCGCCTATGGCGTCATGCTGGCGCGGCGAGGGGAGACCTACGAAAAGAAGCCTGAGGAGCGCCAGCGCGATCTGATCATTGCCGGCGTGGCCGCTGTCTACACCCTGTTCATGATTGCGGCGGGCGGACTGAAATTCGTACTCCTTTCGGCGCTGCTCTACGCGCCGGGAACCATTCTCTATTTCTGGGCCCGCCGTGAGCGCGGCAAGCCAATATTTAACACAACTGTCGATTGGCTGATTTTCGCTGCCGCAGCAATCGGCTGCGTCGCGGCGCTGATCGGGCTCATATCCGGCTACATCACAATTTAAGCTACCTCGGGAGGTACAACCATGTCAGCTTCTCCAAATACTCAATCCAGCGACTTCGGGGTCCATTCCGAGGTCGGGCAGCTGCGTAAGGTCATGGTATGCGCACCGGGGCGGGCGCATCAAAGGCTGACACCCAGCAATTGCGACAGTTTGCTCTTCGACGACGTGCTCTGGGTCGATACCGCCAAGCGCGATCACTTCGATTTCATCACCAAGATGCGCGATCGCGGTATCGAAGTGCTGGAAATGCATAATCTCCTTACCGAAACCGTGGCGGTTCCTGAAGGCAAGAAGTGGATTCTCGACAATCAGGTTGTCGTCAATCAGGTTGGGTTGGGCTTGGTGGACGAGATCCGCAGCTATCTCGAGGGACTTTCCAACCGCGAACTGGCCGAGACCCTCATCGGCGGCCTTTCCACCTATGAGTTTCCCGAGACCCACGGCGGCGAGATGCTGAAGCTTGTCAGGGACGCTGCAGGCGTCAATGAGTATCTGCTGCCGCCGCTGCCCAATACGCTTTATACCCGTGATACGACGTGCTGGATCTATGGCGGCGTTACCTTGAACCCGCTCTACTGGCCTGCGCGCCATGAGGAGACGATTCTTACGACCTCGATCTACAAGTTCCATCCGAGCTTTGCCGGCAAGGTCAATGTCTGGTGGGGCGATCCGACTGAGGATTGGGGTCTCGCCACGCTCGAAGGCGGCGACGTCATGCCCATCGGCAAGGGCAATGTTCTTATCGGCATGAGCGAGCGCACCTCACGCCAGGCTATCAGCCAACTCGCGGCCAAGCTTTTCGAAAAAGGTGCCGCCGAACGCGTGATCGTAGCGGCCATGCCGAAGCTGCGGGCAGCAATGCATCTTGATACGGTGTTCACCTTTGCCGACCGCGATTGCGTTCTGCTCTATCCGGATATCGTCAATAGTATCGACGCTTTCTCCTATCGCCCTGGTGACAAGGAAGGAACTGTCGAACTTCACAAAGACAAGGGTACGTTCGTTGAGACCGTACGCGATGCGCTCGGCCTCAAGAAAATGCGCGTCGTCGAGACGGGCGGCAACGACTATATGCGTGAACGCACGCAGTGGGACAGCGGCGCCAATCTCGTTTGCGCTTCGCCGGGTGTCGTTTATGCCTATGACCGCAACACCTACACCAATACCTTGCTGCGCAAGGAAGGCATCGAAGTAATCACCATCAGCGGCGCCGAACTTGGCCGTGGCCGGGGTGGCGGCCATTGTATGACCTGCCCGATCGCCCGCGATCCCGTCGACTACTGATTGCCGGACTTATCGGAACTATCCCTGGGGCCGCTTGGAGCGGCCCATTTTTTAATTGGTTCAGATGGTGATGCGTCCCGTGGCGATGCCGAAAATCGCGATAGCCGCCCCGAGAGCCGCAATGGCGAACATGATCATTTCTGTTGGTGTAAAGACCTTCCTGCCCTGCTCGCGCCGCGCCATGATGAAAAGGATCGTGCCCGGGCCGTAGAGTACAAGCGAGAGCAGAAGATGCTTGGCGCCGGCGGCATAGATGAGACCTGAAGTATAGATGAGCGCAACCAAGCCCCTGATCAGGTCAGTCCGGTGGCCGGCGGGATCGCGGTCATAGGTTTCGCCTGTCCAGGCAAGCTTGAACCCATAGGCTGCCACGAGCAGATAGGGGATGAGGATCATCGAACTCGTCAATTCGATCGCGAGGCGAAACGCATATTCAGTGAAAAGCGTGATGATCAGAAACGACTGCACAATGATATTGGTCAGCCAGAGTGCATGCGACGGCACTCCATTCTTGTTTTCATGGGAGAGAAACCGCGGCATCGTCTCGTATTTGGAGGCCGAGAAGAGAATTTCTGCGGCAAGAAGCACCCACGACAGGTACGCGCCAAGAACCGAAATCAGCAGGCCGAAGCTGACGAAAATCGCGCCCCAGGGTCCGACCACCGCCTCGAGCACGCCCGCCATGGACGGGTTGCGCAACTGGGCAAGATCGGTGCGCAACATCACGCCATAGGACAGGATGGTAACGAGGACGAGAAGGCAAAGCACGCCGAGGAAGCCAACAACCGTGGCCACGCCTACATCGTTGCGGTTGCGCGCGTAGCGGGAATAAACGCTTGCGCCTTCGATGCCGACGAACACGAAGACCGTTACCAACATAGTGCCGCGCACCTGACTGGCGATGTTGCTGAAACTGACGTCTTCGCCGCCCCAGAAATTGAGGGCAAACACGTCTGCCTTGAAGCCGTAGATGACGAAGACGATGAATAGAAGGATCGGTATGATCTTGGCGAAGGTGACGATCGTATTGATCGATGCCGCCCCCTTCACACCCTTCAGGATCAGCGTGTGAAAACTCCACAGAATGACGGATGAGGCGACAACAGCGATGACCGTATTGCCATCGCCGAAGACCGGAAAGAACAGGCCGAGCGTCGATTTGATCAGCACGAAATACGAAACATTGCCGAGGCAGGCTGCCGACCAGTAGCCGAGGGCCGACAGGAAGCCGAGATAATTGCCGAAGCCGGCCTTGGCATATGCGTAGATGCCGGCATCAAGGTCCGGTTTACGGCGGGAAAGGACCTGGAACACGAAGGCCAGCATGAGCATTCCGACGCCGGCGATCGACCAGGCGATCAGTGCGCCGAAAGGCCCTGTGACGCGGCCGAAGCCCTGGGGCAGGGAGAAGATGCCGGCGCCGACCATCGATCCGACCACCATGGCCATCAGTGCCCATACGGAGAATTTTGTCTCGGATGTCGATGTCATTTCGCCCCACAAGCAGATGCTGATTTCGCCGAATCGTGCCGGCCGCCAGGCGACCCCGCAACCACTTTAACTTTCGGCCGCGATGGTGTGATTGGCATCCAGTCCCAAACCTTTGCACCGGATACTATTCGCCAGAACAAAAGCAGTCCCTCCGGCAAATAAAAACCAAAAAGCCAGCAACAATTCGAAAGCATTCTTCCTAGAAATTCGCTTATAATAGAACCGGTTAATGCGTGGCATACCTACTGCCAGCTTGTTGCATCATCCCGATTTTCTACGAGGGTCGCTTCGATGGCTTCAGACCGTGGGACTGCTCACAATGGCGTCGCACCTTCGCCCTTGGGCTCGATCAGCCTCTGGCTGCTGCTGTTTGCGCTTTGGCTGATCATGAATGCCAGTATCGAGCTTCCGGGCGTCCTCACTGGCGCCGTGATCGCACTCGTCATCGACTGGATCTTCATGCGTCGCAGCGGCACCTGGTGGCAGGTGATACTGACCCCGAAAAGCGTGGTCCATTTCATTGCCTATACCGGTGTTTTCTTTGTGGAGTTGGTGAAGGCCAATTTGAATATGCTGCGCTATGTTTATTCGCCGCGCATCGACATTCACCCCGGCATCGTCAAGATCAATACGGGGCTCAAATCGCCGATAGGACGTCTGGCTCTTGCCAACTCAATTGCGCTCACTCCCGGCTCCCTGGTCATGGATATCCAAGACGATGTGATTTTCATTCACTGGCTGGACGTCAAGACCGTCGATCCAGGGCTTGCGACTGAAATGATCGCAGCGCCCTTCGAGAAACATCTGGGAGCGGTCTTTGGCTGATATCATCCTGAAGATTGCCGGTGCCCTGATCTTCCTGAGCATCACATGCGGTATCATCCGGCTCGTCATCGGGCGCACGATCGTCGACAGGGTCGTTGCCATCGACATGCTGACGGTTGTCTCAATCTCGCTTATCGCCCTTTACGCCCACTTGTCGGGCCGTTTCGTCTATATCGACGTGGCGCTCGTCTATGGTCTTCTCAGCTTTCTTGCAGTCCTTGCAATCGCGCGTTACCTCGAGCGGAGGTCGTAGCGCCATGCTGGAACTTCTGGTGATCCTCGTTTGTGCCGGCATCCTTGTGAGCGGCGTCCTTGCCGTTTGGCTCAGCAACCTGCTCGCCGCGATGATCAGCGCGGGCCTCGCCAGCCTGTTTGCCGCCGTCTCGTACGTATTGCTCGCGGCTCCCGACGTGGCAATGGCAGAGGCGGCGATCGGTTCTGGACTGGCGACCCTGATCTTCCTCTATACGATGCGCAAGACCAATGGCGGGAAAGAGCCATGATGGAACTGATCGGCAGTATCATAATCCTTGCCGGTGCATTCTTTCTGTTTTCCGCCGGGCTCGGTCTTTTGCGCATGCCCGATGCTTTCACCCGTATACAGGCCGGCACCAAGGCGTCGACACTCGGCAACATTCTCGTTCTTGTCGGGCTGGGCTTGTACCACCCCGATTGGAGCCTGAAGCTGCTCATCGTTGCCTATTTCGTGCTGATGACGAATCCCCTGTCATCCCACGCACTTTCGCGTGCCGCGCACAGGATCGGCATTCCAATGGCAGCGTCGACCTTCACCGACGCATTGCGTGACGCGGAAAACGATCGGAAAGGGAAGGGCGCCCAATGAAACGAAGCTTCGCCATTCTCGCTGTCATCATGTTCGGGGTGATCTTTTTCGGCCTGATTAAAGGATATACAGAACGCCAGACAATATCGCCGCTTGCTGCATATTATCTCACGCAGGTCCCGCGCGAACTTGGTGCGTCGAATGTGGTGACCGGGATCCTGATCACCTATCGTGGCTTCGACACGCTCGGGGAAGTGGCCGTACTTTTCATGGTGGCTGCGAGTGTTGGCGTGCTCCTCAAAAGCAAGACTGGGCAAGATGCGCCAAGTGCCGGAGGGCGCGAACCGAGCGAGCTCGTTCGCACCGGAGCTGAAGTGATCCTGCCGTTCATTTTCCTCTTCGGCGCCTATGTGATCATGAACGGGCATCTTTCAGCGGGCGGTGGTTTTCAAGGTGGCGCCGTGGTGGCATCCGGCGTCATGTTGCTGATGCTGGCGAGCCCGGCCAGCCAACTCCATCACGGCTTCCTCAGCGTGACGGAGTCGCTCGCAGGCGTTATCTATGTCTCGATAGGCGTCCTCGGCATTGTTTTTGCTGGCGGATTTCTCGACAGCCACATTCTCCCGCTCGGTAAATTCGGCACGTTCCTCAGCGCTGGGGCGATCCCGCTGATATCGGCACTGCTTGGCATCAAGGTCGGCGCGGAACTGAGTGTCGTCATCGATCGGTTCCGAAGCTGACATGGCAGGCGAGGTACGTTGATGGGACTGCCGGTTTCGCAAATCTTGCTCGTTACGGGGTTTCTTTTGATCCTGATCGGATTTTGGGGAATCTTTGCCCACCGCAATATCCTGCGCATCATCATCGGGTTTTCGCTGATCGACACCGGCATTCACATCGTCATGGTGGCAACCGGCTATGTGACCGGTGGTACTGCGCCAATCATCGATACCGCATTGGAAAAGGCCCACGCTGCGGCGAACGCTGTGGACCCTGTTCCGTCGGCGCTGGTTGTCACCGCCATTGTCATCGGTTTTTCCGTCACTGCGATCATGCTATCCTTTGCGATACGCCTGTACGATGCAAAGAAGACGCTTGATATCGACGCCTTCACGGAGTCGAAATGGTAGAGGCCTTGTTGCAACCGCTGAACATTTTCCTGTTCGGCCTTGGCGGCAGCTTTCTTATCCCGCTGCTTTACCGGATCGCCAAGCCTTTGCCTGCGGTCGCTTTCGGCCTTGCACTTGTTGGGATGACAGCCATCAGCGCTGCCTGCCTGTGGGCGGTTTATCATGGTCAGCCTGCGCTGGAGAGTTTTACGGCCGGCAATGTGCCACCCTATTCGATCAATCTACGCATTGGCCCTTGGGAAGCCATCTGTGCCTTCAGCATCAACATTGTCGGGCTTCTGGCTGCCTGGCACCTGTGGGGCCAGCTCCGCCAAAGTTACGCAGCCCTGTTGCTCTTTCTGCTCCTGATCATGGGCGTAAACGGCATGGTGATGACGCGTGATCTGTTCAACTTGTTCGTGTTCCTCGAAATTGTATCGATCGCGACCTACGGCCTCTTGGGCTTCGACGGGACCCCCGCGGCGCTCGCCGCCGGCTTCAAATACATTCTGGCGACTGTGCTTGCATCGACCTTTTTCCTGCTTGGCACCGTGCTGCTTTATCATGTGGCCGGCACACTCAACATCGATGACCTGATCGTTTATCGTGACCAGATAGCGGGCCCGATCGGAACGACGGCACTCCTGCTCATGCTCGCCTGTCTTCTTATCGAATTGAAGCCGTTTCCAGCCAATGGCTGGGGCCTCGATGTGTACGAGTCAGCGTCGAGCGGCATTGCAGCGCTCGTTTCCGGTGTGGTCTCGGCAGGCGTGTTCTTTGCCCTGTTCAAATTGCTCCCGCTTTTTGACAATTTTCTCACACTTATTGCGGTTTCGGGCGGCGCCACTTTTCTGTTCTCCAACCTCGCAGGGCTGCGCCAGACGAATGTTCAGCGCATCCTCGGCTATTCGTCGATCGCACAAATGGGATTGCTGACGCTCGCGCTTGCGCTGATGCGGCAGCTTGGCTCCGATGCGTCGATGCCGCTTGTGGTTGGCGGTCTCTTCGTCAATCACCTCTTGGCAAAGGCCGGTCTCTTCTTTCTCGCGGGCGCTGTCGACCGGGATAAGGTCAATGGCTGGGCTGCCATCGCCGGACGTCCGCTACTTCTGCTGGTCTTCGCCATGCTGCTCCTTGCCATTGGCGGCCTTCCGCCTTTTCCAGGGTTCTGGTCCAAATGGGAACTGGTCATGAGAGTGGCCAATGCCGGGCAGTATGGATGGATCGCCGTTATTCTGGTCGGGTCGCTTTTCGAGATCGCGTATATGTTCCGCTGGTTCAAGCAGGCGACCCGCGCCGCGCCGGAAGTGGAGATGGTGGACGTCTCGCCCGGTCATCTCGTACCGGCGGGAATGTGTGCCCTGCTTCTCTGCGTTTCCGGCTATATCGCGGCAAGCCTTTCGGGTGCCGCCTCCCTCTGGATGTTTGCGCCGCTATGCGGGGCGGGCTTTCTTTATCTGCTCGACCGGCTTCCGGGCCGATTGAAATCCGCGTTGATGCTCGTCCTCGTTCTTGTCGTTGGCGCCTGGATCATTTCTCCCGCAGAGGGCATAAGCCGGCTGTTTGCGATTCTGCTTCTTGCAGGCGGTCTGGTCGTCGCTGCGGCAAGTCTTTATCGCGCCGATCCTCGCCCGGGTTACTACCCACTCATGGCGCTCCTGCTGCTTTCTATCGCAGCGCTCCTGCGGACGAAAACCAGCCTCGAATTTTTCTTCAGCTGGGAGATGATCACGCTCGCGTCCTATTTCCTGATCGCCCAGGCGCGCGGCGCACATGCTTACGCGCTGCCATTCCTGTTGTTTTCCATTGCCTCGGCCTTCTGCCTACTCACTGGCTTTGCCATTGCCGCTGCCGCCAATGGAACGATGGATCTTGCTGCGTTTGGCGCAGCCGGAAAGGATGCCTGGCCAGCTTTCGTCCTGCTCGCAATCGGCTTCCTCATCAAGGCGGGTGCTGCTGGTGTCCATGTCTGGCTGCCGGGCGCCTATGCGGAAGCCGACGACGACCTTTCGGCTATGTTGTCGGCTGTCGTCAGCAAGGTCGCCATCTTTGGACTGTTTTCAGTCACATATCTCGCCATTCGCTCGCAGATCGGGCTAGACATGGCGCATGTCGTGGGTTGGGTCGGCCTGCTGACAACCGTATTCGGCGCTCTGATGGCATTGCAGCAGAATGACATGAAGCGCATGCTGGCCTATTCGAGCATGAGTCAGCTCGGCTATATTGTCACTGCCATCGCACTGATGAGCCACCTCGGCTGGGTCACAGCGCTTTATCTCGTCGCCAACCACCTGATGGTGAAAGGCATTTTATTCCTCGCCGCAGCCGGCATCATCCTGCGAACCGGAACGCGTCTGATCGATGGAAGCGGCGGATTGGTGCGCAATATGCCTTTCACTTTTGCGGCCGTCGCCACGGCTCTCATCTCCATGTCAGGCCTGCCGCCGCTTGCCGGTTTCGGTGGAAAATGGCTGCTGCTCAGCGCTCTGGTGGAGAAGAGCTGGTACGGACTGGCAGCGATGGCCGTCGTCGCGACGTTCGTCGGCTTCCTCTACATGTTCCGTCTGGCCTATTCGGTTTTTCTCGGGGAGCGAAGGGCCGGACTTGACGCTGTTCAGGAAGCGCCCCTGGCGTTGCTGATGCCGCAGTATGTGCTGGTCGCAGCCATACTGGCTTTGACCTTTTTCCCGAAGATCTTCATGGAGCCAGTATCCGCGGCGATCGACCCGACATTTGCATCGACGCTGGTGTGGGAAGGCATGTCGCTCGAAACCATTTACGGTTACTGGAATCCGCTACCTGTCATGGCGATAACGGTCACGCTTGCCACGGTCCTCTTCTTCGTGGTCTGGCTGCGCTACGTATACGGCTACCGCAGGACCCCGACGACGGGCGTCGCGGTCTTTTACGCATTCTATCAGCCGACGCTTGCGCGCGTGTTGAAGCCGGTCGCGATCACATTCTGGCGCGGTGTGTCGGCGTTAACGCTAGGCGCCGCGGACGGGGTCAGAAAGGTCTATACCGGAAACGGCCAGACCTACTGCCTATGCGTCCTTTGGTATGTCATCGTCATTATTGCGGTCGGGACGATCGGCCGTTAGCGGCCGATCTGCGCTCAGCAGGGCGCGATGAAGATCGTGCCGTCGCTGCGCCGATAACGGCACTTGCTCCGGTCTTGGCTCGGCGTCGATGCTGTACCGACGACAGCGCCAAGGAGGGCACCACCAGCAGCGCCACCCACGGTGCTGCGCGTATTGTTGCCGATGGCTTGGCCGGCAACGGCGCCGACGCCCGCACCGACCACCGCGCCAGTTCCTGCACGACGATCCTGTTCGTTCGTGGCACAGGCCGAAAGCAGTGCAGTTGCGCTTACAACAAGAATGGCCACATTAAACGATTTCATGACGACCTCCTCGACAAACTCGTTTCGCTCGCTAGTGAGTTCAATGTTCAGGAAGCGCCAACGTCAACAGGGATCGCTTTCCCCGAGCCACGTATACCGAAGAAATGGACGCCAGGCCTAGTCTGCGGATTCTCGGCAAAGTCACCGTAAACTTGACAGGCCAGCCGCCCACGACATGCGCCCGGGTTGGCGCATCGCCAAGGTCTATTGAGATTTATATCTTCAGTCCGGATCTGCTGCCTGCCTTGTTTGCTCGAGGACAGCTTCGGTTATCGAATTCGGCAGTCGACGCGGCGTCTCGATGAGCCCCAGCAGCGGCATGATGACGATGAAGAATGCGAAATAGTAAAGCGTCGCGAACTGGGACAGGATGACGTAAGCGCCTTCCGGCGGCCGAGAGCCCAGCCAGCCGAGGAAGAGGCCGTTGGCGACGAAGAGTGCAAAGAACAGCCTGTACCAAGGACGGTATACCGCCGAGCGCACCTTTGACGTATCGAGCCACGGTACGAAAAACAGCACAGCGATGGCGGCAAACATGGCCAATACGCCGCCGAGCTTGGAATCGATCGGTCCAATGCTGAACGTGATGGCGCGCAGGATGGCGTAGAACGGGAGGAAGTACCATTCAGGTACGATATGTGCCGGCGTCTTCAGTGGTTCGGCAACCGTGTAATTGTCCGGATGGCCGAGAAAGTTCGGCATATAGAAGACGAAATAGGCCAATACGAGCGAGAAAACGACAATTCCAAGCGCGTCCTTAACCGTTGCGTGGGGCGTAAAATCAACGACGTCGGCGCTCGACTTTACGTCAATGCCGATCGGATTGTTCTGGCCAACCACGTGCAGCGCCCAGATATGCAAGGTCACCACGCCGACAAGCATGAATGGCAGCAAGTAGTGCAGCGCAAAGAAGCGGTTGAGGGTGGGATTGTCGACGGCGAAACCTCCCAACAACAGTTGCTTTATCCACTGGCCTGCCACCGGTATGGCGGTGAAGAAGTTGGTGATGACGGTGGCGCCCCAGAACGACATCTGTCCCCAGGGCAGCACGTAACCCATGAAGGCCGTCGCCATCATCAACAGGAAGTTGGTGCAGCCCAGTACCCACAGAAGCTCGCGCGGCGCCTTGAAGGAGCCATAGTAAAGACCCCTACCGATGTGGATATAGACTGCGATGAAGAAGAACGACGCACCGTTCGAATGCAGATAGCGCAACAGCCAGCCGGAATTCACGTCACGCATGATCTTTTCGACTGAATCGAAGGCCAGTACAGTATTGGGAGCATAATGCATCGCCAGGACGACGCCGGTCAGGATCTGCGAAACCAGCATGACGGTGAGAATGCCGCCGAAGGAATAGGCGTAGTTGAGATTGCGCGGGACCGGGTAGACGATGAACGAATCGTACACCAGCCGGGGCAGCGGCATGCGGGCATCCAGCCAGCGCTCGATGCCTGTCTTCGGCGTATACGGCGAACCCACACCCCGCATCGCATTTCTCCCCGTTGCCTTAACCTTCAGCGTTGTGTCTCGCGTAGTTTATTTCACCGGCATGACAACCGGGGCATCCTTTTTCTTCAGCAGCACGACGATGAATTTCGCCGGTTTGGTCTTGCTGGCATTGCGGCTGATCAGGTGAATGTCGTCAGGACTCTCGTAGAAGGTCTCGCCCGGCGATACGGTGACTTCCTTTTCTCCCTTGACCTGCATCACGATCGAACCCTCGAGCACATAGACGAACGCGTTTGCTTCGTGTTTGTGAATAGGTGATGAGCCTCCCGGGCCATATTCGACCGAGATCATCAAGCCCTCCTTGCCGGGATAGTTCGGGAGGTCCTTTTTCATGAGCGGCGTGACTTTTGCAGTGTCGCCAGCGGCGATCGACGGCAAGGTGCCAACGAGACAAATGGCGGCGGACACAAATAGCCTCAACAAAGCTGATTTCATTGTCGTGATCCCTTCGGTTGTTGAACGCAAATAGATGGGTGGCTTACTTCGGCTGTTGAGCCTGGCGGAACCAGTCTTGGAAGGTGATCTTGCCGATCCGTGCACCATCGCCAGGCACGATCGACTGGTCGTTGAGTTCAGACCCAAAATAGCGCGCATGCACGTCTGCCTCGACCGTTCGAGGATCGTTCGCGGCTTGCAGATAACGGGCAATGATCGCGTTCATGGGCGCGCGCTCGGGCCCTGCAATTTCCATCGTTCCGTTGAGGGGCTTGCCGGTGGCGACATCGGCCATCACATCGGCAACGTCGTCCGAGGCGATGGGCTGGAAAGCTGCGGGAGAAAGACGAGCGACGGTGCCGACTGTCGCCTCATCGGCGATGCCCTTCAGGAATTCAAAAAACTGGGTGGAATGGACGATCGTGTATGGAATTGGCGATTCCTTGATGAGTTTTTCCTGGGCAAGTTTGGCCCTGAAATAGCCATTTTCGGGCAGCCGTTCCGTTCCGACGATCGACAGGGCGACGTGGTGCTTTACGCCGGCCTTGGCTGCGGCGGCGAGCAGGTTGCGGCCCGACGTTTCGAAGAACTCAAGCACAGCCTTGTCTTCCCATGAAGGCGCGTTTGCCAGGTCGACGACGACCTCGGCGCCGACGAGCGCTTCCGCCAGGCCTTCACCTGTGATGGTGTTCACACCGGTGTTTGGCGACACGGCGAGCACCTCGTGTCCCTTGTTGCGCAGGCGTAGCGCGGTCTTGGACCCTATGAGCCCGGTCCCACCAATAATGACAATCTTCATGACGTATCTCCTTCGTTGTCGGCGTTTTCGACAATGAATGGAGAGACAAAATCATTCTATAATACGCGGGGCGTAGTGACCTAACCGCATTGGTTAGCAGCATCATGCCTAATTATAGGAGTGATCTAGCTGCCGGGTGTCACCAGCGTCAGTGTTGGAAAGTAGGTACGGTATCGTCCGACGTCACGCGTAAGCAAAGTCAACCGGGCCACGGCCGCCTGGGCTCCTATGAAAAAGTCAGGCAGCACGCCTGTGCGGGCCCCACCTGCCTTGCGATATTGCATGAAGACTTTACCGGCAAGGAAGAGTGCTTCTCGCGGGATCGGTATTATTTCCAGTCCGGCCTCATCAATGAATGCGTCGAGGTGTTCGATGCGATTGTAGCGGACCGCAAGTTCGGCGTAGACAACGTCGTTTATCAGAAGGGGGCCCCGCAACGACGCGGCCTCCAACTGCGCGATCGACCAGTCGGCCCATTTCAGGTCGTTGGTGACAAGATCGAGCAACACATTGGTATCAACGAGGATCACTTCTCACCGCGGGTGAGGGCGAGGATCGCATCCGTATCGAGACCGGCGCCAGCGTGGCCGCGCAGACCCCCAAAACGGCTCTTTGGCTGCTTGTTGTCGGCGCGGGTAATCACGACGCTGCCATCGACCGCCCGGTGAAAATCGACCTTGCTGCCCGGCCCGATTCCCAGGAAGTCGCGCACGGGCTTGGGGATCGTCACTTGCCCTTTCGTCGTCACGGTGGTGGTCATTCTGTGCCTCTGGTAATGCTCTTGTCGTAGAAGGTATTACTTTTGGGCAGGGGATTCAAGCGGTCAGTGGAGCCTATGGCGCCACGCGCCACGTGCGGATCATCGACATAACACTCTATGTGCCGGATTTACGGTCATCGTCCGCTGACGCCCTGCCGCTGCGGCCTTGCGTCGCCCGCAAAAGGTTGTCGCGCAGTTTCGTCACCGATTTCTGCACTTCTGGAAAATCCTCACCAAGTCCGGTGGCGTCAACAACCGACGCGGCAGGAATCTTATCGAGAAGTTTCCGTCCGGCAGGCAGTAGGCTCACGCGCACCTGCCGTTCGTCCGCTGGATCGCGGCGACGCTGAAGATAGCCTGTTGTCTCGAGTTTCTTGAGAATGGGCGTCAGCGTATTGGATTCGAGAAATAATTTCTCACCAAGCGCGCCAACGGTCAGATCGTCCCCTTCGGAAAGCGCGACCAGAGTGATGTACTGGGTATAGGTCAGGCCAAGCTTGTCGAGGATGGGTTTGTACGCACGGCCAAACGCCAAATTCGCCGAGTAAACCGCGAAACACAGGAAATTCGACAGCTGCCGCCGCTCATTGGCGGGCACCGTGGAAGAGGGCGCGGTCAAGTCCGTAGATTTGGCTTTCGAAACAGACATGACGCCTCCTGGGACGCAACTTTGATTGATTCTATATAGATCGCATACGATTAAATCGCAATGGTATTGACATCAGGGTTGCATCTGACTATTTACGTCGCATCCGAAAGGATCGGATACGATATAATAACACGAGGATTTGACGATGACCGAGAAGCTCCTTTTTACTGGAAAGACCCATAACACGAGCGGGCGCGACGGCAGTACGCGCAGCAGCGACGGCAAGCTGGATCTCAAGGTTCCGCAGCCGCATCCTGCCGCCGAAAATCTGTTCGGCGCCGCTTGGTCCGCTTGCTACATGGGAGCGATTGAGGTCGCCGCCGCCCAAAGGAATATCAAGCTTCCAGCAGCGACGGAAGTTGACGCCGAAATCGACCTGAATGTCGATGAGGGCTCCTATTTTCTCCGGGCGCGACTCAATGTAAGCGTGCCGGGAATCGACCGCGCTCTAGCCGAAGAGTTGCTCGAAGCGGCTCATTCGATTTGCCCCTATTCCAAGGCGGTGCACGGCAATATTGAAGTCGCGACCAAACTCCTATGAGGCAGATCGGCCGGTCTGTTCAAACATGGCGGGCCGACCACTTTGGTAAAAGTGACATCCCAACAGGAGCGCGTTCGATGATCGATGACTATGGAAGGTCAAGCCCGGCCTACAGCGAGTTTTCGCGCGTGCTGGACCCCGCCATCTATGAGGCTTTGCCGGACGATTGGATCATCGGAATAACGGACGTCATCGATTCAACCTCTGCGATCGGGTCAGGGCGATATGAAGACGTAAACTACGCCGGGGCGACAATCATAGCCGCGCTCGGAAATGCTTGGGGGTCGTTCGATTTTCCGTTTGTGTTTCGGGGCGACGGAGCCGCTTTCGCATTGCCGCCACACGGCCATAGGATCGCAACATCGGTAATGCGGCAGGTCTCAACATTTGCGCAAAGCGATCTCAATCTCAGGTTGCGAACTGGCCTGGTGCCCATTGGAGACATTCGCGCCGCTGGACGCGATGTCAGAATTGCCCGCTACGCGGCGTCGGAACAGGCCACCTATGCGATGTTTGCCGGAGGCGGGGTAAAATGGGCCGAGCAGCAAATAAAGAGCGGGCGTTTTCTCGTCGAGCAGGGTACAGACAAGACTAAGCCTGACCTGTCTGGGCTTACCTGCGACTGGACACCCTTTCCCAGTCGGCGAGGGGAGATCCTGTCACTTCTGGTAGAGCCGTCGGAAAACACGCACCCCGAAGCCTTCGCCAAGGTCGCGCGAGCGGTCCTTGCAGTCTTCGATACCGGTTCGCGCCGTTCTCATCCGCTTCCCGAGGAGATAGGCATCCCAAGGGACAGCAAGAAATACATCGATGCGAAAATGTGGGCGGAGATCGCCTCCAATTCGGATTTCCGCAAGTTTGACGATGGGTTGCGCCTGACGCTGGATTGCACAACCGAACAAATCGAGACAGTGGAAGCCTTGCTCATCGAGGCAAGGGCGCGCGGCGAAATCAACTTCGGATTGCATCGACAGTCGCATGCCCTGATGACCTGTCTGGTACCATCGGGACAGCCCAATTCGCACCTGCATTTCCTGGACGGATTGGGCGGTGGCTATACCAAGGCGGCGCAGATGCTGGAAGCAACTGAGCGCCGTGAAACGCCAACGTCGGGCAGGGGTTAGTCACCGGGCTGGGACGAGCGCCAGCGGTGCGTCGATCAAGCGCCAAGGCAAACGATGTTACCGTAACGTACTTGTCCGCGGATATGTTTGGAAAGGATCATCGGTACCGCACGCACGCCGTTCACTCCTGTTGTTGGCATCGCGGCGTGGTGTTTTTCGCACGGGCCACATCTACAGAGTGCATGAGATGCTACCGGCGTACCCTTAAGCGTATCACCTGCAGGACATGTCTCTCTGTTTGGGCCCGACCAACGGGAGCACTACAATGACAGACATAGAATATCCCAACGAGCATTCATCAGTGCCGGCGGTCAGACCTATCCGACAAAGCCGGCGCGAATTCTTGAGCACTGTCTCACTGGGGATTGCGGCTGCAACCACGGCGAGCCTTTTTGCCGAACCGGACGCTATGGCCGCGACGGAAGAAATCCGCCCGTTCACGGTGAACATTCCGGACGCCCAACTCGAAGATCTGCGTCGACGCATCGCCGCTACCAAACTGCCGCCGCAAGAAGTGGTGACGGATGCAACACAAGGTGTGCAGCTCGCGACGATCAAGGCACTCGCCGGCTATTGGGGAACGGATTACGACTGGCGCAAAGTCGAGGCCCGGCTCAACGCCTTGCCGCAGTTTACAACCGAGATTGACGGGCTGGAGATTCACTTTATCCACGCCCGTTCTAAACATGAGAACGCATTGCCGCTCATCGTCACACATGGGTGGCCCGGCTCGATCATCGAGCAATTGAAGATCATTGACCCGCTCACAAATCCGACAGCATACGGCGGCACCGAAAAGGACGCCTTTCATGTCGTCATACCGTCGATGCCCGGCTACGGCTTTTCCGGTAAGCCGACCACTACAGGCTGGGACGCCGTCCGCATCGCAGCCGCCTGGACCGCGTTGATGAAGCGCCTCGGCTACACGAAATTTGTCGCGCAGGGCGGTGATTGGGGCGCGCTAATTGTCGATCAGATGGGCGTGCAGGCGCCGCCGGAACTGATCGGCATTCATACCAATATGGCCGGCGCAGTTCCGCCTGAGATCGATAAGGCGGCTTTCGCAGGAGCGGCGCCTCCCGAGGGACTCTCGCCTGAAGAGAAGAATGCCTATGACCAGCTTGCCTTCTTCTACAAGCATGGGCTGGCTTACGCGCAGGAGATGGGGAACCGACCCCAGACCCTTTATGCGATTGAGGATTCGCCCGTCGGTCTCGCCGCCTGGATACTCGATCACGACATCCGCAGTTATGAACTCATCACGCGCATCTTCGACGGTAAAACCGAGGGCCTTACGCGAGACGACATTCTCGACAACATTACGCTCTACTGGCTGACGAATACGGGCGTATCTTCGGCTCGTCTCTATTGGGAAAACAAGCTTCCATTCTTCGCGCCGAAGAACGTCACCATCCCGGTAGCGGTAAGTGCTTTCCCCGACGAGATCTATACGGCGCCGCGTAGTTGGGTGGAGAAGGCCTATCCCAAGCTGATCCATTACAACAAGCTCGACAAGGGCGGCCACTTCGCCGCCTGGGAACAGCCGGCGCTGTTCACTACGGAACTTAGAACCGGGCTCCAGTCGCTGCGCTAACCAGCAACAAACGGGGCGGCGGCAATGTGCGGCCGCCCCATTGTGCCGCGAAGTCTTGGAAGAGTTCCGTCGATGCCTCGGCTTTTCCTGGAGGTTCAGCCCTTTGCTGCAGCTTCCAGTCCGGCAATGTCGAATTTCTTCATCTTGAGCATGGCCTCGGTGACACGCTTGGCCTTCGCCGGGTCCGGGTCGCTCATCAATTCACCGAGGCGCTTGGGGGTGATTTGCCAGGACAACCCCCAGCGATCGCGCAACCATCCGCATTGCTCCGTCGAGCCTCCGTCCTCCAATGCTTCCCAAAGGCGGTCGATCTCACCTTGGGTCTCGCACTCGACGATGATCGAAAAACTGTGATTGAACGGATCGAGCGGTCCGGCTTCGATAGCCATGTAGCGCTGATCGCCGAGGGTAAAGCCTGCGAGTTTAACGCTCCCCGCCGGTCCGCTTGGCGTATCTGCCGGAATGGTCGAGACCCATTCGACGGAAGAGCCGCCAATCAGCGAGGTGTAGAAGCGGACTGCCGCCTCCATGTCTTTCTCGAACCAAAGATGTTGCGTAACCTTCATCGTGTAACCTCCTGTTGAATGGACTTCTGTCAGTAGGACGAAGTTGGAGCTTCCATACCGACAGGGCTCACGCAAAAAATCGAACGAAAGTTTGGTATGGCCCGACGTGGGCACGATACCGTTGTCCGCGTCAACTGTCCGGTTGATGCGAACGCCTGAGGGATGATGAAACCCGTAAATCCTTGATCGACTGGGCTATTCATGTCTCTATTCAGCCTTCGATCGGGCGAGGCATGCTGCGGGCGTCAAGTATCAGGGCAGCCAGCCAAATAGGTGCAGGACTGGGCAACAGCAGAAAGTGGAGCGGGCACTGTGCAAAAGAATTTGAGTCGGGTCGGACCCGGCTATCCGCAGGTCGTCGTCCTCTTCGGGGCAACGGGCGATCTCTCCCGGCGCAAGCTGCTGCCGGGCCTGTTCCATCTCATCAGGGCTGGCTTTATACCCGGGTGCCGCATCGTCGGTGTTTCGCTCGATGAGATCGATGCCGACGGTTTCCGCGCCATCGCACGCGAGTCGCTCAGCACGTTCCTGACCCGCAAATTCACCGAGACCGAATGGGAAGATTTCTCTTCATCGCTTGACTATGTCCCGCTTTCTGCCGGCGCGGGCTTGTTGAAGGAAGCGGTGAATAAGGCAGAGGAGGCGCTTGGGCCGGAAACGCGGCGCGTGCATTATCTTTCCGTGCCGCCAAGGGCGGCGCTCTCGGCCGTGCAACTCCTTGCTGAGGCGAAACTCGTTGAGGGTTGCCGCATCATTATGGAAAAGCCGTTCGGCACGGACCTTGTCAGTGCGATGGAACTGAACAAGAGACTGCACGAGGTTTTCGACGAAAAGCAGATTTTCCGTATCGACCACTTCCTCGGCAAGGAACCGGCGCAGAACATCCTCGCTTTCCGGTTCGCCAACGGGCTTTTCGAGCCAATCTGGAACCGCAACTTCATAAACCATGTGCAGATCGACGTTCCGGAGACGCTGGGGCTTTCCACTCGCGCGGCCTTCTACGAGACGACGGGCGCCTATCGCGACATGGTGGTGACCCACCTCTTTCAGATACTGGCCTTCATGGCGATGGAGCCGCCCACGGCCTTGGAGCCGGCGCCGATCTCAGAGGAAAAGAACAAAGTGTTCCGCTCCATGCTGCCGATCGAGCCACGCGATGTCGTGCGCGGCCAATATATCGGCTACCGCAAGGAGCCGGGAGTTGATCCGGAGAGTGACACCGATACCTTCATCGCCCTCAAATGTGCCATCGACAATTGGCGCTGGGCGGGCGTGCCCTTCTTCCTGCGCACGGGAAAACGTCTTGCGGAGGGCCAGCGCATCATCTCGATCGCCTTCCGAGAGCCTCCCAAGTCGATGTTTCCGGCCGGCTCGGGTGTTGGGGCGCAAGGACCGGACCACCTCACGTTCGACCTTGCGGATGCCTCAAAGGTCTCGTTGTCCTTCTATGGCAAGCGACCTGGCCCAGGGTTCAGGCTCGACAAGCTGTCGTTGCAGTTCGCAATGAGCGAAACCGGTCTGATCGGCGAAGTGCTCGAGGCCTACGAGCGCTTGATCCTCGACGCCATGCGTGGCGATCACACGCTGTTTACGACCGCCGAGGGTATAGAGCGGCTTTGGGAAATCTCGCAACCGCTCTTGGAAAACCCGCCGCCGGTGCGCCTCTATGATCAGGGCGGCTGGGGCCCGAAATCGATCCACCAACTCATCGCGCCTCATGCCTGGCGCCTGCCGTTCGAGCGGGCCTGGCGAGATCCGGCGAAGGAGTAGTCGGCGGACTTGTCAGCCTTTCCAGGCGAATGCATTCCGCGACAGCTTTGCGCCCACGTCCGACCTTAAGCCAGTGATGTTGGGACCCGGCAACAAATACAGCGCCTAGCCGAACCTGCCGCAGCCATCGCGTAGCGAGGTGAGGCTCCAACCCGTCTGCCTGGTGAATCGTGCGCATTGACCGTCGCGCAATTCTGGATCAACTTAAAAGTGCAGAGATACGCAGCGGCCGTGGGCGGAGGCGGCTGTGATGCTCTCCGTCGAACGGACAGGGTCACAATTGCTCTCGCCCTGCAACGGCTGAAAGCCTCATATTCAATCCGCATTGGAAAACCGCGTTTCAGACAGCCAACAGGCATAGGCGATCAGCAGTGACAACAGCTGCCGGACCATTGAGGCGTAGCTTATTCAGGAAATACTTCACGACGATTTTTGCTGCAGTTCTGCTGCCCATCATTGTCGGCGGAACGATCGAGGCCTGGCTTGGGTATCGCGACCAGCGCGCCTCCATTGATTCCAGGCTCTTGTCGGAGGCGCGCGCATCGTCGGAACGCATCAGCAGTTTCCTGAACTCAATCATTGACCAGATGGGATGGACCGTCCAGTTGCCCGTCGCCTCTGTGAGCCTTGAAGAACGGCGGTTCGACGCCCTTCGCCTGCTGCGCCAAGCGCCCGCCATCACCGAGTTCGCGCAGGCCGACCGCCAGGGCAAGGAACTCCTGCGCGTCTCCCGCATCGTGCCGGACATCATGGACAGCGGACGCGATCTGTCGCGCGAAGCCAGCTTTCAGGAGCTGATGGAAAACGGGAGCCGGTTTGGGTCGGTCCATTTCTCGCGAGGATCGGAGACTGCGGCAGCAGTTCCGGCTTGTTGTCGGCCCAGCGGTATTCGATCGCGACGGTCTCGCCCTCAACCAGGCCTTCTTCGGCCACCCCCTTGCGGAAGGCCTCCACAAGGGAAGCGAAGGGTCCGGCAGGCGAACTCCTGAAGAAGGCGATCACCGGCAGATCGGCGGCGCGGGCCGGCGGCGCGCCCTTAAATGGGAGCACAAGAAATGCTCCCGCCATCGCCCCGACCAGCGCTCGACGCCCGATCCCCGCACCCTGTTTCATGGATTTGCCCCCAGACCTGAATGGCGCTGCCCTGTGGCGGGGCATCTCGGCTCCGCTGCCCGCACGTTCGTGAATTTAAACATCCCTCCGAGCTCCTCACATCCTATCAGCAAGCAGCCGAACGGCAACGGGGGCGGCGGTACCCACAACGGGAATGATTTTCGCTTTGCGCCCGCGTATCGGTGTCGCAGCGGCTCTCATAGAGCGAGGTCAATAGGGCCAATACCGGCGGATAGCCTCAAGTTGTCGCGGAGCGATCACACTTGAGGCGTCGCAGTGCAGGCCAAGCCGGTCGATAAGCGCGCCACTCCGGCCAATGATTCCGTTCGGTATATGGCCTGTCTGGCATTCGACCGTGAAACTGCGCACGGCTTGCCCGCCTATGCCTTCTTGCGGGCGGAATACGCCGGATGGTGCACTGTTCGCCAATGTGCGACATTGAATTTCAATGTGATTGACGATCTCGAAACGGTCGACGAAGACATTCAAACGCGCAACGAATGTGTTGGCGCCCATACAGTTCACGCGGTTCGAGTGACCACCATTGCCGCCGGTTGCGCCGGGATTGCTGATCGGCATCAGTGTCGTACCGTCTGCCTTAAGTCTTTTGCAGGCCGGTGCAATTGCGTCGAGTGCACTGCCCGTTCTCATATTAAAGCCGATCAGGACATGATTTGGGGGACACAAGATCTTGAAGGGGCTGCCCCCGGAGCCGCCGACTTGCGTTGTCTGGCTTGCGCCATGGGCGACCGTTGTCAGGGCAAAGAAAATTAAGCCGACGCTGCGAGCCAAAGCGCTCATGGAATCCTCCTTTATATCTCGGACTGTTCGCTTTGATCTTGTTCTACCAGCGACACATCTTGTCCGCGTCAACCGTTCGGTTGATGCGGGCCAGATCCGTATGATCCGAGGGGATTAGCCGACGAGGGCGTTGGAGTAGCCGGCAACCAATTTCACCAGATCGGACTGCCGGGCGCTGCCAGTCTTGTGGAACAGGCGTTGGAGGTGCGTCTTCACCGTTGCCTCAGAAAGTCCAAGGACCGCTGCCACGTCCGCAACGCCGCCGACCTCGATGATCGCAAAGAGAACCCGCAATTCCGCCGGCGTCAGGCGAAACTCCTGCGCGACCGCCTCCGGCGGCGAGGGCAAATCCAGTGCAGCTTTGTGAATGAAGACGGTTGCCACGGCCTCGTAGGAGATACCCGCCCGACGCCGCGCACCGGAGGTCAGGGTTAGCACGTTGGCGACATACCGCTCACCATTGTGCGCCCTTAGCGGCACTGCGATGCCCCTCCGGCCCAACGTCGCATCGCCGCCGCCCGAAGCGTTGAAGCTATCCAGCAACGCCCGGTCAGCCGCCTGGTCGATCGCCCCAAGTCGGCCCTTGCGCGCTCTCACAACACTCGCTTCGGCCACCATGATGTGGCCGCTGACATTGGCGTGGACGACGCGGCCGGTGCCGTCGACCATGAACATCGCGGACGCAAGAGTATCGAGGCTGTCCGCAAGAGCCGCGGCCTCGACCTTCTTGAGATCGATCACTCTTCCGATCAGAAGCGCCCGACGGACATGCGGGACGATGAGGTCGAATCGTTGGCGCATCCGGTCATCGACCATACCGTCGCTCATGCGGCGGAATACGGTGAAAAGTGCGCAACCCGTCGGCGTTTTTTCGAGGTTCGTGAACAGACCATCCATGTAGCCCTGGGGCAGCAGGAATTCCTGAAAAAACCGTGTGCGGCAGAACTCTTGGCGCGGGAGGACATCAGGAACCCAGTGTGTCTCTTCGACATCGAAAAATATCACGGTTGGAAATATCGGATTAATCTTAAAGTATCTTTCAGAATAGAGTTGAATATACTGAGGATCTTGATTGGCAGCGAAGTAAAAATCAGGGTTTTTTCCAACCGCACTGTGCGAAATAAGATTGGCCGAGCACCCGCCGATGAACCCGCAGGCGAGATCAAACACTCTTGGCCACAGGTCAGGGTTTAGTGCGGCATCATAAATTTTGCCGACCAGCGTCGAGAACCCCTCAATCTCGGACATGTGAACAATCCGTGTTCTGGCCCCGTATTGATAGACCAATAGCACACGGTGCACGTGGCCGCATCCCGTTCCTGATTACGCGAGAAACTTTGTCAAGCGACGAGACGGACAGGAAAGTAAAATCTTGGGCCGGCCAATAATCGGGGCGGCAGAAGCCTCTCTTCACTTTACTGGCTAACACTGAATTATATGTATAATATGAGTTATTCAGGAAAGGCCCGCACCGTGACGATGAAAGTCACCATCGCCGAATTCATCCGCCATTTTGGCCGGTTCCACGATCAGGCGCGAAAAGAGCCAGTCATCCTGACCAAGCACGGACAACGCCTGACCGATCCCCCCGGATGAGCCGACGACGACCGCGTTATAATTTTCTCGAAGGCTATTCATTGATGTCGCCGGCAATTGGAAGACAAAGAACGCGCGGGCCTCACTTGCGAAATTCGACGTGGGTTCGCGCCACCGGAAACCCGTACTTGCTCACCCATGCATCGTTGATCAACAACCCATTGCTTTGCAACGTCATCTTGTCATGAAAACGGACGCGATTTTTACGGGTGTTGCCGTCAAGGTAGACGTCGTAGCTGAAGCGCGCCGTGTCACCGTTCACGCTTACAAAAGCACGCCCGACCACGTCTTCGCGGGTGCCGAGGTATGTCGTGGGGCTGGTCTTGACGAATTGCCAGGTCTTGCGGTCCTTCTGACCGTCTGCGTAGATGAAATCCTCTCGGAGAAGCAGACGCTTGCCGTTCCACCGGCCGGTCAGCCGAACTTTGAAGCTTTTTTTAACGCCGTTGATGGCACTGAATTGTCCCTCCGCGCGAGTATGCCCGGTAAAGTACTTCTCCAGCACAAGGTCGTTTGCCGAAGCTGCGGTGAAAAGGCTGCTGGCAATGAAGGCAATGGCAATCGTCAAACACTGGCGCAAGGTTTTCTCCTTCGCTATTCGGATACGTCTGGATACGCAAAGTGCTCGGTTTTGGATGACGAGCGCGCTTTTTGGGATCGTTCGATGTTCTGGCGCAGCTTGTGCTGAGCTGTCTCGTCAAGCGGGAAGTTCCACATGATGCCGATCGCTGCCAGTTTGAAGGCGATCGGTAGCCAGGCATAGAGCATGCTCAACACATCAAGAGCGAATGCCCCGGATTGGCCCTGAGCCTGTGCATTAAAACCGGACCACTGCAGGATCGGAAACACCAGCCCGACCGCAAGAGCCAGTGAAAACTTGGTGGCCAGACTCCAGGCCGCAAAATATATCCCCGTCCTTTGACTGCCGGAGGTGGCTGTATCGATGTCAACGACGTCCGCCTGGATCGAAGCGGGCAGGGCGAGGTCAAATCCGAGAAGCAGTCCGGTGAAGCCGCAAATTATCGCAAATGGGCCGACATCTCCCCGGTCAAGAAAGCCGCTGAAGGCAAACACCAGACATGCGACGCCCATGGCATAACACCATGCCCTATGTTTGCCGACGATCTTTGCCGCCCATGCGGCAAGCGGGACGCCCACAATCCCGCAGATAAAATACAGAAAAAGCAACGGACCGCGCATACTCGGTGCGTCCAGGCGGTCCGATACGAAATAGAGAAACAGGGTGGCGGGAATGGCGTTGGCAAGACCATTGAGCACGAACGCCAGCAGGAGGCGCAGGAATGCATAGTTGCCGATTAGCGCTTGCACGCCTTGCATCAAGGTCACGCTTCTCGTGGATCGATTGCGCGGCTCGGCCACGCACCACACCGCAATTAAGCCGGCAACCGGTAGCAACACCGCGACGAGGACCCCGACAGCCGCAAGTCCGTGGAAGGTGAGGGTGGAATCGAGCCCGACGGCGAAGGGTAACACTATCGCGAGCAAGGTGCCGGCGAGTGTCGCGCTTTCACGAAACGCGGCAACTGTCGAGCGGCCGCTGTAATCGGTTGCGAGTTCGGCGCCCCAAGCCGTATAGGGAAGGATTGTGGCGGTATGTCCAACCGACAGGACGACGCCCCAACTGAACAGATAGTACACGCCGGCGTCTGTCGGCGGCCAGAAGACCATGAGCGCGGCGGTTGCGGTGACGGGTATCGACAGGACGAACAGGCTGCGCCTTCGCCCGAAAGCCGGGGAATAGCGATCCGAAAACCACCCGATGATTGGATCGCTTGCAGCATCGAAGAGCCGTATTAGAAGCAGCACTGAACCGAGCGTCGCAAGGGATATGCCCGTAACCTCGCTGTAAAACGTGGGCACAATCATATAGAGCGGCAGCGTAAGAGCGGCGATGGGAATGGCCGGCAAGGCATAGGCGATGTACCGACCCAATCCGATGGGCCTCAATGAATTTGTCATCCGCCTATGCGGGCTGTGCCGGCCGTCCCGTCGTCCCGCAGCCACGCAATCCTATTGATGGCGATCTTGCGGACTGCAAAACAGAATTGCTTCCCGTCGTACCATGTCGGCCATTTCTGGCACAGCACATTGCCTTGGATCCACCATTTTCCCGCTTCCCGCGGCGCGAACATCCGAGCAATGGATATCCCTGAAATATTGCCGATGACTGTTCCGTTGGATTGATAAATCAGCGGAAGCTCGACACCAAACGGTGTTGAGAGATAAACCCTTTGACCGCTAATCAGCTCTCTGATGTCGGCTCCGGACAAGCTTTGAGCCTTCGTTGGATGGACTAGCGCCAAGACGATAAGCGCCGACGGGAGAACAGATCTTTTGAGACGTACAACCATTTGCAAAACCCTTCAGCAGCGACGAATTGGGTACAGGCGTTGTAGTCATCGGCATTGTCCAAAGTATTTGGGCCACGCTGATTTCGAACGCTTTAATTACGTCGCGACACGTGTGTTGGATTACCCTTAAGCAGGATTTTCTAAGTCTTTTAATTCAACAGTAATTTTAGACCTGCGTGATATTGTCGGTGTGCAACCGTGCTTTCGGTTTCGAAAATGAGTGTGTAAACATCAGCTCCCATGGAGCGAAAGGCTTTTGCAATGAATGGCCTAGCTCATAGGAATGGGCCTATCTCCGATGCCGTCAACGAATTGACTTTTATTGCGAAAGATCTGCGCGTGCTCGGGATTGGGCATTGCTACGCTATGAGCCAGTCAAATCATTGCATAAGAAAAAAATTGGTATAAGTTCGCTAATAATGGGAAAGATACCTTCAAACTTTTTTCCTTTTATGAAAGAATATCTTGAGAGAACACCTTGACCATACGGATCGCAAACTCGTGCAATTGCTGTCGCAAGATGCGCAGGTCGGCGTGAACCGTCTTGCCGAGGGCATGGCGATCTCAGTGCCAACCGTGCGCTCGCGCCTTCGCAACCTTCTGAGCCAAAACCTTATCAAAATTGTTGGACTGCTGAATCTGTCTGAGCGACCCGAATTAATTTCTGCGATCGTCGGTATCAATGCCAAAGGACATGGCCGTGCACGCGAGATTGCGCTTCGTATTGCAGAGCTCCCGTTCGTTAACTCAGCATGCGTTGTAACCGGCCGTTTCGACATAATCGTTGATGTTGTCGTGGCTGGAGATGTCGCTGACCTCTATCGCGTCACGAGCGAACTGATCCCGGGAGTTGGTGAACCGGGCGAGATCACGCGTACGGAAACATTCGTTGTCATGGCAGCGTGTAACAAATGGGTCAGTCTGCCCAAGGGGTGTTGGTCAAGTGGTCCCGAGGTGCCTGTGCGCGCGGTGGCGACTTGATCGCTTTTATTTATTTCAAAGGAGGTACCTCGAGGAGCGAGGTCTTGGCGAAGGTAATCCAGACACTTCGATGCGGCAGCTAAGTCTGCGACGTTTCTGGGAGACTGCGGCGTCGGGAGCAAGAGCCCAATAGGGCGGGAACATTTAACATCACAGGGAGGAATATTAATGAAGATCGCCAAACTATTTGTCGCAAGCCTGGCACTGCTGACCACTGCAAGCCTCGCGAACGCCGGCTCTCTCGACGACATAACCAAGCGCGGAGAACTCCGGGTCGCAGTTCAGACCCAGGGCCCTCCTTTTTCCATGGTCGACCAGGCGGGGAAACGCACGGGCAGCTCTGTCGAGCTTGCCGAACTGATGGCGAAGGAAATGGGGGTAAAAATCACGTTCCAAGATTATGATTGGGACGGTCTGATCCCAGCGTTGCTTTCCGGCAAGGCCGATCTGCTTGTTGCAGACATGACCCCAACACTGGCGCGGGCGATGAAGGTGGCCTTCACCAAGCCTTTCATGTACACGGGAAGCGCTGTCTTTGCCAAAACTGACAGCAAGTTCGGCACCATGGATGCATGTAAAGCCAAGGGCACGAAAATCGCCGTGCTTCTCGGAGCGACCGGCGAAAAAGTGGCAAAGGAGACTTTCCCTGATGCCGAAATCAAGAGTTATAAGGGCGGTGGCCCGCTCCTGCTCGATGCTGTCGTTAATGGCCAGGCTGATTGCGGCGTAAACGATGTCTCGGCGGTCAAGGGTCAACAGGCCGCCTATCCTGCAGGAAGCATCACCATCATGCCGGAAGTCCTGTCGAAAGAGCCGCTGGCTTTCGCGACACGCTATGACGAGCAGGACCTTCTCGTTTGGATGAATCTCTTCCTCGACCAAGTGGCACTCGATGGCCGTCTGCAGAAGAACCTGGATTACTGGGTAAATTCGGAAGATTGGAAGAAAGACCATCAATAGCAGGGCGCGGACGGCGTTGCGTGGAGCGGGTTCGCCTCACGCGCGCCGTCTGGCCGCTTTTTTAGCGCCTGTCCCGCCGCCTGAGGAATCTTCCCGGCATGCTAGAAAATTTCAGCTTCCGCACCATCGTCGAATATCTGCCCCTGTTCGGGCAGGGATTTGCTGCAACGCTGTGGCTGTCGATTGTTTCGTTCGGCGGCGCCCTCGCTATCGGCATCACCCTTTGTGCGATGAACTTGCAGCGTTCGCAGCTTTTGCAACTTCCGGCAAAAATCTATATCGACGCGATCCGTGCGACACCGCTGCTGGCACAGCTTTATTTTCTTTATTTCGGCCTGCCACGGCTTGGTTTCGTGTTGCCGGAGCTTTTCGTCGGCATCCTCGCATTGGCTTTAAACAGCGGTGCCTACATTGCCGAGATCATCCGCGCTGGCATCCTGTCGATTTCGCGTGGACAGGTGGAGGCAGGCATTGCGTCCGGTATGACCTATTCCCAGCGCATGCGCTTGGTGATCCTGCCACAGGCCTTCCGGGTAACCATTCCGCCGCTGCTCGGACAAGCCATCGTTTTAGTGAAAGACTCGGCGTTGCTGTCCTTGATTTCTGTAGCCGAACTGACGAGGGCAGGCCAGTTGCTGGCGTCCGACAGGTTCATGCCCGCAGAGGGCTTCATCACGACAGCTGCGTGCTATCTCGTCCTTTATTACGGATTGAAATCCGTGGCAGCATTCTCGGCGCGCTGGCTAGGCGCGCGACCGACCGGGAGTCGCACATGATCTGGTTCCAGCTCCAGAGCCTGATGGGCAGCTATCCGTTGGCGTTGCGGGGGCTCGGTATGACGATTGCCCTTTCTTTGATAAGTCTGCTGCTCGGTACCATCCTTGGCTTTGCGCTCGGTGTCCTGCGCACGAGCGGCAGCCGCTTGTTGGATTCTGCTATCGGATTGTGGGTCGACCTGATCCGGGGAACCCCATTCCTCGTGCAAATCTTCCTGATCTTCTTCATCCTGCCGGAACTTGGTGTTGAGCTCGATGCCTTCACTGCCGGCATTATAGCCCTGACTAACCTCGCGGCTTGCTTCATTTGCGAGATAGTTGCCGCAGGTATCCGTTCGGTGCCGACCGGACAAGTTGAGGCTGCGCTCGCGTCGGGCCTGTCGCAGTGGCAGCGAATGCGACAGGTGGTACTGCCGCAAGCGATGCGTGTTTCCCTGCCGCCGCTTGTTGGCCAATATGTGCTTCTCATCAAGGATTCGTCTGTTGTTTCCGCTATCGGCCTGACGGATCTTACCCGGGTCGGCTGGCTTGTGGTTCAGCGAGTACCCAATGGATTGCTCGTGTTCGCAATTGTCGGCATCGGTTATTTTGTCGTGTGCTATCCGCTCATCATGCTCGCCCGCCGTCTGGAGAGACGCATGGGCGCCGCCCATGGCGAGGTGCAATTGTGACGTGTTCTATCAACGAAAGCAGCAAGTTATGATCGAGTTTCACGGCGTGAACAAATGGTTCGGCGCGCTTCATGTTCTCAAGAATATCACGCTCAGTGTTGAGCAGCGCGAAGTCGTGGTCGTGTGCGGCCCAAGCGGTTCGGGCAAGAGCACGCTGATCCGCTGCATTAATGGACTCGAGACGATCAAGGACGGCGACCTTATCGTCGATGGACAGCGTATCGGCGACCGCACCACTAACATGATCGAACTGCGTACCGAAATTGGCTTCGTTTTCCAGGCTTTCAATCTTTATCCACATAAGACGGCGCTCGAAAACGTAACGCTCGCTCCGATCCATGTGCGAAAAATCGCTCGCAGTGAGGCCGAGGCTTCGGGCCGCGAGATGCTGGCGAAAGTCGGGCTCGGCGATAAGTTTAACGCCTATCCGTCCGAGCTTTCCGGCGGCCAGCAGCAACGTGTCGCTATCGCGCGCTGCCTTTGTATGCGCCCGAAAATCATGCTCTTCGATGAGCCTACATCGGCTCTCGATCCAGAGATGATCAGTGAGGTCCTGGACGTGATGGTGGGTGTCGCCGAAGAGGGCATGACCATGATGGTGGTGACCCATGAGATGGGTTTTGCCCGTAAAGTTGCGCATCGGGTCGTATTCATGGATGAGGGCGCCATCGTAGAAACTGGTACACCGGAAGAGTTTTTCTCAGATCCGAAGACGGATCGCAGTCGCACCTTCCTGAGTAAGATTCTACGTCATTGATTGTCGACCCCTCTAACAGGGAGACTCAAAGCCGTGTGTTACTTTGTGACCTGGAAGCCAGAGCAATGAGTTATATCGATACTTTCTACCGGCGAACGATAGATGACAACTACACCTATCCGGCATTGTCTGGCGTTGCGGAATGCGAGACCTGCGTTATCGGAGCCGGCCTCGCCGGTGTAACGACGGCTCTGCAGTTGCTAAACGCCGGGCAGACAGTGGTTCTGCTGGAAGCCGAACGCATCGGCTGGGGTGCTTCAGGACGCAATGGCGGTTTTGTAAGTCCGGGTTATGCCAATGACGGTGATGCGATCGAGCGTGTCGTGGGCCCTGACCACGCTCGCAAACTCCACGCCCTGTCTATCGAAGGCATGAAGTTCGTGCGCGATACAATTGATGAACTTGAGATTGCCAGCGCAGCTCCCACGCACGGAATAATGAGAGTGGTGCGCTATGAAAACAGCCAAGCTCTTCTCGCGCATGCCGGCTATCTCCAGCGCGAATTTGATTATTCAGTCGAGTATATGAGTCGGGACCAAGTACAGGAGGTGCTTCACTCGAAACGCTATTTCCAAGCACTGCGTGATTCGCACGCGTTTCACATGCATCCGCTGAATTACCTTCGTTCTTTGGCGCGGGAAATCCAGCGGCTTGGCGGAAGAATATTTGAAGGCAGCCCGGCCTTATCCTGCGATTTAAGTCGATCCGAGAAGATCGTGCGGACAAATCGAGGCGAGATAAGAACGCGACGTGTCATCGTTGCAAGCGGAGGGTACACAACAGGATTGTTTCCGAAAATAAAACGCAGCTTTCTGCCTATTGCCACCTATGTCATGCTGACCGAAGAAGCGCCGGACCTCATCCGCCAGGCTGTCACCACGACCGACGCAGTTGGTGACAATCGGCGAGCCGGCGATTACTATCGCATCGTCGACGGCGGCAAGCGTCTGCTCTGGGGCGGGCGCATCACAACTAGAGCCGCGTCGCCTCGGGCGCTCGCCCTTGAACTAAGACGGGAAATGGTGAGCACTTACCCACAGCTTGCTGATTTGAAGATTGAGACTTCCTGGTCTGGGCTAATGTCATATGCGCGACACTTCATGCCCCAAATCGGCCAACTATACCCGGACGTGTGGTTCTGCACGGCATTTGGAGGTCATGGACTGAACACCACTGCGATTGCCGGCAAAGTAATCGCTGAGGCCATTCTGGGCCAGTCGGATCGCTATCAGTTGTTTAAACCGTTCGGCCTCGTGTGGGCCGGAGGTCTGGGGGGCTTGTCCGTAGCACAAATTACTTACTGGAAACTCCAAGCACAGGATTGGTGGCGGGAGCGATCGTCAGCATGACCCCCCTGTGCTCAGCGCGCCACTTTGTGCGGAAATGACAGTTTACACTCCGCGGGGCTGCTATAAGACATTATTGTACAGTCGCTCCTTGGACATTCCAATTTCAGACGGTTGACGCATACGCCCGATACAGGGTTGCCTCACCAGCGCGGGCAAAGCGGCTGGAAGATTGACACTGAACCAACGTCCATCCGCGTGCCGGCGATTTCGTCGACGAGACCGGCAAAATCCACCGTGGCTTCGCGGACTCCGCTGGCCACCGCATTTCCGCCATCAAGGAACAGACCGTGCCTTGTGGGACAGCCACGCAGACTGGCTTTCGGACACCTGGGATCAAGTAAGAGACACGACCGCCGGAATTTCAGGCAGGACAAACGAACATGCGCCAGCTATCGGCGCGGCACTCCCCCATACAGAGGTGGAAGACAAAGTAGTCGGCGACGCTGCCGAGCGCGTCAAGGAAAGCGTTTCGGAAAAGGCAGATGAGTTATTGGAAAATGGTAAGGAAGTAGCAACGGACGCCTACGACCAAGCGATCGGAGTAGCCGACGCGGTCTACGACGTCGCGTCGGAACGGTTGAATATTGATAAAGATTAAGCTCCGCTGCCGAGCGTCGGATTTACTAACAATGATCCTTCTCGAGGGAAGTTATGGGTATCCGGAGGGTTATAAAATCTGCGGATATTTATTTATGTGTTCCTTCGAAACATCCTGGCAACCGCAATCAAAATACACGCGCCGATGAAGCCAGCGACCAAGTATCCCAACCAACCGCCCAGCACCACCCCAAACACCGAAAGGATTGCGTTGGCGATTAGGGCCCCGACAATGCCGAGGACAACGTTCATAACCAAGCCCATTTGGCTTTTCATGAACATCTCCGCCAGCCAGCCGGCCAGTCCACCGATTATGATTGCTGCAATCCAGCCAATTCCCGCACTTTCCATAATTTTTCCAAACTTTCGCTAACAGTTCCGAACAACAACACCGGGGGAGCTCGCGTGGTTCCCAGTAAACAGAGATTGTTCACAGTCGGCTCGGGTGTCCCATTAGCCTGGCGCTCGAACTTCCGACGCTAGGCGTAGCGAAGGATTCAGGTTGTTCGCGCTCAGGGAGCCGCTTGTCGGAACTCAAATGGTAGACGCTTGCCGGTAACGAGTTGACCAGTTGCCGCAAGTTCTGACTGCACGCTCGTAAACGCGTGGCCTGCTATAACCACAATAAATAAATTGATTGATTCGGAATCCCCAAACACCGGCCCTATATTCCCGGCCATGGATTACGAGGATTACAGGGCATTCCAGCGAGTGCAGGTGTTCGGAAGGCAGCCGGGTCAGCTTGTTAGCGTGTCGTCTGCCTTTGACGCTGCAAGGTTCGTGCTCGAGCAGTGGCCGGATGAGACCGGCCCGAAGCATCTCATGGCACGGGAGATATTGCTCAAGTGCCTTGAAGGCAGTTGTTCTGCCGCCGTGGCACGTGTTGCCTTTATAGAAGCCGCGAGGGAAGCCGGCATTTATATGGAAGCCGAACCCTTGCGGACGGCCTATACCGGCAAGTCAGATATAAAGTGGGGAAAGCGGAAGGCGGCACGTCGTGGTTGACTATGCGCAAGGTAACTTGCGATCCGCTCGATTACTCGGGATAGGACTCAGCGCCCTCGGGCACCGACTTATTGAAAAGAATGAATACCAAGGGGTTTCCGGGCTCCGACATTGCATCGCTGCGCTGGCCTGTTACCTCCCCGGCAACGCTGCTCGTATACTCCGCAACAACCTCGCCGAAGCTATTGCGCTGGATGGCAACTTTTTGTCCGGCTTCAACTTTGTCGTTAAGTTTGACCAAATGCTCGACCAGCCCGCCTGCGGTCGCCAGGACCGGGAAGGCGCTGTTACCGACAAAGACAGTCACGTGCTTGCCTGTACGCCCCATTGACCCGGCGATGATGCCATGATGCTTGAGGACGTTCATCGTGCCTTCGACGAAGAGGGAGCTCATCTCCCTATCGAGGACGCGTGCAGCACCAATTTCCGGGGTGAACGACGGAATGCCCACGTCCATGAACGCGTTGTGCAGAACGCCGGGATAAACGTGATTGTCGAAAATCTGACCGACGGGATAGAGCTCTACCATCGCCTTGACCTCGGGTACATCCATACCGCCGAGGTTAAATGCAGTGACTTCGAATCCAGTTGTCCCGGTGTGGAAATCGATCGCGAAGTCGGCATTCGGCCGCAACAGCCGGTTGAATAAAAGCCCGGCGTGCCGGCTGGGTGCGGTAGCACCGTTCTCGTTCCCGGGCCACTCGCGATTCATATCGATCAGATCGATGCCTCTGCCATGATTAGGCCATCTCCGCTGCATGCTTTCCAGGGCGGGACGGGAGATATCCGTGACCGCCATCACAGTACCGGACATTTCCGCGGGATTGAGCTGGTTCATCACTGTCTGGACCGTATGCACAGAACTCATCTCATCCCCGTGCACGCCACTTGTCAGGATGCCGCGCTTCCCGGGTTTTGCTCCCTTAGCCACCGTCACAGACACATACCAATGCTGTCCAGTCGGCATCTCAACACCCTGAAAATACAAAAGGTGCTTCTTGCCTGGCTCCAGGTCATTGACGTCGAGCCTACTGATGACCTTTTTGCCTTCGATGACATCGCCAGTGTAGACGGTTCCGGAGGCCGGATTGGCAGGGGGTGTGGCTTGGGCTTGAGCATTCGCAGTGCCAGCGTTTCCGGCGAGCGCCGCCGACGCGCCGACTGTGGCAATGGATGCGATCATGAAATCGCGGCGATCGAGGCGGCCTTTGGGTTTGTCCGACATGCGAGGATCGTCCTTTGTCATCTGAGAAACTGCGCAAGAATAACTACGTACAGGTGATAACAAGAATCCTCCGCAACCTAACCCACAACCTGCCACTCGCAAAGTTGCATTGTTTGTGTGGAGCTGTGCGGGAGGGTCCCAAGCAAGTGGTGGGGCAGGCATAGAAAGTAAGAACAGCCAACCAAATTGACTGGTGCGGGCCGCTTTGCGAGTGCCGGTAAATTAATTCACAAGGGGGAACGACTTCTGTTTGAGAAGGTTAGCTCTTAAATAGGAGCTACCGACATGCGTGCACTTTGCTGGCATGGAAAGGGCGATGTCCGAATTGACACTGTTCCCGATCCCAAGATTGAACATCCACGTGATGCGATCGTCAAGATAACCTGTTGTGCGATATGCGGGTCCGATCTGCATCTGCTGGACGGCTACCAGCCCACAATGGAAAAAGGCGATATTCTCGGCCACGAGAACATGGGTGAGGTGATTGAACTTGGTTCTGACGTCACCAATCTGAAAATTGGTGATCGCGTTGTTGTACCTTTTACAATCAGCTGCGGCGAATGCTGGTTTTGCAAGCAAGGAATGTTCTCGTGTTGCGATCGCACCAATCCCAACGCTGAGTTGGCTGTCAAAGCCATGGGTCACTCGCCCGCAGGCCTGTTCGGGTTCAGTCACATGCTTGGTGGGTATAGTGGCGGCCAGGCGGAATATCTGCGGGTTCCGATGGCGGATATCGGGCCTATCAAGATTCCCGACAGCGTGACGGACGAACAGGCCCTGTTTTTGTCCGATATTTTTCCGACCGGATACATGGCCGCTGAAAATGCGCAGATCGAGCCGGGTGATACGGTTGCGATCTGGGGATGCGGACCGGTTGGTCAGTTCGCCATCCGCTCCGCGCTCATGATGGGCGCTGGGCGGGTCATTGCGATCGACGAAGTTCCGGAAAGGCTTGCGATGGCCGAAGAGGGTGGAGCCGAGACGATCGATTTTTCCAAAACGGATGTCTACGACGAGTTGATGGCAAGGACCGAAAAGCGCGGACCTGATAGCTGTATTGATGCTGTCGGCTGCGAGGCCTCCGGCCATGGTGCGACGGACGCGATAATCGACAAGGTCAAGGCCGCGACGTACCTTGCTACTGATCGGGTCCACGTCCTTCGAGAAGCCATCATGAGCTGCCGCAAGGGCGGAACCCTCTCGATACCGGGTGTGTACGTCGGTATGGGCGACAAGATTCCACTTGGTGCCGCGATGAACAAAGGGTTGACCTTCAAGATGGGGCAGACACACGTTCAGAAATATACGAAACCATTGCTGGAGAAGATCGAGGCTGGCGAAATAGATCCGAGCTTTGTCGTCACACATCCCTCCGCACTTGAAGACGCGCCTGAAATGTACAAGAAATTCCGCGACAAAGAGGATGGCGTAATCAAAGTAGTGCTGCGTCCATAATTACAGTGCCGCACATAATAAAGACCTAGACCGGCCCGCATGTTTCTTGACTAAACAAACTGCAAGCCCGCCACTTCCGTCGGTTCCACCCAATGCGTTTTTACTTTGACGGATTGGCGGAACAGTGGGACCGCAGGGACCGGCCCTTGGCTTTTATCGAAAGACCACGCCCGCCCGCCGGCCACAAGGCCACCGGAGCCACTGCCAGAGAGCGATCGAGTAGGTTGCTTGACCTTTTTTGGTGCGGCCGTGGTGAATATCTGCGCGGCTCGTCCTCCGGAGAAGACATCATTCTCTGTTTCATCTACTCTCGATCCAGTTTGGAGAACTACCATGTTGGGTCATCTATCGATCGCGGCAATCAGCGCCTTGATGCTTGTAAGCAATGAGCCATCCACGCCTGGAGCGTCGGTGGGCGTGGGCAACCCCTATCCGGTCAGCAACTACAAGTGCGAGGACGGCACGCATCTGGCAGTACGTCTCCTTGGCGATCGGGCTTCGGTATCCGTCAACGGCGCGACAGCGGTCGAGCTGCCCTCCATGGGGCCAGACGGAACGACTTTTTCGAATGGCCGACAGACGCTGAGTATCGTGCAGGGGAAGCTATCGTGGGGCGTCGGCCGGGCCGTTCCATCCGAATGCAATGGGGGTTGAGCGCTTCGCCGCCAGGGTTTGATCGGTCTTCCTCAAGCCGTCGCAATTAGAGGCAATACAGCCGGCAGCCTCTTCCCATCATGCTTCATCGGGATTTCGATCTTCACCGGTGAAGACGACCGAGGTAAAACGCCCGTGCGGAGGGGCGCTTTCGGTCGCGGGTCGATCGCCGCGCGCAGCAAGAAAGAAAATTCTCACATTCGCTCCTAGCTCAACATTGGCGCTGCGCTGCACCGGCCGGCCTCGAAGCAAGTGCCGCGACGGAAGTCACGCTTGGGCGAAGGTTACAGCCCAGACTTCTCCATGAGAAATTCATTCAATGCGTTTGATATGGTGGTGCGGCGTTGGGCCGCGTAAACCTTCAGGAATTTATGGTTTTCCTCATCGAGATACAATTGAACGCGAACGAGGTCCTTGACCGGCTTTCAATTTGGTTCCCGCGCCGGAACCACATTGGTTCTGGGCGGCGACGATGCCGGCGGCTCACTTGTTTACACCGCATTCGCCCTTCGCCCTGACCGAGCGGGCGAGCAAGACGTTCCGGCAGCCGCCCCGATGGGCGTCCGGAACGAGCAAAGGCAGAAGGCAAGTCGAGAATGGCGCGGCAAGAGACCAAAGCCCGGGCAATGCATGTTCGCTCTTGGCTTCCACTTTAGCAATGCCTTTCACCGCTCTTGCACAGGGGGCAAAGGCGCCGCTTTCCTCGTGGTCCGACGGTGATGCCAAGGCAAGGATCATCGATTTCGTGAAGGCCGTTACCACCGAAGGGAATGCCGACTTCGTCGACCTCGACAACCGAATTGCCGTCTTTGACAATGACGGCACGCTCTGGGGCGAGCAGCCGATGTATGCCCAGCTCGCATTTGTCCTCGACCGCGTGAAAGCCCTCGCGCCGGAGCATCCGGAATGGCAGACCACCGAACCGTTCAAATCTGTCCTTTCAGGAGATTTGAACGGTGTCGCGGCGTCGGGCGAGCGCGGACTTGTCGAACTTGTGGCGGCAACCCACGCCGGCATGACGAGTGAGGAGTTCAGCAAGATTGTTGCTGACTGGATCGCCAAGGCACGTCATCCCAAACTCGACAAACCGTACACGTCGCTCATCTTCCAGCCTATGCTCGAGGTCATCGACTATCTCAAACAGAACGGCTTCAAGGTGTTCATCGTATCCGGCGGTGGCATTGAATTCATGCGTCCATGGACTGACAAAGTCTATGGGATACCAGCCGAGAATGTCATAGGATCGAGTATCAAGACCAAGTACGAAGTTCGTGACGGGAAGCCTGTAATCATTCGCCTGCCGGAGATCGATTTCATCGACGATAAGGCCGGCAAGCCGGTTGGCATTAACAGATTCATCGGGCGGCAGCCGATTGCAGCTTTCGGCAATTCCGACGGTGACTTCGAAATGCTGGAATGGACGACATCCGGTTCCGGCCGGCGACTGGGCCTTCTTGTTCACCACGATGACGGAGAACGAGAATACGCCTATGATCGCAAGTCACACTTTGGCCGCCTCGACCGTGGTCTGGACGAGGGTCCAAAGCGGGGATGGACCATCGTCAGCATGAAGACCGATTGGAAAAGCATCTATCCCGAATAGGTTGGACTTGTGCCGCCAACCAGAATGTGAGGAGAACCATGATGCCATTTCACAGGAATGCGATTGCTCTTATCGCAACGGCGGCCTTGATGCTGTCGGCGGCACCATGGTGCAGCGCCTTGGCTCAAACCCAACCTGCGCCGGCAACGGCGACCGCCGGGGTTGAAGAGCCATCCTTGCTGACGGAGGACGAACTGGAAACGCTTGTTGCGCGCATCGCCCTTTATCCCGATGACCTTGTCGCGCTGGTGCTCTCCGCAACAGTCAATCCATTGCAGATTGTGCAAGCCGCGCGGTTCATGGACCAGGTCAAAGGTAAGCCCGAGCTCAAGCCCGATTCCAGTTGGGATGGCAGTATCGTTTCCCTGCTCAATTATCCGACCGTTCTGACCATGATGAACGACGATCTCGCGTGGACCGAGCAGCTTGGCGAAGCCGTCGCCAACCAGCAGAAGGATGTCCTCGTCGCAATCCAGCAGTTGCGTGACAAGGCGGTAGCGGACGGCACGATCAAATCGGACAGCAAGGTGATCGTCGAAACCAAGAACGACAACGTCATCATCCGGCCGGCGCAAAAGGAAGTAACCTACGTTCCGACCTACGACCCGGTCATTTTGACCAACCCAACCTATGTCGCGACCGCACCGATCGTCTACGGCGACCCGTATCCTTCCTATTATTATCCTTACGCTCCCTATTGGAGCGGCTTTGTCACCGGTGCGGTCTTTGGCGCAGCGGTGGATTGGGACAACTGGCATTCCTGGGGCGGCGATGACATCGATATCGACATCGACAACATCAACCGCAACGACTTCAACTTCGACAGGAACAACATCAACAACCTCAACTTCGACAGGAACAAGTTCAATTTCGATCGCGATTCCGTCGCCAATAACATTCGCGAGAATCGGGGCAACCGCCTTGATGTGAAGAACAATCTGCAGAACCGCGAACGGACGGGTAACCTGGCCGGTGCGAAATCCAAGATCCAGGCCAGCGATATCCGGCGCGATGTGCAACAAGGCCTTAAGCAGAAAGGCGGCGGCAACATCGCCAACAAGGTTCAGGGGCAGGTTGCAAACCGCGATATCGGGCAAAGAGCAGGAGCCAATCGCCCAAACAAGGGTCAGGTCGCCAATCGGGACCGACCCCGCAATGCGGGACAGCTCAAGAACGCCAACCGTCCGACCAACAGGGCGGCCGGGCGCATTGACAACCGTCCGAGGCAGCCAAGCGCGCTGGGCAACTACGGTGCCGGCCGCGACACCCGTATTGCGTCGCAGCGTGGCAATGTCAGCCGCAATGTCGGCGGCGGAGCGAGGGTCGGGCACGGTGGTGGTGGACCGCGCATTTCCCATGGTGGTGGAGGCCGACGGCAGGGCGGCGGCGGCCGAGGTGGCGGTGGTCGAGGCGGCGGGCGCCGTTAGCTCGAACGCTGCCAACCGAGTTCCGTTTTGAAGGGATTTCAAAATGTATCGCACAACTTTAAAAATGTTCGTCCTCGCCGCAGTGCTTGCAGCGCTGCCCGTGACCACGTCGTCCGCGGCAGAGCAGTCGCTCCAGCGCTTTGTCGGCCCGGAGGCTGAAACATTCAACGATCCGGGCGAGGCGCTCGATGCGCTGAAGAAGGGGCTGGAAGCCAAGGATGTCGACGCTCTGGCGAAGTTGCTCGGACTGAATGCCGAACAGGCCAGGAAATCGGAAGATTTGGGCGA
>NZ_JMLL01000015.1:0-210384 GCF_000686005.1 Phyllobacterium sp. UNC302MFCol5.2
GTCCGCCAAAGTATCTGTTGAACTTCTTTCGAAGTTCCGCAGGACCCTGCCGCCCACGTTTCTCTTTCTTCCATATGAAATTGTCAAAGAACCGACCATGGCATAAACCACCGTCAATAAACCGGCTTCAACCGGCACGAATTCAACCCTCCGGCCAAACCCGAAGGAATGTCACTTCCGCAACAATCCCTTAAACCTTGCCAAGGACCGCTTGCATCAACACGTCAGTCTCGCAACCAACCATCCTGCAAACCTTAGGGCGCATTCAGCAACCGCCAGCGGCGCCCCGCCCTCGTTGTGCCGGTATATAGACCCCACCCAACAAAACTGTCAACACGCCTTTTTCAATTTCTCCAAACTTTTTCCAACCACCAACCAACACTGTGGATAAGCGCAATTTCATGCCTGCCGACAACGCATTCTTCACCAAATGTCCGGCCGCCTCAGCGCATCGAGCCAAAGCCCGTCAGGAACGAGGTGAGATTGTCGGAAAGCTCATCGCAGAGGTAGCCGCCCTCCTGAACGATGACGGACGGCAGGCGCAAGGCCGCAATGCGTTCGGCAATTCTTGCGAATCCCGCGGTGGATACCGAGAGCCCGCCGAAAGGATCGCCCTCGAAGGCATCAAGGCCAAGGGCGACGACGAGCGCCTGCGGTGCAAAGGCCTCGATGCGCCGGCATGCGGAGTCGAGAGCTTCCAGAAATATATCGTCGCCGGATTTGCGTGCGAGCGGCAGGTTGTAATTATAGCCGAGCCCTGCCCCCTCGCCGCGCTCGTCGGCATAGCCCCAGAAGAATGGATAGAAGCGCACCGGATCGGCATGAATCGACACGGTCAGGACGTCGGCTCGGCCATAGAAAATCCCTTGCGTACCGTTGCCATGATGCAGATCCACGTCAAGAATAGCCACGCGATCAGCATGCTTGCGCAGCGTTTGCGCGGCGACCGCAGAATTGTTGATGAAGCAGAACCCGCCGGCAACGTCGGCGAAGGCGTGATGACCGGGTGGCCGGCAGAGGGCATAGGCGGCTGGTTCACCCGACATGACCGTTGCGGCTGCCTCCACCGCGCTCCAGGCGCTCCAGCACGCACTCCCGAAGGTTTCCGCGGAAATCGGGCAGGACGTATCGGCCATATGGTAGCCGGCCTGACCGACGGCCGAGGCCGGATAGCTGCCGAAGCGATTGATCGGGTGAATATTCGGAATGACTTCCTGCGAGGCGCCCGGAATCATCTGCCAACGCCGATGGATGTTTTGCAGGAACTCGAGATATTCCGGCGAATGCACCGCTGCGATCGGGGCGAGGCCATGATCGGACGGGTGATGAATGCTGCAACCTGCGGCTCGCGCGCCGGCAAGCAGGCGATCGATACGTTCGGGTTTTTCCGGATTGGGCTGCGGCGCGCCGCTCGAAAGGAAGCCCTTCGGGTCGTGACGCCGCTGCTCTTCCGCGTAGAACGTTTTCATCGCCTCTCCTCGTCGATCTCATGTTCCGCCAATGCGACAAAGGCGTCGCCATATATGGCGTGGATATGTTCGGCTTGCGACCACTCAATGCCAAGGCGGCCATAGAAATTCTGGGCGCCGAGATTGGCCGTATCAACGGAAAGCCGCAAGTAAGCGGCACCGTTTTCGCGGGCGCGGGCGGCAGCCGCCTTGAGCAGCCGCTCCCCGACCCTGCTGCCGCGAAAGGCCGGCTCGACGTAAATGTCCTGGACATAGATGCCGGGCCTGCCGCGCCAGGTTGAGAAACTTCGAAAGTACAGGCACATGCCGGCAAAGGCGCCGCCGATCTCGGCGATGAGCGTTTCGAAAGCAGGCTTGTCGCCGAAACCGTAGCGCGCAAGATCCTCCGGCGAACTCGTCACCCGCGCTTCAGACCCCATGCCCCGTGCCATCGCAACAATCGCATGATGCAAGAGCTGCACGTCGCTCGCCTCGGCGAGGCGAATGGACACCGGCGCCATCAGAAGGCCACCCGGTCGCCGCCCTTCAAGGCGAGCATGCTGCGCGCCTCGGCAGGCGTCGCCACATCGAGCGACAGGGCATCGAGAACCGTCCGGATGCGCCGCACCTGATCCGCGTTGGACCGAGCAAGTTCGCCGCGCCCGAGCATGAGGCTGTCCTCGAGGCCGACCCGCACATTGCCGCCCATCGCGGCGGCCATCGAAATCATCGGCATCTGGTGTCGACCCGCTGCCAGCACCGAGAAATCGTAGCTGTCGCCGAAGAGCTTGTCGGCAATACGCTTCATATGAGTAAGATTTTCAGGATCAGCCCCGATGCCGCCGAGAACCCCGAACACGAACTGGATGAAAAGCGGCCCAGCGACAAGCCCGCGATCACGGAAATGGGCAAGCGTATAGAGATGGCCGACATCGTAGCATTCGAACTCGAAGCGCGTGCCACAGCCCTCGCCGAGCCGCTTCAAAATATCCTCCATGTCGGCGAACGTGTTCTTGAAGATGGTGCTGCGCGTCGCTTCGAGGAGTTGCGGCTCCCATTCGTGCTGCCACGCTGTGTAGCGGTCAAGGGCAGGAAAAAGCCCGAAATTCATCGAGCCCATATTGAGCGAACACATTTCCGGTTCGGCGCGAAGCGCCGCAGCGAGGCGGTCGTCGAGCGTCATCACCGAGCTGCCGCCGGTCGAGATATTGATGACGGCATCGCAGGCCTGCTTGATGCGCGGCAGGAATTGCATAAACACGGCCGGATCGGCTGAGGGCCGGCCGCTTTGCGGATCGCGCGCATGCAGATGCAGGATCGAAGCGCCCGCCTCCGCCGCATCGATGGCCTGCGTCGCGATCTCGTCCGGCGTGACGGGAAGGTACGGGCTCATGGTCGGCGTATGAACTGAACCGGTGACCGCGCATGTGATGATGACTTTTTTCCTCGCCATATCGCCCTCAACCGTTGACGGGAAGATCGAGTTCGCTTGCGAGCTGGCGCAGCGTATCGTCAAGCATATTTGCGATTTCCACGATCTCGTCGCGGGTAATGATCATCGGCGGACATACCAGGAAATGATCGCCCTCGACTCCGCCGCGCGTACGCCGCGAATAGATGATGAGGCCCTTGTCATATGCGATATCGACGACGCGCTGGAAGGCGTTCTTCTCCTTCGGCAATGGCCGCATCGTCGATTTGTCGGAGACGAATTCCGCAGCGAGAAGCAAGCCCTTGCCGCGCACATCGCCGATGAACGGATAGCGGGCGGCCAGCGCAACGAGCTCGGCCTTGAGAAGTTCGCCCATGGCCGCGGCATTGCCGACGAGATCATGCCGCTCGATCTCGTCAAGAACCGCGCCGCCGGCAGCGCAGGCCAGCGGATTTCCGGCATAGGTATAGCCGTGCTGGAAGCCGCCATGGTCAAGCACCGGCTGGACCATGCGCGAGGGTGCTACCATGGCGCCGAGCGGGCTATATCCGGAGCCGAAACCCTTCGAAAGGGCGATGAGGTCCGGCCGGCAATTCCAGTGGTCGCCGCCGAGGAACTTGCCGGTGCGGCCAACGCCGCTCATGACTTCGTCATGGATCAAAAGCACGCCGTAGCGGTCGCAAATCTCGCGAACCCGGCTGTAATAGCTGTCCGGTGCGACGAGCGCGCCGGTTGATGCGCCGCCGATCGGCTCCATGATAAACGCAAGGACTTCTTCCGGCCCTTCTGCGAGAATGGCTTCTTCGAGCTTGTCGGCGTAGCGCAGGCCCCGTTCCTCCATCGAGAAATTATCGCGGTCGAGATAGGCGGTGGGCGCCGGAATGCTCGGCATTTCCTTCATCATCGGCCGGAATGGATCGGTGAGCGCCGCATAGCCCGTAACCGCAAGCGCACCCAGCGTGCCGCCGTGATAAGAGGGGAAGCGCGATATGACCTTCCAGCGCCGGCTTTGGCCAATCGCCAGCGCGTATTGCCGGGCGAACTTCAGGCAGGATTCGACTGCTTCCGAACCACCCGAGACGAAGAAAACCTTGTCCATGCCCGCCGGCATATAGGTGGAGATGCGGCGTGCGAGATCTTCGGCGGGCTCGTTCTCGAAATGCAGCCGATATGCGAACGTGACCTTGTCGAGTTGCTTCTTCATCGTCTCGATCACATGGCGATTGCCGTGGCCGATATTCACAACCATGGCGCCGCTCGAACCGTCGATGTAGCGGTTGCCCGCCTGATCCCACAGGTAAATACCCTCGGCCCGGTCGACGAGCGGACGCCACAAGCGGCTCTGGTAGAACAGGTGCGAGGCGGCGCGCGGTGCAGGCGTGATCTTCGGCATTGGCTGGCTGGACATCTTTATTCCGTTGTTATCGTTGAAGGTAGCGGTCGAGGACGTTGGCAGTGACACGTTCGACCATTGGATCGCGGCGCAAGAGCCCGGAAACCCACTCGCAGGTTCCGGCGTGGAAGACCTCGCCCTTGCCGCGTGGAAAGTTTACGATCATGCCAGCGCCGCGCTTGTAGCGCTCTACGGCAGCGTCGCCATGATTGCCGGCAAGGACATTGGCAACGAAGAGCGCATCCTCGTCGCCGAGGAACTGGGTGTCCGCAGGGATATCTGCGCTTTCCTCCTTGAGCGAGGAGAGACCAAGGCCAAGAATCTTCAACCCTTCCGGCGGGTTGCCTTCGCCGGTCGGCTCCGGCAGCCCGCGACGGATCACGTAGTCTAGGCCATCAACCTCGTAGCCGAAAATGTGGCTATCTGCACCGAGGACGTCGCCATAATAGATGCCCGTCCCCGCGAAAGCCCAATGCTCCGGCCGGTAGATTGGAAAGCCGCGCGCGCCCCGCGGTGCGCAGCCGCCCCAGCCGGCATAAAGTCCATACGTGGCATTGAGGCCGAAGGTCTCGGCGCCCGGGCGGCCGATTTCCTTCGCCTCCCATGAATTGGTGACGCGGCGAATATCGCCCGCGTGATAGAAGGGGTCTTCGGCGCGGGCGCGATATTTATAGCAGACCTGACGCTTGCCGGCGTTCTCGAGGCGGGTCTGCCACATGAAGTTGCCGGCAAAGCGGGCGACACGGCCGCCGCGATCGACATAGTCGTCAACCGCATCGCGCATCTCCCAGGTCCAGTACTCGTCATGGCCGACGAAGACGACGCAGTCATAAAAGCCGATCAGATCGGGGGAAAAATGCAGTTCGTGCTGGGTGACAAGATCGATGCCATAGCCTGCACTCTCCGCCCAGCGAAAAAAGTGGCTGTCATAGCTGGCCCACCCCGCCGAGGCATATTTCTTGGAATAGCCGTTGGCATAGGCCCACTCCATGTGCGGATAGCGGGGCACCGTCGCAGGCGGAAGCGTGATTTCGAGCGGCACCCGCGGGGCTGTCGCGGGCAGGCGCACGAAGCCTCGCCCAAACGGTCTTTCCATGCTCACGATCGGCGCAAACTGATTACGTTCCGGGCCGGTTATGCCCTGATAGTGGTTGGAGCCTCCCCAGCTGTTATAGGCAGCCCATGTTCCACTGGCCGCGACCTGGAGAATGCGGCCGGCCTTTCGCCCTGGCGCCGGCTGCACGATAAACAGATGGTCGCAGGCGATGGGCGCGCCCTTGCGGCCCTCCGCGGTCAATCGCACCCGGTAGGCACCGGACGGCCACTCCGCTCCTATATTGAAATCAAATGCCGCCGCCCAGCCGCACCCTTCGACCGAGCATTGATCCGGCGTTTCCTGCCAATAAGCACTGATATTCTCGGCTTCGAAGACGACCTCGACAGAGGCACCATCGCGGAAGATTTCTATAGCGAAGGTCGGCGCCGTCGAGCTGACGAAAAGCGTCACCCGTGCGCCCGGCTCATAGGACCATGCGTCGGTGTAGCACCAGATTTCGCCGCGATCGCCATCCATGCCCGGATATTCGTAATAATGGCCGAGCACGGCTTCACGCCGTTCGGATTCGGTCAGTCCAAAGTCGGGAAAATCAGATCTTACGTGCACGATGGCCACCTCCCTGGCCAGGATCGTTCACATTCATGCATCCCCCGTGACGAATAGTCAAAATGCGGCGGGGCAATGCCGGAGCTATCAACGACCGGCCGCACCCTTGCACGCCCGGTCGACTCTTGTTTTCAGAAAAGCGACTATGCCTTGTTCTTGTTGTAAACGTCGAAGACCACGGCTGCGAGGAGAACCAGTCCCTTGATCACCTGCTGCCAATCGATATTGACGCCCATGATCGACATGCCGTTGTTCATGACGCCCATGATGAAGGCGCCGATCACAGCCCCCATGACCTGGCCAACACCACCCATAGCCGAAGCGCCGCCGATAAACACGGCCGCGATAACGTCGAGTTCGAAGCCGAGGCCGGCCTTCGGCGTTGCGGTGTTCAACCGCGCCGCGAAAATCAGTCCGGCGAGAGCCGCAAGCACACCCATGTTGACGAAGGTGAAGAACGTCAGGCGCTCGGTCTTGATCCCGGAAAGCTTCGCCGCCTTTTCGTTGCCGCCCATGGCATAGATACGCCGCCCGATGGTCGTGCGCTTGGTCACGAACACGAAGAGCGCGATCAAAAGCGACATGACGATGAGGACGTTGGGAAGCCCCTTATAGGACGAGAGCAGATAGGTCAGATAAAGGATGATACCGGCAATGATCAGGTTTTTGGCGACGAAGAGCGCAAAGGGCTCACCCTGATAGCCATGCTTCTCGCGCTTGGCGCGTCCGCGAATGCTGAAATAGATCATGAGCGCGACGAGGACGATGCCGATGAGCATCGAGGTTATGTTGAAGGTCGTTCCGCCAAAAACATCGGGAATGAAACCCGAGCTTAAAAGCTGGAATTGCTGCGGGAATGGTCCCACCGACTGGCCGCCGAGCAGCCAGAGTGCAAGGCCCTTGAAGACAAGCATGCCGGCGAGCGTCACGATGAATGACGGGATCTTGTGATAAGCGACCCAATAGCCCTGCGCCGCGCCGATGGCGCCGCCCATGATCAGGCAAAGGATGGTCGCGGGAATGTAGTGGATGTGCCACTGCACCATCATCACGGCGGCAAGCCCGCCGACAAATCCCGAGACCGAGCCGACCGAAAGGTCGATGTGCCCTGCCACAATGACGAGCAGCATGCCCAGCGCCATGATGATGATATAGCTGTTCTGCAGCACCAGATTCGTCAGGTTGACCGGGCGGAAAAGCGTTCCGTTCGTGGTGAACTGGAAGAAGATCATGATGAGGATCAGGGCGAGCACCAGACCGTATTCGCGAAAATTGCCTTTCACGGCCGATCCGTCGGTCTTGAAATCCTTCTTTCCCTGCGTTGCTGCTGTTTCGATAGTCATGATGCTTTCCCTTCAGCACGGATAATGGCGCGCATGATCTTTTCCTGGCTGGCTTCGCTGGCCGGCATTTCGCCGACGAGCCTGCCCTGGTTCATCACATAGATCCGGTCGCAGACGCCAAGCAGCTCCGGCATTTCCGACGAGATCATCAGGACGCTTTTGCCTTCGCTTACCAATTGGTTGATGATTGAATATATCTCATATTTTGCGCCGACATCGATACCGCGCGTGGGCTCGTCAAGGATCAAAAGTTCGGGATTGGCGAAGAGCCATTTCGACAGAACCACCTTCTGCTGATTGCCGCCGGAAAGGTTACCCGTCTTCTGATAAATGCTCGACGAGCGGATGTTCGTTTTGCGGCGATATTCATTCGCCACTTTCAGTTCGGCCATGTCGTCGATGACACCATTCTTCGATACGCCGTCGAGATGGGCGATCGTCGTGTTGTGCTTGATATGGTCGATCAGGTTGAGCCCGTAGGTCTTGCGATCTTCCGTGACATAGGCAATGCCGTTGTCGACCGCCTTGCCGATCGTCGAGACATCGACCTTCTTGCCCTTGATGAAAACCTCGCCGCTGATCTTCTGGCCGTAGGCCTTGCCGAAGACGCTCATGGCGAACTCCGTGCGCCCTGCGCCCATCAACCCGGCAATGCCGACGACCTCGCCTTTGCGCACATTGAGATTGATGCCGTTGACGACGGTTCGGTCGCCATGGATGTGGTGGTGAACGACCCAGTCCTTCACCTCGAACACCACCTCGCCGATGTTGGGGTCCCGCGTCGGAAAGCGATCCGCCAATTGGCGCCCGACCATCAGGGTTACGATGCGGTCCTCGGAAATGTCCTTCTTGTCCAGTGTCTCGATCGTCGCGCCGTCGCGCAGGACGGTGATGCGATCGGCAACCTTACCGACTTCATTGAGTTTGTGCGAAATCAGGATCGAGGAGATGCCGTGCGCCTTGAATTCCAATAGGAGGGAAAGCAGCGCGTCGCTGTCCTTTTCGTTGAGGCTCGCTGTCGGCTCATCAAGAATGAGCAGCTCGACCTCCTTGGAAAGCGCCTTGGCGATTTCGACAAGCTGCTGCTTGCCGACGCCGAGATTGGTGATCAGCGTCAGCGGATCTTCCTTGAGCCCGACCTTAGCAAGGAGTTCGCGGGTACGCGATTCTGCGACATGCCAGTCGATGATGCCGAATTTTGCCGGTTCGTTACCGAGGAAAATGTTCTCCGCAATCGACAGCAAGGGAACCAGAGCCAGTTCCTGGTGGATGATGATGATGCCCTTGCGCTCGCTGTCGGCGATATCGCGAAAGTGCTGTTCTTCACCCTTGTAGTGGATTTCGCCCTCGTAGCTGCCATGCGGATAAACGCCGCTCAGCACTTTCATCAGCGTCGATTTGCCGGCGCCGTTCTCGCCGACGAGCGCGTGAATCTCACCCTTGCGCACATTGAGATTGACATTGTTGAGCGCTTTCACACCAGGAAACGTCTTGGTGATGTTGCGCATTTCGAGGATAGTATCCATCAAGGTCCTCATCGATGCCCTTGCGACCGCTGGTCCGGCATCGCTCCCTTTGCATTTTTATTGGGCTTTGCGGTGCATTACCACCGGATTCCGCCAAAGCCACTTGTCAAGAAAACAAACCCCGCGCGGTAAGGCGCAGGGTTCGCTTCAGTTCGGTTGATTACTTCACCTGGTCTTCCTTGTAGTAGCCGGATCCAACGAGAATTTCCTTCCAGTTGGACTTGTCGACTTCGACTGGCTTCAGCAGGTAAGCCGGAACGACCTTGACGCCGTTATTGTACGTCTTGGTGTCGTTGATTTCCGGCTGGTCGCCCTTCAGAACGGCGTCAATCAGGTTGGACGTTACCTTGGCAAGGTCACGCGTGTCCTTGAAGATCGTCGAATACTGCTCGCCGGCAATGATCGACTTGACCGACGGTACTTCCGCATCCTGACCGGAAACGAACGGGAACGGCTGATCCTTGGTGCCGTAGCCGACGCCGCGCAGCGACGAGAGAATACCAATCGACAGACCGTCATAGGGCGACAGAACGGCATTGACCTTCTTGTCGGTGTAGTAGGCCGAGAGAAGGTTGTCCATGCGCGCCTGGGCGACGGCGCCGTCCCAACGAAGCGTACCGACCTTGTCCATGCCCATCTGGCCAGATTGTACGACGAGCTTGCCGCTGTCGATCAGCGGCTGCAGGACGGACATTGCGCCATTGTAGAAGAAGAAGGCGTTGTTATCGTCAGGCGAACCGCCAAAGAGTTCGATGTTGAACGGGCCGGCTGCGTCCGGCAGTCCAAGTGCCTTCACCAGTGACGAGGCCTGGAGCACGCCAACCTGGAAGTTGTCGAACGTGGTATAATAGTCGACATTCGGGCTGTCACGGATCAATCGGTCGTAGGCGATGACCTTGATGCCGGCATCATGTGCCTGCTGAAGGACATTCGATAGGGTCGTACCGTCGATCGCTGCGATGACCAGAACCTTGACACCCTTGGTGACCATGTTCTCGATCTGGGCGAGCTGGTTTGGAATATCGTCTTCCGCATACTGCAGATCGGTATTGTAGCCGCGCTCTTTCAGCGTCTTGACCATGTTGTCGCCATCGGCGATCCAGCGGGCCGAGGATTTCGTTGGCATCGCAATGCCGACAGTGCCCTTGTCCTCAGCAAAGCTTTGCGCGCCTAACACGCTCAATGCGAGCAGGCTTGCAGCAAATAGTTTCAGGATTTTCACGTCTGTTCCTCCCAGTTTTCCATCAAATTCGATGCGGCAATCCGAGCCTCAGCCGTTGGATTTTGTGCACCGAACCAGTTCCTCCCAGAGCGGGGTCGCACAACACTTATCGCAAAAGTATTACTTTTGAAATAGGCCTTTACGTGTGTCGAAAAAATGTCGCGACCCCCTGGCGACGCTCGGCGGCATTAGCCGGCCAAGCCGTTTACATCAATATAATACTATTATATTATTTTTGGAAGAAGGTTCGGCCGCTTATGTGTGGGACCTATAATTCATATACCCAAATATGCGGGAGGAAAGCCTTGAATTTGGTTCAATTGATCAATGCCAATGGAAAGCGGCAGGTTGCCGCACGTGTTGGCGATGAGTTCCGGCACGTAAAGCGCACAAAGTCTGTGCTCGAACTCGCTCATGCTGCCATCGAGGCCAAGACCAATATCGCAGAAATTGTCGAAAGCCGCGGCCTGGGCAAGAAGGTAGACGTCGAAGCGGCCTATCGGGAGGACCGCCTCCTTGCCCCGATCGATACCCATGATTCGGCGCATATCCACCTCACAGGTACCGGCCTTACGCATCTTGGTTCCGCGGCGACCCGCGACGCAATGCACCGCAAAATCGGCGACGCCAAGGAAGAGACGCTGACCGATTCGATGAAGATGTTCCGCATGGGTCTCGACAACGGCAAGCCCAAGAAGGGCCAGACCGGCGTGCAGCCGGAATGGTTCTACAAGGGCAACGGATCGATGCTGACGGCACCGGGCGAGCCACTCCTGTCGCCCGCCTTCGCTGACGATGCGGGCGAGGAACCAGAGATCGCTGGTATCTACGTCATCGGCCCTGACGGCTCGCCGTTTCGCATTGGATTTGCGCTCGCGAACGAATTCTCCGATCACGTCATGGAGCGCGTCAACTACCTTTATCTGGCTCATTCCAAACTCCGGCCCTGTTCTGTTGGTCCAGAGCTGATCGTCGGCGACCTGCCTGCTGATATCCGCGGAACGTCGCGCATACTGCGCAAGAACAAGACCATCTGGGAGAAGCCGTTCCTGTCGGGTGAGGACAACATGTCCCACACGATCGACAATCTCGAGCACCATCATTTCAAATACGGCGTCTTCCGCCAGCCCGGCGATGTTCATGTGCATATGTTCGGGACGGCAACGCTCTCTTTTGCCGACGGTGTGAAGGCAGAAAATGGCGACATCTTCGAAATCGAAGCGCCGGCGTTCGGTTTGCCGCTTCGCAACCCGCTCAAGGTTGAAAAGCCGTCCAAGGTGAAAGTGAAGGCTCTATAGACTCTGCGCAATAGCGGATCGCCGACTCTACCCGGCGGTCCCCTGCCCCGCGGCGACGACGCGCTCGGCGCCTTCGCGTATCACCACACGCATAGCCTCTTTCGCCGCCTCCGCATCGCCGGCCTTGATGGCGTCGGCGATTGCCGCGTGCCTTGCGACGGAACGCACGTGACTTTCGGAGTTCGGGATCGGCGAACTGATGGTAAATGTAGTAACAAGCGCGACTTCAATCAGCGCACTGATGGATCGCATGAAGGGGTTTCCCGAGGCCTCGGCAATGGCGATGTGAAACTGCAGATCGCTGTAGACGAAATCGGCCGCGGATTCGCTCGCGCTGCCCATCCTGCCAACCCAGTGGTAGAGCGTTTCAAGCTGATCCTCGGTGCGGCGCAAGGCAGCAAGGCCCGCCGCTTCCGGCTCCAGAGCCAGCCGCATCTCGACGATGCTCGAAAGGAAATGGGCGCTTGCCCCTGCCTCGAAATGCCAGACGAGGATGTCGGGATCGAACAGGTTCCAGTGCGAACGCTCGCGCACCCGCGTGCCGATCTTGGCTTTCGGCTGAATGAGGCCCTTGGCAGCAAGCGTTTTCAGCGCCTCACGAAGAACAGTACGCGAGACACCGAACCGATCCAGGAGTTCGGCATCGCCGGGCAGAATCGTGTTTTCCGGGTAAGCGCCGCTGATGATCTTCAGGCCGAGATCACGCATGACGTGGCCATGATGGGTACGTGATTGGCCCGCCGTGCGGAAGTCATAGTTGAGGAGATCGTTGTCTGCCAACTTTTTGCCTGCTATGTGCTTCGTGGGCAAAATCAGCCAACATTTGCCGCTGCTTAGCGCGTAAGCGGCAATGCCTCCCAGCTGTCCTCCCAACCTCTTGCCTCTATTTATAATATAATAATATCAATAACAATCTACAAAGCTTTATGCACACCCGAATCAGTCATTTTGATCGGTCGTTCGACGTCCCTATTATCGCAAACCGAGGGACTTGCACGTCACCACTTGCATTATTTGATCGCTTTTCCGAACAACTTGCGCCTGGATGCACGGCACGGTTGATGCCGCGCACTTGGCCGCGGCTGGAAGCTGTGTTCTTATAAATCGAAGGAGACAGTAGACATGACGACACGCGGCTTTACGGGCCGGGGGCAATCCCCTGAAATCAAGGATCGCGTCCCGCCGGGGCAATCGCTGACAGAAGATTTTCCGGTTCTTTCTGCCGGTCCAACGCCGCGGGTTCGCACAGAAGATTGGAAGTTCACCCTCAAAGTTGGACCGAAGCCGGTCATCTCCTGGAACTGGGACGAGTTCAACGCGCTGCCGCAAACGAAGCTTACCCGCGACATTCATTGCGTGACCGCCTGGTCGAAGCTCGATACGCATTGGCAAGGCGTGCTGATCGACGATATTCTCGCCGAAGCCAATCTCGAACCGCCCACCGACTTTCTTCTTGCGCATGGCTACGACGGCTATACGACAAACGTGCCGGTCAAGGATCTTACCGGTGGCAGGGCGATGATCGCAACGTCCTACGGCGGCAAGCCGCTGACCGCTGATCATGGCGGACCAGCGCGGCTGCTCGTGCCGCACCTTTATTTCTGGAAGTCGGCAAAATGGATCAACGGCCTGCAGTTTACGGCGCGCGACGAACCCGGCTTCTGGGAATTGCGCGGCTATCACATCTATGGTGATCCGTGGCGCGAACAGCGTTACACCGGCGATTAGGGCCTGAACCGTGCAGGACCAGTCGGCGAACGCGCGGGTTGAATGGCAAACGGCGACCATAACCGGGGTCGTGCGCCAGACAGCCCGCGTCAGCAGCTTTTTCTTCGCTCCGTCCGTACCATTTGTCTACACGGCCGGCCAACACGTCGATGTCCGGCTGAGCGCGCCGGACGGCTATCAAACGCAGCGAAGCTATTCCATCGCCTCTACTCCCGATAGCGGCGCAACGATCGAGCTTGCCATCGAGCGGCTCGATGATGGCGAGGTATCGACCTTTTTTCATGACGTGGCGCAGATCGGCGACGAGATCGAATTGCGCGGGCCGATCGGCGGACACTTCATCTGGACCGTCGCTGATGGCGGGCCGATATTGCTGGTCGGTGGGGGCTCCGGCGTCGTGCCCCTCGTCTCCATGCTGCGCCATCGAAAGGCGCGGACTTCGACTATCCCGGCGCTTCTTCTCTATTCGGCGCGAAGCTGGGATGAACTGATTTTCCGTGATGAACTGCTTGCCCTTGCCGAGTCAGAAAACAATTTCGACTTGGCGCTTGCCTTGACGCGCGAGCCGGTGGCGCGCGCAAACCACTATACCCGTCGAATCGATACATCCATCGTCACGGAGACCTTGGCCCGCCTTCCGGCTTCGCCCAAGCAAACATTTGTCTGCGGCTCCAATGCATTCGTCACCACCGCTGCCGACGCGCTGGTCGCGGCCGGTACACCCGCCGGCTCCATCCGTGTGGAGCGTTACGGCGTCTAGCGAGACAACCTGTGCCTAATGGGCAACGGGCCTGCCGATGCGCATTCCGTTGCTCGCGTCAAACAAATGCGCATGTGCCGGGTCAATCGAGACCGTAATCATATCGCCGGGCCGGATCGAGAGTCGTTCGCGGAAGAGGCAGTTGATCTCCTGTTCACCGATTCTGCCCACCACCATGATTTCCGATCCGGTGGGCTCCACGACGTCTACCTTTACCGCGACGCCCTCGGATGCGACCTTTATGTGTTCCGGGCGAATGCCGTAGATAGCCTCATTGGAAGACGCTCTGTCCGTGCCCTTCGGCAGCGGCAGTCGCACACCATCACTCGTTACGAAAGCGTCGCCTTCGACCTTGCCCCTGATAAAATTCATCGCCGGGGAACCAATAAAGCCGGCAACGAACAGGTTCGCCGGATAGTCGTAGAGGTCGAGCGGCGTGCCGATCTGTTCGACCAACCCGTCCTTCATAACCACGATCTTGTCGGCCATGGTCATGGCTTCGATCTGGTCGTGCGTCACATAAACAATGGTCGTGCCGAGGCGCTGGTGCAGGCTCTTTATCTCGCTGCGCATCTGCACGCGAAGCTTGGCATCGAGATTTGACAGCGGTTCGTCGAATAGAAAAACTTGCGGATCGCGCACGATGGCCCGGCCCATGGCCACACGCTGGCGCTGGCCGCCCGAAAGCTGGCGCGGAAACCGGTCGAGCAGTTTCTCGAGCCCGAGAATTTCAGCGGCGCGCCCGACGCGGCTCGCCTTTTCCTGCTTAGGCGCATTCTTGAGCATGAGCGCAAAGCCCATATTGTCGGCCACCGTCATGTGCGGATAGAGCGCGTAGTTCTGGAACACCATGGCAATGTCACGTTCCTTGGCAGGCAGGTCGTTGACCACGCGATCGCCGATGGCGATTTCGCCGCCGGTGATCTCCTCCAGGCCGGCAATCATGCGCAGCAGCGTCGACTTCCCGCAGCCGGACGGCCCGACGAGAATGACAAATTCGCCGTCATCGATATCGACGGAAACGCCATGCATGACATTAACATTGCCGTACGTCTTGGTGACGTCTTTGATGGAGACCGAGGCCATGCGACCCTCCTTGGATAATCAGCCGCCCTTGACCGCGCCGGCGGTAAGCCCGGCGATGATCTGGCGTTGCGCAAAAACGGTGAGCAGCAGAACCGGCAAGGTCACGATGAAGGCGGCGGCCGCAAGCGGTCCCCAACTTACCTGCTCAAATGAAAGCATATTGTAGACAGCGACGGGCAAAGTCCGCGTCTCGCGGCTGGCAAGCACAATGCCAAAGACGAAGTTGTTCCAGGAGAAGATAACCGCGAGGATGAGCGACACGACGATGCCGGGCTTGGCAATCGGCAGGGCCACCATACGAAATACCTGCCAGGACGTCGCGCCGTCGATCATTGCCGCCTCTTCGAGTTCCATCGGCGTCGTCTCGAAATAGCCGATCATGATCCAGATCACGATCGGAACAGTCACCACGAGATGGATGATGATCTGCGGCCACAGCGTTCCGAGCAGCCCGAGGGTCTGGAACAGGAGAAACAGCGGAATGAGATAGGAAAGTCCCGGCGTCATGCGCGCGATCATGACGACGATGGCTGCCTTGTTGGCGCGCAGTCGGGCGATGCCATAGCCGGCCGGCACGCCGACAAGCAGCGCAAGCAACGTCGCCGTACCTGTCACGAGCAGACTGTTCCAGAAATAGTGCAGGAAATCGTTTGTCGCAAATATCTCCGTGTAGTTCGACCAGGCAAAATTCTCCGGAATGAAGATCGGAGGATAGGCGCCGTTGTCGATTTCATATTTCAGCGAAAGCGACAGCATCCACAGAAAGAAGAAGATTGCGGGCGAGACGATGACGAACACGACAAGGGCGGTTCCGAGGGACTTCAGCAGGCGGCGGCGGGCCATCAACGGTCTCCTCAGCTATTCCACTTTGTCCGCTGGCGCAGATAAAGCAGAGCCAGCGACATTGTGATGATGACGATGAAAAACACGACGGCGAGGGCCGAACCGTAGCCAATGTCGTAATAGGCAAAGGCCACATTGTAGAGATAGATATTGATCGTTTCCGACGCGGTTCCCGGACCGCCCTGCGTCATGGCAAAGATGATGTCGAAGCTTTTGAGCGCATCGATCGAGCGGATAATCACGGCCACCATCATGAACGGGAGGATCATCGGCAGCGTGATATAGCGAAACTTCTGCCAGCCATTGGCGCCGTCGATTTCAGCGCTCTCGAAGGGGTCGCGCGGCATGGCTGCGAGACCGCCGAGAACGATGAGCATGACGAGCGGCGTCCACTGCCAGGTTTCGACAAGAACCAGCGACGGTATCACCGTGTTCTGGTTGAAGATCCATTCCTGCGGTCCGATGCCGACGAGCGACAGAAGATAATTGAGGACGCCGAGCTGCGGGTGGAACATCATGGTCCACACCAGTGCGATTGCAACGGGCGTTGCCATCATCGGCATGACGAAGATACCGCGCAAAAGGCCGCGCATCGGCAGTTTGCTGTCAAAGACCAAGGCGGCAATCGTTCCTAGAACCAGAGGGGCTACGACCGACAAGACGGTGTAGACCACCGTGTGAACCATGGACTCCCAGAAGCGCTGGTCACCGGCGATGCGGGCGAAGTTGGCAAAGCCAACAAAGCGCTGGTCACCGCCGAGATGCCACTCATTGGCGCTCATCCACAGGGTGAACGCCCAGGGGAAAATGATGACCGCCCCGACGATGACCAATGCCGGCACGACAAAGGGCCAATAGCTCGGCTTGAGCCTGCTCTTGCCTTTCTTCGCTTTGGCATCTTGCGCAAGACGGGTCATTGTCGGGGCAGCTGTTGTCATGACGACTTCGCCTAGCTTTCGCTGCGCGCGAGGACGGGACGGAACTCCTCCGTGGCGCGCTTCAATTCAGTTGCGGGATCGGCGCCGCCGAGAAGATTGGTGAGTCCGACACCCATCACATCGCGGAATTCGGTGACGGGGATGATGACGGGCAGACAGAGCTTGCTGACCTTGGCCGATTCCGAAAGCGCCGTGACCCAATCCTGCGGCATGGTTACGTTCTTGCGCACTTCTGGGTCGTTGAGGATGGAGTTGCGGAATGGGACGCCGGAACCCGTCTGCAGCAAGCGTGCACCCATCTCCTTCGAGATTGCCCATTGGCAATAGAGGTAGGCGGCTTCCTTGTTTGACGAGCCTTCCGTCACGCCGATGCCGTCGCCGAATGTCGGCGCAGCCTGGGCATTCGGTCCCTTGGGCATGACGCCGTAGCCGACCTTGCCGACGACACGCGATTTCTGCGGGTTTTCGAGCGGCGGTGCAAAACCGATACCATCGAGCCACATGGCAACCTTGCCCTGGAGGAAGCTTGACTGGCACTCGGCCCAATTGAAACCGGTGACGCCGGGAGGTGCCGATTTGGTCATCAGCCGCTGGTACAAGGTGGCCGCTTCGATCGCTTCGGGCGTATCGGTCTGCAGGGTTCCGTTTTCCACTGTGCTCTTGCCATAGCCGAGCATCAGGCTCGCCCAGACGGGGGTGTTGGCGTTCTTCATGCCGCGCGCGACGAAACCATAGGTTCCGCTTGCCGCATCGGTGAGCTTTTCGGCAGCTGCAACCAGTTCGTCGAACGTCTTCGGATACTCGACGCCCTTCGCGGCAAAGAGGTCCTTGTTCCAATAGAGAATCCAGTAGTCGACGGAAAATGGGAGCCCGCCGAAACGGCCATTCTGATCCTTTGCGAAGGCGAGGCCAGCTTCGGCGAAATCGCTCTCGGTAAGGCTCGGTTCGGTAAGGCTCGGATCCCTGAGGAACGGAGTAAGGTCAGCCAGCCATCCACCCTTTTCAAACTGGCGCTTCTGCACGTGATAGCTGATGTGGATGACGTCAAAGCTCGGCTTGCCGGAGGTCAGCTCGATCACCGCCTTCTGGCGCTGCTGCTGTTCCGGCGTCTGTTCGGAATTGACCTTGATGCCGGTCAATTCCTCGAATTCCTTCTGGTATTTCTGCAGGATATCGCCGCGCGGGCTCTTGATCAGGTTCACCTCGAGTGTCGTGCCGGCGAATTTCTTCCAGTCGACATTGGCGAATGCGGGCTTCAGGCCGGTCATGCTTGCAGCGCCGAGCGCTGCCGAACCTGCCAGAAACTGCCGGCGTGTCGGGTTCAGGAATTTCATGCTCATTGTCTCCTCCTCGTGTCGTTTTTCGACGGGGCAACTCCCATTGCCGGTGTCGGGCTTTCAAACCTTCAATGCAAGATTCCTCGCATTGTTGATGTGCACGGCTATCGCTTCCATTGCTGTCGGCGGATCGCGGCTCTCGATCGCAGTCAGCACCGCGAGATGTTCGCGCATGACCGGAATGACCCGGCCGGTGATGCGGAACCGCTCCTGGTTGATGAGCCGCATCTTGATCGCATTGATCCGATAGGCCCGCGAAATGATCCCGTTATCGAGCGAATCGATTATCGTTTCATGCAGGTCCCAGTCTATAGCCTGAGCGCGCAGTTCGAGCTCCGGCGTTTCCCTGTTCTGCAGGGCCTCTTCAAGCGTATCCTCATGCTCCTTGCGCAGCTTCGCCAGAAGATCTTCGGACGCGGAAACGCAAAAGACGGCAATAGCCTCCTTCTCCATGAACAGGCGGAACTGAAAAGCCTCCCGGATCAGGTTGATATCGATATGCGCGATCTGTATGCCGCGCTGCGGTATGGTCCGGACGAGACCTTCGGCCTCAAGCCGCGGCACCAGTTCCCGAATCGCGCCGAGCGGCATGCCCGTCATCGCCACGAGTTGGCGTTGTGAGACGAACTGCCCTGGACTGATATCGCGGGCAAGGAGATGCTCCGTGAAACTTGCATAGGCTTTTTCTCGCAGTCTCACCGGTTCGTTGCCATCATCCATGCGCGATCTCCGTCCCCCGAGCCCTCAGTTACTCCCTTATTACGCAGCGGCAGCAATAAACAAGCGGTCGAAAATGCCGGTGACCCGCTTGGCGTCCGTATCCGAAAGGCCCTGCAGTGGCGCTCGCGTCCGGCGCCAAGCATCGTCCTGATTATGATGCGCCAGAATGGCCTTCACGGCAGGCACGACCGGGAACTTCAAAATCTCTTCGACAGCCTCGATAACAGCCGGATCGTCGCGGCCCTCTTCGATGAGCGGCAGCAGGCGGTCAGGATAGAGATTGGCCATGCCTGAAATCGACCCTTGCGCGCCGAGCCGAACCGCTGCGGCCAGGGTGCGTTCGTCACCGATCAGGATGGCGAGATCCTTGTGCTTGGCAAGAAGTGCCTGGGTATAGGTCCAGTTGCCCGAGGAATCCTTGACACCCGCGATCGCACCGGGAAACGCTTCGCGCAAACGGGAGACCAACGCGACCGAAATCTCGACAGCAGTGACCGATGGGATATTGTAGATGATAATCCCGCGTAGGCCCGCACCTATTTCCTCGAACACGGCCGAGAACCAGTCAAAAAGCCCATCGTCACTGACATTCTTGAAGTAGGACGGCGGAGCGAGCAGTACGCCGCGGCACCCGGCATCAAGAGCGAGCCGAGACTGCGCAGCAGCATCGACATACGAATTGGCCATCACGCCGACAATGATCTGCGACGGCTCAAGCCCACCTTCGATAAATGCACGAATGACATTACCGCGCTCATCATAACCGATCGAGGAGCCCTCTCCCGTCGTGCCGAATAGGGTAACACTGCGGCAGCCACGGCCGAGACAATCCTGCGCATGCGCGAGTGCCTTCGGCACGTCGATTCGCATGTCGGCGTCAAAAGGCATGGTCAATGCTGCGGAAAGTCCAAATCGTTCAGCCCGAGACACCTGCTTCTCCCAATCTCATTGCTCACTAGAGACATACTAACATGTTAGTTGAAAGTCAACGTGTCTGTCCTGACTTTTTAGTCAGCGAAATTGGCGCTGATTAGGCTGGCGCTTCCTTCTTTTGCGTAGATTTGTCCGCCCCCGTCCCCAATGTGCCCGTCTAGGTCAGGAAGGCGTCGAGTTCGGCTTTCGTCGGCGCACCGCTTCTGCCACCGAAGCGGGAACACTTGATTGCAGCCGCGGCACTGGCAAAGCGCATGATCTGATAGATTGGGTAATTGCGCGACAGTGCCCAGGCAAAGGTGCCGTGGAACACGTCACCGGCAGCAAGCGTATCGACGACATCCACCTCGAAGGCGGGCATATGACGCACCTCCCCTTCAAGTTCATCGTACCAGAACGAACCTTTGTTACCCGCAGTCACCGACACAAACGCGCCATCGCGGCCATAAAGGGCGGCCAGCGCAACGGTCGCCTTTTCGGGATCGCTTTCGCCAGTCACCCGTTCGGCGGCCGGCTCGGAAGCCACGATGTGCGAGGCCAGCGGCAGCAGCATTTCCAGCGTTTCGAGTGAAGCGGTGTCGGCGTCGAGAATACCATGGACCTCAGCCTCGCGTGCTGCCTTCAGGACCTTTGCCGCCGCAAGCGGCCAGCGAACATCCGTCATCACCACGTCGAAGGTGCCGTCGATAACCGGCGGGATTTCACTCGGGGCGGAGAGCAATCCTGCATCGTAATAGGGAACGATCACCCGCTCGCCCGCCGCGTCGACGAATATCGAAGAGAACGCCGAACGGGCATCGGCAACGCTGCGCACGTGCGAGCAATCGACGCCCTCGGCGGTGAGTTCGGCGACGGCGCGCCGCCCGATCTCGTCATCGCCCGTCGAGGCGAACAACGAGACGCTGCCGCCTAGCCGCGCGATGCTGGCCGCTGCACTCGATGCCATGCCGGCAGCAATTTCGACCGCCTCCAGGGGAATATACTTTCCGGGCCCGGGCGGCAGCCGGTCCAGCCGGAAGATCGTGTCCATGGTGAGCGCGCCCACACAGAGAATTTTCGGAGTGGCTTCATTGGGCATGGAATGGAACCTTACAGATGAAGTTTGGCAGCGATGTTGCGCCGGGAGACGCCCGCGGGCAGGCATCAGTTAGCGTTTATAAGGTGTGCTTGGCAACAGGGTCGCTCGCGATCTACAACCCTTGGAGGTAATTGACTTTCCGCGTCGAAACCGGAGACACTTGGTCCCACTTTCACGGGGGAATCGCCATAATGAAAGAGGCCGCCTTGAAACCGGTCGTCTACGCGCTTTTCGACAAGCGAACCAGTTCAGTCCAGTATGTGGTCAGCGATCCGTCGATGAAGCATTGCGCCATCATCGACCCGGTGCTGGATTTCGACGAAAAATCAGGTTCCACCGCATCGTTCAATGCCGATCAACTCCTGGAATATATCGACCGCAACAGCCTGAAGGTCGATTGGATCCTCGACACCCATCCCCATGCCGATCATTTTTCCGCCGCTCAATATCTCCGATCGAAAACCGGCGCGCCAACGGCAATCGGCGACCACGTCGTCGAGGTCCAGGAGCTATGGATGAAGCTTTACAACTGGCCGGACTTTCGCGCCGACGGCTCGCAATGGGACAAGCTGTTTGCGGCGGGCGAAGGCTTCAACATCGGGGCGCTAGAGGGACGCGTAATGTTCTCGCCGGGTCACACGCTGGCTTCAATCACCTATGTCATCGGCGATGCAGCCTTTATCCACGACACGATGTTCATGCCGGACAGCGGCACCGCCCGCACGGATTTTCCAGGCGGCAGCGCTGAACAATTGTGGCAATCGATCCAGGCGATTCTCGCATTGCCGGACGAGACGCGTATTTTCGTTGGCCACGACTATCAACCAGGGGGACGCGAACCGCTTTGGGAAAGTACGGTCGCCGCACAGAAGGCGAGCAATACGCATATAGCCAAATGCCGAGACGCCGCTGATTTCGTCGCGATGCGCAGGGCGCGGGACAAGACCTTACCTATGCCGCGACTGATCCTTGCGGCGCTGCAGGTCAACATCAATGGCGGCCGACTGCCGGCGCCGGAATCGAACGGAAAGCGCTATCTGAAGATACCGCTAGATGCCCTCGACGGCGCAAAGTGGGATTAGCGAAGAGGCCCGCTACCGCAAGGATAGCGAGCCTCGCTCCTCCCCAAGATGCAGGTCTCAGGCGACCTCGTGATTCGCAATGCGCTCGAGCGCTCGAACGAGACCCGAATGGTCGAGGCCACTGTCGCCATTGGCCGCGCAACTGTTGAAGAGTTCCTGCGTCGACGCCGTGTTGGGCAGGGAAACGCCCAGGGTTTTCGCGCTCTGCAGGGCGAGATTGAGGTCCTTCTGATGCAGCGAGATACGGAAACCCGGATCGAAGGTGCGCTTGATCATGCGATCGCCATGCACTTCGAGGATACGCGACGAGGCAAAACCGCCCATCAGTGCCTCGCGCACCCGGGCCGGGTCTGCCCCCGCCTTGGAGGCAAGGACCAGCGCTTCCGAAACCGCCTCGATGGTCAGGGCAACGATGATCTGGTTGGCAACCTTGGTCACCTGCCCATCGCCGCAATCCCCGACCAGCGTAATGTTCTTGCCCATCAGCTTGAAGAGCGGCAGCGCGCGGTCGAAAGCCTCCTGCGAGCCGCCGGCCATGATGCTGAGCGTTGCGCCCTTGGCACCGACCTCGCCGCCCGACACCGGGGCATCGATGTATTCGCTGCCCGTCTCGCGCACCTTTTTGGCAAACTCCTTGGTTTCGATCGGCGAGATCGAACTCATGTCGATGACGAGCTTGCCCGGCTTCAACCCGAGGACGACGCCGTTCTCACCAAAAAGAACGTCCTTCACTTCCGGCGTGTCCGGGAGCATCAGGATGATAATGTCAGTCTGTTCGGCAAGCGCCTTGGGGCTCTCGACGATCTTGAGACCATTGTCGATGAGTTCCTGCTTCGGGGCGATGAAGAATTTCGACGTGTAGAGCACATGCCCCGCGTCCTGCAGGTGGCGCGCCATCGGCGTGCCCATGATACCCAATCCAATGAAACCTATGTCAGCCATTTACTCAGCTCCTCATCCTGATGATATCCGCTTGCTTGTAAGCAGCTGATGTTTCGTTCAGCCAGCCAAGCCCGCGTTGCGTTTCCGTTTTTGGTTTGTATTCGCAGCCGATCCAGCCGTCATAGCCGCCGGCGTCGAGTGCCTTGAACACGAAAGGATAATTGATCTCTCCGGTACCCGGCTCGTGACGACCGGGATTGTCGGCCAGCTGCACGTGAGCGATCAGTTGCTTGTAGCGCTCATATGTTGCGACGAGTTCGCCGTGCGTCCGCTGCTGGTGATAGAGGTCATACTGGATAAAGAGGTTGTCGCTTCCGACTTCTTCGATGATTGCGGCCGCCTGTTCGACCGTGTTGAGGTAGAACCCCGGAATGTCGTAGGTGTTGATCGGTTCGATCAGCAGCCGAATATCGTATTTCGCGAGTTCCTGAGCGGCCAGGCGAAGATTGTGCACGAAAGTGGTGCGCAGCGCATCTTCGGAAAGGCCATTCGGAGCGATGCCGGCAAGGCAGTTGATCTGCTTGCAGCCTAACGCCGTCGCATAGTCGATTGCCGTCGCAACGCCCCTCCGGAACTCGTCGATGCGATCCGGGAGAACGGCAATGCCGCGCTCCCCCGCTGCCCAGTTTCCGGCCGGAAGGTTATGCAGAACCTGGACAAGATTGTTGTCGGCCAGGACCTGTTTCAGCTCCTCGACATTATAGTCGTAGGGGAAGAGGTATTCGACGGCTTCAAAGCCGGCTTCGCTTGCCAGCGCGAAACGTTCGAGAAACGGCACTTCGTTGAAAAGCATCGTCAGATTGGCGGCAAATCTAGGCATTCATGCCTCCTGAAGAAATGAAATTGCAGGTTTAGTCGAGATAGGCCGCAACCGCAGTCGGCACGTCCTCATTGCGTTCGGCGAGGTCCTCGAACTCGACGACGGCGTTGATATCGGGACCCATTGCGACATTGGTCACGCGTTCGAGGATGAACTCGATCACTACAGGAACCCGGTGCTCGTCCATCAGTGCCTGCGCCTCCTGGAAAGCCTCGGCGAACTGATTGGGGCTGCGGACCCGGATCGCCTTGCAGCCGAGACCTTCGGCGACCGCGACATGATCGACGCCGTAACCCTTCTCGGCATCGCCTGACGCATTGATATTGTCGAAGGCAAGGCTCACTTCGAAATCCATGTCGAAGCCGCGCTGCGCCTGACGGATCAGGCCGAGATAGGAATTGTTCACGACGACGTGCAGGTAGGGCAGCTTGTGCTGTGCGCCGACCGCGAGCTCTTCGATCATGAACTGGAAATCATAATCGCCGGAGAGCGCAACGATCGGACGATCGGGATCGGCCGCACGCACACCGAGTGCTGCCGGCAGGGTCCAGCCGAGGGGGCCCGCCTGGCCGCAATTGATCCAGTTGCGAGGCTTGTAGACGTGCAGGAACTGGGCGCCGGCGATCTGGCTGAGACCGATGGTCGTCACGTAGCAGGTCTCGCGGCCGAACACCTTGTTCATTTCCTCGTAGACACGCTGCGGCTTCAGCGGCGTCTGGTCGAAATGGGTCTTGCGCAGCATGGTGCGCTTGCGCCCACGGCATTCCTCTGCCCAGGCCGACCAGTCACGCAACTTTCCTGCCGCTTTCCATTCGGTCGCAACGTCGAGAAACAGCTTCAGCGCCTTGCCTGCATCGGAAACGATGCCGAAATCCGGCGAGAAAACGCGGCCGATCTGGGTCGGCTCGATATCGACATGGACGAACTTGCGCCCCTCCGTATAGGTCGAGACGTTGCCGGTATGCCGGTTCGCCCAGCGATTGCCGATGCCGAGCACGAAGTCGGAGGCGAGCATGGTCGCATTGCCGTAACGATGCGAGGTCTGCAGGCCGCACATGCCCGCCATCAGTGGATGATCGTCCGGGATCGTGCCCCAGCCCATCAGCGTCGGGATGACCGGAACACCGGCAATCTCGGCGAACTCCACCAGAAGGTCGGAAGCGTCGGCGTTGATGATGCCGCCGCCGGCAACGATCAGCGGCCGATCGGCCTGGTTGAGCATCGTCAATGCCTTTTCGACCTGCGCCCGCGTTGCTGCCGGCTTATAGGCTTCGAGCGGTTCGTAGGTGTCGGGATCGAACTCGATCTCTGCCAGTTGCACGTCGATCGGCAGATCGATCAGCACCGGACCTGGACGACCCGATCGCATGATATGGAAGGCCTTCTGGAAAACGTAAGGAACGAGGCCTGGCTCCATGACCGTCACCGCCCACTTCGTAACGGGCTTGGCGATCGAAGCAATATCGACGGCCTGGAAGTCTTCTTTGTCGAGGCGGGCCCGCGGCGCCTGCCCGGTAATGCACAGAATCGGGATCGAATCGGCCGAAGCGGAATAGAGGCCGGTGATCATGTCGGTTCCGGCTGGACCTGACGTGCCGATGCACACACCGATATTGCCATGTTCCGCTCGGGTGTAACCCTCGGCCATGTGCGACGCGCCTTCGACGTGGCGCGCAAGGATGTGGCGGACAGTACCCCGCGCCTTCAGCGCGGAATAGAACGGATTGATTGCAGCTCCCGGTACGCCAAAGGCGCAATCGATCCCCTCCTTTTCCAGAATACGGACTGCTGCATCGACGGCACGCATTTTTGTCATTGTCATTCCTCCAAATTCAATGAGAGCATAATCCATATCTGGCACTTCACAACATAAATATGGAAATGACTTCCATCATATGGAAATAAAGATTTTCAATAAAACTGGTAAAATAAGCTGCGCGCAGCTATGCCACATGAGGGCACACGAACGGGACACACAGCGATCATGGCTTTGCAGGGCACGTCATTGAAGGGGAAACGGGGGCGCAAGGCGAATGAGAACGCGGCTCCATCTTCCGTCCAGGTCTTGGATCGAAGCTTGCATTTGCTCAAGCTCATCGCGGATGCGGACGGCTCGACACTCATGGATCTCGCGGACCATACCGGCATGGCGCCATCGACTGTCCACCGGCTGCTGACCTCGCTGGCCAATCACGGCATGCTCACCCATGACCCGGAATCAGGTGACTGGACGATCGGCGTTGGCGCCTTCGAGATCGGCAACGCCTTTCTGCGTTACCGCAAGCTCGGTTCCATCAGCCGCCCCTTTCTCAAGCGCCTGATGGACGAATGCGGCGAAACAGCCAATGTCGGCATCGAGGATGAAGGTGACGTCGTCTTCATTTCGCAGATCGAAAGCCATGCGCCGATGCGGGCTTTCTTCCGTCCCGGACGGCGCGGGCCAATTCATGCGTCGGGAATAGGCAAGGCAATTCTTTCGACCTGGTCAGATACCGATATTGCCCAGGCGCTCACAGGCAAGGCGCTCGCGCACTTCACAGCACATACGCTCGATACGCTGCCGGCACTCTTGAAAGATATCCAGCACATCCGGACGCGCGGCTGGTCGATCGACGACGAGGAACACACGCTCGGGATGCGCTGCATCGCTGCGCCACTTTTCAATGAACATGGCGAAGCCATTGCCGGGATTTCGGTATCGGGTCCCGCCGTCCGCCTGCCCAAAGAGAAGCTCAACCTGCTCGGGCCCGTCATACGCCGTACAGCGGATGAATTGACGAAGGCGATGGGCGGACGCCGACCGGACGAACTATAGGACCCGTCCGCACCTGCCTACGCGGTCTGCAGTTCCGGCAAGGCCCGAGCCTTAACCTGCGGCGCGGCCGTGTCGATCCTGCTCTTCATCGGCTTGCCAGCGACATAGACTTCGGCGACCGAGCGGTCATCACCCATCGTCTGCAAAATGAAGAGCTCTTCGGCAAGCGTCGTTGCCGTTCGCATGCGCAGTTCCATCGCAGGCTTCGCCTTGCTGTCGAGAACGACGATATCGGCATCGCCTCCGGTCCGGAGGGATCCGATGCGGTCTTCAAGACCGAGCGCGCGGGCATTGCCGAGCGTCATCATGTAGTAGGACGCGAATGGCGACAGACGCTGGCCCTGCACGTGCAGCACCTTGTATGCCTCGCTCATCGTCTCCAGCATCGAGAAGCTTGTACCGCCGCCGACATCGGTCGCGACAGAAATGCGTGCGCCGAGCGAACGGAAGCGGTCTCGGTCAAAGAGGCCGCTGCCGAGGAACAGATTTGAGGTAGGACAGAAAACGGCGACCGACTTCGTTTCGGCGAGCACGGAAATTTCGCGATCCGACAGGAAGATGCAATGGCCGAGCAGCATTTTTTCGCCGAGAAGGCCGTATCCGGCGTAAATATCGGTGTAGTCCTTGGCCGACGGATAGAGCGAGGTCGCAAACGCGATCTCGTCGCGGTTTTCCGAAAGGTGCGTCTGCACGTAGCATTCGGGATGTTCGCGCACCAGGGCCTGGCTCATTTCCATCTGCCGGGGCGTCGAGGTGATGGCAAAGCGCGGGCTGATGGCATAATGCGCGCGGCCGCGTCCATGCCATTTGGCGATCAACGCCTTGGTATCGTCATAGCCTGACTGCGGGGTATCGCGGAGCGCGTCGGGCGCATTGCGATCCATCATCACCTTGCCGCCGATCATAAGCATGCCGCGCTTTTCCGCTGCCGTAAAATAGGCGTCGACGCTTTCGCGGTGCACCGAGCAATAGGCCACAGCCGAGGTCGTGCCGTTGCGCAGCAATTCGTCCATGAACCGTCCCGCGATGAAATCCGCGTGGGCGGTCGACGAGAATTTCTGTTCCTCGACAAAAATATAGGTGTTGAGCCATTCGAGCAGCTGCGCGCCGTACGAGGCAATCGCCTGCGTCTGCGGAAAGTGCAGATGGGTATCGATGAAGCCCGGCATGATAAGATTGGGGCGGTGATCGACGATCTTGGCATCGGCAGCAACCGGGGCGATGGCGGCATATTCGCCGACATCGACGATCTTGCCGTCCTCGATCAGGACCGCGCCATCTTCGAAATAATTATAGGCCGACTGATCGTCGATGCTGGTGGGCTCCTCGACGAATGTCAGCACACGGCCGCGCAAAATGAGCTTGTTCACTGAACGGTTCCTCCCTTGACGGCACTCTCATACCAGGAGACGAGGAGCTTGCGTTCCTCGTCGGTAATACCGCTGACATTGGCGGGCGGCATGGCATGCGAGCGGCCGGCTTGCAGATAAATCTCCCGGGCATGGGCGGCGATCTGCCCGTCCGATTCAAGCACCACGCCCTTGGGCGCTGTTATGATGCCCTCCCAGCCGGGTTCCTTTGCGTGGCACATCGCGCAGCGGCCAAGCACCGTGTCACGAACCTTTGGAAAGGCTTCGGCACTGACGAATGGCTGCTGCACGGCGGAGAGCTTTTCTTCCGCGCTCTCGCCCGACAGAACCTTGGGTACGGTGGAGAGCCACATGATGATGATGAAGAGAATTGCCGTTGCCAGCCACGTCCAGGTCGGCTCGCCCTTGCGGGCATGGCGTGTGTTGAACCAATGGCGGATGGTGACGCCCATCAGGAAGACCAGCGAGGCGATGATCCAATTGTATTTCGTGCCGAATGCCAGCGGATAGTGGTTGGACAGCATCAGAAACAGCACCGGCAACGTCAGGTAGTTGTTGTGGGTCGAACGCTGCTTGGCCTGTTTGCCCAGCGCCGGATCCGGAGTCTTGCCGGCGATCAGGTCCGCAACGACCTTCTTCTGGTTGGGAATGATGATCATGAAGACGTTGGCCGACATGATCGTCGCCGTGAAGGCGCCTAGATGCAGGAAGGCGGCGCGTCCTGTGAAGAGGTGGGTATAGCCCCAGGCCATGAAGACGAGAACGAAATAGAGCAGAACCATCAGCCGCGTGTCGTTGCGGCCGAGCGGTGACTTGCAGATGGTGTCGTAAACGACCCAGCCGCCGAAAATCGAGGCGAGCGAAATCGCAATGGCGACCGGACGCGATACGTCAAGGACGTGCGGGTCGATCAGATAGAGGTCGGCTCCGGCATAATAAACGATGCAAAGCATCGCGAAGCCCGACAGCCAGGTTGCATAGGACTCCCATTTGAACCAGGTCAGATGCTCGGGCATTTGAGCCGGCGCAACCAGATATTTCTGGATATGGTAGAAGCCGCCGCCGTGCACCTGCCACTCTTCGCCATAGGCCCCGGCCGGAAGCCCGGGACGCTGACGCAGGCCAAGATCGAGCGCGACGAAATAGAAAGACGAGCCGATCCACGCGATACCGGTGATGACATGCAACCAGCGGAAGGCGAAATTCAACCATTCCCAGGCGACGGCGTATTCGTACATGTGGCTCTCCCTTTTAGTCTGAAGAGTATGTGCCAAAGCCTATGCCAAGAGGAAACCGGCTAATGCACCCATCTCTTTCAAAAAAAACTTTAAAATGCTAGATCAATGGGCAGTGTAGGGGTTGTGCGAAAACAATGTCGTACCTTGATAACCTTCGTGTTTTCGTTCGTGTCGTCGAACTCGGAAACCTGTCTGCCGCCGGACGCGATCAGCGCGCCTCTCCGGCCGTTGCGAGCAATCGCATCAAGGAGCTGGAGCGGCATCTTGGCGTGCGCCTCTTCAATCGTACCACGCGCAAGCTGACACCCACCGAACACGGCCGAGTATTCTACGATGGCGCCGTCAAGATCATCGAGGCGATCAACGAGGCGGAAGCGGCCATCGCCGATCTTGCCAAGAAACCGAAAGGCGCGATCCGAATTACCGCGCCGCTCGGCATAGGCAGGCGGCTCATCGCGTCAGGCATTCCCGAATTCCATGACAAGTACCCCGACATTGAAGTGCGCCTGCGTCTTTCCGACCACAACATCGACATCATGAGCGAGGGCGTCGACGTTGCTTTCAAGCTGGGTATCCTTGAGGATTCCAACCTGCGCATGCGCGGCATCATGAATTGCGAGCGGGTAATCTGCGCCTCGCCAGAATATCTTGCCAGGCGCGGAATCCCGACGACCCCGGATGATCTTATTGCCGACCATCACGACTGCCTGCTTCTGCGCTATCCGGGGTCCAAGGAGTACTATTGGACGCTGCAGACGCCCGAAGGCTTGCGCAAGCTCGAGGTCAGCGGACCTTATGATTCAGACGATGGCGATGTTCTGACACGCTGGGCGCTCGACGGGCGCGGGATCATCAACAAGCCGCTTTTCGAAGTGAAGAGCCATCTCAACGACGGCGAACTGGTACCCATCCTCGAAGACACGCCGCCGGCGAGCATCCAGCTTGCTGCGATCTATCCGCACAAACGTTTCCAGGATCCGAAGGTTCGGCTGATGATCGATTTCATGACCGAGCGCTGCCAGCGTCTCGTTACGGAAATGCTGAAATAAGCCTCGACCGGTCAGGCCGGGACGCGCAATTTGATGCTGGCGACGCTGGCGTTCCGTTGCCGGTAGTTAAGCGCGGCCGTCATGATCTCCGCGGCTGCGAGCGCAGCAATGACCGGGGGACGCTTGTCCTTGACGGCTGTACCGCCCACAGGGCAAACCAGCCTCTCAAAGACCTCGGGGCGGCCGACTTCCCGCGTCAGCCAGTTGCGGAATGTCGCACGCTTCGTTTTCGATCCGATCATGCCGACATAGGACGCGTCGTTTCTGGCCAGCGCTTCGGCGGCGATGAGGAAGTCGAGCGCATGATCATGGGTCAGGATGACGAAGGCGCTCCCCTCCGGCGCGTCGCGCACGAGCGCTTCAGGCATGGCGGTCAGACAGGTCTCGACACCCGACACCTGTGATGCCGACAATTCTTCCTCGCGCGTGTCGACCAGAATGATCCGGAGCGGCACCAGCGAAAGCGCCATGGCCAGCGCGTCACCGACATGGCCGGCGCCGAAGACATAGACATGCGGGCGCTGGGCGATTTCGCGGTCGACCTTTTCAACAAGGGCAGCGGCGGCATCGCGGTCGACAGGCTTGAAGTCGAGGGCAACACGGCCGCCGCAACATTGGCCGATTTCGGGACCGAGCGGCACGGTCAACGCCTCGATCTCGCTCCCGCGCTTCAAAGCACGACGGGCATGATCGATGGCTATGTATTCCAGCTGGCCGCCGCCTATCGTGCCGAAAATGCAATCCGGCGCCACCAGCATCCAGGCGCCGGCGTCCCGCGGCGTCGAACCATCGGCCGCCTTTACCTCAACGAGGACGACACGTTTGCGCCGGTTGAGGAAATCCCTGATATCGTCGCGATTGCTTGGCATGGAAAATCACCTCCCGGCTTCCCGCAAACGCTCGACAGCCATCAACACGCGTTCGGGCGTTGCCGGCGCGTCGAGACGCGGCGACAGGCGATAGTCCGCAACGCTCGCCACCGCCATCGACAGCGCTTCCAGCACCGAGATCGCCAGCATGAATGGCGGCTCGCCCACGGCCTTCGAACGGCGGATCGTCTCTTCGCGGTTTACGGACCAGCTGGCGAGATTGACATTGAATTGACGTGGCCGATCGGAGGCCAGCGGGATCTTGTAGGTCGATGGCGCGTGGGTACGCAGCCGCCCCTTGGCATCCCACCAGAGTTCCTCGGTGGTCAGCCAGCCCATGCCCTGCACGAAGGCGCCTTCCACCTGGCCAAGATCGAGCGCCGGATTAAGCGAGCGCCCGACGTCGTGGAGCACATCGGTCCGGTCGACCTGATATTCCCCGGTCAAGGTATCGATGCTGACTTCCGATACCGATGCACCGTAAGCGAAATAGTAGAACGGGCGGCCGCGACCTTCGGACCGGTTCCAATGTATCTTCGGCGTCTTGTAGAATCCGGCGGCGGAAAGTTGCACGCGCGCGCCATAGGCCGCCCTGATGAACTCGTTGAAGGCAATGAGATTGTCGCCGGCCCGCACCGTGTTCGGCTCGAAGAAAACCTCTTCCTTCGCAACGCCAAATTTCTCGACAGCGAAGTCGACAAGGCGCGCCTTGATCTGCTGGGCCGCATTTGCGGCAGCCATGCCGTTTAGGTCAGAGCCCGACGAGGCTGCTGTCGCAGAGGTATTTGGCACTTTCGCCGTCGTCGTCGCAGTGACCTTGATGCGGTCGAGATCGACCTGGAACTCATCGGCCACAACCTGCGCAACCTTGGTATAGAGCCCCTGCCCCATTTCCGTGCCGCCATGATTGAGATGGATCGAGCCATCGGCATAGACGTGAACGAGGGCGCCTGCCTGATTATACTCGGTTTTGGTGAACGAAATACCGAATTTCACCGGCGTCAGCGCGATGCCCTTGCGGATGATGCGGCTCTCGCGGTTGAAATTGAGGATGGCCGCACGCCGTGCAGGGTAATCGGACGATTCCTCGAGTTCCGCCACGATCTGCGGGATAATGTTATCCTCGACCGTCTGGTGGTAAGGCGTGACGTTCCTGCCTTCGCCGCCATAGAAATTGGCTTTGCGGATGTCGAGTGGATCTTTACCGAGCGCATAGGCGATCTCCTCGATCATGCGCTCGCCCCCGACCATGCCCTGGGGACCGCCGAAGCCGCGAAACGCGGTGTTGGAGACTGTGTTGGTCTTCAACGGGCGCGAGCGAAGCCGGACATGCGGATAGAAATAGCAATTGTCGGCATGAAAGAGCGCGCGGTCCGTAACAGGTCCCGACAGATCAGCGGAGAAACCGCAGCGGGCCGAATAGGTCGCGTCTACGGCCTCGATCCGGCCTTCATCGTCAAACCCGATTTCGTAGGCGACGTGGAAGTCGTGGCGCTTGCCGGTCGCAACCATGTCGTCATCGCGGTCAGGGCGTATCTTGACGGCGCGGTTGTATTTCTTGGCAGCAATCGCTGCGGCGGCAGCAAAAAGATTGGCCTGCGTTTCCTTGCCGCCGAAACCGCCGCCCATGCGCCGCACGTTGACCGTGACGGCATTCGACGGAACGCCGAGAACGTGAGCGACCATGTGCTGGGTCTCGCTCGGGTGCTGGGTCGAGGAATAGACGATAACCTCGTCGTCCTCGCCGGGAATGGCGAAGGAGATATGCCCTTCGAGATAGAAATGATCCTGTCCCCCGATGCGCATCTCGCCCACGAGGCGATTCCTTGCCTTGGACATGGCCGCGACAATGTCGCCGCGTTCGAGTTTCAGCGGATCGATAACAAGGGGATAGTTGGCCCTCTCCGCCTCGAGAACATCCGTAACGTGGTCCAGATCGCGATATTCTATCTTCGCCTTTGTGGCGGCCTGGCGCGCCATCTGCCGGGTTTCGGCGATGACGGCGAAAATCGGTTGACCATGGAACTCGACCTTGCCAACCGCAAAAACCGGATCGTCGTGCTTGCCGGCAGGGCTCACATCGTTGTGGCCGGGAATGTCGTCTGCGGTAAGCACGCCGACTACGCCTTCGCAGACAGCGACTGCATCGAGATCGATCGAGACGATCTCGGCATGTGCGCGCTGCGACAAGCCAAGATAGGCGTGGAGCGTGCCAGCCGGTTCGGGCATGTCGTCGATATATTCGGCGGTCCCCGCGACATGTTTGTGACCGGACTCATGCGGCAGTTTCTCGTGGACGCCACCACGGATGCTTGTGATCGGTTGTATCGAATTCATCGCATCCTCCTCAACCAGCCACGGCGTAGCGGTTCAACCGCACGCGCTTCTCACCAGCGGATTCAAGATAGAAGCGCCGCAAGAGGTTTTTCGCGGTCAGCATCCGGTAATCGGCGGAAGCGCGCCAATCCGTCAGCGGCGTGAAATCCTGCGGGAATTGCTGGATCGCAGCCTCAATCGATGCCTCGTCCCATATCGCACCCACCAGAGCCTGCTCGACTGCAGCGGCACGCTTCGGCGTACCGGCCATGCCGCCGAAGGCGATCACTGCACTCTCGACGCGTCCCTGCTGGTCGAGCCGGACCCGGAAAGCGCCGCATACGGACGAGATGTCCTCGTCGAGCCGCTTCGATATCTTGTAGACGGCAAAGAGATCATCGGACGCGAGGCGTGGAATGCGAATGGCTTCGACGAACTCGCCAGGGGTGCGATCCTGTTTGCCGTACTCGATGAAGTATTTCTCTATTGGAACCGAACGCCTGACATTGCCCTTGCGCAGTTCGACGAAAGCGCCAAGACCGATCAGTGCGGGCGGCGTATCGCCGATGGGCGAACCATTGGCGACGTTGCCGCCCACCGTCCCCATATTGCGGACCTGCTCGCCGCCGATCCTGTTCCACAACTCCTTCAGCTGCGGGAAATGGCGGGTGATGGCCGGATAGGCCTCGGTGTAGGTAACGCCCGCACCGAGGACGAGATGGTTCGGCTCCTCCGTGATTTGACGCAAACCATCGAGCCGCGACAGGAATACGACCGGGCCGATATCGCGCATGAACTTCGTCACCCAAAGGCCGACATCAGTCGAACCCGCAACGATCGTTGCACCAGGATGGGCTTCGAGCACGTCAGCGAGATCGTCGACATTTGCCGGGACAATGAGCTGTTGCTTGCCTTCGCCGATGGCAACGCGCTTGTTGTCCTTGAGGGCGAGCAATTGCTCCGTAATGCGCGCTCGTTCGGTGACGAGTGGATCCTTGCTGGCATCGCCCGCCGCTGAAATGCTCTCGGCGGCGCGAATGATCGCGGCATAGCCGGTGCAGCGGCAAAGATTGCCCTGCAGAGCTTTTTCGATGGCCTCGACGCCGGGATGCGGATCTTCCATCCAGAGGCCGTAAAGCGACATGACGAAACCCGGCGTGCAGAATCCGCACTGCGATGCATGCGTGTCGACCATGGCGCGCTGGACGGGATGGAGGCTGCCGTCCTTTGCCGCGAGCGCCTCGACGGTCACCACATGGCATCCATCGAGTGAACCGACGAAACGGATGCAGGCATTGACCGACTCATATTTGAGCCTGCCATCGAGCAGCCGGCCGACGAGCACCGTGCACGCGCCGCAATCGCCTTCCGCGCAACCTTCCTTGGTGCCACGCAGCTTCCGGCCGAGGCGAAGGAAATCGAGCAGGGTTTCGGTAGCGGCGATATTGCTGAGTTCGACGAGGGTGCTGTTGAGAACAAAGCGGACGCAATTGCGGATCTTGCTAGCCATGTCGCATCAGCTCCCGCGGTAGGTCGAATAGGCAAAAGGCGCCACAAGCAGCGGCACATGATAGTGGGCCTTTTCGTCGTCTATGCCGAAGCGGATCGGCACGACGTCGAGAAACGGCGTCGCTTCTCTACCGCCGAAATAGGCGCCGACATGAAAACGAAGCTCGTACGCCCCTGAACGCATGCTCCCACCCGAAAGCAATGGACTGTCGCAGCGGCCATCATCGTTGGTAAGGGTGCTGTGCAAAGGCTGCAGCGCATCGCCTTCGATGCGATAGAGATCGACCTTGAGTCCGGCGGCTGGTTTGCCGCTCGCCGTGTCGAGCACATGGGTCGTCAAGCGCCCGGTCGCATCGTTGTGAGAATGCATCGTTCCTCCTCCCGTGGAGAACTTCTTAAAATATCCAACACTCAGTTTGTCGTTTGGCGTGCTCGCGGGGTAGCCGGAGCTTGGTAAAGGGACTTTCAAATTTTTCAGGGGGAATGCTTCGCCGGTAATTTGAGTAATCAGAAAACGGAGTGAAGGACTGAGGAGGAGAATTCTGTGAGATATCCCCGCGACATGCATGGTTATGGCGGAAAAGCGCCGCGCGCGAATTGGCCTGGCGATGCGCGCATCGCCGTTCAGTTCGTTGTCAATTACGAGGAAGGCGGCGAGAACTGTGTCCTGCATGGCGATGCCGCGTCCGAGGCCTTCCTGTCGGAGATTGTGGGCGCGCAGCCCTGGCAGGGCCAGCGCCACTGGAACATGGAGTCCATCTACGAATATGGCGCACGCGCCGGTTTCTGGCGCTTGCATGAGCTGTTGACCTCGAAAAATGTACCCGTCACCGTCTATGGCGTAGCCACGGCATTGCAGCGCTCACCGGCCCAGGTTGCGGCGATGCTCGATGCGGATTGGGAAATCGCCTCGCACGGGCTGAAATGGATCGACTACAGGGATTTCACGCCGGAGGCCGAGCGCGAGCACCTGCTCGAGGCGATCCGCATCCATACTGCCGCAACCGGCGAGCGGCCCAAGGGCTGGTACACCGGCCGCACGTCAGTCAATACCGTTGATCTTGTCACCGACGAAGGCGGTTTCGACTATGTTTCCGATTCCTATGCCGATGACCTGCCTTACTGGTATGAGCACAATGGCAAGTCGCAGCTGGTAATTCCCTATACGCTCGACGCCAACGATATGCGCTTCGCGACCCCACAAGGGTTCAACTCTGGCGATCAGTTCTTCGCCTATCTGAAGGACAGTTTCGATACGCTCTATGCAGAAGGCGCAGCCGGCTCGCCCAAGATGATGAGCATTGGCCTGCATTGCCGGCTCATCGGCCGTCCTGGCCGCAGCGCCGCGCTCGCACGCTTCATCGACTACGTCCAATCCCATGAAAAAGTGTGGCTCGCCCGCCGCGTCGACATCGCGCAACATTGGGCCGCCACCCATCCCTACAAGCCTCAGGCCGCGCGCCCATCCGCACTTGACGAAACGACCTTCGTCGACCGCTTCGGCGGCGTATTCGAACATTCGCCGTGGATTGCCCGCCGGGCTTTTGCCGGGGAGCTTTCGCCCGCCCATGACACGGCATCCGGGCTGCATGCGGCACTGCGCACAGTGTTTCGCATGGGCACGCAAGAGGAAAGGCTCGCCGTCCTCAATGCCCACCCCGATCTTGCCGGCAAACTGGCGCAGGCAAAGCGCCTGACCGAAAGTTCGACGCAGGAGCAGGCTTCCGCGGGGCTCGACGCCCTGACCGACGAGGAACGGGCCGAATTCACGAAACTGAACACCGACTACGTCAGGCGGTTCGGCTTTCCCTTCATCATCGCTGTGCGGGGACTGAACAAGCAAGCGATCCTCAAAGCGTTCCAGACCCGCATCGCCAATGATGGCGAGACCGAGTTCAACACAGCCTGCCGCCAGGTCGAAAAGATTGCCCTGCTGCGGTTGCGCGACATGTTGCCGGACTGAGGAAGGGCCGATATGCGTGAAATACTGATCCAGAAACTGACGCGGGAAGCCTTTGCACCTTTCGGGGACGTCATCGAGAGGGAAGGCGCGCACAGCTTTCCCATCAATCACGGCATGTGCACCCGCTACCATGACCTTGCCAAGGTCGAGACCACGGGTGACAACGCCCGCACGCTCATAAGCCTCCTGCGCGGCAAGCCTTACGAACTGCCGCTGGAGCTTGGCATGGTTGAACGCCACCCGTTCGGGAGCCAGGCTTTTGTGCCGCTCTCGGCCAATCCGTTCCTGGTGGTTGCTGCGCATGACGAGCGTGGCGGACCCAGCGATCCGGTCGCCTTCATCACTTCTCCGGGCCAGGGCGTGAACATTCATCGCAACGTATGGCACGGCATCCTCACACCGCTTGGCGGTGAAAGCGACTTCGTCGTGATCGACCGGGGCGGCGACGGAATCAACATCGAAGAACACTTCTATGCGGAGCCGTTCCTGGTCCGCTGATCGAGAGAGCATGCCCTGCCCTTTAAACAGAAAGGCCGCCCGAACTCACACGGGCGGCCTTCTTTTGTAATCGGATGGGTCAGTTGAGCGGGATCGAATTGCCGCCCTTGCTCGCCTGGTACTGCGCAGACAGATCATCATACTTGCGCGCGATCGAAGCGGCCCGCTCCTGCAACCTCGTCCGATCCGGTTCCGGTTGCTGCGCAATCAGCTTGTGGATCGAATAGCTCTTCCAGAAGGCGTTTTCGGCGTTATAGCCGCCGGGCTCCAGCGTGAAGACCTCTTTCAGGATCTTCAGGTCATGCGGAATGGCGAAGGCATCGCGGGAATCTTCATGGCTGAAGAAATAGTAGAAATTGTCGAAGCCGGCCCAGGTGATCGCCGAAAGGCACATCGAACATGGCTCATGCGTCGACAGGAAAATGAGATCGCGGGAATCCGGGCGCTTGTCGCCATCGACCTCGTAGAACCGCTTCAGCGTATGGACTTCGCCATGCCAGAGCGGATTTTCCGTCTCGTTGTTGGTTTCGGCCAAGACGACCGACAGATCCGATTTGCGCAAGAGCGCCGCGCCGAAAATCTTGTTTCCGGCCGCAACGCCCTTCTCCGTCATCGGAATGATCTTTTGTTCCATTGCATCGAGCAATGCGTCGAGCACCTTTGTGGTTGAAGTTTCTGATGGCATTTTTGGTCTTTCTTTTCGGGTTGAAACGACCTGGTCCGGGCTGCTGAATTGCGCCCGGACCAGGTTGCACTGTTAGACCGGGAACAGGGCGAACCGCACGACAAAGAGGATAGCTACGAGCCATGTCGCGGGATGGATCGAGCTTACGCGTCCGGTCAGCGTCTTCAGCACGACATAGCTGATGAAGCCGAAAGCGAGACCGTTGGCGATCGAGTAGGTGAACGGGATCATCAATGCGGTCAGGGCGGCCGGCGTCGATTCAGTCACGTCGCGCCATTCGATGTCAACGAGTTCATGCATCATGAGGCCGGCGACATAGAGCAGCGCAGGCGCCGTTGCATAGCCCGGCACGGATGCAGCGAGCGGCGCAATGAACAGGGCAGCAAGGAACAGAACCGCGATTGTCAGTGCCGTCAGGCCTGTACGTCCGCCAGCCTGCACACCCGACGCGCTCTCGACATAGGCCGTGGTGCTGCTGGTGCCGAGAAGCGAACCGGCAACAATCGCGGTGCTGTCGGCAAAGAGGGCGCGGCCAAGATTGTTCGGTTTGCCTTCTTCGATGAGCCCGGCGCGCTTGCTGACGCCGATAAGTGTACCGGTGGCATCGAAGACTTCGACCAGAACGAAGACGAGGATGACCTGCAGGAAACCCGTATGCAGTGCACCGAGAACATCAAGCTGCAGGAATGTCGGCGCAAGGCTCGGCGGTGCCGAGAAGACGCCCTTGAATTCGCTGACGCCGAGCAGCACCGACAGGACCGTCACGGCGAGAATGCCGATGAGGATCGATCCACGTACCTTCATGGCGTCAAGCGCGGCAATGATGAAGAAGCCGAGAATTGCAAGCAGCGTGCCCGTCGCGCCGAGATGACCCAGCCCAACGAATGTAGCCGGATTGGCAACGACGATGCCTGAGGTCTTAAGGGCAATAAAGGCAAGGAACAGACCGATACCGGCGGCGATCGCGCTGCGCAGCGATTTGGGAATGCCGGCGACGAGCCAGCTGCGCACCCCGGTTATCGTCAGCAGCAGGAAGATACAGCCGGAGATGAATACGGCGCCAAGCGCCTGCTGCCAGGTGAAGCCCATGGCCCCGACCACCGTAAAGGCGAAGAAGGCATTGAGACCCATGCCCGGCGCCATGCCGATCGGCCAGTTAGCGACCAGGGCCATGACGGCAGAGCCCAAGGCGGCCGCGATACAGGTCGCCACGAATATGGCGTTGCGGTCCATGCCGGTCGAGGACAGGATCTCTGGATTGACGAAGATGATGTACGACATCGTCAGGAATGTCGTGATACCGGCCAGCACTTCCGTGCGTACGGACGTGTTGTGGCCTTTGAGCTTGAAAAGCCTGTCGAGCATTGTTCCTCCCCTTGGCAAAACGCCGAGTCTCCGGCTGCCGCCCGGTGCGTTATGCACCAGAAAGCATGGCATCCGTTCTGATTTTCAATAGTTCTCCACTTGAAAAAATGATTGTCGTGCACTCCTCTGCACGCGCATCATTCTCCCGGTGTCGCCACCGCAAAGCCGATTGTGCGTTTTTCGCACAATGGATGCTAGGTGCCCATTCCGCATTCATTTGCGAAACACCTTCAATAAATTCTTGATTTCGAAAGCCAAAGAAAATGCCGTCAGCCTTGGAGATTCGAGACTCGTTCAGCGCGTTGCCACGATGAACAGGCGCGGGAAAGGCAATAAGACCGTGCCATCGCGCATCAGGGGATATTGTGAGGCGATGCGCTCCCTGTACTTCTCAAGAAAACCCAAACGCTCGTCTTCGTCAAGCGCCGCAAGATAAGGACGCAGGCCCGAACCCTTGAACCATTCGATAATCCCATCAAGACCTTGCAGGGGATGATGGTAGGTCGTGCGCCAGACATCGACGCGTTGCGCCAATGGCCGCAACAACTGATAGTAGAATGAGGCGTCGCCAACCCTGGTGCGGGAAAGATCGGCCTGCGCCATCTTCTTGGCCCATGCGCCCTCCCTCGCCACCTCGCGCATCGCCACGTGAGTGGGTTGCTCGAGGTTGTCGGGCATCTGCAAGGCCAGCGAGCCCCCCTCATTGAGGAAGCCGAGCAGCCGCGGAAAAAGCTGGTCGTGATCTGGCAGCCATTGCATGACGGCATTGCCATAGAGCAGGTCAACCTTCTCCCCAGGTTGCCAGGCGTCGATATCGGCCACGGCGAATGACAGGTCCGGAAGGCGACGTTTTGCCTGATCGATCATTTCCGCCGACGAGTCGATGCCGGCAATGACCGCACCCGGATATCGCTTGACGAGGAGTTCGGTCGAATTGCCCGGACCGCAGCCAAGATCCACTGCCCCCTTTACGTTCTGATTGGGAATAGCGTTCAGCAGGTCATTGGCCGGGCGCGTGCGCTCGTCTTCGAATTTCAGATACTGGTCTGGCGACCACACAGCCTTTGCCACTTTTGGCGCCTCCGTTTCAAAGATTCGACTGCAGGATATCCGAAGGGTCCCGGGATTACAGCCATTATTGATCAACAGGCCGAACCGGCTGGACAAGCTCAGCAAAACAGAATCTCATTGCAAACAGAAGTTGTAGAGACCGGGATGGAAGCGACGATGACGCATAAACGGATTCTGTCGATTATTTTCATTTGCTTCGGCGTTCTCGCCTGGCCCGCTTATGCTGCTGCCTATACCGCCTATACAATGGGCAACGTGAACATTCGCACGGGTCCGGGCACCGGCTACGCAAAAGTCGCGACTCTCGCGCCAGGGTTGCGGGTCGATGTTCTCGCTTGCGAAGGCAGTTGGTGCCGCGTCGGCTATCAGGGGCTGCGCGGCTGGCTGTCGGCCAACTACATCGATCGCGCCGTTTCGACGCGTCCGCCGGCAGTCGTCATCCAGCCGACGATCGTCGTCAGGCCGCCCTACCGGCCTCCATATTATCGCCCGCCCGCATACCGTCCGCCGCCACCCTATTATCGGCCTCGGCCGAACTGCCGGATCGCGCCGGGCTACCCCTGTCCGTAATGCAAGCGACCGGCTGGTCGCGCTGGCGGCGCATCAGGGTTTATTCGACTGAAATCGCATAAAATTCTCGACCCGCTGTCGGGATTGGCGTTACCTGTTCGTCATCACTCAGAGAGGAACGAACGCGAATGCTCTACGCCATTTTTTGCTACAATCCCGAGGATGTCGTCGGCGCCTGGACCAAGGAAGAAGACGATGCAGTCATGGAGCGGCTTGGCAAAGTCCAGGACAAGCTTAGGGAGCAGGGCCGGCTCGGGCCCGTCGCGCGTCTGTTGCCAACGACTGCTGCAACGACGTTGCGCAAGGGCCGTGACGAGCCGATTATCATCGATGGCCCATTTGCCGAGACCAAGGAGCAATTGCTCGGTTTCTACATCATTGAGTGCGCATCGCTCGAAGAGGCCATCGACACGGCAAGGGATCTTGCCGTCGCCAATCCGGGCACCGGTTCCTACGAAATACGCCCTGTCTCCATCTTCCGGCCCGGAGTCGATCTGACATGAGCGAAGGGTGCTGGATCGACGCAGCATTGACGGCCGCCCGCCCCCAGGCGGTGGGTGCGCTGCTGCGTTATTTCCGCAATCTCGATATCGCCGAAGAAGCCTTTCAGGAGGCATGCCTGCGTGCCTTGAAAAACTGGCAGACGAACGGGCCCCCTCGCGATCCCACAGCCTGGCTGATCTTCGTTGGGCGTAATAGCGCCATTGATGGCGTCAGGCGTCAGGCGAAGCAACAGCCGCTGCCGCCCGAGGAATTGCTGTCAGACCTTGGCGACCGCGAGACCGCGATTGCCGAGAAGATCGACAATTCCGACTATCGCGACGATATATTGCGACTACTTTTTATCTGCTGCCATCCCGATCTTCCGGCAACCCAGCAGATCCCGCTCGCCCTGCGCATCGTTTCCGGGCTGTCCGTCCGTCAAATTGCGCGCGCATTTCTGGTTAGCGAGAGCGCCATGGAACAGCGCATCACCCGGGCGAAATCTCGTATCGGCAGCGGCGATGTTCCGTTCGAAACGCCAGGGCCCGTCGAGCGTTCCGAACGGCTCGCGGTCGTTGCCGCCATGGTCTACCTTATCTTCAACGAAGGCTATTCGGCTGGCGGCCATCAGCAGCAGGCGCGTTTCCCGCTCTGCGATGAGGCCATAAGGCTGGCGCGGCTGCTACTGCGCCTCTTCCCGGCCGAACCTGAAATCATGGGGCTCACCGCCCTCCTCCTTCTGCAAAGTGCGCGTAGTGCCGCCCGCTTCGACGCCGACGGCGCGGTCATTCTTCTCGAAGATCAGGACAGGCGCCTGTGGAACAGCAAGATGATCGCCGAGGGCCTCGCATTGATTGACAAGGCGATGCGCCATCGCCGCCCCGGTCCCTATCAGATCCAGGCGGCGATTGCCGCGCTGCACGCGAGGGCCGCGCGGGCCGAGGATACCGACTGGAGGGAAATCGATCTCCTTTACGCCGCGCTCGAACGGCTGACCCCTTCGCCAGTTGTTACTCTCAACCGGGCCGTTGCCGTCGCGAAGGTAAAGGGTCCGGAAGCCGCCCTTGCCTTGATAGAGCCGCTTGAGGAAAGACTTTCAGGCTACTTCCACTTCTTCGGCGTCAAGGGCGGCCTGTTGATGAAGGTCGGACGCACCAAGGAAGCACGCGAAGCTTTCAATCATGCAATTTCGCTGGCAAATACGGCGGCCGAAGCGGCCCATATCAGGATGCATCTCGACAGGCTCGCCGAAGGCTAGACAATCTGTTTCAGTTGCTGTCGGTTTGGCGGCTTTTCGTTCGTCCTTGAGTTGAGGTTCATCAATCAAGGAGAAATCCCATGAACGAGAGACATGCAGTCGAGGCGACCATCAAGGCCTGGTCCAGCGCCATAACTGCCAAGGATGCCGCAAACGTCGTTTCGAACCTGACCGACGACGTCGTACAATTCACCCTCGCACCGCCGCTCCAGCACAAAGGCAAGGACGCGGAAGATCTTGCAGGCTGGTTCGCCACCTGGGAAGGACCGATTGGCGGCGAAGCGCGCGATACGCGCATTGAAGTCGGCGGCGACGTAGCCTTCGCAACGAGCCTCGTGCGCATGACCGGCACGAAGACTGACGGCCAGAATGTCGATCTCTGGTTCCGCCAGACCCTTGGCCTCGTCAAGCAGGAGGGCACCTGGAGGATCGCCCATGTCCACAGCTCAGTACCGTTTTACATGGACGGCAGCATGAAGGGCGCTTTCGACCTCAAGCCGTAAACGACATCAAGCCATGTCGATCGGGGTCTTGTGCGCCTCGATATCATGCGGGACGATGGTCTGGCGCTCGACCATGCGATGCACGCGCGGATTGTCTTCGCCGCGATGAAGTTTGCGGATACGATCCCAGATCTCGGCATCGGCGTGCGTCCGGCGCTGGTTATGCCGGACGTATTCGACCCAGGTTGGAGTGTGGTAGCTCTCGGTCCACACTTCTGGATTTTCGAGATCGCGCATCAGCGCCCAATGGCCCGCGCCATCGCGAATGCGCACGCGCCGCCGCTCGGCCATGACGCTAAGAAACTCCGGAACGTCTTCCTCGGCAATGATGTAGTCGATCATGATGACGATAGGGCCGCTGCGCGGTTTCAGATCGAGCGCCAGCAGGGGCTCGCTGAAGCGGTTGAGCGGATCGAGATTGAGCGTCTTGAATTCCGGCAGGGCATAGCGGAGACCTATGGCGGCGCCCGCAAGCATGATGACGCTCGATGCGAGCAGCGCCTTGTCGGCCCCATATTCACCGGCCATAACACCCCAAAGCCAGCTGCCGGCAGCAATTCCGCCGAAGGTAGTGGTCTGGTAAAGCGACAGGGCGCGTCCTACAACCCAGCGCGGCGTCGAAAGCTGGACGGTGACGTTGAACAATGAGAGTGCGAGTACCCAGCAGGCGCCCGCAGCAAGAAGGGCTGCATTGGTCGGCCAGGCGCTCGGGCTTACGGCTGCAATGGCTGAACTCACGGCAAATCCGGCGAAAGCGATGCGGACGATTGCTTCGCTCGACAGGAATTCGCGCAGCCGCGCGCTGAGGAGCGCCCCGCCGATGGCGCCGATCCCGAACGATCCCAACATGACGCCATAAACGAGCGGACCGCCGCCCACCAGATCACGCGCGACGAGCGGCAGCAGCGCCAGCACGGCGCTCGCCGAAAAACCGAAGATGAAGCCACGGAAGATCACCTTGCCGATATTCGGCGACATCGCAACGTAGCGCAGGCCCGCGGAAATCGCCCGCCCCATCGTCTCGCGCGGCAAAGTATTGGGCGGGTATTTCGGCTGCCAGCGCATCAAGGCGAATATGATCGGAAAGTAGCTGACCGCGTTGACGGCAAAGGCCGCCGCCGCGCCCGCTGCGGCGACGATAACACCGCCGACCGCCGGGCCGACGCTGCGCGTAATGTTGAAGCCCATACTGTTGAGTGCAACGGCGCCCGGGAGATCGTCGCGGGGCACCATGTCGCCGACGGAAGCCTGCCACGACGGATTGTTGAGCGCGGTTCCGCAACCGAGCAGGAAAGTAAATGCGAGGAGGAGCCAGGGCGTGATCAGTCCGAGATAGGCGAAGACAGTCAGGAGCACGGAAATGACGACCATGAAGGTCTGCGCCACGATCATGACAGCACGGCGATTGAAATTATCCGCGAGCGCACCGGAAATGAGCGAAAACAGCATGATCGGCAGGGCGGTCGATGCCTGCACGAGTGCGACCATATCGACCGAACTCGAGATCGTGGTCATCATCCATGCGGCGCCGACCGCCTGAATGAGTGATCCGAAGTTCGAGGAGAGATTGGCGATCCAGATCGTGCGGAACGTTTCGTGTCTGAACGGCGCGAGTGGCGATATTCGGTCTGGCACCTCGAATGCTTCCTATTTGCGGTGATGGCTCGTAGTGCCCTTATAGGCGAGCCTGCCGCGAATTCCAGTTCTCGTGAACGACCGGTCCGTTCAACTTACGTTTTCGGTCTTAAGGAAGTGTGGGTGAGGCTCGCCCTTCCTCTCCCTTGTCGAGGGGACGGCGCCCAATAAAAAAGGGACGCCGCATCATTGCGAACGTCCCTTGAATTCGATTGAGCATTGCACTCATCATCTACGGTGCAATTGCTGCTTTGCGCGCCCCTTGTTCAAATGGTTTCCCCATGGCGAGCCTCGTCCCCGTCGGATCGGTACCACCTGGCCACCCGGCTCTCCGCCAGGTCCCCACTGGTTTGGCGCAGTACCTGATCCAACAGGCTCACCATGAGGAAAGTCGTCAATGCGAAGAAAATGCCGAGGCTAAACATCACGCCACCTCATCATACATCGCGTTGATCTTGTAGATTGCTTCCGAACGGTTCGTGACGCGCAGCTTCTTGAGAATATTGCGGACATGAACTTTGACGGTGTTCGGTGCAAGGTTCAGCGTATACGCAATTGACTTGTTCGCCTTACCGAGCCGCAGCACCTGAATGACGTCCTCTTCGCGCGGTGTAAACATCGCCCCCCGCTTGGATTGGTAGCGCCTCGTCCCCAGGATGCGCTGGATGTCAGTCAGATTTTCGGCCGCAACAAACACACCCCCGGCCAACGCCATCGAAATTGCTTCCATGCAGACCGATATGCCGGCATTGCCTGGAAGATAGCCCCGTGCCCCATGCTCGAGAACGGTCAGTATTTGCTGGAAGCCGCAAATATCGGCCTGGACGATAACCGGTGCGTTCGGGAATCTCAGCACCAGTTCCTCGATTTCGAGCACAATCGAGTTATCCATAAATCTTGAATCGTCGACACACACGAGAATGGCTGAAAACTCCGAGGCATCGAAGTCTTCGATATCATTCACCGAGCCGAAATTGACGATATGCAGGCCGAGCCCATTCGCAAGGAGACCCCAGGAGAGGTGCTCGCGAGAGAGCACGCGCCCGTCGATGATGGCAAGCGACTTTTGCGGCCGTGGATTTTCCGAAGCGATATGCAGCGTGGCACGACGGGCAGCTGTACGTCGGTCGGCAATTGGCCTGCCATCCGGTATTCGCTCATACGTGATTCCTGACATGATACTCACCCCTAAAACTTACTCACTGATTTTCCATCAGTTGTTTGTAACTCTAAGTTGTACGACATGATTTACTGCGATGGCCGGTAGACCTCTTGAGCACTTTTCAGCCGGCCACGGCTTACTCCACTTTGGTGTCCGTTCCTTCACTTGCCTGAATATTTCAGGGAGCGAATTGTCTAACGGAAGCTCATAGTTGTCGATTTTCCGGCAAAGCGCTTCACCCTGCGGGGTGAAACAAAAAAAACTGCAAATTTTTTGTTTGAAAGGAAGTTTAAAGGCCTTCCAGACCTGCAACCATCCGGATCAATTCGACCTGGTTTGCGGCATTGGTCTTTGCATATAAGCTCTTGATTTGCGACCTGATCGTCTCTCGGGAGAGCCCCGCCTCGGCCGCGATTTCATCGGCAGTCCGGCCGCCGATCAACCCGTTCAAGGCCCTGACTTCCGCACCGGTAAGCGCGTACATTTCGCGGAACTCCGCGAGGTCGAATACGCGTGGCGTCGTGCGTTGCGGCTCGAGAATCACGACGACAGTCGGCCCCTCGAAGAAGAACGAGAACCTGTCCTTCTGAACATGGATCAACGTCACCTTGACGTCATCGACCTGAAAACTCGCATATTTCGGTTCGTGCGACGTGCGATCGAGCATCTTCTGCAACATGGCTTCGGCATCGTGGGAGGCGATGTGCAGTTTCCCCAGCGCGGAGGTGCGCACACAGTTTCCCTGCTCCATTATCTTCTGCGCGGTCTCCGAGGCGGACTTTATCCGGGAGCTGTCGCCGACGATAATCAGCCCGACATCGATGGCGTCGAAGGCAAGACCCCGGGCTTCCTTGCTGAACCTGTTGAATGAACGGTTCTGATAATATTTGAAGACCCTGTTGAGATGCGGCGCCAGTCGGGTCAGCAATTCGGCCGCTTCGGCAGTACGCTCAGTTTCTCGCTCGCTGGTCAGAATGCTTAAAAGAAAAGACCGCCCTTCAGTGCGGACGATCGTAACGCCCACAGCCGATTCGGCGCCGGCCGGCACAAGAAAGTCGCTATAGAACTCGGTCTTCACCAGCCGGTCATAGGGCAGCATCTGTTCCGCCGTGACACCGATTCCGATCTTGCGGTTCGCGGCCCTCGGCATCCAAGGATTGATGCGGCAGAAATAAGTATCGTACTGGTTGACCTGCTTGGAGGTCATTCCGGAGGTTAATGACAAGGCGCCAGTTGCCTTGTACTGATCGTGATAAAAGAGGGTTGATTTGCCGTCCGGAAGGGTCGCCGCAAGCCGATCGAGAAAATGCTGCCAGCTGGTTTCACCCAGGAGGGAAGCATATACGAGGTCAATGAACTCGTCGTCGATAAGCTTCAAGTCGTGCTTCATCCCACTTTGCCGCTGAACTGTCTTATCTTGCGCGAGTATAGCGCTGCGAGAGAATTTTTCCACAGCAACCCTAGATAATCGGAGCAATGGCTCCGATGCGCCAACTTGCTCCAAGACCGCGGGAACTCCGTACGGACAAAGCCGATTAGCTAAATATATAACCCCAACTGATTACCGATTAGCCCATTATTTGGTTCGACTGTCAGTATATTTTCTCATAACATTGATAGATCAAACGCACTACGATGTATTATTTGAGACAAACGAGCGTACATGCCATATTCAACCTGCAGCTGTAAATATTCCACAGATTATTTCACAGCGCAAGGCGGTCCCGTCCCGCCAACGACTTCTAGCAGCATCGCAAGATAATCTTCATTCATCTCGCGGAGAGCGATTCGGCCGCCTGTGCTTTGCTGCGACTGCCATTCGAGGGGGAACCAACATGGCATTTACGGATAATTGCGACATCTTCGCCTCGTTTCATGAAGATGCGTTCAATGCAGTAATAGGACACGTGCGCCGGCAGCGGCCGTCATTGTTCAATTATGCTTCGCTTGGCGTCATTGCCAATCCTGGGCTGCTGTGCCGGCAGATCGATGCGCACCCTGTCGTTGCCCAACGCAACAATCCAATGATGACGCGCATCGACCCGCTGCAAATACCGGGGACCAACTTCGCCATGGAACTCGCCGTTCAGGTCACCGAGGCCAAGATCGACTTTCACCCAGGCAAAGGGATTGCCTTACCCCCGGAACTCGGAAAGCTCGCGCCGCAACGCTTCGCAATGGCGCTCGGGGTATGCCTTGGTCTTGGCTGCCCGCGTGATTTCCCTGTCGACAGGCTAATTGATCCTCCCAAGGACAAACCCGACCGCGATGACAAGGGCCGGGATCCGGTACCGCCGCGACCGCTGCCCGTGCGCAGCCTGATGTGCTTCTGTCTGGAAGTCTTCGCCGTGGGCGGAGTGCGGATCCGCTTCTACAACGGCAAGCCCTATCTGGAGCCGTTTCTCGACCGGATCGAGATTGTCGATATACGCCCCGACGAACTTGAAGCGATACTGGAATGCTATTTGGAGATGATGCTGAAGCTCGGCCTCATCCCAAAACTCCGCATCCTGCTCGAACGGGCGCCGCTGGAAATCATCAAGAACGTCGTGAGCGTCGTCGTCAAGCCAACGCCGATCTCGGCGGCGGTTCCGAACAATCCGGCGATCGAGGACGACCAGCTGAAGGCATTCATCAACCTGGAGGTGATCTGAAATGGCCAACCTCACCATTGCCGCTTCCGAAGCAAGCTTCGTTCGCCTCTTCAACGCCATCCGCGACAACTTCACCTTTGCGGACGCTGACAGCGCCGACTTTGGACCTTTCACAGCAAGTTATGACGTCGCCTTCCACCTTGAGAACGGCAATGTCGATCTTCGCGGCGACAATACGGTCAAGATCGACGAACTCGACATCAAATGGGACAAGCTCGACCTGTCGCTCGGCATCGATATACCGAGCATCTGCATTGGCGGCTGGTGCATCATCCCGACGCCATTCGGCTGTGCCCTTCGCCTGCCGAAAATCTGCATCTTCGACGACGATCCCGATATCGCGATCACGCTGCCGCTCGGCGGTCTCGTTTCGGAAGTGTCGCTGACCGGGCGCCTTGTCATGCGCCATTTTGACAATCCGGCGCGTCCACCCGGGATGAACGCTTGGGATGCCCAGGACGCCGTGCCTTCCCTGGCGAGCGAATGGCGCCTGTTCTTCGATGATCCGATTGTCGATATTGACCCTATCGATGTCGGTGATACCGTCGGCGACTTGTTGGAGGCAGCGGTCAACGCAGCGGTCGACAACCTTCTCTTTTTCCTTCCCGGCTGGGCGAGGGATATCGTGAAGGGGATACTCGGGCCGGTCATCGATCTCGTTCGGGCGATCCTCGACATTCCTGACGATATTCAGGAATGGATCTCGGACCTTCTGAATGTCAGCTTCGGACTGCTCGACATCGTCGCCCAGTTCATCATCGATTATTTCGGTGACAAAACTCCGCTGACGGCAATTGAAGATCCCTACCCGTTGCTGCCGGAAACCACCAACCCGAACAATTTCGGTCCCTCCATGCTCATGCCCGTCAAGGTCCCGATCCGGAAACTCAACGTCTTCAACAACGATGTCGAGATGATTCTGGAAGCAGATATAGGATGAAACGATGTTAGCGACCCTCAACCGGCAATTGTTCGAGGCTACCGTTTTTGACAGCGGGGCGCTTGGGCTCACCACCAGCATTGTCCATCAGTTCACGGTCGCCGGGATCTATTCGGCAACCGTGCGCAAAGACGGAAAGCACATGGGAAATGTCAGTTTCGAGGTTCGCGACGATGCGACCTCAATGCAACTCGACATTGATCTCGCCAAGACCCAGCAAGGCTCGAAAGATGGCTGTTGCTGCGGCACGGAAGCCGGCCAACCTGTGTCGTCAAAGGGCTATGTCGTCTTTCACACGACATCCGGCACGGGATGGTCGGTACATGTTGGCGAAGGCAAGCAGGCGAGCTTTGACAGCACACGTCTGACGAAAGGCGATATTTTTGCCCTAACCCTGCTCGAGCCAACCCGGTACGGCATCGAGAACAAACTCGGCAGTGCGAAGGGTTCCGTCACGGTGGAGTTCAGCAAGGGGGATGCGAAGCGCTTGAGCGAACTCAAGCCTGTCATGGTGACGGCCGGAAAAAAGTTCGACCCCGAGAACTTCAAGCTGATCGCCACGCAAGGGCTCGTATTCCGCATCGAAACCGATGCCCGTATCGTCATCAGCCGCAAGGAAGCGCGTAAGGCTGAACCTGACAAGGGGCGCATCCGCTTTCAACGGCCGCGTATCGTCGAAACCCGGCCGGCGCGGAAGGCTTCATAGTATCGTCCGGAGGCTAGCGCGCGCTGCGATACAGGATCTCGCCCTTGCCCGACACGGAATTGTCGCCCGCATATTTCCCCGGCCTGTTGCCAAGCAGGGGGCGGTCGAGGATGCCTTCCGCGATGAGGTAGCGGTCGAAAAGGCCGGAAAAAGCGATATCCGGCCGCCCGCAAGGGATGAAGGTCGGCGACAGTGCCTCGGGGTGGCGGTCAAAGAGCAACGAGCCGCGCTTCATAAGGTAGCCCGGCATTGCACCGACCTTGCCCGTAACCACGATGGTTCCTGCGATCATGCGATAGCCCGCATGATCGCCGCAGCCCTTGCCGATTGCGACCGTGCCACGACGCAGCCGGTCGCCGGCGTAATTGCCGACCCTGCCCCGAACAATAAGGACACCGCCTTCCATACCTGCAAGCTCGCCGGCAAGCGGTGCGGCGACGTGATTGCCGGCGTTGCCCGTAAGTTCGATTCGTCCACCAGCCATGCCAGATCCCAAATGATCGCCAGCGTTCCCTTCGATCAGCAGCGATCCCCCGGACATCTTGCGGCCGGCCTGGCTCCCGACATTTCCAACAACGCGCAGACTGCCAGCACCCATACCGGCCCCGACACGGTCGAACCGGGCGCTTCCGCCCTCGACGATGAGGTTTTCGGCATCTTTTCCGGCCAATTTGAAAAGGTCGCCGACGACGGCTGGTTTGCGGCTTGTACCGACGCGCACCCTTTCAATCTGTGCGAGCGAGAGCCCTGATATGTCTGTTGGCGTAAGGACGGAGAGATCAAGGCGCTCTTCGGGCTCGGACAGCAGGGTGAAGGTCATGGCTTTCATGGCAACAAGTCCTTCAGATGATAGTGAAACTTGCCAAGCTTGCCGCCATAATTGCCAGCGCTGATCCGCAGCGCCCCGCGCTTCGGGCCAAGATCGATCGCCGCCTTCAGTCCGGCGCGCATCGCTGCGGCAACCGCATCGCTGGTTTCGCCGTCGATGACGATCTCCAAAACGGCGTTGACGTCCGCCGTGAGTGAGGAATTCACCACGCCGCGCAGCGTCGGCGCAAAAGCATCGTTGGTCGAAGCCATCATGCCCTTGTATTTCCCGCCGACTTTCGAGCCAGACCGAACGATACCGCCTGGGAACGGCATGATTGCACCCGGCACTTTTTCGATGGCGGCGACCGCTCGCTCGGCGGCGTGCAGCGCCTTGGCATTGTCCGCCGCAAGGAAAAGCAGGTTGCCGCCGCCGACTGCATTCTTGGTAAGGCCCGTCGTCGCTTCGCACAGAAATTCGCCATCCATGACCGGCACGCGCCAGTAGTGGCGGTCGCCGAACTTCTTCGAGATTTGCCAGCCGTCGCCGAAATAGCGCAGCGAATTGCCAAGGTCGAGCCGCACTGTTCCGTCGAGCGCGGCGAAACACGCGCTCCCCGGCGAGGTCAGCACACATTGGCCGAGCCGGGTCTTGAGCTGTTTCTGCAGATCGTCAGTACTCATTGCGAAGATCATGACGCGGCAGCCCGGCCGGCCATCCGGTGTTTGGGTCTCCGGCAAGTCCATATCGATGGCGGCCTCACATCCGCAGCCGATCACGGACGTCGCAAAGCCGGTCATGGTGATCGCTGCCTGACGAGCCCACTTCAGTGTCGGCGCCGTAATGAGGATTGCGGTGGCCCGCATGCCGAAGGCCTCGGCAAATGTATCGTCGATAACGACCCCATTGCGGCTCAGCTCTTGCATGAAACCTCCGCAAACGGCTCTTCGCGGGCAATCGCGGTATCAGCAAAGGTGAACCACTCCAGCGACAGGCCGTAGCGCTCGTCGTGATAGTCCCGCATGCGTTTTACCATGGCCTTGTCCGCCGGCGGATTGAGCCGCAACGCCTTGCCCCAACGGTATTTGGTCACCTTGCCGTTCTTGACGACCACCTCGCCGTTCTTGAAGACGAGCGCGGCTTCGCGGAACATCTTCGCGATGTCCTTGCCGCGCCTGTAAACGGCAATATCGGCGATCGCACCCGCCGCGAGATGGCCCCGATCCTTGAGGCCAAGAAGCTTTGCCGGCGCGGCCCGCGTCATGATGGCGATCTCCTCGAATGTGTATTCGCGCCGAACCGAAGCCAGCGTCGTCAGCTCCAATGCTCCGGCATTGAGCTCGGTCGCCTTGGCGTCTCGCGCCTCGGCACTCATCAGCAGTTCAAACAATTCCGGATAGGCGGTAAAGGGCGCACCGTTGGGATGATCGGTCGTAAAGAACACGCGCCATGGATCTGTAATGAGGAGAAAGAGCTCGAGCCCTACCGCCCACTGCAGCGAGCCATAGTAGTCGTGCTTGTAGCGATAGGGGACAATGCCGCCACCGCTATTGCCGTCACCGTCGATAATGACCGATTTCTTCGGATTAGCGTTACCGAGTGCCGAGAACTGACGCATCACGTCAGAAGAAATCGTCACTGTCTGGCCGAACATCACCTGGCCGATATCGATCGTCACGTCGGGGTTGCCGTTGACAAGTTCCGCAAGCCGCGCGGCCTCGGACGAGAACTTGCGCTTGCCTTCCGTCCCATAGCCGTAGAACTGCAGGTGCGCCAGATGCAGGGGCGTGCCTTCGGTAGCGGCAATCGTCGCCGCGGCCGTGTCGGCGCTTCCGGCTATGCCGAGATTGTTGCAATGGACATGCAAGGGATGCGGAATGCCGAGCCGCGTGACCGATGCCTGCAGCGCCTTGACGATGCCGCGCGAGGTCAAACCATATTCCGGCACGATGTCGTCGAACGAAAACGATCGCACATTGTCCTTGAACGCAGCGGCCGCGCCGGCATTGATTACCTTGACACCCAATGCACGGGAAGAAGCGACGATCCAGGCAACATAATCGTCGAGCATGGCCGTCGATTTTTCATCGCGCAGCAGCGAAAGGGTAAAGTCGTCATTACCGAGAATGGCGAGCGTCGCCTTGTCGATGATGGGTATGTCGGCAAGCTCAAGATGCGTGTGAAGGGCGGTGCTCGGGGCCATGGCCGGCTCCACGACCGTGGTAAAGCCCATCTGCGCGTAGAGGCAACCGGTCTGATAGGTCGACCAGCCCGCATTGGAAAGCGGGGTGTGTGCCGGGCGTGGTTGATGCGCCGCGTGTTGCTCGGGCAGCAGCAGCCGGGCGGTATTCACATTGCCGCCGCCGATATGCGAGTGAATATCGATTGCGCCCGCCATGACGATGCAACCGGATACATCGTGCGTTTCGTCTGCTGCGCCGCCCTCGGGAGCTTCCACGATAACACCGTCCCTGATCCACAGGTCACGGCGGCCACTTGTACCATTGACCGGATCTATCACGTCTCCCCCCACGAGACGGATCAGCATGGCAGACCCATTCGCCCGGGATAAACAAGCGCAAGCTGCTGCAGCACGCTTGCTATGCTCGGCAATTCGGACGGTGCCGAAGCCGTCAGCGAATGAAACGTGCCGATCCTGCTTGAGAAGGCAACCCCGTCATGATCGACTCCCGCCCTGCCGACCGATATCGTCACGGCAGCCCCTTCCGTCCGCTTTTCCGTCCGGCTCAAAGAGACCAACCCGATCCTGCCTTTCGGGGGCATTGTTCCCCGTGCGGACACCCAGACGTGAAGGTCCGCTTCCTTGTCGCGAACCATACGCTGGGTGTCCCATCGCACGGGGTCATAGCTTGGGAGGCTATCGGAAAATCCTGTACGGGGCGGAAAACCGGTCATCCACAGTGATGTGAGGGCGGTACCCCAGGCATCATCGTCCGTGGGAAGAAACAGACTGCTGGCGCGACCTTGCTTGTTGAGGTCGGCCACCAGTCCCTGGAGCATGGCAAGGTCCGGCGAATTCATAGTGCCGGAAAAGACAAAAACCGGAAACCGGCTCTTGCCGAGCGCGCTCTTCAGACGATCTACATTTGCCAGCGAACCAGTCTGATTTCGCCCCAGCAAATCCGCGCGCAGGGCAGCGAGCACGCCCGCAAGCCCGAGACCCTCCCCACCGATCGCAACGGATCTGAGCTTGCGATGGAGGCGACACGCGTCTGAGGGGGGCTCCAATGCGCCCTCGACATGAAACCAGACCCGCTTGTTGCGATCGCCGAGATCAGGATTGGATCCTGCCAGATGGAGGAGGAGTTCATGATGGGCAACGGGAATGTCACCGACGAGAACGACGAGGCTGGAACGGCGCCGCGTCTCACCCGGCGTTGTGATCATGGCGCCTTGATCGGCGAACAGCGCCACTTCCCTTGCGAGCATGTCGCCATGAATATGATCAAAGGCGCCGCCTACCCTTTCCGCGAGTGCGATCGCACTGCGCGTACCATGCACATCCGCATCTATGGTGAATACTGGACAGCGGCTTGATACCAGAAGCTTTGCAACGTTCTGTATCGCATCCATCAAGGATACCGGCTGGCTGCCAATCCATGCAACCGACATATTCCGCATCTTTCTGGTGCCAAGATTAACTTAGCTACTTCTTTTTCGATTGTGAACCCTGACGCCAGGCAAAAATCACGCGGTCAATCGTCGTATTTTACATAGGCAAAGCGCTGGTCTGTTTGCGGCGTTCCTTCCAGCGATCCCGTCTCCTTGCCGGGTTGCCACTGGACCACACCTTCGATCTTCTTGGCGAGTTCGAAGTCCTTGTCGGTAATGCCTTTGGCCGCGTGATTCTGGAGCAGGACCTCGACCCAGGCATAGGACGCCTTAAGATCCGGATGGTGCCATGCGGCCTCCGCGAGATGACCGATCGTGTTGATGACCATCAATGTCGACTTCCAGCTATGCGTTTTGTATTTGCGGCGAATCCAACCGTTCTCGTAGCGCCAGTGAGGCAGTTCTTCCTTGAGCTTTGCGACGATTTCGCTTTCGGAATAGACGCGTTCCTTGATTTTCGGTTCATCGGTCATTGGCATTCCTCCCTATTTCGTCGCGCATCGCGCTTGCGCCGAATTCGAAAGACGATATCATAGCGGTGGGCCCGATTTTTGAGATTATGTAAAGAATAAGCAAATGTCGGATTCCGTCACTATCAAAGTCCCGGCCCGCCTGCATCTTGGTTTTCTCGATATTCCCCGCTCGCGGGACGATCGCTTCGGCAGCATTGGCCTGCCCGTCGAAGACATTGCGACGACATTGACGATTGCACGTAGCGCCGAGACGCATGTGGCCGGCGACGAACAGGCGCGTATCACCCAGCACCTGGAAACGCTCTGCACATATCTCGGCATCAAGGCGCACCACAGGATCAGCATCCAACATGCGATCCCCCGCCACATCGGTCTTGGCTCCGGTACGCAGATTGCCCTCGCCGTTTCAGCCGCATTGCGCACTCTCCACGGACTACCGCTTGAGCCAGCCAACGATGCCGTGCTCTTGAAGCGCGGATCGCGATCGGGCATCGGGATTGCGGCGTTCGAGGAAGGCGGCGTCATCATCGACGCTGGGAAAGGCGATACCAACCGGGCACCGACAGTTGTTGCCCGTTTCGCATTTCCCGACGCCTGGCGCATCATTCTCGTCTTCGACAATGCTGCACATGGCATCCACGGCGAGGCCGAGATCGCTGCTTTCCGCGCGCTTCCTCTGTTTCCTGTCGCGACATCCGCTTCGATCGCACGCACCGTACTCTTGGGGATCATGCCGTCACTGGTCGAGCGCGACCTTGCTGCCTTCGCGCGCGGGATTGCGTCCATCCAGACTGAAATCGGCAGCTATTTCGCGCCGGCCCAAGGGGGCGTTTTCACGAGTCGCAAGGTCGAGGCGACATTGCACCGGCTCGCCGACGCGGGCGCCCTTGGCATTGGGCAAAGTTCCTGGGGTCCGACCGGATTTGCCTTTGCACAGACGCAAGCCGAGGCGGAACGTATCGTCAGCGCCATTGGCGGCCGCGCTCCCGGCACGACGATCCAGATCGTTGCGGGCCGGAACGCGGGCGCGGAGATCACGCACAGCGCCCTCAATCTCGCCAGAGCTTGAAATCATGGGCGCCACAGCCAGAAAGGAGCGGGCACGATGAGCCGCAAGACGATCCTTCACATGTTGACGCCACTCCGGCACATGAGCCCGTTCGATGTGAACATGGCGCTCGATGCCGGTTTCGATGCGGCAATTCCCTATACGGAAGTCGGCCTCGCCGATATCGGCAACCTTGTTCAGGATGCGATTTTTTCCCGCCCGCCCGATGCCGGCGTCGCAACCGGCATCTTCATCGCCGGCAAGGATGCGCCGCTCGCGCTTGACATGCTGGGTGCAGCAAAAAAAGCCATGGTTCCGCCGTTCGAGGTCTCGGTATTTGCCGATCCGGCAGGATCGTTCACCACTGCCGCTGCCATGGTCGCCAAGGTGGAAAAGGCCCTTATCAAACACCATGATCGCGGCCTTGCCGGAACGGCTGTCGCCGTGTTTGGCGCAACCGGGGTCGTTGGCTATTGCACGGCGGTGATCGCCGCCAGCGAAGGCGCCAACGTTACCATCGTTGGCCATGACGGCATTGATCGCGTGACGGATATCGCAGCGTCGATCAAGGAGCGTTTCGGCGTCGTGGTCGAGCCTGCAGACGGCTCGACCGATGCGTACAAAGCCGCCATCGTGCGCGCAACAGAGGTGGTGCTCGCCGCCGCCAAGGCCGGCGTGCAGGTCCTGTCAAAGGCGCAACTCGGATCGGCAGGCGGGCTGCTCGTCGCCGCCGACGTCAACGCGGTACCTCCGGCCGGCATTGAAGGGCTCAAGGTCAATGCCAACGGCGAACCGCTCGATGCGACACAGGCTGTCGGCATTGGTCCACTCTCCATCGGCAACGTCAAATACAAGACGCAGGCTGGTTTGTTCGAACAGATGATCAAGGCCAAGAAGCCGGTCGTCTATGATTTCCGGGACGCTTTCACACTTGCTCGCGAACTTGCCAAATAATGCCGCGATCCTGATCGCCGCGATATCCGGGCGCTCGCTGGCGGCCGCCGCTCGGCGCGCCGGTCTGCGGCCACTGGTTGCCGATCTTTTCAACGATGCCGATACGCTCAAGCTTGCTGAACGGGCCGTCAAGCTTCACGGCAGCCTTGAGGCCGGTATAGATCCGCATGCAATCGTCGAGACGCTTGCCGGACTTGCCGGTGAGGCCCAACCAGTCGCGCTGGTGTACGGATCGGGGTTCGAGCGCCGACCCGAAATGCTGGAAGCAATCGCCAAGAGGTTTTCGCTTGGCGGCAATGCGGCAGGCACTGTTCGGCTGATGAAAGAACCCGCCAGCCTCGCAAGCCTCTGCCATGAGTTTTCCATCCCACATCCGGAGATTCGCTTCGACAATCCCTTGGAAGCAACGGGCTGGCTGACAAAACTAGGCGGGGGAGCAGGCGGCTCACATGTCAAACGTTTGAATGGGCATAGTGCCATCCAGCCCCCCCTATCGGTGACGGAGGGGAGCCGTTTCGAACATAATAGCCCGCAAACGGGACACTATTTCCAGCGCTTCGTCGAAGGCAAAAACCTTTCAGCGCTGTTCCTTGCAGATGCAACGACGGCGCATATTGTCGGCTTCAGTCGGCAGTGGCCATCGCCGCATCCCGGTGCGCCGTTTCGCTATGGCGGCGCGGTTCGGCTGCGCCGCTACGACCGTGGCAAGGCTTTACAAATTGAGGCTTGGCTCTCCGCCCTGACGCAGCGCGCCGGCCTTGTCGGTCTGTGCAGCGCCGATTTCATCGAGGCTGCAAACGGTCTCAGTCTTATCGAAATCAATCCCCGCCCGGGGGCAACACTCGACATTTTCGACAGCGACGGGACGCCGCTGCTGCGTGAACATTTGCGCGCAGTTGCGGGCGCTTCAATTTCGGTTCCTGCCTATCGTGGCTCGGCCGCATCGGCCATCGCTTACACCAATAGGCCAATCAGGGCCTTTCCGCCGGTCGACTGGCCGGCGATGACAGCCGATCACCAGACATCCGGAACTCCACTCAGTGCGGGGGATCCGGTCTGCACCGTGTTTGCCTCGGCGTCCTCGGCAGCAGCAGCCGAGCGCGCAGTGAGGCACCGCGTCAGGACGTTGGCGATCAATTGGGAGGAGGATTTCGCATGAGGGACGGTCATGCCTATCTGAACAGGAATGCGCAGCGCCTCGCTGACGCGATGATCGAGGACGCCGATCGGCTCGGGATAAGCCATGGTCGCGGCAGTCTCGGCGAACACTTGATCGACGCCGGGGCCAAGGCTCGCGGCGGCATAGAAGCCGGCCTGCGCATTGTCGAAATCTGCATGGGCGGGCTTGCCACCGTCTCGGCCAGCCTCGATCGCAGTTTTGGCAAATGGCCATACACAGTGGACGTGCGTTCTTCGCAGCCGGTCCTTGCCTGCCTTGCCAGTCAGTACGCCGGGTGGAATCTGTCGCACGAAAAATACTTCGCCATGGGATCGGGACCGGTGCGGGCTCTCGCTCGAGTCGAGCCGTTATTCAAGGATATTCCCTATCGCGAGCTCGAGGCGCAGTCTTCCGTGGTGATGCTTGAAGCAGCGACGCCACCCCCGGCGGAAATCGTCGAAAAAGTAGCGAAGGCGACGAAGCTCGACCCATCGCAATTGACCTTCATCTATGCGCCGACGCAGAGCCTCACCGGTTCGATGCAGATCGTCGGGCGGGTCCTCGAAGTCGCGCTCCACAAGGCGCACGATCTCAACTTTCCGCTTGATGCCATTGTCGACGGCGCGGGACGGGCTCCAATACCTGCCCCGCATCCGGACTTTCTGAAGGCCATGGGCCGAACCAACGACGCCATTATCTACGGCGGCATCGTCCAGCTTTATGTGCGTGGCAGTTCGCAAGCGGCCCGCGACCTTGCCGAACAGCTGCCGAGCCACCGTTCACGCGACCATGGACGGCCGTTCGCCGACATATTCAAGGCATTCAAAGGCGACTTCTACGCAATCGATCCGCATCTCTTCAGCCCTGCCGAGGTGATTGTAACCGCAATCGAAACCGGCGATACGTTTCGCAGCGGCAGCCGCGATGATGAAATGCTCGAGCAATCCTTGGGGTGAGACGACCGTAAATGCCAGATACGATACTGATCCTATCCGACCGGGCCGATCGGCAGGTCAGACAATTACAGGCTTCGCTTGAGCGTCTCGGCTTCAATATCCTCACCTTGCACCTTGCCGATATCGCTTTCGATACCCGTTTCTCATCGGGACTTGCGATCCCGGGATTGAACGGCGCTTTGCCAGCGGGTGTCATCGTGCGTTCGATATCATCAGGATCGTTCGAGGCGATTACCCGAAGGCTCGGCATTTTGCATGCCTTCGCGCAAATGGGCGTTCCGGTGTGGAACTCGGCCAAGGCCATCGAGCGCTGCGTCGACAAATCGACGACCACCTTTCTGTTGGCGCATGCCGGTCTGCCGACGCCGCAGACTTTTGCCGTCGAGAACCTCGCCAACGCGCGCGACGTTGCCGAGCGCGAGCTTGGGCACGGCCCCCTGGTGCTGAAACCGCTATTTGGATCGCAGGGCAAGGGCCTTCGCCTGATCAGGAGCGTCGATGACCTCCCCCAGCCCGAGGAAGTCGACGACATCTATTACCTGCAGCGTTACGTTGCGCATTCGGGACCGCCCTTCTGCGACTACCGGGTTTTTACGTGCGCGGGTGAGGTGCTGGGCATGATGGCGCGCCGCGCCGACGGCTGGATCACCAACATGGCCAAGGGCGCCAAGGCCGAACGCGTCATCGGTACCGTGCGCCCGCTGCTCGAAGGTCTGGCGCTCGCCGCGTCTGCAGCCATCGGCACGGACTTTGCCGGCATCGATATCGTGCCTGCCGCCGATGGCCGCCTTCTAGTCCTTGAGGTCAACAGCATGCCCGCCTGGACCGGCTTGCAATCGGTCGTGCCGGTGCGCATTGCCGATCGTATCGCCAGTGCCCTCGCCGCCCGCATCGCTCCTGCACTCGATGAAAGGCCTGCAGCGTGAAACCGACACGGGAGCAGATAAGGCGTGCCTATATCGATGCCTGTGATCACGAGATCGACGCGCTCAAACCGGGAAACGTGCATCGATTTGCTGACGGCCACAAGATGAGCGCCGCACAGTTCTTCGAAAGCGCGCAGGCTTCGGCTACGCCGATTGCGGACCCTGAACTTGCCATTGGTGCGCGCATCCTTGCCGCGATCAGGGCTACGCGGCAGAAGGTCGAAACCAACACCAATCTCGGCATCGTTCTCCTTTGCGCGCCGCTGGCACAGGCTGCGGAGCGCGGCGGCGCCGACCTGCGCGCGAACCTTGATGCCGTGCTTGCGGCGCTCGACATCGATGACGCGCGCAATGCGTTCGCCGCGATCGTCCTTGCGCAGCCCGGCGGGCTCGGCTCCGCCACCAGGCATGACGTGGCAGAAGAACCCGCAGTCACGCTTCTCGAAGCGATGCGCGAAGCCGCCGACCGTGACATGATTGCCCGGCAATATGCCACCGGCTTTGCTGATATCTTCAGCGGCGGATTCGCCGCGCACGCTGCCGCTGTCCAAGCGGGCGAGGAGCAGATGTGGCCCGTCGTTTTCGTCTATCTCCATTACCTGTCGGCCTTTGCCGACAGCCACATCGCTCGCAAGTTCGGTGCGGCGCGCGCTGAAGCAACACGCAAGAAGGCAGCGCATATACTGGAGCGTGTACACGCTCTTAAGGACGGCACTGAACGGGAAAAGCTGCTCCTCGCCTTCGATGCCGAGCTCAAGCATGATGGCATCAACCCGGGCACGTCCGCCGACCTCACCGTTGCAACCCTTTTTGCGCTACAACTCAACTTGGTCTTGCATATTCCCTAGGTAAATGGTTGAATTTCGTTAGTGGATTTCATCCGCTGCTATCTGGCCAACCGACCCCCAACTCAAGGGTGCTGCGAACAAGGATAGCTGTCCATCGAGCGTCGTGTCTCGAGGTGCGGCATCTTTGGACGAACCATTTGGGACCGCTATAGGGAGGAAATAGGCTGTGGCGAAAATCAATAAAGTTATGGTTGGCGAGTCGCTGGTTGGCGACGGAAATGAAGTTGCGCATATCGATCTTCTGATCGGGCCGCGTGGCAGTGCCGTTGAGACGGCATTCTGCAATGCGTTGACGAACAACAAGGATGGGTTCACCTCCCTACTTGCCGTCATTGCTCCGAACCTCGCATGCAAACCCAATACGATCCTGTTCAACAAGGTTACCATCAAGGGCGCCAAGCAGGCCGTCCAGATGTTCGGACCGGCACAGCATGCTGTTGCCAAGGCGGTTCAGGATAGTGTTGCCGACGGAACGATTCCTGCGGACGAAGCCGACGATATCTTCATCTGCGTTGGCGTTTTCATCCATTGGGAAGCAGAGAGCGACGCGAAGATCCAGGACTACAACTATCGCGCCACGAAGGAAGCAATCCAACGCGCAGTAACGGGCAAGCCGACGGCCGCGGAAGCAACCGCCCAGCGCGATTCCGTGAAGCACCCCTTCAGCGCATAGACAAGAGACAACCCCGCACAGAGCGCGCCCTCTGTTGAACCGGATGGCCTGCTGCGCCGGTTGGCAAAACTCTTGGGATTCTAGGTTTCGAGGAAGGGGACACCCTCTTCCTCGAATGCTCTGCGCCTTTTCACACTTTGTTCATGAAAGATGCGATCGCCTGTGAGGCGAGAGCACCATTGTGGAGCGACGTGGCTACAAGTGCGCCCTCGATGCCCATCGTGGCGAGCTGGTGAAGGTCGTTGGCATCCCGGACACCGCCGCCGGCGATGACCGATCGATTGCCGGCACGCCACTTTATGTCAGCTAGCCAACTGAAGTCCGGTCCGGCGTTCGCGCCTATGTTGCCAAGGGTCATTACGATGATATGCGACGGCCAGCTTTGGGCATCCGCGAGGATCGCTTCCGGACCGAGAAATACCTCGCCGCGAAAATCAAGGGACAGAACAATGCCAGGCGTCTTGAGAAGCGCCAAATCGCGCTGGGACTCGGAACCAATGACGGGAACAATTCCCTTGAACGACAGTGCTTGTTCAACCTCTTCGCGTGCCGAGAATCCGGCATCAAGCCAGATGGTTGAGGGTGCGAGGGCGTCCTGTAGTTTCGACACGAGGTGAAGTGGCCGATGGCGACCCTCGATTGCATCAAGATCGGCGACGTAGATAAGTGGAAACGGATAAAGCGAGGCGAGGCCCCGTGCGACATCGCCTATCTCGGCCGTCGGGCTCAGCGGGGTCTCGATCGGCCGATAATTGGCGCGATCGCCAAGATGCGCCCGCACCACGCGGCCGTCTTTTATGTCGATTACCGGAATGATATGCACAGGGTCGAATCCACGTGATGAGAGTGCCATGAAACCGCGATTTGCCAACGAAAGAAAGCCCCTCGTAACCGGTTGGGATCTTGGCGGCGCGCATCTGAAACAGGCGAAATGCCTGAGCGGTGAGATCGTCTCCGCGCAAATCGTAAAGACCCCACTATGGCTCGGCATCGACCAATTGCGCACAGCGCTGCGTGAAATGGGAACTTTGCGCGAAGCGGGCAACGTCAATGCCTTCACCATGACCGGCGAACTTTCCGACACCTTTGCGTCGCGCGACGCAGGGATCGCCAGCCTGCTCGATCTTATTGAAGCCGAGTTCGGCAGTGATGAAACGCTCATCTATGCGGGCCGGGCGGGATTTTGCGATATCACGACGGCACGCGGGCTTGGAAGCGACATCGCTTCTGCAAATTGGCACGCGACGGCAAGTTTAAGCGCCAAGCTCCTGGACAGCGGGCTTTTCGTCGATATGGGTTCGACGACCACCGACATCCTTGCCTTCAAGGCCGGCGAGCTCGCGAACGGCGGCTATACCGACGCTGAGCGGCTTTTGACCGGGGAACTGGTCTATACCGGATTTGCCCGTTCGGCGCTCATCGGCATCGCGGCACTGGTGCCGGTGCAAGGCCGCATGACACCCCTGATGAACGAGTATTTCGCCAACACCGCCGATCTCGGCCGCATTCTCGGCACGCTGGATGAAGCCGACGACAAATATCCATCGGCCGATCGCCAGGCAAAGTCTGTCGCCGGCTCTATGGCGCGTCTCGCACGCATGGTCGGGCGCGACAGTGCCGATCTGGAATACGACGAGTGGGTGGATATCGCGCGGTGGTGCAGCGAGCATCAGCTGCGGATGATCCATGACGGCGCCTTCCGCGTCGCGCGGCGCATAGGGTCGAATTATGCGGCACCTATCGTCGGTGCGGGCATTGGCCGGCCGCAGATCAAGCGTCTTGCAGCGCGACTTGAACGCCCCTTTCTCGATTTCGGATCGCTTATCCCGGCAACCGATGCTGCGCGCGATGATGCGAGCAAGGCGGCGCCGGCTGCTGCGGTCGCACTTTTGGGCTCAATGCATCTTAAAGGAACTGAAGCGCCCGATCAGCCGTGATGATGCTCATGATGGATGGCATCCTTGCCTTTCGCATCGCGGGCATCGTGATGGTCTTTCACTCTTTGCATCAACCATGACCAGGCCTGTTGCTCGTCAGGGCCGGCAGTTTTCTCCATGGCTATCGATAGATATTTTATCTCGGCCTCGATCTTTTCCGATGACAGCATGTGCAATCGGCTGACGAGAATCGCGAGTTCGAGGATGGCTGCCTTGGCGCGGTTGAGCCCGGTAAACGGAGCGTGCGTCTCTTCCGACACGATCTCGCAAAGATGCTGGGGTCGAAGGCCGTCATCATTGACCGAAACAACCTTCAGAACCGAGTGGCTGAGCGCCGATTGGAGGCGGGGAACTTTGCAACCCTTGACGGCGACAGTGGGCCAGTCCTTGCGCCCGGTCAGGCATCCGGCAAAAACCAGCATATCGTCCGTGTAGTTGGCGATTGCATAGGGCACCGCAGCGAGGTTTTCCAGCGTCTTTGACGGCCGGAACGGCGCAATGATCCATTTGTCGTCCTGCTGGATAATGCCGAGCGGAGCGATATGCACCGCGCCTTGATTGTCCACGGTCGTTACGATCGTTTCCCTGATGTAGGTCATGGCGCCACATCCTTTTTTGTCCGCAACGTATGTCCGGCCTCGGCCAGCCTCGTGCGGTCCTCTTGTTTCTCAGGCGCAGCAGCGCCCCATGCGAGCGGCTCGTCCTGCGCATAACGCTTGCCGAGCTTCCAGGCGATTTCCGCTTTGGTCAGTTCCGCGCCGAGATAGAAGGCGTGCGCGCCATCAGCCTCAACGCCGAGACCAGGGAAAAGTTCGAACACGTCCTGCGCTGTCCGGTGGCCCTTGCCGTTGAAAATATGGACGCCGTCCGGCGCGGTCATAATGCGGAAATTCGCATCGCGAACGTCAGCGGCAAGCGTATCGACATCCTGAATACTGTGCGGATAGGGTTTGCGATCATGCACCTGCAACAGTCCAGCATCGTAACCACGCGGCAAGGCGTGATCCCCCTTTGCAGCGAACATCATGCGGCGGGCGCGGTCATGCTCTTCAACGGTGCGCACCGTGTGCGGACTGACGTTGACGACGAGCACATTTTGGATCGAGAGCTCGGAACATAGTCCGGCGAGGACTGCCGTAACCCCTGAAGAGTCGGCGTCGGTAAGTTCGGTGAGATTGCCTGTGCCCATCATCATGGCAATGTCCGGCCAGCGTTTCCGCGCTTCGATGAAACGGCCAATCGAGGCCGCAAAGCCGAAATGAATGGGATCGAGAACCGGATCGGCTATGAAGGAGACACCGGCCGTCTGCGCCGCTGAAATCGCACGGCCGAGTGAATCGAGATCGCCGGCAGCCGCGGGGATGAGGATGGGGGTCGCACGATATTTTTCGGCAAGCCAAACGGTCTCCTCAGTCAGGCTGAGGAGATAGTCGGCGCCAGCTGCGGCCCCCACCTCCAGCTCCTTGATATTGGCGGAATCAACGCTGACCTTGAGGCCCAATGCCTTCAGGCTGCGAACGGCCTCGGCGAGATGCGGAAACGGCGTTTCCGGCAGGCAACCAAGATCGATTACATCGGCGCCAGCGGCGCTGAGCGTCATTGCACGCCGCACCAGCGCCTCGATGCCCAATGTCGATGCGTCGACAATTTCGGCAAAAATCCTCATGTCGTGGCGCGAAAGGTCGACCGGCCTACCGGACCTCCCAAGGAAGGCGGGAAGATCGGCCACCTCATCCGGACCGCGCACAAAAGCCACACCGAACCTGTCGCTCAGCCGCGCAAGATCACCCCGGTAGCGCCCAGGCAGGATCACGCGGTCCGCAGTGAACGGCGGCTTCAAACGGCGCGAAATTATTTCCTCGGTCATCAAGGCCGCGACCTTCACGCCGATATCGACGATCTCATAGGAAAAAGTCGTTTCCCCGAGGTCCGCGAGAACCCGCTCCAGCCGCGAGCGCGCCAAGTGCCCGGTCAGGAACAGCAGGCGCTCAGCCATCGCTGGCAATCTCATTTTGCCGCTGTGCGATGAGCCCCTGCAGTTCGGAAAGTGATTCCACAACCTTGGTACGGGGATAGGCCTTCAGGCGCTCGGTGTTTTCCAGGTCGATGGGCCGTGGATAGACCTTGACCATGCCGCCCGGCGCCATGGTTTCAAGTTCCGGCGCGGTGTCGCAGGCAAAGACGATCGACGGCACGCGGCACTTGCCGGCCTGCGCGTAAACATTGGTGGGCAAGGAGTCCGATATGCCAGCCACGCATTTCGCCACCGTATTCGAGGTAGCCGGTGCAATCACTGCCGTATGATAAACGCCGTGGTAGAACCCTCCGATCGGGATGGAACTGGCCGTCTTGTCGTGGAGAACGCGCATCGTATCGGGGAAATCGAGCTTCAGGCCATACATGCGCAGGACCTCATTCGCCGCTTTGGATACGAATATATCGCAGTGTTCGAGCGTACGGATCAACTCGAAGCTTTCGATGAAGAAATGGCCCGAGCCGGTAAGGGCCCAGGCCCAGCGCGGCGTATGAAGTTGTGTCATTGAGCACCCATGTCTTCAACAATACTGTAACGCATGATCGGGTGTCCGGGGATCGTTGCCAAGGGTAATTTCAACGCGTCGAGTGTCTGCGGACCGGCAATATAAAGATCAATGTCGGGGGCAAGCATCTTGTCCAGCAGCGGATCGACAATAGCGGCGTCAGCAAGGGCGGAAAGCGATGCGCAATGCAGGTATTCGTCCGTTTGTTTGATGAGAAGCAGCGCTTTGGCACCAAGTTTTCCTGCGAGCCAAGCGCTCAGCGAATCGGACGTCACATTCCAAGAGCGCTCGATATCCGCTGCGTCGATCGTCATGGTCGAAGGCAGCCAGACGGGAATACGTTCCGCCGCAAGCACTTCACCTATCTCGCCGACAGTTCTGGCAAGGCGAAGCCTGTCATGGCGCTCGGCAAGCACCATGCCGAACTGATCCATGGCGAGGATCGCCATGGCGTGAGCAGCGTCATCCGAAATACCGAACCGCTTTTGCGCAAGCCGCACCTGGTCCGCAAAGGGGCCACCGCCGGGGACGATTACGAGCGGAAAGGTCGAATTCGCCAGAGCGTCGATCCAGTGCTGCATTTCCGCCTTTCCCGCCGTGCTCCCACCGAGCTTCACGACAAGGGGTTTCATGAGGAGGCGCCGCCCTTCCTACCTCCATGCACATGCACCTGCTCGGCCTTGCCCTGTCTCGACTTGGCCGAATTTCGCATGTCGTTCTTGCGCTCGATCTCGACGCCGACGCCGCCTGGCCCGAGTTCCAGTTTCTCCGCCCGGACGACAACACGGGTCACGCGTGGATTTTCCAGAACCAGCGCCGCCACCTGTTCCGCCAATGTCTCGGCGAGCTCGACATGGCCCTGCGCAACGATCGCCCGGATGCCGTCCATTATGAGGTCGTAGGAAACGACATGGCGCATGTCCTCGGGATTGCGCGTCACGCGGAGCACATCCGCAGTAACATCGAAGCGAACCTTCTGGCTCTTGCCGTGTTCGAAACTATAGGCGCCGATCTGCACGGGAACGACGAAATCCCTGACGAAGATCTTGTCGGTTCCGAGGCCGGCTTCTGCGGGATCGGGAAAATAGGCGCGGGCGGCGAGCAGCTTGTAGTCGACACCCGGAGGCGCACGCAGCCCCTCCGTTTCCGGAATAAGGCCACGTATCTTCGCTGTCGCCTGCGCGTCAACAGGCGAATTACGGCTGAGCCCCGCGCACAGCGCCCCGCGAAATCCGAGAAAATCCGGCTTGAAGACAAGGAGCCGTGGAACGTCCGGCGCCTCGAGCGATCCCGCTACGCCGCACATCAGTTCGTGCGAATGGCACTCCTTGATGAAATGGCCGATCTGGTCCGGCGTCATGTGGTCGAGCAGACGCCCCGAGGCCTTTTCCGCGGTATCGATCATAACGCCATGAAACCCCGCCGCGGCCAGCTTCTCGACGAGGTTTTCATCATATTCCGCGACATGATCCGCAAAGAGAACGGCAATCAATTTTCCGTGCGTTGCAAGCGGCTTCAGCACCTTGATGCAGGCATCGAGCTGCGCGTTCGGGAAGAACCCCACCTTGAGATAGTCGATCCCGGTCGCCGCAATTTCCTCGACCTTGCTGCGGATTGTGTCCGGATGCATCGGCAGATCGCCGCAGGCAGCGCTTAGCGGTCGGCGCCCGGCAATATAATCCTTTACTTCCAATAGCTTGGATAGTTCCACCGCGCCCAGGGCACCGTTTGCCGGATCCTTCAGATCGATGATATCGGCGCCGTTCAGAAAGACGATTTCCGCTTCCTGGCGATCCCTTACGCTGGCCAGCATCTGCGTCATTGGCGCGCTCCCGACAGAATGCACATCACATCAACCAACGCGCGAGAAAAGCTGACACGGTGGGTTGAGATTTCGGCGGGCTTGTTTAAAAACACTCTGGGCACCTCTGTTCTTAAGCGACCGCCATGACGCGAATGGCGGCAAAACGGAATGGTATGATCATGAAGAGTACGGTGCCAAACACTCTCGTGTTTTTATTCGGCTTTTTTTTGCTCTTCGTCAACGTCCCTTCCCTAAACGCACAAGCTACACAACCCGACAAATCTGCAAAACCTGCGGTTGATGTACGCATCGGTTATCTGCGCGCCTACGAGCCGCAACTTGCGCTCTCCGTACTCGATATTCCGCCGCGCGACGAGGGCGTGGCCGGCGCAAACGTTGCCATTAACGACAACAATACGACCGGCAAGTTTCTCGGCCAATCCTTTATTCTCGATGTAACGGAAGCCAAGCCGCAGGCCGACATTGTGCCCGTTTTTAAGGAAATGCTGGCGCGGGGCGATCGCTTTATCCTCGCCGACATTTCAGCCAAGCAACTGCTTTCGATCGCCGATCTTGCCAAGGAAAATGGCGCAATCCTCTTCAATGTCGGGGCCACCGACGATTCGCTTCGGGAAGAGGAATGCCGTTCGAATGTCTTCCATACGGCGCCCACCCGCTCGATGCTGGCTGACGGCCTCGCGCAATATCTTGTCTGGAAACAATGGCGCAAATGGGTGCTGCTTTATGGCTCCCACGACGGCGACAAGCTTTACGCCGATGCGATCAGGCGCGCCGCCACGCGTTTCGGCGCGACCATCGTCGAAGAGCGGCTTTACGAGGACAAGGGCACCGCACGCCGCACTGACACAGGCGTCATCCAGGTTCAAAAGCAGATGCCGGTCTTCACCCAGAACCTGCCCGAGCATGACGTCGTCATCGTTGCTGATGAAAGCGAGGTCTTCGGCAGCTATGTGCCCTATCGGACCTGGACGCCGCGTCCAGTTGCAGGCACGGCGGGGCTTGTGGCTTCGAGCTGGCATCCCGCCAGCGAACAATGGGGCGGATCGCAAATCCAGAACCGTTTCGCCAAGGCGACGGGTCGCCGGATGCTATCAAAGGACATGCAGGCATGGACTGCGGTCCGCATTGTCGGTGAGGCGGTCACACGCACGAAAGCCAATGATCCGAGGCAGGTCGAGGACTACATCAAGTCCGATGGTTTCTCGATTGCCGCGTTCAAGGGCCAAAAGCTGACCTTCCGCAATTGGAATTGGCAGTTGCGCCAACCTGTTCTGATCGGCGATGGCCACGGGGTGGTGTCGACTTCGCCGCAGGAGGGCTTCCTGCATCAATTCTCCGAGCTGGATACGCTCGGCGTCGACAGGCCGGAGACCAAGTGTAAACTGAACTAGAAAATACTGGGAGGACTGAATGCGACGGACCTTACGCCTGCTCGCCGCGACCGCGGCGGTGCCATTCCTTGCGGGCCCAAGCCTTGCGAATATGGTGTACGTGTCGAACGAGAAAGACAACACGGTCACCGTCGTCGATTCGAAATCAATGGAAGTCGTCAAGACGCTCGAAGTCGGACAGAGGCCGCGGGGAATTACCATCTCGCAGGACGGTAAATTCGTCTACGTCTGCGCCAGCGACGACGATACGGTGGAGATCATCGATACCGCCTCCGGCGAGATCGTAGGATCGCTTCCCTCCGGCCCTGATCCCGAACTTTTCGTGCTCTCGCCTGACGGCAAGAAGCTCTACATTGCCAATGAAGACGACAATCTCGTCACGGTTATCGATATCGAGAGCAAGAATGTCATCGCCGAGATACCGGTCGGGGTTGAGCCGGAAGGCATGGGTGTCAGCCCTGACGGCAAGACCATCGTCAACACGTCGGAAACGACCAACATGGCGCATTTCATCAATACCGACACTCACGAAATCACCGATAATGTCCTTGTCGACTCCCGCCCGCGCTTTGCCCAGTTCAAACCTGACGGCTCCGAGGTCTGGGTGTCAGCCGAAGTCGGCGGCACCGTGTCGGTTATCGACAACGCCAAGCGCGAAGTGACCCACAAGATCACGTTCGAGATCCAGGGGTTGCGGTCGGAACAGATCCAGCCCGTCGGCATTCGCATCACCGCCGACGGCAAAAAAGCCTATGTCGCTCTCGGACCGGCCAACCGCGTCGCGGTCGTCAATGCCGAAACCTACGAGGTGGAGAAATACATCCTCGTTGGGCAACGCGTATGGCAGCTCGCCTTCACACCGGATGGCAAGAACATCATCAGCACCAACGGGCTTTCGAATGACATCACCTTCATCGATACGGCCACGGACGAGCCGATAAAGTCCGTTACCGTCGGGCAACTGCCCTGGGGTGTCGTGGTGGCGCCGAACTGACCAATGAATGACGCATATCAAGGGAGGAAAAGTATGAGAAATTTCAAGACGGTCGCCCTCGCGACATTCCTGAGCATTGTGGCCGCCCAAACGGCATTTGCACAGGCCGATGATGACGACGACGATCAGGCGGCACCGAAGCCGAAGGCCGAAGCACAAACCAAGGCACCGGCGGTCACGCGTGCGAGCAAGAACCTCCCGGAACTCATTCTTGGCTCCAAGACCGACGACTTCGCCGTAAACCAGAAGGATTTCGAGCTTGTCGCCGGACAAGGCTACCGCTGGAAGATCACCTCGGCCGCCGGTTTCGAATACAAGTTCTTTACCGACCTTTTCCGCAACGTCTGGATGAATCAGATCGTCATCAACGAGCTCGAGGTGCACATGAACGGGGCACCCGCCTGGCTCGAATTCGATTCACCCGGCACGATCAATGTTCAATTCACCGCGGTTCGCCCGGGCGAATACACATGGTCGGTTCCCGACCTTGCCGACAAGGGAATGAAGGGTAAGATTACCGTCAAATAAGTGATACCGCATACGGTACCAGGGTGGAGCTCAATGGGTACAAATGCCGGACTGAGAAGTATCGAAGGCAGGACTTTGCCGGAAGCAGACGTTCCCGCATTGCAATTGACTTCGGTGAGTTACGCCTATGGCAAACGACAAGCGCTGGATGACATATCATTCTCGATTGCGCCCGGACGTTTTGCCGTTCTTTTGGGTTTGAATGGAGCGGGCAAGACGACGCTGTTCTCATTGATCAGCCACCTCTTTGCCACGCGGCAAGGGAATATTCAGGTCTTCGGGCACGATATAAACCGCAAGTCCGGCGACGCGCTTCGGCGCCTGGGAATTGTTTTCCAGGCGCGAACGCTCGATCTCGACCTTTCCGTACACCAGAACCTCGCCTACCACGCCTCGCTCCACGGCATTGGCTCGCGGCAGGCAAACCAGCGCATCAATGAACTCCTGATGTCGATAGACATGAGCGACCGCCTGCACGAGAAGGCGCGCAGCCTTTCCGGCGGCCAGATTCGCCGCGTCGAAATCATACGCGCGCTTTTGCACCAGCCGTCGCTGCTGCTGCTCGACGAAGCGACGGTCGGGCTCGACATCAAGTCGCGCGCAACGATCCTTTCCGATATCCGCAAGCTCGTCCAGAACGAGGGCATCAGCGTACTTTGGGCGACCCATCTCATCGACGAGGTCAGCCATGCCGACCAGGTGATCGTGCTCGATCGGGGCAAGCTCGTCGCCAATGGCCCCGTGCACGACGTCATCAAACGCGCGGGCGCCGAGACGATCAACGAAGCATTTTCGCGGCTTACGGGCATCGTGGCGTTAACCCCAGGGCTGAAACCATGACGGACATTGCCGGAAACGTACCGCTTCCCCGGTCCTCGGCGCGCAAACGCTTCGGCCTGATGCAATATCTTGTCTGCCTCAAGGGCATTCTTATCCGTGAGGGCCTCCGCTATCTCAACCAGCGCGAGCGGTTCATTTCCTCGCTGGTCAGGCCCCTGCTTTGGCTCTTCATCTTCGCGGCCGGCTTTCGCCAGGTCCTCGGTGTCTCGATCATCCCGCCCTATCAGACCTATGTGCTCTATGAGGTCTATATCACCCCCGGCCTGTGCGGCATGATCCTTTTGTTCAGCGGCATGCAATCATCCTTGTCCATGGTCTATGACCGCGAGATGGGAAACATGCGCACGCTCCTCGTCAGCCCTTTCCCGCGGTGGTTCCTGCTGGTTGCGAAGCTCCTGGCCGGTGTCGCCGTTTCGATCACCCAGGTCTATGCCTTCCTTTTCATTGCATGGTTCTGGGGTGTCAAAGCGCCGCCCATTGGCTATCTCCTGACCCTCCCCGCCCTCTTCCTTGCCGGCATGATGCTAGGCGCGCTTGGCATGCTGCTGTCTTCGGTGGTGAAGCAGCTCGAAAACTTCGCCGGGATCATGAACTTCGTGATCTTCCCGATGTATTTCGCCTCGTCGGCGCTCTATCCGCTGTGGCGGGTACAGGAGGCAAGCCCGCTGCTTTACAAAATCTGCCAGCTCAATCCGTTTACCTATGCCGTGGAATTGATCCGGTTTGCCTTCTATGGGCAGGTCGAATGGACCTCGCTTGCCGTCGTCTGCGGATTTACGCTTGCCTTCATGACCGGCGCCATCATTGCCTACGACCCTTCGAGGGGTCTCACCATTCGCAAGCAGGAGGGAGGAAATACGTGAGACAAGCGCGCAATATTGCCCTGATTTCGGCAACGCTTCTTCCCTTTTTTGCTACGCTTCCCGCTTATGCGGCGGCGAGCAACGATCCGGACTGGCCCTGCATCCAGCGCAAAGTGCCGGAAATTTCGGTCGGGCAGGTCTGGAACGGACCGCAAATTCCCGAAACAGCCAGCGACTGGGGCAACGATCCCAAGATAGATGATCTGGTCAGCGAGATTGCTGCCCGCCGTAACCCGCTCGACGCCGCACAGAAACAGATAACGGAATTTGCCGCCGGACTTCCCAAAGACCAGGCCAACGACAAGCTCTTTCAGGTTTTTCAGGGGGTCTTCGACACGCTCAGCCGCGAGCGCCAACAGGTGATGACCGGTATTTCACGCTACGCCATGCGCCAGCGTGACATGGCGGAGGACCTGCGCAAGGAAGCCGCACTTGTCGATGCCATGCGTGCCAAGCCAGATGCGGATCCGGAAGAACTGGACCGGCAGGACGAACGTCTGAAATGGGAAACACGCATCTTCGACGAGCGCGTGCAATCCCTGACCTATGTCTGTGAGGTTCCGACGATCATCGAGCAGCGCCTCTACGGTTTGGCGAAGACAATCAGCCAGTCGCTGGTCAAGCCGTAGGCTCCGTGACCCGTCCGATTCGCCGATAGGTGAATGTTTCGGCGCCATTCGCCGACGTGCTGGTTCCCGCCGCTTCGTTGATGAGCGCGCCCATGCGTGCGTGCAGCGGAGACTTGATGCAGGCTGGATCGGTAGCGGCGGCATCGCCGGCGATCGCCAGCGCCTGGCAGCGGCAGCCGCCCCAATCGATCTCGCGCCGCTCGCAGCTCCGGCACGGCTCCTGCATCCAATCGGTACCACGGAAGGCATTGAAAGCTGAGGATTCATGCCAGATGCGGCTTAGAGTCCAATCGCCGAAGCGTTCGAAATTCAGGGTTTTGATGGTAGCGGCGGCGTGGCAGGGAAGCACAGTGCCGTCAGGGGCTACCATGAAGGCGTCGCGGGCCCATCCGCCCATGCAGGGCTTTGGATAGATGGCAAAGTAATCGGGTGTGACAAAATCGATGGTCATGATGCCCCGCAACCGCTCCTGCGCTGCCTCGACCACCTCGACCTGGCGTTCGACAGCTTCCCGTTCCGGCATCAGCGCATTGCGGTTGAGCAAGGCCCAGCCCGCATATTGCACATTGGCGATTTCGAGCCGCTCGGCACCGAGTGAGAGTGCGAGATCGATGAAGTCGGGCACCTCTTCCATATTGTGCCGATGGATCGGCGCATTGATGGTCAGCGGCAGGCCGGCGGCGCGAATGCGTCGCGCCGTCTCCAGTTTCTTTTCGTGTGCGCCGCGCGCATTGCCGATCTTTTCGGTCGTCGCTGCAAACGCTCCCTGGAAACTCAGCTGGACATGATCAAGTCCCGCTTCAGCAAAGGACTCGATGCGGCCCTCAGCAATGCCGACACCCGCTGTGATAAGGTTCGTATAGACGCCGCGCCGCGCAAGGCACGCGATGAGGTCAACGAGGTCAGCGCGCAAGGTCGGCTCGCCGCCCGAAAGATGCACCTGCAGCACACCGAGATCGGCCGCCTGTTCAAAGAGCGAGACCCAGCCCTGCGTGTCCATCTCGCGATTGGCCCTGAGCAATTCAACGGGGTTGGAACAATAGGCGCATTGCAGCGGGCAGCGATGCGTCAATTCCGCCAGCATGCCGATCGGGGGTAAGACAGGTTCCGTCATAACGTCACCAGAAATTTGTCGGACCATTCTTGCAGAAAGCCGGTCACATCCGGCGCAATTTCCGCTTCGTCCGCTCCATATTGGTCGCCGAGCGAGGCAATCATTTCAGCCACGGTCTGCCGCCCATCGCATAGACGCAAGATATCAAGACTGACCTCATTGGGCCAGAACACGCGCTCTGGCGACAGGAGGGCCCATGCTTCACGCACTCTATCATATTGCAGACGGACATGCCGCTTCAGGATCGGTTTCGATTGCATCGACACGAGCGAACGGGCACGGGCGGTTTCGATCATGTTCTCTCCGGATCGAAGGCGCCTGGCGGAACGTGGCCCGCTTCGCCATAGGCATGCGCCAGCGCATCGAGCATCGCCCAAAGGACGTCGCACTTGAAAACCAGCGCATCGATAACCGCCTGCTGCTTCTCGGCCGTGTCTGCATGTTTCATGACATAGGCAAGGGCAAAGTCGGAATCGCGCGATGCCTGGGTCGGACGTTTGTCGAAATAGGCCAGAATCTCCGGCGTAACATAATCGTATTTCGCCAGCATCGCCGGAACGCGCTCGCCGATTATGACCGGCGAGAAGAGTTCGGTGAGCGACGATGCCACCGCCTCGAGCAGCGTGCGGTTGGTGCAGAACGAGAGATAGGCGCCGACTGCAAAGCGCGTCGCAGGCAGCGCCAGCTTCTCGCTTTTGACGGCGTCAGCATCGAGGCCTAGCCCCGTTGCGAGTTTCAGCCACCGGGCAATTCCGCCGTTCCAGCCATCACTTCCGTCATGGTCTTCGATCCGCTTGCGCCACTCGGCGCGGAATTCCGGGTCCTCGGCGCGTGCGATGATCATGGCATCCTTGCGCGGAATCACCGACTGATAACAGTAGCGATTGAGCGCCCAGGCCTGCATCTGCGCCTTGGTCAGCGCTCCGCTGGTCATCTGGTGATGATAGGGATGGCGATTGTGATAGCGGACCGCCCCCACTTCGCGCAGAACGTTCTCAAGTTCCGCCGGCGAAAGGCCGCTTCCCGCCGCATTGCTGAAATCGCTCAAAGCCTTACCTCCATGCCGTCATGGGCGACTTCCCATCCCGCCTCCCCGACCGCGGCGCGCTCCGCCGATGCTTCATCCAGGATCGGGTTGGTATTGTTGATGTGGACATAGATCCGCCGCTTGACCCCGAGATTGCTCAGTGCATCGATCGAACCGGAGGGCCCTGAAATGTGCACATGGCCCATCCGCGCGCCGGTCTTGGAGCCGACGCCTGCAGTGATCATCTCGTCATCGGTGAAAAGCGTTCCGTCAAAGAGCAGGCAATCGGCATTCGACAGGCGGCGCTTCAGATTGGCGTCCACGGCTGCACAGCCCGGAACGTAAAATGCTGCATGTGGCGTCTGCGACGACGAGATACGAAGGCCGATCGTGTCGCCCGTCTCGGTGCCGAAACCCTGCGCGGCCAAACTTGGATCTTCGAGAAATAGCGCCACTTTGCCTGGAACGGCAAATGCCTCGACAACGAGACCGGTGGGCTTGCCGCTGGCGTCAGCGATTTTCGTAGGCTCATCGAGCAGAAGCTCGCACCGCTTGACGATCGCTGGATCGAGCACGTTGAAAATGGAATTGCTTGCGAGAACTTCCAGGATTCGCTGGGAGGCGTAGATCGCAAATGGCTCGCGTTCGCGCAGGCTGAGAAGCCCGGCAATATGGTCGACGTCGGCGTTGGTCAGAACGACCGCGCGGATTGGTGTAGACCGCAACGGGCCTGCAGAAGCAGGTTGGAGCTCGGGTGTCGCGGCAATCTGCTCACGGATATCCGGAGACGCATTAAACACCACCCAATCCGTGCCGTTTGCACTGGCAATGAGGCTGGACTGGGTTCGGGGGCGAAGATTGATATCGCCGCTCCGGGCACCTCGGCTCAATCGATAGTTGCAATTCCATTGCGGAAACCCGCCACCTGCCGCTGAACCAATTATCTTCAAACGCATTGCAGGCACGCATCCTCACAGCCGAACAGCAAGCATTAGCACGTGCTTTCAGCTTACGATTGAACCAGAAGGCCGCCCCACGCTCCATATGTGCGTGGGGCGAGAGGTATGTGGCTTATTTCTTGGCCTTCAGTTCCGCTGGCAGGTAACGCGAAAGTTCCATGCCGGCAGCAACTTGGCACATGACTGGCTTTGTCCAGGTTTTCTTCATGCTTTCCTCCTTCTCAAATCAAAGATCATTCCCGATCTTTCTCCAGCATCATACGCCACAATGGCGCAGGATTGAAATCAGTAGGGTTCATTTCTTTGTGTGGCCTGCTTGGCAGCGGTCCATCCATCGGTGCCGAGGGGAAACCAGATCACCGAAGTGTATCCCCATTCGACGGCCCTTTTGGCTGCATTCCACGACATCCAGCAGTTCTCCATACAGTAGAAAATCACCTTCTTGTTCACGTCATCACCCAGTCGAGATTTGAGCCCTTTGCGAAAATAGGCCTCAGTCTCCTTGTTGATGACCCCGTATCCGACATTGGGTAGCCAGATGCTTCCCGGAATGTCCTCTCGAATCTTTTCCTTCCAGATCGTGCCAGCCGGCAATTCTGCTGGCTTCGGATCATGGGGAAGAACATCGACGAAAACAGCATCGTTGCTCTTCCATAGTTCGACCGCCTCGTCCGTCGTGATCACCTTTGCGCCCTTCAGCGTCGCCGGCGTCGGCGCCCTGTAGGCTTCAGTCCTGTAACCGGCGGGCTCGGGAACCGTTTCTGCGGCAAGTGCAAAGCCTGTCCCTGCCACTATCAGAACGACTGCCGCCACAAGCCGGTTCCACTGCAATTTCAAGCGTCCTCCGTCATCCTATTGCGTCACCGGCTTATTGTTCTCATCGATCAACGGAACCTGGTAATCGAGCAGGATTTTGTTGATCTCCGCCTGGTTTTCCCTGATCACCTTATTCAGGGTCCGTTTCCACTCTTGGTCGGACGGGCGCACGCCCATGGTGATGCGGAATGCCATGTGCCCCGACTTCTCATTCAGGAGCGGCACGAAGGCGAGATCGGGATCGATCTGCTTGGCATAGTAGCCTGCCATTGGCCCCCACAGAATGGCGACATCGATGACACCGCTCTTCAGTTCCTTGATCATGACTTCGGCCATGGACGGAGCGAGGCGCGTATCGACCATCAGCGGATACGGATGAACGTTGCGCATATAGCCTGCCTTGGCGAGATTTACCGATGGCGGCGTACCGGCAACCACTCCGATCTTCTTGTTGGCAAGCTTCGGATCCTCGATGCTGTCCACGCCATCAAGCCCGGCGCCCTTCTTATAGATCAGAACGTAGGTCGATCGATAATAGGCGTTGGTGTTCTGGACGAGTTCATCGCCCTGGGCGTAACCCATGATGATATCGCAGCGATGCGCACGCAACGTATTGCGAACGAAACCTGTTGCCATCGGATACCAGGTATAGGCAACCGACTTGCGGCCGGTCTTTGCCGCAACGAGCTCCGCGAGCTTGTTCTCAAAACCTTTGCCGCTCTCGTCGGAAAACGGCATGTCGGAGGGATCGGCGCAAACCCGCAAAACGTCTGGATCGACAAGTTCACCGGCCGCACCGAGCCCCGCCCCCTGCGCCAACGCCGTAGAGGGCGATGCCAGGAATGCCGCCAATGATAATGCGGCAATCCATTGCGGAAGAGAGCGGAGGCGCAGATTCATATCAACCACCCATACAGGATGTTTCCTGCTCCTTGGCCGCATCGGGTTTGTTTTCGTGCTTTGCCGGGCGACCGCGCGGCAAGTCACCGACAGCGCGCGCACGCAGATAGACATAAAGATCGTCCATGTAGCAGTAGACGTTCTTGTTATCGCCAAAGGCCGGCATGACCTTCTCATTGCCACCACTGAGATTTTTGCGCCCGCCGGCAACGATCGCCATGAAATCTGCGTAGTTGATGGACTTCAGCGAAGTTGCGAGGGCCGGGGCAAAGGACGAACCAGCACCATCAGCGCCATGGCAGACGTGGCATTCGGAGTTGAACCGCCGGTAGCCGCTATAGGTGTACCAGTCGACTGTGCCATCTTCCTGTATCTTGTATGTGGGATTTCCCTCTTTGTCGGCATATTTGCCGTTGGCGTCGGATGCGACTGCAGCGGTTGCTGCGTCGTCGGCGTAAGTGCTGCCCTGGCTCGCCAGAAGGGCGAGTCCGGCAGCGACGGCAAGCAATGTCTTTCGAATGGGCATCCGGAGTCCTCTTTCCAATCCGCGGTCAGCATCTCACGATACAGGCCCACGGTTGTTATTGATCAATGTTTCGGCATTTGAGACACGAAGGGCCCGGCCTGGAAGGACCGGGCCCTATTGTTCAGAGCCTGCCTGCGCACGCTCCCAATGTGTCCGACATCGTTCCTGTCATTCAGGAACGGTGAATACGGTCAGCTGACCACCCAACGTGGTGTAGTCGGCCAAACCGGCGTAACCTCCGACGGCGCCGAGACCTGCAGTTCCGACTGACTTGGTTTCGTCGCCCTGGGCCCTGCCCTGATCGACTGCGCCATGCCAGGCAGCTGCATTCTTGGCTTCGAGCAGACCGGCTGCGAGACCGATGCCTGCCCAGCCACCAACACCGGACAGAACGGCAACATATTGTTTGCCCTTATGTTCGTAGGTGGTGACATTGCCGATGATCCCGGAAGGTGTCTTGAACTTGTAGAGTTCCTTACCGTTCTTATCGACCGCCTTCAGGTAGCCTTCGAGTGTGCCGTAGAAGACGACGTCGCCATCCGTGGCAAGGGCGCCGGACCAAACCGAGAACTGCTCGGGAATAGACCAGACGATTTCACCCTTGGCAGCATCCCAGGCAATGAAATTGCCCATGCCGCCGTGGCTGTTGGGAGCCGGATACATGGAAACCGTGGCGCCCACATAAGGCTGACCAGCGGTGTAGCTGACCTTGTAGGGCTCGTAGTCCATGCAGACATGGTTCGTCGGAACATAGAAGAGCTTGGTCTTCGGCGAATAGGCCGCAGGCTGCTGATCCTTCGTACCGAGAGCGGCCGGGCAGATACCGGTCGTATTCGTATCCTCACCCTGAGCCTGGGTCGAATACTTGTCTACGACCTTTGGACGGCCATAGGTCTTGCTGCTCTTGTCCATGTCGACTTCAGTGGCCCAATTGACAGCCGGATCATATTTCTTTGCGACCAGAAGCTCACCGGTTGCACGATCCATCGTATAGGCGAAGCCGTTGCGATCGAAATGCACGAGCACATCGCGATCCTTGCCGTCGATCTTGATGCCATCGGCCAAGATCATTTCATTGACACCGTCATAGTCCCACTCATCGTGTGGGGTCATCTGATAGAGCCATTTTGCCATGCCGGTGTCGGCATCGCGGGCCATAATGGTCATGGACCATTTGTTGTCGCCCGGGCGCTGGTTAGGATTCCAGGTCGATGGGTTGCCCGTGCCGTAATAGATCAGGTTCAGCTTCGGATCGTATGAGTACCAGCCCCATGTCGTCCCGCCGCCGATCTTCCATTGATCGCCTTCCCAGGTATTCGTTCCAGAATCAGGTCCGACTGGCTTGCCGAGCGCGGTCGTCTTTTGCGGATCGATCAAGGTTTCCTTGTCGGATCCCATAGAATAGGCCCGCCAGGCCTGCTTGCCGTCCTTGATATTATAGGCTGTCAGATGACCGCGGACGCCGAATTCACCGCCGGAAACACCGACGAGAACCTTGTCCTTGATGACAACCGGCGCAGATGTGCCGGATTCACCCTTGCTGCCGTCAGCTGCTTCACCATTCTTGACTGACCAGACAACGGCGCCGGTCTTGGCGTCGAGAGCAACAAGGGTCGTGTCAGCCTGGTAGAGGAAAATCTTGCCGTCGCCATAGGCAACGCCGCGATTAACCGTATCGCAGCACATGATCGGAATGACGTTCGGATCCTGCCTTGGCTCGTACCGCCACAGGATTCTGCCGTCATTGTTGAGATCGAGCGCATAGACCGTGTTCGGGTAAGGAGCATGGACATACATGACATCGCCAACTACGAGCGGACCGCCTTCATGGCCGCGCAGTACACCGGTCGAGAACGTCCAGGCGACTTGGAGGTTCTTGACGTTGTCCTTGGTGATCTTCTTCAGTTTCGAGTATCGAGTATTGGCGTAATCGCCCGTCTGCATAGCCCAGTTCTTGGCATCCGAAGACAGGGTCTGAAGATCATCATTGGCAAATGCTCCTCCCACCAACGAGAGCGTCATGGCTGTGGTAGCGAGTGCAATGCCAATGAAGTGTTTGTGTACACGCATTCTGAGTCCTCCCTAAGTTCACTTTAATGAACCATCGGACGGCGCCATCTCAAAGGACGACTCCGCTCCATCAGCTCACGCAAATGGGAAGTATTTCCGGCAGCGTGTCACGACCTAAGCCAGGCGAGCAGAGGGCACCGTTACTGCCCACCCCGCTTGGCCTACGAAGACTGTCACCACTCCCTTGACGGTAACGTCCTTGAAGCCGGAAACAAACCGACGATAGGAGAAACAAATGCATTAAGCAAGCAGGATTATCAATTTATATTTGCTGCATTGCAATACACTTCTATTGCACTGCAGTAACCCTCCTATTTTATTCATATATTCTGCTTTTTGCGGCTGTCACACAATTTGATACTTAAAATCGGCATAAATGTTTGCAGATCGTTCTTACCTTTTGCTATCTACTTGGAAAATGTATATTTCAACACCACGAAAGCGAGAATGCCATGGCCGCGTTCAAAGTTGCCAAATTCGCCATGTTAGCAGTTGCAGCATCTGGCTTCAGTTTGCCGGCAAATGCTGCGTCAGACTACCCCACGGCGACGGTCGCAGAATACGTGTACGCCTGCATGAAATCCAATGGCGAAAACCGGGATATGCTGCAGCGCTGCTCGTGTTCCATCGACGTTATTGCCTCCGTCGTGACCTATCCTCACTACGAGGCGGCTGAGACCTTCAAGCAGATGGGACTGGTTCCTGGCGAGAACGGCGCACTGTTCCGTGAGAGTGCGCCGGCCAAGGCTGCAAACGCAGAGTTGAAGCGGGCGCAGGCAGAGGCTGACGTGCGCTGCTTCTGATCCTCAAAGGGTAGATGACTGGATCGGCCACTCGTTCTGGAACTTCTTACCTTTCGTGTCAGCCGCATCGACCTTGATGTCTTCGTCGGGCTTTGCATTGAAGTCGAAGCGGAAGTTGGGATCCTCCGAGATCGATATGCCGCCTACCATGGACATGATCAAGCGATCGCCCTGAGTGATCGTCAACCCGTCGATGAAATGCGGCGGAATGTAATAGCGCGTGACCTGATCCATCTGGAGCCCGGAATTGTTAGGATGCCGGATCATCAGCTGCATCTCCGTGGCGCGTGTCATCGGCTCAGTGCCCGCAGCCGTCGACGGAAAAACCTTGAGCTTCATCTGGCCGAGCGAAGCCAATGCTTCGTCCTGGTTCTTCATTGCTGGAGCCGAACAGCCGCCTGAGGCCTTTACGAAGGTCTCTGTCATGTGCAGCTTGCCGTCCTCGGTCTCGGCAATCGCCCGGATATAAGAGTAGGCGTTGACGCGCAAACGTGTGGCGAGATGCGTGACGCCGGCATCCTTGCCGAATTGAAAGACCGCGGCGACCGGCGAAGGGTTTTCATCGACGATAAGGGTAACGGCTTTCAGCCTGCCTGACGCGGCGTCGGTCTTGAAACGCAGATCGACCGGAACGATCGCCGCATCTTCCGCGCGTTTCGGTGCCTCGATACTGATGATGCCATCGGCTGGCTCGATCGGCTTCGCGCCGAACACGTCGCCCTTGAGGCTGTTCCAGGTCGTCGGTTCCGGCCCTGAAGCGCTCTGCGCCATGGCGTTCGGCGCCAAGCCGCCAAGAAATGCCAACGACAAAACGATCGCAAAACGGCTGCGCCGATCTGTGAAATTAAAAGTCATGCTTTGCCTCCACCAAGTTTTGGCGGTGCCCGGCCAACTGCCATTATACCACCACGCCGAACTGTCTGGCAAACAACACCGTCATTCCCATTCGAGTTCGGCGAAGGCTGCCGTCGCATTGCGTTCATTGTAGTCGTCAAAGAGATGCCAATTATCTCTTTCGCTTCTGGCCGCGGTCGTGACGGCCTTGGCCATTGGCACGCCATCGGCAATCGACTTGCGGATGTCCGCGGCAAGCACGTCGAAATAGCGACGCTCGGCGTCGAGCGCCTGCGGCCAGTTCACGGGCACGTCGCCGTGGCCCGGGACTGCACGTTGGGCCTCGATGGATGCCAAGGCGCCGAGTTGGGCCATCCAGCCGCGCAAGGATCCGTCCATCGTCGGCAGATGCCCGAGAAAGCAAAGGTCGCCGGTAAAGAACGTCGCGGTTTGTTGATCGAAAACCGTCAGGTCGTTGTCCGTATGGGCAGGTTTCCACGCTTTAAGCGTCAGTTTGCGCCCGCCAAGGTCGATCTCAACGACGTCGGTGACAAGTTGTGTCGGCGGCATGATCCTGACGTCTGCCATCAGCGCAGCGCCCATGGCATCGCGGTAGCTCTGCAAGTAGAATTCGCCGCGGGCGGCAAGGGCTCGCGGCAGATTGTGGTGCCCGACAATTGTCGCGCCCGTCTCGGCAAAAGCGGCATTGCCGAAGATGTGATCCGGATGCATGTGGGTGTTGATCAGGTAGCGGATCGGCTTGTCGGTCACGGCGCGGATCGCAGCGACGAGTTCCCTTCCCTCGGCCGTGCTTCCTCCGCTATCGATGACCGCAACACTCTCATTGCCAACGATGAAGCCAAGATTGCAGATCTTCCCCTCGTTGGCGGCTAGCATGAGGGCTGGAACACCCCTGAAGGCGTAAACCCCGCTAGCAATCTCGGTCACCGTCAGCGATGACTGCGCCCTTGCGAAGCCGGAATGCATCATACCGCAACAGGCAAAGAGCATTCCTGTCTTGATGACGCTTCGCCGGGTGGGCGCCGAAATCATGGTTCAGTCCTTATGCCGGCGAATTTCTCCCGGAATGATCGCAGCAGATCGGCATTTATCTGTTCGTTGCGATAATTGCGCGGCAGCCGGATGTCGAACGTGCCAAGGACGTGGGTCGGCCTGTCGGAGAGGACGACAATGCGGTCGGAAAGCATGATTGCCTCCTGCAGGTTGTGCGTTACCATCAAGGCCGTCGTGGGGCGGTCCGACCAGACGCCAAGCAGGAGATGCCGCAATTGCTGGGCAGTCGAGGCATCAAGGGAAACAAACGGTTCGTCGAGGAGGAGAATATCGGGCTCGATAGCCAATGCCCGGGCGATTGCTGCGCGGCGCGCAAGGCCGAGTGAGAGCTCCGAAGGGTAGAAGCCGCGCATCTTGGCGAGGCCAAGACTTGCGAAAAGCTGGTCCAGGCTGGTGTCGCGAAGGTGCGTCGGGAGGGCAAGCCGAACGTTCTGTTCTACGGTCCGCCAGGGCAAAAGCAGTGGTTCCTGAAATACGGCACCCATGCGCGCCTCCACCTTTCCAGGCAGCTGGACGGAGCCGCGAAACTCTCGGTCGAGCCCGAGCAGGATGCGCAGCATTGTCGTCTTGCCGCATCCGGAGGGTCCCAGCACGCAGGCAAATTCATTCTCCCCCACCTCGAAATTGAGGTCGCGCAACACCTCGATCGTTCCGCCGTCCGAGGTGCGGAACGATTTCTCTTCGATGTTGACCTTAAGCCGCGCGGCGGCGCCAGCGAGTTGATGAGCGTTCAAGGGGTTGTACCAGGAGGAGTTCGATGAAAAGCATGACCGCGACGAAGGCAAGCGCATAGGCCAGGATCGCCGCGACGTCGAAAAGTTGGAAGAAGAGGTTGATCTCGAAACCGACACCGTTCGACCGGCCGAGCAGTTCGACGACGAGTACGATCTTCCAGATCAAGGCAATACCCGAACGCGACGCAGCGGCGATGTAGGGCTGCAATTGCGGCAGGAGAATATGGCGAAGCCGATCAAGGGGTCCAAATCGATAGACGGCTGCCATCTCGGCATAGCGCGGATCAAGCGCGCGCGTGCCTTCGCGCATGGTGACGATGACGTTTGGGATCTTGTTGACGGCCACGGCACCGATCGCCGCCACCTCGTTGAGGCCGAACCAGATATAGGCGAGGACGATGACGACGAGCGCCGGAATGTTGAGAAACAGTATGAGCCACGGGTTGAAGAATTGGTCGGCGCGCCGGAAACTGCCGAGGAAAACACCGATGACCGAGCCTATGACCATGGCAAGGACGAACGATGCCGCGACGCGCCAAAGCGTCATGCCAAGATGGTAAGGCAAATCACCGCTCGCCGTTTCGCGCAGGAAAGTTTGGAAGACCGGCAACGGACCCGGTAGGGAGCGGCTTGGCCATGTAACGGCAGCGAAATGCCAGGCGGCCAAAAGGACAGCAAAAGACAGTGCGATCATGATCGGCGAGGTCAGTTTGCTGCGATCTGCCGGTGCCCTTCCCCGGTGCATGCGGTCGGATTCAGCGCTTGCCAGCCCCATTCATTCGTCTCCCCAGAACGTGCCTGGCGCCAGTGTCTTGGCCGGTCCCACAAGCCGCGGCCCACCGAGTTCGGCAAGCACAGAATAAAGCTTCGTGGCATCCGCCTGCTGTTCCTCGATCGAATCGTCGGGGATTCCGTCCCGGTAGCGATCACGCAAAACGTCCAGTTCCCGGCCTTCGGCCCTCACGACGGGGGCGAGGCGCCGCCAATCCTCGTCCGAGGTTGCCAGCAATGCCTTGGCGTCGCGGCTGGCCGCAATGAAGCCGGCAACGGCCTGCGGATGCGCTTTCGCCCATTTTTCATGAAAGATGTAACCGATGGCCGAAGTGGTGCCGGACGCGCCAAGCGCTTTCGCGGCATCATTCGCGCTCAGCAGACGGCGGAAGCCGTTTGCCTCGAGCCGCGCGCAGAAATTCCAGAAGTTGAGGACCGCATCGAGCTCGCCCTGCATCGCCTTTTCGGCCAGCAAGGGCGGCGCGCCGTAGATAATCTCGTTTTCAGCAGCAAGGTCGAATGCGTACTGCTGTTTCGCCAGACCCTGGATCAGCAACCAGCTCTTGTCCAGGGGACCACCGGCCACCCCGAGCTTCTTGCCCTTGAGGTCTCCAAGGCTTTTAATGGGCGATTGTGCTGGCACCATGATGGCGCCGACCGAACTTGAGTATGGGACGAATGTCAGGTCCTCGCCTGAGGATCGCTGGCGCGATACCCATAACCAATCGCTGACGATGATATCCACGTCGCCGGCCATCATCGCAACGTTGGTGGCATCTTCGCCAGCGAAGAACCGGATATCGAGATCGATACCGTGCTTCTCATCGAATTTATGAAACTTGATCGTATCAAGTTCCCAATTCACCGTGCCGAACTTGAGAACCCCGATCCGTACCGTTTCGGCAGCCAAGGCGCGGGTGATACCCGCTTCGTAAACCAGAAGCAGAATTGCCAGACTGAAAAATGCCCGTATGCATACGCGAATCACGACGCTCTCCTCACAGTGAGCGTTCATCTGTCGGATAATCACACTTCCACCGGACTACCTTCTGCTTGGGATGGAGCTCCGACCATTTCGCGATCTCGGCAGGGGCGAGAAACATGCAGTTCAGCTGGCCACCACGGTCTTCGAAATGCAGCCGCTCCTCCCGACAACTCGAAGGATTCGACGCAAGGCATATTGTCAGGACGAGATCGATCACATTCATTGTCGGCACCTCCCGCCTTCTGCCGAGGTCTTCCTACGCTCAGCCGCACGTCCGGCGCGAGAAAGACTCAGTCACGCTGATCGGATTTCTCAAGGTGCCCGAATGAGAAATATTGCAACAGGTTACGGTTCCCGTATGCGAACGTCAATCACGGCGAGCATGGAAAAATCGGCCCGCAATTTCTCGGTGTAAGCGATTGACTTCTCAGGAACGGCGGGTAACTCTGGAAGAGTTCTAAATGGTGGACACCAATGCATGGAAATTGGTGCCAGTCTTCGTCCAGGGCACCCTTGGCGAAAATGAGGAAATGCCATGCGATACCAGAATGCCCTACTTATCGGTCTATCAATTGTTTCGTTGTCAGCTGTTGGAGCGCGGGCCCAGGAGGGTGATGCCACGGCAGGTGCAACGGTGTTTAAGAAATGCGCGGTATGTCATGTCGCCGATAGCGACAAGAACAAGGTCGGGCCCTCATTGTTCGGCCTGTTCGGCAGGACTGCCGGAACGCATCCTGGCTTCAGTTATTCGACTGCCATGGTCGAGGCTGGCAAGGGTGGTCTCGTCTGGGACCCGGCAAGCCTGAAAGACTACCTGCATGATCCGAAAGCCAAGGTCAAAGGCACCAAGATGGCCTTTGCCGGTTTGAAGGATGATACGGATATCGCCAATCTGGAAGCCTACCTGAAGCAGTATTCGAAATAAGCGCAATGCCGCCGCTGAACGCGGCGGCGTTCCCCCGCATTCACGCCGGTTCGCGCCATTTGATAGAGCAACCGATCGAAGCGACCTGTTCGCGCGGGCCCTGGCCCGAATTTGCTATCTGTTTCATCGCCTCGAAAAGATCGCGGCGAAGATCGGTATCGCCTTCCTCCTTGCGCGATGCATCAAGCTGGCCGCGATATTGTAATTCCCCAGCAGAGTTGAACCCAAAAAAGTCGGGCGTACAGACCGCTCCATAGGCCCGTGCCACCGTTTGATCGGCGTCATGAAGATAGTGGAATGGAAAGTCATGTTCCCGGGCGAAGCGTTGCATATTTTCGAAAGAGTCGGCCGGATATGCCGCCGCATCGTTGGCGTTGACCGCGACGAAACCAATGCCGAAATCCTTGAGATCCCGGGCATCGCGCACGATGCGTTTGATCACTGCTTTGACGTAAGGACAATGGTTGCAAATGAAAGCCACCACCAGTCCCCTTCGACCGGCCTGCGCCAGGATCGAATGTGTCTCGCCATCGATACCGGTGAGCCGGGAGTCGATAGCCTTCCAGCCGAAATCGCATACGGGTGGGATCGCCGCCATTGTCCTCGCCTCCGTTCAAGCTGCCCGCGCGTGCATTGCCGCGTCGGCAGCATGACGGATCGCTGCGATATTGTCAGCATAGGCGAGCTTGCCATTTCCCTTGAATATCGCAGAACCCGCTACAAGCACATCGGCGCCCGCCGCCGCTACGAGTGGCGCGGTCTGCGGTGTGACACCGCCATCGATTTCGATATGGATCGGACGCCTGCCGATCATGGACTTGACCCTGCGTATCTTGTCGATGACCGAAGGAATGAAAGCCTGTCCGCCAAAACCCGGATTGACGGTCATCAGCAGGACGAGGTCGAGGCGGTCGAGGACATATTCTATGACGTTCTCCGGGGTCGAGGGGTTCAATGAGACACCGGCCTTCTTGCCAAGGCTGCGTATCGCCTGCAGCGAGCGATCAAGATGTGGTCCGGCTTCCGCATGAACCGTGATAATGTCGCAGCCGGCTTCGGCGAAGGCGGCAAGATAGGCATCGGCCGGAGCAATCATCAGATGACAATCGAAGATGGCTTTAGTCCGGTTGCGGATCGATTTGATGATCTGCGGACCAAAGGTGATATTGGGGACGAAATGTCCGTCCATGACATCGAGGTGCACCCAGTCCGCGCCGGCCGCAATGACATCCTCCACCTCTTCACCGAGCCTGGCGAAATCCGCCGAGAGCACGGACGGGGCGATGATGGTCTTCTGGCCTATCATGATCGTTCCTCCTGCCTGGACATTGCGAAGACGCGGCTGACCCGGATATCGGCCGCGGTGATCGTTGAAAGCGCACGCGAATCGATGGGACCATCCGAACTTTCAAAGAGCCGGTTCGCTTGGCGCAGGCGCGCCCGGTCGAGTGCGTTGCGGATGGAACGGGCATTGGCGAAATGTGGCTGCTGCCGGCGTAACGTGATGTAATCTGCCATGATGGCGCGGGCTTCATCGTCGAAATGGTAGTTCTGTTTCGACAGCATCGTTTCAGCAATACTCAGCAATTCGTCATCGCCGTAGTCAGGAAAATCGATGTGGTGGGCGATACGCGAGCGGAAGCCCGGATTGCTTTCAAAAAACTTGTCCATGCGGTCCGCATAACCGGCGAGGATTACCACGAGATCGTCGCGCTGATTTTCCATGACCTGAAGCAGGATCTCGATGGCCTCCTGGCCATAGTCGCGCTCGTTTTCCTGCCGGTGAAGATAGTAAGCCTCGTCGATGAAGAGCACTCCGCCCATCGCCTTCTTGAGGATTTCCTTCGTTTTCGGCGCGGTATGACCGATATACTGCCCGACGAGATCGTCACGCGTCACCGAAACAAGGTGTCCCTTGCGGATATAGCCGAGGCGATGCAGGAGATCGGCCATGCGCAGCGCGACCGTGGTCTTGCCAGTACCGGGGTTACCGCTGAAGCTCATGTGCAGAGTCGGCGTCTCATGCGCCAATCCCATGTGCCGGCGGGCGCGCTCGACCAGGAGCAGCGCCGCCGTTTCCTTGATGCGCTGTTTTACCGGCTTCAACCCGATCAGCTCACGGTCAAGCTCATCAAGCACGTCCTTAGCGCCGGATTCGACATATTCGGCGCGCAGATCGACGGCGGCAGGTGCCGCCGCGATTCTGTCCTCGGCCGGAAGTTCCTGGACGGCCGTATCAGCCATAACGCTGCCCCGCTGGTTTGTCGGCTGCATAGGCGCGCGTCGTATAGCGCACGACACGCCCTCCCGCTTCCTGCCGGGCCAGATGGAAACCGGGCTCTTCCGCCGGCCGGTTGACCAGGAACGAAAGCTTCACCGACTCCCAGCCATGGCTGTTATCGAAGGCGACGAAACGGATATAGCGGCCGCCATAGACCTTGCGGCATTCCCTAAGCTCCATCATCAGCGCCGCCGCATCGGGATTGTCGAACATCGGGTGGGCCCACATGTCCCAATAGGTGTTGCGCGGATGCGGATCGTCGGTGAATTCCAGGCTCACCGCCCAGCCATTGTCGATGCAGTACTGGGCCTGTTTTGCGATCTGTTCGTCGGTCAGATCCGGCAGGAACGAGAAGGCTCCCTGTGTGACACGCATATTGTCCTCCTATTCTGCTGCGGTTGCTGTCGGAACGAAATCCGGCGAGTCGGTCGATGTGTAGTTGAAAGTGACGTCCTTCCAGATATCCAACGCCTGCTGGAGCGGCTGGCAGGTGCGCGCGGCCATGCGGAGAATCTCGGGACCCTCGTTGACGATGTCGCGGCCTTCGTTGCGGGCAAGGATCATACACTCCAGCGCTACGCGGTTGGCGGTCGCGCCGGCGGCGATTCCGAGCGGATGGCCGATCGTGCCGCCACCGAACTGGAGGACGACATCTTCCCCGAGAAGATCGAGCAGTTGGTGCATCTGTCCGGCATGGATGCCGCCGGACGCAACCGGCATCATCTTGTTCAGCGATGCCCAATGCTGATCGAAGAACACGCCGTTCTCAAGCCGCATCGGGTTGAAGTCCTCGCGGCAGATATCGTAATAGCCGCGTGTCGTCGCCGGGTCGCCCTCGAGCTTGCCGACCACAGTTCCAGCATGGATGTGGTCGACACCCGCCAGCCGCATCCACTTCGCAATGACGCGGAACGAGACGCCGTGCGACTTCTGCCGGGTATAGGTCGAATGGCCGGCACGATGCAGGTGCAGGATCATGTCGTTGCGGCGGGCCCATTTCGACATCGACTGGATGGCGGTGTAGCCGATCACGAGGTCGATCATCACGATGTTGGAGCCGAGTTCCTTGGCAAACTCGGCGCGCTCATACATGTCCTCCATGGTGGCGGCCGTCACGTTGAGGTAGGTACCCTTGATTTCGCCGGTGGCGGCTTGCGCCTTGTTGACGGCCTCCATGCAGTAGAGGAAGCGTTCGCGCCAGTGCATGAAGGGCTGCGAATTGATATTCTCGTCATCCTTGGTGAAGTCCAGCCCACCCTTGAGCGCCTCGTAGACGACGCGGCCGTAGTTGCGACCCGAAAGGCCGAGCTTCGGCTTTACCGTCGCTCCGAGCAGAGGACGGCCAAACTTGTCGAGGCGCTCGCGTTCGACAACGATGCCGGTTGCCGGACCCTGGAAAGTCTTCACATAGGCGACGGGCAGGCGCATATCCTCAAGACGCAGCGCCTTCAGCGGCTTGAAGCCGAATACATTGCCGATGATCGATGCGGTCAGGTTGGCGATCGAACCCGGTTCGAAGAGATCGAGGTCATAGGCGATATAGGCAAAATACTGGCCTTCCCCGTTTGGAACGGGATCGACGCGGTAGGCCTTCGCCCGGTACTTTTCCGTTGCTGTCAGCCGATCGGTCCAGACGACCGTCCAGGTGGCGGTCGAGGATTCGCCGGCAACGGCAGCCGCGGCTTCGATGGGATCGACCCCGTCCTGGGGCGTGATGCGGAACATGGCGATAATGTCCGTATCCTTGGGCTCGTAGTCCGGCTCCCAGTAGCCCATCTTCTTGTATTCCATCACGCCGGATCTGTAGCGCTCCTTTCCCGTAACCGTCTCTGACTTGTTCAGCATTTGTAGGGTCCTTTCCGTTGATTGGGTCCTGTCAGGCAGCCTTGGCTGCGGCGATCTGCGGGTCGAGTTTGCCCGCGGCGTAGCGTTTGGCCATGTCGTCGAGGCCGATGACCTTGATTTTCGATGCCTGGCCCGCGGTTCCGAAACGTTCGAGCCGATCGCGGCAAAGGTCGCGCATCGCATCCATGGCCGGTTTCAGGAATTTTCGCGGATCGAATTCCCCGGGATGCTCGACAGCGATGCGGCGGAACTGGCCACTCATTGCCATGCGGCAGTCCGTATCGATATTCACCTTACGAACGCCGTGACGAATGCCGCGCTCGATCTCTTCGACCGGTACGCCATAGGTTTGCGGCATCTCTCCGCCGAACCGGTTAATTACGTCCTGCAGCGCTTGAGGAACGGAGGACGAGCCGTGCATGACAAGGTGGGTATTGGGCAGCTTGCGATGGATTTCCTCAATCACACCCATCGCAAGTATGTCGCCATCCGGCGCGCGGGTGAACTTGTAGGCGCCGTGCGACGTACCGCAGGCAATCGCCAGTGCGTCCACCTTAGTGCGCAAGACGAAATCAACCGCCTGATCCGGGTCGGTCAGCAGTTGCTCATGGCTGAGTACACCACTCGCGCCGTGTCCATCCTCGGCCTCCGACGCGCCGCTCTCCAGCGATCCGAGCACGCCGAGTTCGCCTTCAACCGAGACCCCGACCCAATGTGCAATCGTCGCAACGCGGCGGGTGATCTCGACATTGTACGCATAGGAGGCAGGCGTTGCAGCATCAGCTTCGAGCGATCCGTCCATCATGACCGAGGTGAAGCCATGCCGGATCGCCGTCAGGCAGGTGGCTTCGTCGTTGCCGTGGTCCTGGTGCATGCAGACGGGAATGGAAGGATAGATATCGACCAGCGCATCGATCATGCTCGCCAGCATCAGATCTTTCGCGTAGGAGCGGGCCCCCCGCGAGGCCTGCAGGATGACCGGCGCGTCGCATGCCCCAGCGGCTTCCATGACGGCAAGCCCCTGTTCCATATTGTTGATGTTGAAGGCGGGAACGCCGTAGCCATGCTCGGCCGCATGATCGAGCAATTGCCGCAGGGTAATTCGAGCCATGATCGCTATTCCTTGTTAACGAGTTTGCGCGCGGTCGCGACGATGTTTTCCGGCGTGATGCCAAAATGACGGTAAAGATCGGAGGCGGGCGCACTCGCGCCGAAGCCCTGCATGCCGATGAAGGCCCCTTTCTCGCCGATCCAGCGATCCCAGCCGAGCCGGGCCGCCGCCTCGATTCCAACGCGCGGCGCAGCAGCGAGAATCGACCGGCGATAGGCGGGGGTCTGGGCTTCGAACAGCTCCCAGGACGGCATCGAAACCACCGCTGCCGCGATCTTGTGCTGCCCGCGCAGGATATCGGCGGCCGTGCAGGCGATCTCGACTTCCGAGCCTGTTGCAAGAAGGGTGACCGCGCGGGGCTCCGCAGGCTCGCGAAGGACGTAGGCGCCGCGGGCCGAACGATTTTCCTCAACATGCGCTTGGCGCAGCATGGGCAGGTTCTGCCGCGACAAAACGATGATGCTCGGCCGGTCCGTATAGCGCAGGGCAAGTTCCCAGCATTCCGCCGTCTCGATGATGTCGGCAGGGCGGAACACGTTGATGCCGGGCGTTGCGCGCAACATCGCAAGATGTTCGATCGGTTGGTGGGTCGGGCCATCCTCGCCAAGGCCGATCGAGTCATGCGTCATGACGTAGATGACCTGCTGACCCATTAGCGCCGACAGCCGAATGGCGCCGCGCGCATAGTCGGCAAAGGCCAGGAACGTGCCGCCATAGGGAATGAAGCCGCCATGCAGCGCGATGCCGTTCATCGCGGCGGCCATCGCATGTTCGCGAATGCCGTAGTGAATGTAGCGGCCGGTAAAATCGTCAGGCGTAATGTCGCGAAGCCCTGGGGTAATCGTCAGGTTCGAATGGGTAAGGTCGGCTGACCCGCCAATCGTGATTTGCGTTGCACCATTGATGACGCCGAGTACCATCTCCGAGGCCTTGCGCGTTGCAACCTTGGTCGCTTTTTCCACGTGCTCCCGGCGAAACGCATTCAGCGCGTCAAACAGCTCCGCAGGAAGCTCCTTCTGAACCTCCTGCTTGAACGCTTCCGTCTGGAGCGACGCGGAAAGCCGCACGCACCACTCACGGCGTTCGTCTGCACCGCGGCGGGCGACGTTGCGCCATGTCTCGACGATTGCTTCCGGAACGTCGAAAGGTTGATGCTGCCAGCCGATGGCGAGCCGGGTGGCGGCGATCTCGGCCTCGCCAAGTGGTGCGCCGTGGGTTTTCTCGGTTCCCTGGAGCTTCGGTGCACCCTTGCCGATAATCGTCCGGCATGAGATCAGCGATGGCCGGTCGGATAAACGCGCCCGCGTAATGGCGGCGGCAATTGCCTCGAAATCGTGCCCGTCGATCTCTTCAACCTCGAAGCCGGCCGCCTTGAACCGCGCAAGTTGATCCATCGACGTCGAGAGCGATGTCGGGCCATCAATCGAGATGGAGTTATTGTCCCAAAGCACCACAAGTCGCGCCAGTTTCAGGTGTCCGGCAAGATCGATCGCTTCATGGCTGATCCCTTCCTGAAGGCAGCCGTCGCCGGCGATCACATAGGTGAAGTGATCGACAATTTCCTCGCCATAGCGCTGGCGCAGAAGCCGCTCGGCCATGGCCATGCCGACCGCCGTTGCAAGCCCCTGCCCGAGCGGCCCCGTGGTCGTCTCGATACCCTGGGCATGGCCGTACTCGGGATGGCCGGTGGTCTTGGCGCCGAGCTGGCGGAACCGCTGCAATTCCTCGATCGGCATATCGGGATAGCCGATCAGATAGTGCAGAGCGTATTGCAGCATTGAGCCGTGACCGGCCGACAAGACGAAGCGGTCGCGATCCGGCCACTGTGGATGCAGGGGATCAAGCTTGATGAAGCGGTTGAACAGAACCGTCGCAACGTCGGCCATCCCCATCGGCATGCCCGGATGGCCGGAATTGGCCTTCTGCACGCTGTCCATCGCGAGCGCACGGATCGCATTGGCCATGTCGCTTTCGCTGACAATCTCGGCGGTTGGGGTCTCTTGAAGGAAAGCTTGGGTGTTCATCGTCTTCTCCTCACGAGGCTCGGTTCTTGCGTTCCATCAGCTGCATGATCAGCGGGGTCAAAATCAGCTGCATTGCGAGATCCAGCTTGTTTCCGGGAACGACGATGGAATTCGCCCGGGACATGAAGGAATCGTGGATCATCGACAGCAGGTAGGGGAAATCGATGCCGCGCGGCTTGGCGAAGCGAATGACGAGCATCGATTCGTCGGGAGTCGGTATCCAGCGCGCGATAAACGGGTTGGACGTATCGACGATCGGAACACGCTGGAAATTGATGTCCGTAAGTGTGAACTGGGGTGTGATATAGCGGACATAGTCCGGCATGCGGCGCAGGATCACATCCATAACCGCCTCGGTCGAATAGCCGCGCGTTGCCCGGTCGCGGTGGATCTTCTGGATCCATTCGAGATTGATGACCGGGACGACGCCGATCTTCAGGTCGGCATGGCGGGCAAGGTCGACCTCATCCGTCACGGCGCAACCATGCAGTCCCTCATAAAAGAGCAGGTCGCTCGGCGGAAAGTTGCGCCATGGCGTGAAGGTTCCGGCCGGCGCTTCATGCACCTTCGCTTCATCCTCATCGTGAATATAGCTACGCGTCTGGCCCGTGCCGCGCCGGCCATATTCCCCGAAAACTTCCTCGAGCTTGTGGAGTTCATTTGCATCGGCATGAAAGTGCGTGAAGTTGGGATTGCCCCTTTGTTCTTCCTCCGCGACCTTTTCCTTCATGGCGTTACGGTCATACTTATGGAAGGCATCGCCTTCGATGAACGCCGCTTCGATCTCCTCGCGCCGGAAAATCAGTTCGAAAATGCGCTTGACCGAGGTGGTCCCGGCGCCTGAAGATCCCGTGATGGAGATGATGGGATGCTTTGCTGACATGGTCGTCTCCCATCAGGCCCTGAACAGGCCACGGTTGCTGAAGAGCGGTGCTCGCTCGCCGATGCTGCTTGGCTGCGTGTGATACCGGCTGATCCGCGCGACTTCCCGGGACGAGCCGAATATCAGCGGAACCCGCTGGTGCATGCCTCGCGGCGTCAGCCCGAGAATGCGGTTTTGCGTGTCGGTTGCGGCGCCGCCGGCTTGCTCGATCAGAAAAGCTACCGGATTTGCTTCGTAGACGAGCCTGATCCGTCCCTCGCCATAGCTCTTGCGCCGGTCGCCGGGGTAGAGAAAAACGCCGCCGCGCACGAGGATGCGATAGGCCTCGGCAACAAGCGAGGCGACCCAGCGCATGTTGAAGTCGCGTCCCCGGGGACCTTCATTGCCCTTGAGGCAGTCGTCGACATAGAGACGTACAGCCTCGTCCCAATGGCGGTAGTTGGCCGTGTTGACCGCAAACTCATGGGCACGGTCGGCAATGACGATGCTCTCATAGGCCTGGACAAAGGTGCCGAGCCTCGAGGAAAACACAAAGATGTGGGTGCCGCTGCCGAGGGTCAGAACCAGGGCGAGCTGCGGTCCATAGATAAAAAAGCCGGCAGCGAGCTGAGCCTCCCCTTTTTGCAAAAAGGAAGCATCAGGCTCGCTGTCCGGTTCACCAGCCACCGGGAGGATGGAGAAGATTGTCCCTATCGAGACATTGGTGTCGATGTTCGAGGAGCCGTCGAGCGGGTCGATGGCGAGCGCCAGGGGTGCTGAAGGGTTGAGAATGGCCGGATGCTCAAGTTCCTCCGAACCGTAGACCGCCACGGGGGCCTGCCGCATCGCTTCGATGAACATGTCATCAGCAAGGATATCGAGTTCCTTTTGTGTGTCGCCACCCGCATTCCTGTTGCCCTGGCTACTCGCGAAAGCCTTTCCCAGAGCCCCTTGATTGATGGTGTTGCGCACCTTGACGGCGGTGAGAGAAAGGTGGCGAACGGCGGCGGAAACCGCGATGCGGATCTCGTCGCCCTTTTCGCAATAGGACCCAAGAAACGCGTCTAGTGTCGCCGTGGTCATCGTATTCCTCCCGTACCTGACGTCTCCCGTGTCAAGCTTCGGGTTCATGGAAACAGCTTCACATCCGTAAGTAAAATTTAATATATTTACTGGATCACTAAATTATTTTAACTTCACTCCATGCGAAATCTTACCCTCAAGCAATTGCGTGCCATCCAGGCCATCATGAAGCACGGAACCATCGCTGCGGCGGCGAACGCGCTTCGCCTGACCCCGCCAGCGGTCACAATTCAGTTGAAGCTCGTCGAGGAGGAGGCGAAGGTATCGCTGTTTGACCGGACCAATGAAGGGCTTCGCCCTACTGCCGCTGGCCTCGCATTTCTGGATGCCGCCCAGATGATCGAAGAGAGGCTGCGTGTCCTTGACGACGAGATTGACGCAATCAAGGGCGTGCGGGTCGGCAGCCTCAACCTAGGGGTCGTCTCGACCGCGAAATACTTTGCGCCGCGCCTGATGGCGACCTTCAGGAACGAACATCCGGATATTGCCATCAAACTTCTTATCGGCAACCGGGCCGAAACCATTGCCAGCCTCAAGAGCCATGAGGTCGACATCGCCCTGATGGGCCGGCCACCAAAGGATATCCCGCTCCGCTCGGCCGTATTCGGCGATCACCCCCTTGTCGTCATCGCCGCTCCAGACCATCCCTTGGCCAAACGCCGTGACATAACCAAGGAACGCATAGCCCAGGAACACTTCCTCGTACGCGAGCCCGGATCAGGGACACGCATCTCTCTCGAGATCTTTCTGAGCGAGTTGCCCGGGAGGCTCGATGATCTTGGAACCGAAATGTCGTCGAACGAAACGATCAAGCAGGCGGTCATGGCCGGGCTCGGCGTCGCATTCATTTCTGCTCACACGATCGCCCTCGAACTCGAAGTCGGCAAACTGGTCATGCTCGACGTGGTCGGCATGCCCATCCGCCGGCAATGGTTCTCCGTGGTGCGCACCGACCGCACCCTGTCGCCGGCCATGAAGGCGTTCCAGGATTTTCTCAACCGCAAGGGCGCGCAGTGCCTGCCTTTCTTCGACAAGCTTTATCCGGATATGGGCAGCATCCACAGATAGCGCAAACAGACCGGAAAATGCTTCGCCCGATGGTTGACTCATTGCTCGCGAGCAATAGGTTGCAGTCTGATTGTCGTAGGGGTCGTTCGTGAATTCATCGTTTTATCGCGCTCTGCTCTTTGCAATCTTGCTCGGACCCGCGCCGGCAATGGCCGCCGACAAAACGATCTACCTGACATTCGACGACGGCCCGCTCAACGGAACGTCGAATATCCTTAATGTCCTGGACGCCGAGCAAGTGCCGGCAACCTTGTTCATGGTCGGTTTGCATGCCGAGGCGAGCAAGGAACGGCAGGCGCTCGTGGCAAAAGCGAAGTCGCTGCCCTTCGTGACGATCGGCAATCACAGTTACAGCCATGCCTATAACCATTACAAATATTTCTATGCTTCGGTCGAAGGGCTCCTTGCCGACCTCGCCAGGGCGAACAAGGTTCTCGGATTGAAGGGTCCACCGATTTATGCACGCCTGCCCGGGCGAAACGTCTTCCGCCTGCCCGACATGTCATCCGACGACATGGCGATCGGCAAACCGGAGGATCACCGCGAGGAGCCCGGCTTCGAATTCGTGGCTGCCTCCGGCTACTATCTTTACGGCTGGGATCACGAATGGGTACACGACGACAGCGGCAAGCCGGTGCAGAGTGTCGATCACCTCGTCAGCGAGATCGAGCATCTTTTTGCCTACGGTAAGCTGGCAAGACCGAACAAGCTGATCCTGCTCATGCATGACGAAATGTTTCAGGACAGCTTCAACGGAACAGCCAACCTGCAATCGCTCATCGCGTCGCTCAAGAAACGCAGCTACAAGTTTGGACAGATTTCTGCTTTTGACGACTAGTTCAAATGATGAACTTGCAACCCTGGTATATCTGGTTCACGCAAGAGTTGCAAAATGGCGGACTATAGCCAGTGGATTGGCTATATTCACGGAGGGGCGTGGTGCCATCGTCCAGGACGATCGTAGTCGCCGGTACAAGCAAGGAGATTTCCATGGGACTGATGACCCGTTATTTCCGCGGTGCGGCGCTGTCGCTGTTCGCCATCTTGTTTTCGGCGAACATAGCATCGGCGCAGGTCGGCAAGTCAGGCTGCTCGCTGCAGCAGGTCGGTGGCACATCTCGCCAAATGCTCAAGTGCACGGGTGGCTTGACGATCATTGCTGAAAAGGGTGCCCGCTACTCGCTTGTCGACCGCAACCGGGACAACCGTGTGGACGGCGTCCGGCTGCAGAGCAAGGCGCTGCTCCTGGACTTCGCCCCGGGTTCCGGCACCGGGTTTCAGGTGACAACCCCACAGGCGATCGCTGCGGTGCGCGGCACGAAGTGGGCGGTAGATGTCGGCGCTGGCAAGACTTCGGTCTTCGTCGAGCGTGGGCAAGTCGGCGTGCAGCGACCCTCCGCAAATGCCGGGGTCGTTCTCGGGCCAGGCGAAGGTGTCGATGTCGATCAAGGCACGAGCCCCCTCACCGTGAAACGCTGGCCGCGTCCCCGCGTAGCGGCATTGATGGCACGCTTCGGCCAATAATTTCATGAGCGGAAGAGCGCTCCAGACGCTGATCGCCCTCGTTGTCGCAGGAATTTGGGGCGCAGGGCTTGGCCTTGCGCATCTACGCGGCGACATGTGGTTCATCGATCGGGTCGAAGCGACAATGACCGACCTGCGAACAGTCATCCGTGGCCAGAAGCCAGCACCTGACGTCGTCACCATCGTCGCCATAGACGACGAGGCTGTCAGCCAAACTGGCAGTTATCCCCTGGCGCGAGCAAAGCTTGCCGAGTTGATCGACGCAATTGCCGCCTTGAAGCCCAAGGTCATCGGCGTGGATACGTTGCTGATCGATCCGGGGCCGGCCGAGGGCGACCAACGGCTGGTTCAGTCTCTGGCCAAAGCGCCGGTCGTGCTTGCGGCGGCGGCCGTTTTTCCGCAGGGTCAGCAACGAACCCAGAATGACGCCGCCGACCCGCTATCGGGCGTACCCGACGCTGAGCGCTTCCTGTTGCCCTTACCTGCCTTTGGCGATGTGGCTGCGACCGGCGTCGTTAACGTGTCAACCGATCGAAACGGAACGCCACGGCTCGTTCCGATGCTGTTCAAGAGTGGCGGCGACATCGAGGCATCCTTTCCGCTTCGGGTGGTTTCAATTGCAAAAGGTGTCGAACCTGCCGTGGAACCCGGCAGATTGCTGCTCGGCGACGAAATTATCCGAACCGATATCGGCCAGGGCCTCCCACTCAGTTTCTATGGCACCCGCGGATCGATCCGCACCATCAGCGCCGCGGACGTGCTTGCTGGTAAACTACCACGCGAAAGCATCGAGAACCGGATTGTCGTCATCGGAACCACCGTTACCGGCGGCGGCGACGTTTTTCCGACTCCTTTCGATCCGGTATTGCCGGGAGTGGAGGTTGTTTCGACAGCGATAACCCACTTGATGAGCGGTGGCGCTCTCATCCGCGATCACACCGTCAGGCTGGTCGATGCGGGATTCGCTGCCGCCCTTCCCGTCATCCTGGTCAGCCTTCTCGCCTGGCGGCGCAATGCCATTGGCCTTATCGCAGCGTTATGCGTGGTTCTTGCCTGGTTCGCACTCAACCTCGCCGCCTTCTTCAACGGTGTCTGGCTGAGCGCCGCCGTGCCGCTGGTTGCGGCCATCCCGCCGGCACTCGCCTTCGGAGCAACGCAGTTGTGGATCGGAAGGCGACGGGCCCAACATTTTGCTGAACAGAGCAAGCTTCTGCAGCAAGTGCAGGCGCCGGGACTCGGCAACTGGCTGGCGCGCAATCCCGATTTCCTCGCAGCGCCGGTGCGCCAGGATGCCGCCGTCGTGTTTGTCGACCTTTCAGGGTTCACCGGTCTAAGCGAAACCTTGGGACCCAACGCAACGCGCGAACTCCTCAACGGATTCTACCAGCTGGTGGACGAAGAAGTCGCCGCCAGCAGCGGGTCGATCACGAGCTTCATGGGCGATGGCGCCATGATCCTTTTCGGATTGCCCGCGTCGCGTCCCGATGACGCGCTCAATGCCGCCCATTGCTGCGTTGGCCTTTGTGACCGGACGCGCGCGTGGCTGGATGCGCTGCCTGAGGCCGTCAGTTCCCGTATCGGCTTCAAGGTCGGCGCCCATTTCGGCACGATCGTGGCTTCGCGGCTGGGGAGCGGCACGCGGCAGCAGATCACCGCGACGGGCGACACGGTGAACGTCGCGAGCCGGTTGATGGAAGTGGCCGCAAGCAACGGGGCGGAACTGGCGTTGAGCGAAGAAATTTTGCGCGCCGCCGGGGAGAATGCCGATCCATTCAAGTCGGGCGTCCTTCGCGGTCCGCTCGAGACCCGGATACGCGGGCGCGCAGGGTCAATCGCCATATGGCTATGGCGAGGCAAGGCTTCCGACAGTGCGCGCGGGCAAATTGAAATGTCGAAGTAAAGATCAGTTCGACGCCCGTAATAGCGCGCAACGGCGTTTCGTCGCTGCGGATGAGGCCCGTCTTGGCATCAAGGCAAATGGTACGGCAACTAAGCAGCTGCGGCCGTTGTGATATTTTAGCCAACTCACTGCGCGGGCAGACTCCAAACGGGAAATTCTGTCATTGCCTGTTAACGGCGGATACCACCTGCCGGATGGGTAATAAGTATTCATTCAGTAAATCTTCCGTACATAAAGTTGTGCACTGCACAAAACCTTTCGCGGTCGCGGACAATACAACCTAGGGTATAAATTTTGCTGTCATTGCCTGTTTTTCGTCTTTGTGCAATGCTACCTTTGGGCGCCTACAGATTGCATGTTCATGTCCACAGCCGATGTCGGCAGGGAGGTGGCAAGAAATGGCTGTCGTACTCATTCTGGTTCTAGTAGCGGTTGCGTCAGTTCTGTTTCATCTGTTGAGTCCCTGGTGGTGGACGCCTATTGCCTCCAACTGGCACTACATCGACAATACAATCATCGTCACATTCTGGATCACCGGCGTTGTCTTCGTCGCGGTTGTCCTTTTCGTTGCCTACTGCGTCTATCGTTTCCGCCACAGGCCGGGAATGAAGGCCCACTACGAACCTGAAAGCCGAAAGCTCGAATTCTGGCTCGCGACGGTAACCGCCATCGGGGTTGCGGCCATGCTTACGCCTGGCCTCTTCGTTTGGCATCAGTTCGTGACCGTCCCGAGCGACGCCACCGAAGTCGAGGTCGTCGGGCAGCAATGGCTATGGAGCTTCCGCCTGCCGGGCGCCGACGGAAAACTCGGCACGTCGGAGACGCGCGATGTGACCAGCGATAATCCGCTGGGCATCAACAAGAACGACCCGGCCGGGCTCGACGACATCATCATTCAGGGGGGCGAGCTGCATCTGCCGATGGATAAGCCGGTAAAGATGGTGTTGCGCTCCATTGATGTGCTGCATGATTTCTACGTGCCAGAGTTCCGGGCCAAGATGGACATGGTACCGGGCATGGTCACCTATTTCTGGTTCACGCCGACCCGCACCGGAACGTTCGAAGTGCTGTGCGCCGAGCTTTGCGGCGTCGGCCATCCGCAGATGCGCGGCACCGTCATCGTCGACAACGACGAGGATTACAAGACGTGGCTTGGGCAGCAGCAGACCTTTACGCAGTTGATGGCATCGGGAGAGACCAAGACCGTGAACTGAGCATGCGCTTTTCGGGAGACGAAGCGATGAGCATTGAGGGAGGCAATTGATGGTCAATATTCCATCCAGCATGGACGACCCCATCCCGCCGGCGGAAGTCGAAGACGTGGAGCTCTATCATTCGCACAGTTGGTGGACGACCTACGTCTTCAGCCAGGATGCCAAGGTTATTGCCATTCAATATTCGATGACGGCAATGGCGATCGGCCTCGTTGCGCTCGTGCTTTCATGGCTCATGCGCCTGCAACTCGGCTTTCCGGGCGTTTTCACCTTCATCGATGCCGAGCGCTATTACCAGTTCATCACCATGCACGGCATGATCATGGTCATCTACCTGCTGACCGCCCTCTTTCTCGGTGGGTTCGGTAACTATCTCATACCGCTTATGGTCGGCGCTCGCGACATGGTGTTCCCCTACGCCAACATGCTGAGCTACTGGCTCTATCTGCTCGCCGTCTTGATACTTGTTGCCAGCTTCTTTACGCCCGGCGGACCGACAGGCGCCGGCTGGACGCTCTATCCGCCGCAGGCTGTTCTTTCAGGCACCCCCGGCGGCGCCGATTGGGGCATCGTCCTGATGCTTCTGTCGCTCATCTTCTTCATCATCGGCTTTACGATGGGCGGGCTCAACTATGTGGTCACCGTGCTCCAAGGCCGTACCCGAGGTATGACGCTGATGCGCCTGCCGCTGACGATCTGGGGCATTTTTACCGCGACCGTCATGGCCCTCCTGGCTTTTCCTGCCCTTTTCGTTGCCTCCGTCATGATGCTGTTCGACCGCCTGCTGGGGACGAGCTTCTTCATGCCGGCGATTGTCGAAATGGGTGAGCAGTTGCAGCACGCCGGGGGAACCCCAATCCTCTTCCAGCACCTTTTCTGGTTCTTCGGGCATCCCGAAGTCTATATCGTTGCCTTGCCGGCATTCGGCATCGTCTCAGATCTCATCAGCACCCACGCGCGCAAGAATATCTTCGGATATCGCATGATGGTCTGGGCCATCGTCATCATCGGCGCGCTCAGCTTCGTCGTCTGGGCGCACCACATGTATGTCAGCGGCATGAACCCCAACTTTGGCTTCTTCTTTGCGACGACGACGCTGATCATCGCCGTGCCGACGGCGCTTAAAGTCTACAATTGGGTGCTGACTCTCTGGCGAGGCGACATCCATCTCACGCTGCCGATGCTGTTTGCCCTCGCCTTCATCGTCACCTTCCTCAATGGCGGGCTAACCGGCCTCTTCCTCGGGAATGTCGTCGTCGATGTTCCGCTGTCCGATACGTTGTTCGTGGTTGCTCACTTTCACATGGTGATGGGCGTCGCGCCGATCCTCGTTGTTTTTGGTGCGATCTATCATTGGTATCCGAAGATCACCGGGCGGATGATGGACGAGACGCTCGGGCGGATCCATTTCTGGGTGACATTCCTCGGTGCCTATCTGATCTTCTTCCCGATGCACTATCTCGGCCTGCTCGGCATGCCTCGCCGCTACTACGAAATGGGTGAAACCGCCTTTGTGCCGCCCTCTGCACATTCGCTGAACGAGTTCATCACTATCGTGGCGCTCATCGTCGGCGTCGGCCAGATGGTGTTCCTGTTCAACCTCTTCTGGAGCGTCCGGCACGGCAAGGACGCCGGCGGCAATCCGTGGCGGGCAACCACTCTCGAATGGCAGACGCCGACGACACCGCCACCGCACGGCAATTTCGGCAAGGACCTGCCGATCGTCTATCGTTGGGCATATGACTACAGCGTGCCGGGCGCGGCGGAAGATTTCATTCCGCAGAACCAGCCCAACGACGACCGGATATCGAGGGAACCGTCTTGAGCGCGATCCTCGTCTTCCTCGCGGCGCTTGCCGTCATCATCACCTGGTGGATGGCGCAACAAGGACTCATGTCAAAACCCTGGCTTGAGGTCGGGCATGCCGGCGACACGCCCCAGCGTGAAGGATCTTCCATTCCTACGGCAAAGATCGGGCTTGGCGTCTTCCTCGCGGTCGTCGGCGCTTTGTTCACGCTGCTGATCAGCGCCTATTTCATGCGCATGGGCCTCAATGACTGGTGGGCCGTGCCGATCCCGGGCTTGTTGTGGTTCAATACTGCCCTGCTCGTTGCAAGCAGCCTCGCTTTGCAGTGGACCAAGGCAAAGGCGCAGCGGGATAATCTCGAAGCCGTGAAGGCCGGACTTGGCCTCAGCTTCGTAACCTCGGTCGGCTTTCTCGTCGGTCAGATCCTGGCCTGGCGTCAACTGACAGCGGCAGGGTATCTCGTCGCCGACAACCCGGCGAACAGCTTCTTCTACCTGATCACCGGCATGCACGGCTTGCACATTCTCGGCGGCCTCGTCGCACTTGGTCGCACATCCTTCAGGGCTCTCAAAGGCGTGCCAGCCAAGGCGATCCGGCTAAGCGTCGATCTGTGCGCCATGTACTGGCATTTCATGCTGCTCGTATGGCTGATCCTTTTCGCCCTGCTTGCGGGCTGGGCGAACGATTTCGTCGAAATCTGCCGGCAATTGCTGACTTAGAGGTGTGACGATGCACGAAACCACAAAGACCAAGCCTGGCATTGCCCTTCCTCCGCTCGCTCCCGGAATGCAGGGCTTTGCCTCCGACTGGGCCTCCGACCAGCGGGCATTCAAGAATGTCTCCTGGGGCAAGGCGATGATGTGGATCTTCCTGTTGAGCGATACATTCGTTTTCGGATGTTTCCTCCTTGCCTATATGACCGCGCGCATGTCGACCACCGTGCCCTGGCCGAACCCCAGCGAGGTCTTCGCGCTCAATATTGGCGGGCAGGATATTCCGCTGATCCTCATCGCGATCATGACCTTCGTATTGATCAGCAGCAGCGGCACCATGGCCATGGCGGTGATGTACGGCTACCGGCGAGACCGCCGCAAGACCGCCGCGCTCATGCTCCTTACCGCGCTCTTCGGCGCGACCTTCGTCGGCATGCAGGCCTTTGAATGGACCAAGCTGATCCATGAAGGTGTCCGTCCCTGGGAGAACCCCTTTGGCGCAGCCCAGTTCGGGTCGAGTTTCTTCATGATCACCGGTTTCCACGGCACGCACGTGACGATCGGCGTCATCTTCCTCATCATCATTGCCCGCAAGGTTTGGCGCGGGGACTTCGATCAGGAAAAGCGCGGCTTCTTTACGAGCCGCAAGGGACGCTATGAGATTGTCGAGATAACGGGCCTCTATTGGCACTTCGTCGATCTCGTCTGGGTCTTCATTTTTGCTTTCTTCTATCTGTGGTGAGGTGGGTCACATGGCACAGACTGCAGCACATGCCGAACATCAGGAACATCCGATCAAGCTCTATCTGCTTGTCTGGGGGCTGCTCTTCGTCCTCAGCGTCTGTTCCTATCTCGTCGATTATTTCGGCCTGCACGGATATTTGCGGTGGGGCCTGATCCTCATCTTTATGGTGCTGAAGGCGGGGCTTATCGTTGCTGTCTTCATGCATATGGCCTGGGAGAGACTGGCGCTCATCTACGCCATCATCGTACCGCCCGTCCTGGTCCTGGTCTTCGTCGCGATGATGGTCTCGGAGTCGCACTATACACTGCTGACACGGGTCAATTTCTTCGGCGCCGGTCCGTGATTAGTGCTCTCGCGCGTCGCTTAACGGGAAACGGCGCCATCTGGCGCCGTTTCCATTGTGCCCAAATGAATTGATCGTCGTTACGCTGCAGTCGGAGCAGGCACGACAATCTTCTTGTAGAGATGCCAGGTCGCGTGGCCGAGCACCGGGATGAACACGGCCAAGCCGACGAACAAAGTCAGGAAGCCGACGAGAAGGAGCGCGGCAACGATCAAGCCCCAGAGCGCGATCGGTACGGGATTGGCAAGCGTTGCCTTCACTGAGGTGACGACGGCCGCAAACGCGCCGACGTCGCGATCAAGGAGCAACGGAAAAGCAATAACTGTCGTGCAGAGAACGACGACGGCGAAGACGAAGCCGATGGCGTTGCCGAGCAGGATCATCCTCAGGCCCTCCGGGGTCTCGAACACCTGGCTCATGAATGTGCCGATCGATGCTGGGACCTGGTCACCGAAGAGGTTCGTATAAAGCGTCTGGGCCACCAGTATCCAGGCGACGAACAGAACGAGAAGCATGACGCCGACCGCGATGATGGATGGGATTGCCGGCGAGTGGCGTACCTCGAAGGCATGGCTCCAGGACGTGTCGAGATTGAGTTCCCTGCGCCTGCTGATCTCATAAAGGCCCAGCGCCGCGAACGGCCCGACCAGTGCAAAGCCCGACATCAGCGGGAAGAGCAGCGGCAGCATGTTGGCTCCGGATGTCCACCGTATCAGGACCAGACCGGCTATCGGATATATCAGGCAGAGAAAGACATAGTGCGAGGGCTTGTCCCAGAAATCATCGAGCCCCTCGCGCAGCGCGGCAAAAACATCGGCCACACCAATTCGACGAACCTCTGGATAGACGTTCGTTTCATTCGCACCAGCTATCACGTGAAATTGTGCCATGAACAATTCTCCCAATCTCGTTCGAGCGGGAAAGGTACCGGGGGCACCGTGCAAAGGCGGGGCCAAGGGACCTAAACCTGCACAAGCAAAACATAACCTGATCGGCATGCATTTGCCAGATCTATCGGCAACCGCTGGTAGAAAGCCCGTCCTATGGCCAATCCCGATGGTGATTATGGTGTGCTTCGGTCAGGCCGTTCTGGAAGAACCGTTCATAGTATTCGATATCGACGTGATGCACCTGCAGCCAGACGCCGGGAACATGGATCGCATCGCAATGGGCCGGGAACCTGCCATGGGTATCATAGATATAGGTGCAGATATCCTGGACGCACTCAATCACATCCGAACTGTAGACAGCAGCTTCGGAAAGGTACCGATTGCCGTAGTCGCCTTTGTAAATCTGCGCGAAAAGGGCCTTGTCTGTGTAGAAACCGCCCTTCTCGCCAAATTTTTCGCGTACAACCTCCTGAACGGCGCTCGCCATGGAGTCGTAGTAGGGCGGTGACATGCCCTTGATCAGATGCTCGCCCTTGTGGCGCAGGCCGATCGGATTGCTCCTGAGGTTGGAGTGGCGCGGCAGCGGCACATGCCAGCGCAGAAGATCCATGATGCGCCACTTCGGCGTTTCCACATCGAGTCCGAGCATGGGCCCGTAGTCCTTGGTGAACTTCGGGTCTCCAACCAAGACGGGCGGACTGATCGAGGCGTGTATCCAGGCGCCGAGCCCCATCGCATCGGCGACAAGAAAGATATTCTGCAACAGAAGGTCAGCTTCGATCTGCGTGCGCAGCGAACCAATTGCGCCGAGCGGCACCTTCAGGTCCTTGTTGAGAAAGCCCTTCTCGACCCATTTCTTTACGCCCGCCGACCGATAAAAGTTGCGGTCGTCGACAATCGCCGGGCGCGCTCCATCAGGCTGAGTCAGGATGTACATCATCCCGTTGATATACTGCCGTGACAGGTCAACCACCGGGAGCAGCACCGTCGTTCCGGGAAGGTTCGAAAGGAAGCGGTTGGAATCGAGATAGGCCGGAAAGTCGCGCTTGCCGTTGGGCACATCGAGGCGGTGATCGAGTATTTTGACTTTAGCCTGATTGGCGCGCTCCAACAGAAGCTCGGTGCTGAATGCCCTGTTGCCGTCTGCCGGCGGCGGCAGCTTGCGCAGGAAATAGGTTCCGGAATCGTTGATGAGGAAGAAGTGCGTTCCTTGTGCGTTGTCCGGGCTTCCCGCCGTTCGTCCCGCCATGTTGAGATTGGGCTTGGCCATGATCGGCTTGCGCGTTGCAGGATCCTCGAAGGGCCGGTCCGGCATGGTCAGGCCGGTACAACCGGTCATGGCGATCAGGACGGCTTCCTCGAGTTCGGAGAGCGGCTCGCGCGGCTTGTCCGACTCGTAGCTCATCGTACCCGCCAGCACCGTACTTCCCTGGCTGACCCGATGCGTACGCCGGCGCCAGATCGTCTCTAAAAGCGGCCGCTTCAGGAGCGCATCGAGCCCCCGGTGTCCGGTGGATGCGGGAGCATTGGTGGGGAGCGGCTCGGTCACGGCGTCGCTCCCGTCATCGACGGCATTGTGCTGTTCGGCAGGATAGGGCGCCACGGCGCAAAGGCGCTGCCGGTGCGGGGCAGCACCGAGGCAAGTTCCGGACAGTGCCGCAGGATGACGCTGGTCATGTTGTTGTTGGCGATCCAGTCGATGCCGAATGACGAATAGACCTCCGGCCTGAAATCGACGGTCAGGAAGCGGTCGCTCTGCAGCCGGCGTGATGCCATGAGTATGAAGATACGAAACGCCGTATCGCTGAAACCGAAGCCGGTGGGCGCGGGTTCGGCAAAGAGACCGACGACCGTATCGACGCGGTCGATACTTCCATAGAACTTTTTCAGGAGCTCGATGTCGGCGGGATTCGTCGTCAACTCTTCGAAGCTTCTCAATCGCGGCCGATGCAGGCCGGCACGGAAATCATTGTATCGCGGCACCCCTCGCCGTCTTGTGCGCACGAGGTCGACCACCGAAAGGTCGATGATCTCGTTGTCGCGTTCGAGCGCCAGAAGCGAGCGGGGATAATTGTGCAGCGTTATCGCACCAGGATGCGCGATGCCGAACGAATAAAGCGTGTTGCGCAGGCCGAACGCCCGCATCGCATCGTCGGCCGCCGCTGCCTGGATGTCGAGGAACCCCTTATCCGCGATCTTGCTGCCATTGGCGTGGTTGTAGAAGCAGTAATCGTCAGGCAGGAGCGGGTGCAGCCGGTAAACGGTGACAAAGTCCTCCGTCAGGCAGTAGGGCGCGCCATGATGATCCGGCAGGGTCTTCGGAATGCCGGTCAGCGCGTGCGCGTCGAGCAGCCATATGCCGAGCTTGGTCAGCCAGTCATTGGCTGGCGGACCGTTCCAATTGCTGGATAGGCCGACGTCTATGGCTTTCGTTGCGAGGATCGCCGGCGTCCATTCAACGGTGTGGATCTTGGCAATCAGGGCCGAGACGATCAGGCGGGCCGTATGATAGACGCGCTCGTCATCCCAATTGCGGTACCGCGAGCGAAGCTCGTCGCAGAGGAGATTGTGTTCGCGCGCAAACAGCGTGTGCAGGGCGCTGAGACCGAGCCACCAACTCTCGTTAAAGCCGGTAACCTCCATGCCGCGCATGTCGACCGGCAGATGCCCGTCCACCAATCGCAGCTTCGGGCCTTCGCGCAACAGATTGGCGGACTTGCTGTCCGGGCCATAGACCTCCGAACCGTCCCACCACTGAGAGGCAGCATTGCCGAAATAGATGGGTGGCTGACCGTCGACCGGATCGCGCCCGGCCACGTTGCTGGCGATGCGCATGACGTCTTCGCGCGGACCGCCGACGCTGCTCTGCCAGGTCATTCCCTTTGGCAATGGCACAATGACATCGTCCTTGCCGAGCGGGTTGCGCGCATGATTGACCCAGTCGTGCACCTGGAACTGGATCCATGCGGCCGCCAGAATGTTCAGCGAGCGCGCGGGAATGAACGTGTCGCGGTGCAGGAGTTCCCGAGCCACCTCGACTGGATTTGGATTGTCGAACTGATCCGGCTCAAAGACCGGCTTCAGATTGCGGCCGAAGGCCGAGCCGATCGATCCCATTTTTGGCTGGGAAAGATCATTGAACGTTCCATCGTAAGTGCGCGCCTGGCGGACTGTCTCATCGACGCTGGACGGCGGGACCGGACGGGCTGTCGGCGGTGCTTCATAGACTTCCGTGTCGATCAGGTTCTTTTCGCGCAGCACATAGCGAAACGCGTCAAGGTTGAGCAGGCTCAGGCGCAGCGATAGTTTATGCCACTCGATGTAGCGATTGATGACCAGAAAGCCCTGTCGTGCAATAGCACCGAGCACGCGGTTGCGGAGCGGCGTTTCAGTTCGCCAGCGATAGACATGCCGATGTGCCGAGCTTGCATCGTAGACCGATTTACGGGCACGGTTGAGATTGCCCAAGGGCCGAAATTCATCGGTCGTGTTCCACGGATTGAACGAAAGCTCGTCGATGACCCTCGCATTGGTGAACGCCTCGGCGATGCCCGAATTGGGCTTCGAAATCGTGAGGTCGGCCACCTTGATCGGGCGAGATACCGATTCCAGCCATTCGACCGCCGTGTCCTCGATCGGCGTGGACGCCACGTCGACGTAGGGTTGGAGGCAGAGTTCGAAGCGGACGTCGTCACGATCAAGACGGCGCGCGAACTCGTTTGAAAGGTAGCCGGGATCCTTGTCGGAAGGTTCGGGTGCGGCGGGCGCGTCGGCAGCGGGGCGCAGGATGAAGCGCACGGCAAGCTTGTCACCCCAACGGATGGCACCGCGGCTCCAAAAGGACTCAAGCGCGACGCTCGAGACCTTGCGTTTGCGTGCGGTCGTGACATTGCGGAGCATGCGGATGACCTCGGACGGCCCGAATTTAACCACGAGTTGCACAAGGCCGGCGAGTTTACTGAAAATGCCGCCGGACGTTGCTTTGGCGAACGCCACGAACTGCTCGGCATTGCGCGCATGCGAAACGGGAAAATTGGTGGCAAGCAGGTCGTGGAATTCGTCGTCCGACACCTTCACGCGCAAGGCAACGCCACGCATGTCGGGCTTGTAGTCAGGCTGCCCATAGCCGTTGGCGTTCGAAAAGCGGACGATCGTCGTGTATGACGCCCCGGGCTGCGCAAATCCTGCGCGGAATTCCTCCGGAAGGTCGTCAACGAACGTCAGTTTCGCGTCAATGGCGGAAAAGACGGCCTTGCTGTGAAACGCACGCTGGATTGCCGGCGCCTTGCCATGCTTCTTTGCCTTGACCTGAACATCCATCATGTCCTGGGCCAGACGCTCGAACGTCAGCCGCTCGGCTTCCGCACTACCTTGATATTCCTCACGCCACGTCGACATTTTTGTTCCCCTACGCAGGCTACATCAGAAAATATGCGACTTTTTCACGCCTTCAGTGCGCACGAACCCTCTCTCCCAGTCGCTCGACCAATCCGGCGAGCGTTCCTTCGGGCGATGAGCTGTATTTCGGCAGTTCCATGCGTGAAATGTGGGCGTCGATAAGCACCGGCTTGTTGAGGGCAAGCGCCTTGTCCAAGGCCGATTCAAACTCGCTGACCGTTTCGACCCGGAAACCTTGCGCACCACACGCCTTGGCATAGGCGACGTAGTCCGGATTTTCGAATTCGACGAGACCGGATTCGCCATAGGTCGATAACTGGTAAATCTTGATCAATTTGAACTGGTTGTCATTGAAGATGATCCAGATCACCGGCAAGTTGTACTGAACCGCCGTCAGTAATTCGAAGCCGGAAAGCAGATAGCAGCCGTCGCCGCAGCCGACGATGACGGTGCGGTCGGGATGAGCACATTTGACGCCGAGCGCGCCATTGACGCTGCCGGCCATAGGCCCGAAGCCGCCCGGCTTGCGAAACCGCTGGTGCGACTTGAGTTCGAGATAATATCCGAGCCAAGTGAGATGCGCGCCCGCATCTGCAAGCACGATGGCATCGTCAGGCAGGCGGCGTGAGAGAGCCTGGGCAAGCTGGCCCGGATGAATCTTGCCCACCAGATCGTGAATCTTGTCGGATCGATAGTCGTAGCGGGGGAAGGTTCGCTTCGGCTGCGGCTCGAGTTCGGCCGACATGCGGTCGTAGAGCGCCGTTATTGCAAGCTTTGCATCGCCGATAATCGCCGCATCCGCCTTGTAGACCTTGTCCACTTCGCCGCCGTCAATATTCAGGTGAATGAGTTTCTTGCCCTTGAGAAGGTCGTTGCGGAAATTGAAGGTCGCATGCTGGGCAAAGGAGTTGCCGATCGCGAGAATGATCTGCGCCTGCTTGAATGCTTCCCGCGCCGCTTTGTGACCGCTGTCGCAGAAAACGCCGATCGCCAAAGGGTGGCTCTCGTCGATAATCCCTTTCCCGTCGAGCGTCGTCACGAACGGGATTTGGTAGCGTTCGAGTAGGCGAAGCAGGGGCTCGCCGGCGTCGCTCAAAATTGCGCCGAAACCGATGAGCGCGAGTACTTTCTCGCCTTTTGCCAAAGCGGCGATCAGAATTTCCGCGACCGTCTCGACCCTTGCCGTCTCGGGCACAACCGGCTTGATCTGCAAATCGACGTCGCGATAGTTGGCAACGGAAACGCCCTTATGGGTCAGATTTTCCGGCACGTGGATATGAACAGGCCCCGGACGGCCGTCAAAGGCGACGTTGACAGCCTCCTCCAGCACGTCGCAAGCCTTGGCCGCATCCTCAAGGAGAAACGACTTCTTGGTGGTCGCCACAAACATCGCATGAGAGTCGGGTGTCCGGCTGACACCGGACGTCTCGTTCAAAGCGCCCTTGCCTTTCCATTCCAGCGACGAATAACCCGAAATCGCAAGGATCGGATAGGAGTCCGACATGGCGACGGCGAGCCCTGAAAAGAGATTGAAGGCGCCGGGGCCCGCCGTGGCAAAACAGACGCCAAGGCGGCGCGAATACATGGCGTAGCCGCATGCCGCGAAGGCTGCGGCCTGTTCGTGGCGCGTGATCACCGGCCGGATCGTCTTGGAATGTTTGAGCGCCAGCATCAGCTGGGCAGCGTTCTCGCCGGCGCCTCCAAACGCAGCGCCGACGCCAACGCTCTCCAGGCCCTTCACCAACGCCTCGTAGATCCTCATTGCGAGCGCTCTCCGGCTGCGCAGGACTTCCTCCTGCACAACAAATACTCACCAGCGAGGCAAGCGCCCCGACCAAGAGTGATGACTTTACATTACAGATCGTATTTTCGGCAGAACTTGTCTTACACGACTGTCAATAAATGCTGTCTTTTATCGAGCGGAAACCCTTTACGGATCATAGCATTCTTTGAATGACTTGCAATCTCTTCGGATAAACTTAAGCGTTTCTCACCCATAGGGATTAGCCCAATTTTTGGAGGCCGCACAACTTCGTTGACGCGCTATCCCTCGCCCTCGCGATTTCGCTGTTCGGCAATGTGCCCAAGGATCGCAGTTCGCATATCGTAGGGAATGTTGAGCAATTGGAGGGCGGATGAAACCTCCGCTTCCCATTCGGCCGAAGGCGATCGTGGCTTGGCAAAATCATCGGCGCCGGCAAACAATCCTCGCGTGGCGTGGAAGCCGAGCGACCGATAAGCTTCGAATTGCTCCTCGCTGAAAAATTGATCGACCGTCGTTTCGTGTGGAAAGGCCGGGTTATGGCGCTTGTAGTCGAGGACATAATCGTTCTCGTCACCGCTCAGCGACGCCTTGATATAGATAAGGATGCCCTGGCCGTCATCGTATCGTATCTGACCGATCACAGCATGCGGCCCAAGCTTGCCGGGAAGTCCGTTCCGGCCATAGAGCGCCGTCGCCGTGACGCCGGTTGCGCTGGACTGCAGTGCCTGCCATGGCAGTTCGATGCGGATCCCGAGGTCGATACGCGCCATGACCTCGAGGTTGACCAGAGCAGAGAACGTCATGTTGGGGTCCGCTTCAGCATCAACCGCAACGATGACTTTGCAGCGCCGGCGCAGCAGTTCATAGATGCCGAGATTCTCGATGTGCCCGCCATCGGTCAGATAGACGTTGAGGCGCTTCTCGTTGAGCTTTCCGAGGGTCTCCATGGCAAAGAACCAGGTGCCGAGTTTAGCCTTCCAGCGATTGCGCCAGGAATGAAAGTCGTCGAGCCGCGCCGGATTTGCCAGCCAATATCCAAGGCGGATATTGAGGAGCGACAGGCTGAACGTCAGGACTTTGATGGTATTTCGGCCCATATTCGCCGAGGCGGCGGCACCCGAGACTGCCATTGCCGTCGCCAGGCTGAAATCCGGCACGATGGCTTCCATTCGCGTCGTCGGGACATATCCCGTCCACCAGCTGCCGACATGCAACGGGCTGAAGATGAAGGTATCGCCGTTGCGCCCGCGCTTGTTGAGGTCTTCGGAGGCTTCGAGATTGATCGCTGTATTTGTCAGAAGATATGGCGCATAGGCGGCCGACGGCAGCCAACTTCCCGTCGCTTCCGCGCGCGGTTTCAACGATGAGAACTTCCAGGTATCCACATCGCTTGGCGCATTGTGGGTGCCCATCTGCGCCCGCTCGAACAGGAAAGCGCGGCTCAGGCGGTCACGGTAGAGCTTGTGCAGGGAGTTTGCGTTGGGCCCGATGAAGAGGGTGACCACGACAATAGCCAGCGCGACCACGAGATAGATTGCCAGCGAGCTAAAATCGCACAGAGTGAGCCATCGCATCCAGTCGGCCGTGCCGGCGGCGCAGCGATTGCCGGAATAGTTCTGGATCGCCCAGTAACTCAAGCCGATATAAACCAGCCAAAGCAAAAGCGGGACGATGATTGCCGCCACATAGAGGGCAATGCGGCTTGCATATTTTTTGAGACTGGCAGTCCACGTCGCCTCCCCTATTGACGCCTTCGCCACATTGGCGAGCTTCTGAGATGCGGCAATGAGCACCGTGGCGACGGATGTCAGCAACGCAAACAGCCGTGAAAGCCAAGTCATATCCATATTCGCAGGACCACCAGCGCGCGACATAATTGCCGCAAGGATATAGGGTTGGGCCTGGAACGCGGCCGCGACCAGAACGAGGACAACGAGCAAGCCGATGCCCTGCCCGAGGATCTCCCTCGATCGGAGGGTGCCTGGCCTGAAGGAAATGTAGATGGCGCTTGCCACCATGAAGACCGCCGTGAGACCGGCCAGTATCAGCGTCAATGTGAAAGACTTGTAGAGGTCGGGTCGCGGATAAATCGCAACGGTCAGGGCCGCAAGGAGCAGTAGCACCGGCAGAACGATGACGGCATTGACGAGTATCCCGCGCAAAATCAGCGCGAAGCTGACGAGGTAATCGATGCCGCCATTGGCGGTGAGAAAGTTCGAATAGTCGCGCAGATGCTGCGTCTCGGGCGCTTCCTGTTCATCAAGGCGGCTGTCGAAGGGGAACGTTGCATTTTCCTGCATCAAACCGGCAACAAGCGACGTGCCGATGTAACCGCCGCCGGATACAGCAGAAACGTAATCGATGGCATCGATCACCCGCGGCTCATTGTGCTTCGACAGGGAGTCGAGACCCTGGAGCACTCCAAGCGAAAAGGACGCTGAACGTATGCCGCCGCCGGAAAGCGCAAGGCCCACAAGATTGCTTCCGGGAACGGTCCGGGTTGTCTCTCGCCCGGGAACCTCGCTCTCGGCGAGAGCAGCATCGGTGCGCGGGGTCAGGAAATGCGGATTTTCCGCGAATGGCACTTCGACATCGGGAAGAAACAGGTCGGTACTGCCCCGGCGGGTAAGCGATCTTGCGCGTGCGACCGCTCCATCCTGGATGGTGCGTCGGCGGTAATTCACAACATCGAGTTCGTTCCGGAAAATATCAAAGAACGAAAGCACCAATTCACGCCTCCGACTCCATTCAAGATGTCAGATCATCATGTGCAGGCAGATATCGAAGTTCCCGGATGCCATCCTAAAGCGTTTCCCATGTAAATAGAAGCGGTTCTGTTCAGCCCGGCCATCTACGCCGAAGCTTGGGGCCTCATGGCAAAAAACTCTTAACCTTTGCGCCGTATAGGACAGGCATGCGGCGAACCATCCTTTTTCCATCGGCGGCAATTGGCTTGTTGCTCATCTTTGCCGGTTGCGCGACCGCGCCGAGCCGCATCAACGATGTCTGCTCCGTCTTCGACCAGAAGGACGGCTGGTTTGACAACTGGTACGATGCAGCCAAGAAGACAGAGCGGGAATATGGTGTGCCGGTTCCGATCCTGATGGCGACGATCCGCAAGGAATCCGGATATAACGCCTATTCGCGCCCACCCCGCACCAAGCTGCTGGGTTTCATTCCCTGGAAACGGCCGTCAAGCGCCTATGGCTATTCCCAGGCCCTCGACGGCACCTGGGCACGGTACAAGAACGAGACCGGAAAGTTCATGGCCGACAGGAATAGTTTTGCCGATGCCGTGAATTTCGTCGGCTGGTACCATAGTCAAAGCCACGAGAAGAACGGCATCGAGCTCAACGATGCCTATCACCTCTATCTCGCCTACTATTTCGGCCACAACGCCTTTGCCCGGGGCGACTGGAAGACCAATGCAAACATGCAAAAGGTCGCGCGCAGCACGGCGGAGATGGCCTATAGTTATGGCGCGCAGATGCAGGCCTGCGGCCAGCAATAGAAACCCTAAAGGCGCTCGATAGCAGCCGCCTTCGTGGATTTTGGCGGCGAGCAGCGGATCTTTACATATTCGTTCGGGGACCGCCCGACGATGGCAGTTCTTGCGATGAAGGCCTGGCCCTGCAATCCACACATCATGGGATTGTTTGCCTGCGGGCCGATGATCACATCGAGAGCCGTGTTGGTCTGGCACTCGGCTGGCGAAAGACTGGTCGCGCAGATCAGGATTACGATTTGGAGCATGTTGTCACCCTCAGCAACGATTTGCTCCTCCCAGTACAGTCACGATAGCCCAATTTTGCTGCATTGCAATAAGGGTTTTTGTGCATCGCACATAGACTAAAGGATGTATGGTGGCATTAACTGTATTTTCCTGCTTTCCATGCTAGCTTCCCGCCATGACCGATGTACGCAACATGCGCCTCCATACAAGGCCCAATCAGTCTGCCGACAGCGCCGAGGCAAATCGCTGGAGCTTCGCCCTGGAATCGGCGGGTCTGGGCGTATGGGATTCCAATCTTGTCACCGGCCAGTGCTACTATTCCTCCACCTGGAAAAGGATGCTCGGCTACCGGGAGGACGAACTTGGTGACAGCGGCGATCTTTGGCTGACGCTTATTCATCCGGACGACAAGCAGCGCGCCATCGAGAGTGGACAGCGGCATATTGCGGGCGAAATTCCGCAGATCGAAACGGAGTTCCGGCTGCGCCACAAGGACGGCCATTGGGTCTGGGTGCTCGATCGCGGCCGCGTGGTTGAGTGGGATGCGGACGGAAAGCCTACCCGCATGATAGGCGTTCAGACGGATATTACCGACCAGAAGAATGCCGAACATCAGCTGGCGCTGCTGAACCAGCGCGTTGAACTGGCGCTGGACGCGGGCCAGATTGGCCTGTGGCATTTCAACATCGAGACCGAAACAGTGCTTTGGGACCGGCGGATGCGCGAAATATTCGGCATCGGGTCGGGCACCGACGAGGTCCCTCGCGCCACCTGGCACCGTCTCCTGCATCCGGAAGACGCGGCGATAGCGGAACAGGCGGTCGAGGCGACCTTCAAGACCGGTATTCCCATGAAGACGAGCTATCGCATCGTCAAGCCCGACGGCGAGGTGCGCCACGTATATGCTCTTGCCCGCCTCGTTAAGCGCGAAGGCATGCCGGAGATGCTGATGGGCAGCATCTGGGATATTACCGAGCAGGTCCACAGCGCCGAGGCACTGGCGCGCGAGAAGGACCTTTATCGCGTCACGCTGCAATCGATCGGCGACGCGGTGCTGACAACGAATGTCGACGATATCATCACCTTTGCCAACCCTGCCGCTGAACGGCTGTTGCTGCGATCTGCCAGCGAACTGATCGGCGCCCCGGTGAGCGGCGCCCTTCGCCTCGTTGACGAAGTTAGCGACCATGTTTTGACGTCGTCGACGATGCGAGCGATGGAGAACAGATCGACGGTCGATCGCGTCGAAAACGCGGTCGTCGTCCGAAGCGATGGCGAACGCCGCTCGATACGTGACCTTGCATCGCCGATTTTCAATTCAGCCGGCGCGGTCACCGGCTCGGTGCTCGTCGTTCAGGACGTCACCAACGCGCGCAATTTGCAACGTGAACTCTCGCACGCGGCGACCCACGATACCTTGACCGGGCTTCTCAATCGGCGTGCATTCGAAGTGGCCACCGCCTCCATACTTGCCAGCCCCGACCGGCGACACGCGCTGCTCTACATCGACCTTGACCGCTTCAAGATGGTGAACGACACCCTCGGCCACGCGGCTGGCGATGCGCTGCTGAAGCTTGCAACTGCGAGCATGAACAGCGTTCTCCCGCATGACGCCGTCATCGGCCGTCTGGGCGGTGATGAGTTCGCCGCGGTCCTGCCCTCGGCCAACCCCGAGGACACAAAGGCAATAGCCGAGCGCCTGATCGAAGAGATCCGCAAGGTGCGCCTCGAATGGGACGGGAAACTGCAGGAAATCGGCGCGAGTGTCGGTATCGCATTTCTCGACGACCCCAACCTCACACTTAACGAGGCAGTCGCGCGGGCGGACGCTGCCTGCTACGCTGCCAAGGCGGAAGGGCGCAACCGCACAGCGATTTACGATGAAAACACTGGCGCAGCGAAGGAGAACCTCGCAAGCGTCCAGGCTGCATCGGGCATTCTCGAGGCGCTGGCGGAAGGACGGCTGGAAATCTACGGCCAGGAGATCAGGGAGATTTCCGATACGACCGAAAATACGGTCTACATCGAAATCCTGTCGCGAATGCGCGCTCCGGACGGCACGTTGATTGCCCCGGCGGAGTTCATCCCGGCGGCGGAGCGCTTCGGCCTGATGGGTATCGTTGACCGCTGGATCATCGAACACACGCTGGAGCAATATGGCGAGCGGCTGATGGCCACCGATAAGGTTGCGATCGCGCTCAACCTTTCAGCCAACACGATCAGCGATCCGACTCTGTGGTCGTTCATCAAGACGACCACGGAACGTACAAACGTCTCGCCCTCGCGGCTGATCTTCGAGATCACGGAAACGACGGCCGTCAACAATTACGAGGCGGCCGAAAATTTCGTCAAGGAAGCCCGGGCTGCTGGCTGCCGCATCAGTCTCGACGATTTTGGCGCGGGCCTCAGTTCCTTCGGCTACCTGCACCACTTCGATGTCGACAGCATCAAGATCGATGGTGCCTTCATCGAAAAGCTCTCAAACAGCCGGCTCAATCAAGCGGTCGTCCGGTCGATCGGCAGCGTTGCGCGCGAACTCGGCGTCGATGTGGTTGCCGAGCATATCGAAGACACCGGCGCTGTCGGCATCTTGCGCTCGCTCGGCATCGGCTTTGGACAGGGCTTCCTGTTCCACCGCCCGCAACCACTCGGAAACTTGCTGCAGGATCTCGACGTCCGTGAAGCAAACTCGTAGTTATCGCTTCGATTGGGAAGGGAACTGACTGATGATCTCGCCAACAATGTCGTCGGTCGTTGCGAACTGATCCGTATCGAGCACCCTGCAGCCATGCTCCCTGACAAGTTCGGTGGTCTTCTGGTCGAAGAGGATGGTTCGCTCCAGAAAACTTGCAATCATCGCGCGGCTTCGTTCGTCGGCATTCTGGTAACCGCTGCTTTCATGGATGCGCGACCTCAACGTCTCCGCGCTTGCCGTCAGCCAGACGGCGCCGATTTCCTTCAGGCGGTGACCCGCCGTGATAAACGGCCAGAGAGCGGAGCCTTCGAGCACGGTCCTCTCGTCATTGGCGCCCTTGAGTATCGACCAGATAAATTCCGCAACGAGCGGCGACATGCGCCTGTGATGAAGGATCACAGACTCCAGTAATTCGTCGGCTTGCAAATTGAGGTAGTGTTCCGAAACGTGGTTCGGGACCTTTTCCTTCCGCTTGGGCCATGGCCTGCCTGGATGTTTGGCGAGGCTGTCGGTTGAAACGCAGCGCCAGCCAAGCTTGCCCGCAAGCACATCCCCAATGGTTGATTTGCCCACATTGGATGATCCGCCCAATAGAATGACCTTGAGCTTGGCGTCTATGCGTTTGGTCAATGAGTTTCCCCTACCCCACAAAAGCTTCGAACAGTGTTTATCGCAGTACAGTTTTTATCAATTGAAACAGCTCTAATATAAGGGTGCCCAATAACACAATTCAACTTTAGAGTGAAAAATTCAACCCATAGGTGCACCGTTACACCTTGATAGATTCCTTGATCCTCACCATGCCGATCAATTCATTTACCGTAGCGATCACAAAGCGCAAGGCAACCATGACTGTAGCCGTCTTCATATAGAAAGTCTTAATCGCTATAACGCAACTGTTGCAGGTGCCGCACTCGCAGTTTCAAATTGAGCTCAACATGTCAAATACGCCTGCGCGCAGTGTATCCAGCGCGAAGACACGCCAACTTGCCGATCTGGTAGCCGAAATGATCGCGTCCCTTGGTCGGCGCGATGATGCCGAAACCGCGTCGCGCATAAAGGCAGAGCTTGATGCCATGGAGTCGCGCATCCGCCAGCAGGCAGCCGCGCTCGCTCACAGCCAAAGAATATTCGATCAATCGGCGGCGGCAGCCCGGATCGGCATCTGGGAGTGCAGCCTTCCCGATGAAACGCTGCGTTGGACCGACGTCGTCTACGATATCTTTGATCTGCCACGGGGCTCGCCGCTCGATCGAAACGAGATCATGTCGTTCTATTCTGCGGAATCCGCGCGCGAACTCATTCGGCGCCGCAGCCGCGCCGTCGAAGAGCATAGCGGATTCACCATGGAAGCCGAAATCGTCACGGCAAAGGGCAATCACCGCTGGATGCGCATTACCGCTACCGTGGAATGCTCCGACAATGAGCCCGTGCGCATCTTTGGCATGAAGCAGGACATCACCGAGCAAAAGCTGCTCCTCGATCAGACCCGCTATCTCGCCGAATACGATCCGATGACCGGCCTTGCCAACCGGACCCAATTCCAGGCGAAACTTGCGCAGATGTGCAAGCAACATGGCGAGATGACCGATGCGGGTGCGTTGCTCCTGATCGATCTCGACGGTTTCAAGAAAGTCAATGACACGCTCGGGCACGCGGTCGGTGACGATTGTCTGAAGGAAGTGGCACACCGCCTGGCACATGCTTGCCGCGCCGCCGAGATCGTCGCACGTATCGGCGGCGACGAGTTCGCCGTTCTTACAAAGCCATCGCAAGGCAGGGATGCGCCCGAGGACCTTGCACGCATTATCGTCGAAGCGCTGAGCCAGCCGATCGAGCATGATGGAAGGACGCTGCGACTTGGTGCCTCGGTCGGCATCGCCCTCGTCGATGCGGGCTTACCATCGGACGTGTTCAAGCGGGCAGATATCGCGCTCTACGCAGCAAAGGCTGCTGGCCGCAACCGATTCCAACGGTTCGAACCGCCGCACGATCTCAGCGCGTGATCAGCAATCATTGCTGTCGAAGGCATGCTGTTCCCGTGAAGCGCACGGGTGTGCTCGGCCAGCCACGGGATCGGGTATCGAATACCAACGAAGCCGCTGACCGTCGCCTCCATAGTTGAACGCTCGGCGGGACAAGAGCGCGCCCATCCCATTGGGTTGAAGCGATTGCATAGAGCCAAAGAAACGGGCAGCATGCCATTTCCTGGCGGTGCAAGGGGCGACAGCGCAATTGCCGTCGATGCGCTGCCAGGGAGGGCTGGCAAATGCGGTCATGACACGCGCGCAGCAATTGGGGGTAATTATCGGCCTTGCCTTCGTGGCGGTGCTCACCATCCTCCGGGCCGGTGATCCACCCATCCTGAAGCTTGCCCGCGACGTCACCTTCGATGAATATCAACGCATCCTGCCGCGCGCCTTCGAGCCCATGCCGGTGAAGGTGATCGATATCGATGAGGCATCACTGCTAGAATACGGACAATGGCCCTGGCCGCGCGACCGGATCGCTGCCCTTGTCGACAAACTGAACGATCTTGGCGCCTCGGCCATCGCCTTCGATATTCTTTTTGCCGAGCCGGATCGCCTGTCTCCGAGCAACGTGGTTCGCGATGTGAAGGGTATCGATCCCGCGCTCCTCGGCAAGTTTCCCGACAATGATGCGATTTTCGCCAACGCCGTTCTGGGAAAGCCGGTCGTGTTGGGCTTTGGACTGTCGAATGAAGGAAGCTACCGCCCGCCCGTGAAGGCGGGATTTGCGTTTACCGGAGAAAGCCCATTCGGCGCCCCACCCCGTATCAAGTCGGCGACGCCGCTGCGACCGCAACTTGAGGCAAACGCCGCCGGCCTTGGCCATATCAGCCTCAATCCCGGCAGTTCCACATCGGTCGTGCGGACGGTTCCGCTGTTTCTGAGCGACGGCGAGCAGCTTTACCCCAACCTTGCTATCGAGGCGCTTCGCGTCGCACAGGGCGCCTCGACCTATGTTCTCGCCGATGCGCCCGATGTCCCCGACACGATAACACAGGTGAAGATCGGCGAGTTTGCGGTGCCCGTCACCGCCGCAGGTGAATTGTGGCTCTATGTTACCCCAGACCGAGCCGAACGTTATATCTCGGCTCGGCGCGTACTTGGCGCGGAAGGCAACTCGCCCGAACTCGCCTCCGCCATCGAAGGCAGTATCGTCTTCGTTGGAACATCAGCGGCGGGGTTGCAGGATATTCGCGCCACCGCGCTCGGACAAAATGTTCCGGGCGTTTCGCTGCATGCGCAGACGGTCGAACAGATTCTATCCGGCAAATTCCTGTCACGGCCGGATTGGGCCAACGGCCTCGAGATCCTTGCCGTCGCCGTCGGCGGTACCTTCCTTGTCCTTGTCACAACCTTCATCAGTCCCGCCTTTGCACTCGCCTGCGGCTTGCTGATCACCGCGCTCGGCCTCGCCGCATCGTGGCTCGCCTTCTACTATGCTGGACTGCTGTTTGACCCTCTCGCCCCGATCGTCGGCTGGTCGGTCACGCATTTCGGGGCGACGGCATTCCGCTTTCTGGTGACTGATCGAGAACGGCGGGAGGTTCGCAAGGCCTTCGGTCACTATCTGTCGCCCTCACTGCTTTATCGCATCGAGCACACGCGCAATGCCTTGCAGCTTGGCGGCGATGATCGCGAACTCACGGTCATGTTCGTAGATGTGCGGAATTTCACCGAAATCAGCGAGCGGCTCGAACCGACCGCTCTCGTCGGCTTCCTGAATACGCTTCTCGATGCCTTGAGCCAGCATGTCATTGCCAATGAGGGAACACTCGACAAGTTCATCGGCGACTCGATCATGGCGTTCTGGAATGCACCCGTCGATGTCGCCGACCATGGCCGCAAGGCAGTGCAGGCGGCGCTTGGCATGCGCGAGACACTCGTTAAGCTCAACGCCCGCGACGCCTTTGGATTCGGCGAGGGACAACCCGTAGGCATCGGCATCGGCATTCACACCGGCATCGCCTGCGTCGGCAATATGGGGGCCGAGGCACGGTTCAATTATTCGGCGGTCGGCGATGCCGTCAATGTCGCGGCGCGTATCGAATCGTCGTGCAAGGATGTGGGCTTCGATATTCTCGTGTCCAACAACACCGCGCGTCTCCTGCCGGACTACGCATTGCTGGAGGTCGGCGACCTTGCGCTAAAGGGCAAGAGCACGCGGACGAAACTCTTTGCCGTGGTCGGTAATGAGCAAGTCTCGACGTCGGCGAAATTCGCCGAATTGCAGGCCATTCACCGCCAACTGATTGAGGCAATGCGCGCGCAGTCGACAACCAGCCGCAGAATGGTCAATGCCGCCAAGTCGAAAGCCGCGGATTTGGGCGTTGGGCTGCCGGAATTTTACGGCCGCATAACACGCAGATCCCAACATTATCTCGATGAGCCGAGGCGCAAAGGCAACGGCCATTCAAGATAGCCGGTGCCGGCGAGAACAGTTCGACTAACGTTGGTGTCGACCGCCACCATCCCAGCCGCCACGGCCCCTGCGATCGCCGTCATGATGATCGTCGTCGCGATCATGGTCATGGCGATCATGTTTGCCGTGATGATGTCCCTTGTCAGGCTTATCCGGCTTGTCTGGCTTGCCGGGATCGTCCGGCTTATCCGGCACAGTTGGCGTATCAGGCGGTTCCGACTGCGGCGTCGGAGCAGCCGGTGGGCTCGGCGGTGCCGGCGGGTCCGGGTCGTTCTGTGCCACCGGCGTCGGCGCCGGTGGAGCGGGAGCCGCCGGCGCCGGTCGCTCGGGCCTGTTTCTTTCGGGTGCGGTCTGGGCAGGATCCGACACTGCCTTGGAAAGCCCGCAACCGGTTACAAATCTTCCGAAGCCGGTCGAAAGTTGCTGATTGCCGGACAGGAACGGCAGGGCGCGGTTATTGCCCAGCGTCTTGAAGATGCTCTGGTTGACGCGGCCGGGGTTCGTCATACGGCCATTGGGTTTCGCGACAACGCAGTCGCAGCGCTTCGTCAGTTGCCGGCATCCACCCGGGCCGCAAAATCCGACAGCACCGCTAAGCAGCACGACGGCAGTGGTGCCATCGCGATCGATATAGAAGTCGAACGCCGTGCCGCGTACGCCAATCGTGCCGGCGGGCGTGAGTATCTCATAAGCGGACGATTTCGAGCTGCCGCTGATCCAGCGGAATGTCCCTTTTGCGGCCTTGATGGAGAGCCTCTTGACGGTGTCGGAATCGTCGAAGACGAATTTGTCGAGGGTAACGGACGAGCCCCACCCAACCGCAAGCTTGGTGCCGTCCTTGAACACGAACTGGCCGAGGCCGTCCGGGGACGTGCTGATCTTCTCGTTGCGATGTACGGGATCGGTAACGGCCAACGTCCCGCCCGCGCCGGTTACTTCGGTCTTGATCCGGACCGCTTCGCCAATTGCTTCAGCAGCAACAACAGGCCTCGGGCTAAACAGCGAGAGGCTCAACGCCACGATCGCGGCACCACGCATCCACGTCATGGCACCCCCTTCACCAAAGGCGGAAGGTTACCATGTCACCCCGTCAAGAGTCGTGTCATCCCTTTGGGTTAAGTCAGATGTTTGGGCGAACGCGCTTTTCGCCCACTATTTGGCTTCGGCCATCGGCGCCTTGGCTGGCTGCTTGCGCGCTGAGCGCCACTCCTCGAAACGCTGCATAATGACGAAGAATGATGGCACGAACAGCACTGCAAGGCAGGTCGAAGCGATCATGCCGCTGAACACGGTTATGCCGATCGATTTGCGCGCACTGGCGCCGGCACCCGTCGCCACGACGAGCGGCGCCACGCCGAGAATAAAGGCAAACGATGTCATGAGGATAGGCCGGAAGCGGGACCTCGCCGCTTCGATTGCGGATTCTGTAATCGACTTCCCTGAGGCCCGCAATTCCCGCGCCATTTCGACAATCAGGATGGCATTTTTAGCGGAAAGCGCGATGAGCAGGATCAAGCCGATTTGGACATAGAGATTGATGGGCGTGTTCGCGCCAAGCAGTACTCCAACCGGTCCGACGAGCGACATCGGGGCCGCGAGCAGGACGGAAACCGGCGCGATCCAGCTCTCATATTGGCCGGCCAGAACGAGATACACCAAAAGGAGGGCAAGCGCGAAGACCAGATACATCTGGTTGCCGACAATCTTTTCCTGGAATGAGAGCGCGGTCCAATCGAAACCGAAGCCCGGCGGCATGGTCTTCTCGGCAATCTGTTCCATAAGGTGCATTGCCTGTCCCGAGGAAAAGTTGGCTTCGGGAACGCCCGTGATCGAGGCAGACGGATAAAGGTTATAGAGGCTGATCAGGGAAGGACCGACGCTTGGCGTAATGGTCAGGACAGTGCCGAGCGGGATCATGTCGCCATTCTTGTTGCGCACGGTGAGATTGTTGATGTCGTCTGGCGCCAGGCGGAACTGTGCATCGCCCTGGACATAGATCTGGAAGACGCGGCCGAATTTGTTGAACTGGTCGACATAGCTGGAGCCGAGATAGCTCGCGAGCGTATCGAACACCTGATCGGCGGTGAGAAGCAGCGTCTCCACCTTCTCGCGATTGATCTGGACATCGTATTGCGGCACGGTCGCCCGGAACGGCGCGCTTGCACGCTGGATGCCGGATTGCGCTTCCGCAGCAGCGACCATGGTATTCGTGACGCTCTGCAATTTTGCGAGATCGAAGCTCCCGTCACGGACTTCGACCTGCATCGTAAAACCGCCCGCATTGCCGATGCCCTGGATCGGCGGCGGCGGCAGCACGATGATGCGGGCCTCGGAATTCGCGGCGAGGCTTGCATTCAGCTTTTGGTAGAGCGATCCAAGATCTTCACCCTTCCCGCGCTGGCTCCAATCGTTGAGCATAATGTAGGCGAGGCCGGCATTGGCGAGGGTGGAACTATTGTCGAGGGCTGACATGCCGGCAATGGTGATGACCTGTTTCACCCCTGGCGTTTCCTTTGCGACCTTGCCGACATCCTCCAGAACCTTTTGCGTCCGCCCCAGCGCCGCGCCATCAGGAAGCTGGACCGCTGCCAGCAGATAGCCCTGGTCCTCGATGGGCAGGAAGCTCGTCGAGGCGCGCGTCAGGCCGTAACCCGCCGCGCCGATGATCGCCAAAGCGATGATTGCCATGAGTCCGGCGCGGCTGACCATTGATCCGATCAGCCGGATATAGGCGTTTTCGACGCGCTGGTAGACGGCGTTGAAGCCGCGATAGAACACATTGCGCTTTTCCATCGGTACGGTCGGCCGCAGCCACAGGGCGCATTGGGTCGGCTTGAGGGTTACGGCATTGATCGCGCTGATCAACGCCGTCGCCGCGATAACCAGCGCGAATTGCGAGAAGATCTGTCCGGTGATGCCGGGCAGGAACGAAGCGGGCAGGAACACCGCCATCAGCACGAGGGTAATGCCGACGATCGGTCCGAAAAGCAGATCCATGGCACTGATCGCCGCATCGTGCCCCGACATGCCCTGCTCGATATTGTGGGCAGCGCCTTCGACAACCACGATGGCGTCATCGACCACAATCCCGATGGCAAGCACGATCGCGAACAGTGTCGACAGGTTGACGGAAAATCCCATGGCCGCCATCGCCGCGAAGGCGCCGATGATCGTGACCGGAACGGTCGTTGCCGGCACGAGCATGGCGCGCCAATCCTGCAGAAAGACGAGAATGACGATCAGCACCAGCAGCGCCGCCTCAAACAGCGTCTTGTAGACCTCGTTGATCGCCTGGCTGACGAATGTGGTGGTATCAAACGGTATCGAATAGGTGACGCCTTGCGGGAATTCGGCGGCGAGCGCCTTCATGCGATCGCTGACAAGCTTGGCGACATTCAGCGCGTTGGCGCCGGGTGACAGAAAGATTGCGAGGCCCGCGGCCTGCTTGCCGTCGAGCTTGAAGTACTGACCATAGGTCTGCGCACCGAGTTCGACGCGGCCGATATCGCGAACGCGCGTGAAGTCCCCATTGGTGCCGGTCTTGACGATGACGGCGCCGAACTGCTCGGGATCGCTGAGGCGGCTTTCAACATTGATCGTATATTGAAACGACTGGTCCGCCGGCACCGGCGGGATGCCGACCTGCCCTGCGGTCACCTGCGTGCTTTGCTGTTGCAGCGCCTGGATGACATCTTGCGCGGTCAGGCTGCGTGCACGCATCTTGTTGGCGTCGAGCCAGATGCGCATGGAGTACTGGCCCGCACCGAAGACGCTCACATTGCCGACGCCGGGCACACGCGCGAGCTCGTCCTTAAGACGGATCGTGGCATAGTTGCTGAGATAGAGACTGTCGAAGCGATCGTCAGGCGACGTCAGGGTTACAATTTCAAGGATCGACGTCGATTTCTTCTGTACGTTTACACCCTGTACCTGCACCGACTGCGGCAGAGCGGCAAGCGCCGCCGAAACCCGGTTCTGCACCAGAACCTGCGCCGCATCGAGATCGGTGCCGATCGCAAAGGTGACCGTCAGCGTATAGCTGCCATCGGACGCGGAATAGGACTGCATGTAGAGCATACCCTCGACGCCGTTGACCTGCTGTTCAATGGGCAGCGCCACCGTATCGATCAGGGTACGGGCGCTGGCGCCGGGATAGCGGGTCGTCACTTGCACAGTTGGCGGCACGACGTTGGGATATTGCGCAATCGGCAGCCGGTAGAGCGACACGAACCCGATGACCACCATGAGAATGGCGATGACATTGGCAAGGACCGGACGCTCGATGAAAAATTTGGAGATCATTGCGTCACGCCGTCAGCAGCAGTGGCGGTGAGAACAGTCATATGCGGTTCGATCTTCTGGCCGGGAATGGCCGTCAACAGGCCGGAGACAACGACGCGGTCATCGGCGGTGACGCCGGAACTGACGACACGCAATTCGCCGACAAGCTGGCCGAGCTGAACCGTGCGCTGTTCTACGATATCGTCCTTGCCTGCAATAAGCACATAACGCCCGCTTTGATCGCTGCCGACGGCGCGGTCGGGTACGAGCAGCCTGTCCGGCTCCTCGAAAAGCGGCACGCGCACGCGCACGAAATAGCCTGGCAGCAATTGCCGATTTTCATTGTCAAACACACCGCGGACGGCAAGCTGGCCCGTATTCGCCGTTATTATCGGAGCGGCGTAGTCGAGGGCTCCGACGTGAGGGTAGCCCTTCTCGGTTTGCAGGCCGATCTCGACCGGTATCTTCTTCAGATCCTGCGTCGTCACTCCGCGCTTCTGCATTGTCGCGCGAACACGCAAGACCTCCTTTTCGCTGACGTTGAAGTCGACATAAATCGGGTTGAACTGCACGATGCTCGCGAGGGTCGATACATTATTGGGGCCAACAAGTTCGCCCACCGAAACGAGCCTCGCGGTGACGACACCATCGAAGGGCGCCTTGACCTGCGTATAGCTCAGATTGAGTTCGGCTTGCTGAATGCTGGCTGTCGCCTGCTGCTGGGCGGCAATATTGGCGTCACGGGCGGCTTCGGCTTTTTCGAGATCCTGCTGGGTGGCGAAGGTTTTGGCGACGAGGGCCTTCTGGCGCTCAAATTCTGCTTGGGATTGCTTCAGCGCCGCGTCGGCGGATGCCTTGGCAGCGTTCGCTTGATCGAGCGCCAGCTGGTAAGGCTCCGGTTCGATGACAAAAAGCACCGTCCCGGCCTTCACCGCATCGCCATCCCGGTAGTTGATCGATTGGATGAACCCCTGAACGCGGGCGACCAGAGCCGTCGAATTGATGGAGGCCGTGGTGCCGGTCGTTTCAAGATAGGGCGTCACATTTTGCTTGACCGGTAGGGCCACATCAACTTTTGGCGGCGGCGGCGGCTCGTAGGTATTCTGTTCGCTGCAGGCGGCGAGTGCGAAAGCGCCGGTAAGCAAAGCAGCGGAGAGGACCATTCTCTTGCGGGGCACGGCTCTCAAAATGGCCGCAAATATTGAATTTGGGTCTCCGCCCAGCTGTCTTTGCGGGCGATATGCATTGTCGTCGCGCCTGCGGGCATGCAACCCTAATAGACCTGCCATCAAACTCCCCGATTGACGTTGGTTGCAGGGAAATCCAGTCGGATGCTACGTTATTCCGCAATCGGAGGATAGATCTTCAGCGGCATATTTTGGGAGGTTGTGATGCGGTTGGTCTTTGGTTTACTTGCGATCGGCATTGGACTTTCCGGCGGCATGGCAGCGGCACAGACAGCTGCCGAGCGGGAAGCATGCATGCCGGACTATCAGAAATACTGTAGCGGCGTAGCGCCTGGTGGTGGACGTATTTTCGAGTGCCTAGCAAAGCAGTTGGACCAACTATCGCCGGCCTGCAAGAAGGTTGTCGAGGCGCACGCACCCAAATAAGGCAATGATCCTGGCAACCACCCTATGCAGGCGTCTTCATGGTTTCCTGCTGACGGTGCCATTTGGACTGCAAAAGGAACCAGAAGTCCGGCATGATGCCGAAGGAGCGTTCGATCCGAAGGGCGATGTCGTAGGTTATGGGATGCCGTCCCGCGATGATGGCATCAAGCGTGGTTGCGGGCAGGTCCGCTCGGTCGGCAAAGTCTTCCACGGACAGGCCGCGGGATTGGATGCACTCAAGGAGATGCTGGCCCGGGTGAATTGCCCAATGCGGCGTCCATCGATTTGCTGATGTGTTCATCTTGCTTGCCGATCTGTCTCGCATCACCTGTGTCTCGAATCATAGTTGCGCTGCATGTCAGGCGAGTGAAAAAATCGTGGCGCGAAAGCGGCAGTTCGACTTCGCCGATCAATAACGCGTGACCCTACTTTGCCGGCCCCATACCAAAGATATTGGAGCCGGTGATTGTTCAGCGCCAATGGGCCGTGCTAGATTTCGCTCCAATCCAACGCCGGGCCACGCGTCGCCTGTAAGCAATCGCGTTGGTTTCAACCGTCATCGGACTGGGAGAACGACAATGGGCCTACGTATCAATGATACCGCACCGGATTTTACCGCTGACACGACGCAGGGCGAGATCCATTTTCATGACTGGATCAAGGATAGCTACGCCGTGCTGTTCAGCCATCCCAAGAATTTTACGCCGGTCTGCACGACGGAACTCGGCTACATGGCTGGCCTTGCTCCTGAATTTGCCAAGCGCAACGCCAAGATCATCGGTATTTCTGTCGATCCTGTCGAAAGCCACGCCAAGTGGAAGGCTGACATCAAGTCGGCGACGGGCCACGAGGTCGACTATCCGTTAATCGGCGATAAGGAGCTCAAGGTCGCGAAGCTCTACGACATGTTGCCGGCTGAAGCAGGCGATACATCCGAAGGCCGCACGCCAGCAGACAATGCAACCGTGCGCTCCGTATTCGTGATCGGACCGGACAAGAAGATCAAACTGACCATTACCTATCCGATGACGACCGGCCGGAACTTCGACGAGATCCTGCGCGCGATCGACAGTATCCAGCTGACAGCCAAGCACAAGGTGGCGACGCCGGCGCAGTGGCAACAGGGAGAAGACGTGATCATCACGGCCGCCGTTTCGGACGAAGAGGCGAAGGAGCGCTTCGGTGAGTTCGAACGGGTTCTGCCCTACCTGCGCAAGACAAAGCAGCCGCAGGCTTAAAACCCTCTGGGAAAACAGTTCATCGCCGCCAGTGCCTCGGCGCCGGCGGCGATTGCTTGTCAGGCTGTCTCGGGCGGAATGACACCCTTGGTGAGCATAAAGCACCCGTAGAAGCGGGTCTCCCCGGTGGTAATCACGCAATAGGCCTTCTTTGCTTCCTCGTAGAAGGCAAAGCGCTCGATGCCATACATGGGCGAGGCCTTGCCTTCCGCCGCATCGACCTCAGCTTGCACTTCACGCTGGACCGGCGGCACTTCGCCCGGCGCACCCATGACTTCCATGCGACCGACCGACGGCTGAATCGGCGTATCCAGCGGCATCACCGACAAAATAGCCTTTATCGCGCGAGCAGCGGAAACATTGTCGATACGCAGGAGCTTGCCCAACGTCGTTTGCCGAGCGATGGCGTCGGAGGGAAAGTTTGTATCTGAAATCACCAGCGTGTCGGCGTGACCCATGGACCGCAACGCGTGGAGAACGTCCGCATTGAGCGCCGGGTCGATATTCTTGAGCATGAAATTCCTCCAGAGTTGCAGGGCCTTGGGTCTCTGACTATTCCTATTCGCCGTAAGGAATCCAGATATTCTTTACATCGACGGCGCGGCGCAGGAAAAGCGTGCCTTCGCCGGCGGCGCGATCGTTCCAATCGGTGGCCTTGCCGTAATCGACGAATGTCCGCTTGAGGTTGCCCACAGATAGTTTCTCGACCATGGCGGATAGTTCATCGCTGCCAAACGCCCAAACAGCATCAACATCGTTGTGAGCTGCAAGGGTCTTGGCGAGTTCGATTGACGATCCGGTCACGATGTTGATGACACCCGCTGGCACATCCGACGTCTCGAGGATCGAGTAGAAATCAGTCGCGGCGAGCGGGTAGGCCTCACTCGGCACCGCAACCACGCGGTTGCCCATGGCGACAAGCGGCGCAACGAGGCTGACAAAACCGAGTAGCGGAGCTTCGGGCGGGCATATGACCCCAGCTACGCCCAATGGTTCCGGCATTGCCAAGGCCACACCTCGCAGGGGCGGAGCATGCACCGCGCCCTCGAACTTGTCCGCCCAGGCGCCATAGGTAAAGAGCCGTGCGATAGAGGCGTCCACCTCCGCCCTCGCCGCCGCTGCGGAAGACCCGGTCATGGCGGCAATCCGCGCGGCAAATTCGTCGGCGCGTCCGGAAAGGTTTTCGGCGATGTAATAGAGGATCTGCGCGCGATTGTGCGTCGTCGCGCTCGACCAGGCGGAAGCCGCCTGCGCGGCGACAACGGCGTTGCGAATATCCTTGCGGTTGCCGTCGCCGACCTCCCCGATCACCTTTCCTTTGGGCGAGATCACGGCGCGCGAATAATTGCCGTCCGGCCGCGCTTGCTTGCCGCCGATGAAGAGCTTGGCCGTCCGGTCGATCGCCGGCGCGGAAAAATCCCCGACTACAGGCTTGAGCTCGGGCAAATTCGGTAGAACGCGCGCCTTGCGGCCGATCCACGCTTTGGGCTTCAGATATTCGTAGCAGCCTTCGCGCCCGCCCTCACGTCCAAAGCCGGATTCGCGCTTGCCGCCAAAGCCGACCGCGGCATCAAACAGGTTCGTCGCATTGACCCAGACGACGCCGGCCGCAAGCTTGGCCGCGACGTTGAGCGCAAGGCCGATCGTCTCGCTCCACACGCTGGCGGAAAGACCATAGCGCGAATGATTGGCGAGTTGGACCGCTTCCTCGGGCGTGCGAAACGTCATGGACACGGCAACCGGCCCGAAGATCTCTTCGGTCGCAACGATCGAGGTGGGTTGCACGCCGCTCAGAAGCGTCGGCGGGTAGAAACTTCCACCCTTCGGCATTTCGATCTGCGCCTGGTGCAGTTCTGCGCCTTCGGCTAGGCCCTTCTTCACCAGCGCTTCAATGCGGCTGAGCTGCACTGGCGCAACGATGGCGCCCATGTCGATCGACTTATCGAGCGGGAGACCGACCCGCAGAGTCTGCATGCGGCGCTTCAGCCGGTCATGGAAAAGCTTGGCGATGCCTTCCTGGACGAGGAGCCTCGATCCGGCGCAGCATACCTGACCCTGGTTGAACCAGATCGCATCGACGACACCTTCGACCGCACCATCGACGTCGGCATCATCAAATACGATGAAGGGTGATTTGCCGCCAAGTTCGAGGGTAAGCGATTTGCCGCTGCCCGCCGTGCGCTCGCGAATGATGCGGCCGACTTCCGTCGATCCGGTGAAGGCAATCTTGTCGATATCGCCATGATCGACGAGCAGCGCGCCGGCTTCACCCTCGCCGGTGACAATATTGAGAACGCCCGGCGGAAGGCCGGCCGCTGCTGCCAGCTCCGCGAAAAGCAAGGCGGTCAGCGAGGTAAATTCCGCTGGCTTAAGAACAACCGTATTGCCGAGCGCCAGGGCGGGGGCAATCTTCCATGCGAGCATGAGAAAGGGGAAGTTCCAGGGAATGATCTGGCCGACGACGCCGACCGGAACGTTATCGGCAAATTCAGTGTCCTGGATCTGCGCCCATCCCGCATGATGATAAAAGTGGCGAGCGGCGAGCGGCACATCGATATCGCGCGTCTCGCGGATCGGCTTGCCGTTGTCTATGGCTTCGACCACTGCGATCAGGCGGGCGTGCCGCTGGATCATCCGGGCAAGCGCGTAGAGGTGGCGAGCACGAAGGTGACCGGGAAGCCTTGCCCAGGAAACTTGTGCCTTGCGGGCTGCGGCGACCGCCTTGTCGACGTCCGCCTTGTCGCCAACGGCGAGTTTGGCAAGGCGCTTGCCGGTGGCGGGCTCGAACGTATCGAACGTCTTCCCCGACGTAGAGGGCACGAAGGCGCCGTTGATGAAGTGGCCAAAACTCGACTTGTGGCGAGCCAGCCAATCGCGGGCTTCGGTATCGGCCTCGGGCGCGGGGCCGTAGGACATTTCGTCAAAATAGGTCGCGACTGTCATGGCATTATCCGATCGGATGTCTGTTGAGCGCCGAATAGGCGCCTGTAACGTGATGTTCCAATTGCCGCTCGATGTCGGCAAGAAGGCTCGATGCGCCGATTCGGAAGAGATCGGGCTCGAGCCACTCCCGGCCAAGTTCTTCCTTCATGAGGAACTGATAGTTCAGCACGTCCTTTGCCGCAGAAATGCCGCCAGCCGGCTTGTAGCCTATTTTGAACCCCGTGCGCTCCTCGTAGGCGCGGATCATGCGCAACATCACCAGCGTAACAGCCAGCGTTGCGTTGACGCCTTCCTTGCCGGTCGATGTCTTGATGAAATCTGCACCGGCCATCATGCAGACGAGCGAGGCACGCGCCACATTGCGCAAGGTCTTGAGGTCGCCGGTGGCGAGGATCGCCTTTACGTGCGCATCGCCGCAGGCCCTGCGATAGTCCTGCATCTCCGCATAGAGTGCGGTCCAGTTGCCAGTCAGCACATGTTCGCGGGTGATGACGATATCGATCTCTTTTGCACCGTCGGCAACCGACGCTTCGATCTCCTTCACCTTGAGGTGGTGCGGACTAAGCCCCGCCGGAAAGCCGGTCGAGACCGCGGCGACGGGAATGCCGGAATCGCCGAGGGCTTCCACCGCCGTCGCTACGAAGCGATGGTAGACGCAGATGGCTCCGGTGGTGATCGACCGCTTGCCCATGCCCAAAGCGTCGAGAATATCCTGCCGCACCGGGTGCATCGCCTTGGCGCACAGGCGTTTGACCCGTTCGGCCGTGTCGTCGCCGTTGAGTGTCGTCAGATCGATACAGGTGACCGCCTTCAACAGCCACGCTGCCTGGGCGTCCTTCTTGACCGTACGCCTGCCGGGAAGGCTTGCGACACGGCGCTCGACGGCGGAAAGGTTAACCCGCGCGTCAAGCACCCAGGAAAGGTCGAGTTCCATGCCAGGATTGCGCGGCCAGCCATTCGCCCTGGCGTGGTCCACCAGCCTCGTTGGCGAGGAACCGGCTGTCACAACCCCGCCATCGCCTGATGCAGTGATAATCCGGGCTTTTTCCACGAGAAAACTTCCTCCAGCGAATGCAAGTCTAGCATAGGCGCTTCGCGCCGACAGACCAGAACATTCGCACCGGCCCTCGCCATCATTGTTAGAATAGTATCAGGTTTTGTTATTTTTCCATCAAAATGGCGATGGCGTCAAGGGGCTTTAGGCACGTCCATCTCGCCTTCCTCGGTGATGATCGCCTGGAAGGCCGCAACGGGCGCAAACAGAACGGGCTTGACCTTGCCCATTTTGCTGCTGTCGGCGACAAGCAGGCTCATTTCAGCAAACTCGATCGCTCTTTGCTTGACCGGTGCTTCATGAAAGTGCGCGCAAGACGCGCCCCGGCTCATATCCAGTCCGGCAGCCGAAATGAACGCAGTATTGATGCCAAGCTTGGAGAGGGTTTCAAGGCCGGAATCGCCGGAAAACGAAGCGGACGAAGCGTAATAAAGCCCGCCAAGCATCACCAGGCTGATGTTCGGGCGCCGCGTCAGCCGCTCGGCGACATTAAGCGCATAACAGATGGCAGTGATCCGGTAGTCGGCGGGAACATGGTCGATGAGGCTGAGCAGCGTCGTGCCGCAATCGATGAAGATCGTATCGTCGGGGCGAATATATCTGGCGGCATGCGCGCAGGCCCTCACCTTGGCGGCGGCATGGGTGTCCACCGCCTGCGACAAATCGTAAGGACTGTCGTTCCAGAAATCGCCAGCCGGAACGATATGGCCGCCAAGGTAGCCGAACTGGTCGGGATTTTCAGCAACGTCGCGGCGGACGGTCATTTCGGAAACGTTGAGCAGCAGGGCTGCATCCTTGAGACGCAATACCCGCCGCGCCCGGAGCGCTCCCGAGAGATCTGCTATTCGCCGTGCCTTGCGGCTTACCATTGCGTTTCGTCCCCTCAACCATTGTGACAACTGTTAAAAACATAACAGATCGCGTTCAAGGAGCAATGAACCGCAACGAAGCCGCATAACTATGTTGCTCGTGCAGAAAAGCGAAGGAGTTCTGCCGCCGTCATAGTCGCTGGCTTATGGTACCCTCGGCACAGCTTGACCGCCGTTGCTCCACTTTTCTGACATATTGACGCAGATTCTTTGTCGTTACCTATACAATTTGCCAGAGAGACTACTTACATCTTTGGTGAAGGACAGACGACGAAAGGTGATCCTCACCTCATTGCAGACACAACTATGTGCCTAAATTGCATCTACACAAGATAACAACAATTAGTGTCTTGCACAGTGGAGCGACTCACCTGACAGTGTAACGATACGGCATGCAATCCTCTGAGCGGAGGGGCGGCCCCTTCAGCTCAAGTTCCGTCGAACTTGCATGCGGCTGGAGGTTGGAAATGACAACGCAGGCATCTGACGTATTCAGTCTCTTCTCAGAGATCTACAGCAGCGAAAAGCAGGAAGAGATGAGCCTGCAAGAGTATCTGCTGGCCTGCCGCAACGATCCCAAGATGTTTGCCACCGCTTCCGAACGCATGGTCGATGCCATCGGCGAACCGACCCTGGTCGATACCAGTACCGACGAACGCCTCGGCCGCATCTATCTCAATCGCACGATCAAGATCTATCCGGCCTTTGCCGATTTCTACGGCATGGAAGACACGATCGAACGCATTGTCGGTTATTTCCGCTATGCCGCTCAGGGTCTGGAAGAGCGTAAGCAGATACTTTATCTGCTCGGGCCGGTTGGCGGTGGTAAGTCTTCACTTGCGGAACGGCTGAAGCAATTGATGGAGCGCCGCCCCATCTACACCCTCAAGGCGGGCAACCAGATAAGCCCCATCTTCGAATCGCCGCTCGGCCTGTTCCAGCCTGATCGCATGGCTGGCCTCCTCGAAGACAAATACGGCATTGCCCGCAGACGCCTCAACGGGCTGATCTCCCCCTGGGCGGCGAAACGGCTCGACGAATTTGCCGGTGACATCTCCAAGTTCAGTGTCGTCAAGCTTGCTCCATCGCGGCTGCGCCAGATTGGCATCGCCAAGACCGAACCTGGCGACGAGAACAACCAGGACGTTTCCTCGCTCGTCGGCAAGGTCGATATCCGCCAGCTCGAGAATTTCAGCCAGGCCGACCCCGACGCTTATTCCTATAGCGGCGGCCTTAACCGGACCACGCAGGGAATGCTCGAGTTCGTCGAAATGTTCAAGGCGCCGATCAAGGTCCTGCACCCGCTGCTGACGGCGACACAGGAAGGCAATTACAACGGCACCGAGAATTTCGGCGCCTTCCCGTTCCAGGGGATCATTCTTGCCCACTCGAACGAATCCGAATGGCTCCAGTTCAAGAACAACAAGAACAACGAGGCCTTCCTCGACCGCATGTCTGTCGTGAAGGTGCCCTATTGCGTGCGGGTGACGGAAGAAAAGCAGATCTACGAAAAGCTGCTGCGTGAGAGCGAACTCGTCAACAATCCCTGCGCACCGGAAGTGCTGGAAATTCTCAGCCGCTTTACGGTTTCAACCCGGCTTGCGGAGCACGAAAATTCCCCGCTCTACACCAAGATGCGCGTCTATGACGGCGAGAACCTGCGTGAATCCGATCCTAAGGCGAAATCGGTGCAAGAGTACCGTGACGCCGCAGGCGTCGATGAAGGCATGAATGGCATCAGCACGCGCTTTGCCTTCAAGGTTCTCTCGGAAACGTTCAACTACGACACCAAACAGGTTGCGGCTGACCCCGTCCACTTGATGTATGTGCTCGAACAGTCGGTCAAGCGCGAGCAATTCCCGCAGGAGATCGAATCCAGCTACCTCGATTTCATCAAATCGGAACTGGCATCCCGTTATGCTGAGTTCATCGGCCACGAGATACAGAAGGCCTATCTCGAATCCTATAGTGAATACGGCCAGAACCTCTTCGACCGTTATATCGCCTACGCCGATGCGTGGATCGAGGACCAGGACTACAAGGATCCCGATACTGGCCAGATTCTCAATCGAGGCATTCTCGACGGTGAGCTGTCGCAAATCGAAAAGCCGGCCGGCATCGCCAATCCCAAGGACTTCCGCAACGAGGTCGTGAAGTTCACCCTGCGCGCCAAGGCCAAAAATAATGGCCGCAACCCGTCCTGGACCAGCTACGAAAAGTTGCGCGAAGTCATCGAGAAGCGCATGTTTGGCCAGGTCGAGGATCTGCTGCCGGTCATCAGCTTCGGTTCGAAGAAGGATGGCGCCACCGAGAAGCAGCATACGGAGTTCGTCCAGCGCATGGTCGAGCGGGGTTATACGGAACGGCAGGTTCGTCGACTGGTGGATTGGTACATGCGCGTGAACAAGGCGGGGTGATCGCCGAAGAAAGGTGCTTGCATGCCGAGCTTCATCGATCGCCGCCTTAACCCCAAGGACAAGAGCCTGAGCAATCGTCAACGCTTTCTGCGCCGCGCGCGCGGAGAGCTGAAGCGCGTCGTCCATGAAAAGATAAAGTCGGGCAAGATCGTCGATGTGGATGCGGGCCACAGCGTCCCGTTTCCCCTGGACGGCACCAGCGAGCCAAGCTTTCAGGCGGATCGAAGCAGCGGCAGGCGCGAACACGTCCTGCCTGGTAACAAGGAATTCACTGCCGGTGACCGCCTCGCCAAACCCGGTCAGGGAGGCGGCACGGGTGCGGGCAAGGGCGCTGCGTCCGAAGGCGACATGGAGGATGATTTCCAGTTCGTGCTGTCGCGCGAGGAGGTGCTCGATCTGTTCTTCGAAGACCTAGAACTTCCGGACATGATCAAGTCCAGTCTCAAAGAGGCCGTTACCTTTCGCTCGCGCCGTGCTGGTTTTACCATTGCCGGCGCCCCGACCAACATCAATGTCGGGCGAACCATGCGCAACAGTTTTGGCCGCCGCATCGCACTGCAGCGCCCCAAGCTTGCTCAGGTCGAAGCAATCGCCAAGGAAATCGAGGAACTCGAAGCAAAGCACCCGAAGCCCGGCAGCGCTGCCTTCGACCGCCTTGCGAAAATGCGCAGCGAGTTGGAACGTCTTGAGCGCCGCCGCAAAGTGGTTGGATATATCGACCCTGTTGATATTCGTTTCAATCGCTTCGAGCCGCAGCCCTTGCCTAATGCAAGCGCCGTGATGTTCTGCCTCATGGATGTTTCAGGTTCCATGGGCGAGCGCGAGAAGGACCTGGCCAAGCGCTTCTTCGTGCTACTCCACCTCTTTTTGAAACGGCGTTACGAGCGCATCGACATCGTTTTCATCCGCCATACGCATCAGGCGCACGAAGTCGACGAAGAGACGTTCTTTCGCAGCACCCAAAGCGGCGGCACGGTCGTATCGACCGCGCTGGAGGAAATGCAGCGCATTATCCTTGAGCGCTATCCGAGCCAGGATTGGAACATATATGCCGCCCAGGCTTCGGACGGCGACAACCTCGCGGGCGATTCCGAACATTGCGTCAATCTGTTGAACAAAGAGATCATGAAGCTTTGCCAGTATTATGCCTATGTCGAGATTCTGGACGAACGCGAGAGCGCCATATTCCGCTCGACCGACAATGGTACCTCGCTGTGGCGTTCCTATCGACAGGTCGGGGAAAATTGGCGAAACTTCCAGATGACGCGAATAGCCAAGCCAGGCGACATCTACCCGGTGTTCCGCCAGCTCTTCGCCAAGCAACCATCTTCCGCCAAGAACGGCTGAGCGGGGTCATAGATGAGTAAGAGTGCGGGCGCTTCCGACCTTCTGTTCACCGGGTCCGACTGGACCTTCGATACATTGTCCCGGACCTATCACGCGATCAAGGAGGTCGCCCTCGATGATCTCGGGCTCGACTGCTATCCCAATCAGCTCGAAATCATTTCCTCCGAACAGATGTTGGATGCCTATTCGTCCAATGGCATGCCGCTCATCTACCAGCATTGGTCTTTCGGCAAGCATTTCGTCTACGAGGAATATCTCTACCGCAAGGGCAGGCGCGGCCTCGCCTATGAGATCGTCATCAATTCCAATCCATGCATCGCCTATCTGATGGAAGAAAACACGATGGCCTTGCAGGCATTGGTCATCGCCCATGCCTCCTTCGGCCACAACCATTTCTTCAAGAACAACTACCTCTTCAGGCAATGGACCGATGCCAGCGCCATCCTCGACTATATGGAGTTCGCCAAGGGCTATGTTTCGCGTTGCGAGGAACGATATGGTTTTGCGGCCGTCGAATCCATCCTCGATGCAGCGCATACCCTGATGGATCAGGCGGTTTTCCGCTACCGCCGTCCGCCCCGCATTTCCTCGGCCAAGGAACAGGCGCGCGTTCGCGAGCGCTTGGAGTATGAGGAAAAGATTTTCAGCGATCTTTGGCGAACCTTGCCGCAGCCACGGCAAAGCGAGGACACGACCGAGGCCGAAATGGAGGCGCAGGAGCGCAAGAAAGCCCTCAACCTGCCGGAAGAGAACCTTCTCTATTTTCTTGAGAAGAACAGCCTGATCCTTGAGCCATGGGAGCGCGAGATCCTGCGCATCGTCCGTGTCGTCGCCCAGTATTTCTATCCGCAGCGGCAAACCAAAGTGATGAATGAGGGCTGCGCAACGTTTGTCCACTACACGATCATGAACATGCTGTTCGACCGGGGAAAGATAAGCGAAGGCCACCTTCTGGAGATGCTTCATAGCCATTCCAATGTGGTGTTCCAGCCAGGTTTTGACGATCCGCGTTTTTCGGGACTCAACCCTTATGCGATCGGTTTCGCCATGATGCAGGATATCGAGCGCATCTGTACCAAACCGACGGCCGAGGACCGCGACTGGTTCCCCGAGTTTGCCGGCAATGGCGACTGGCGCGGCACCTTGCTCGATGCTTGGGCCAATCACCGGGATGAATCATTCCTGCTGCAATATTTGAGCCCTGCGCTCATCCGCAAGATGCGGCTTTTCGCTCTCGATGATGAATCGAAGGAAAAGCACTACCAGGTCGCGTCTATCCATAACGAACGAGGCTATGAGAAAATTCGCAGCTCCCTCGCCCGCAGCTATGACATCGGCATGAACCAGCCCAATATCCAGGTTGTCGATGTCGATCTGCTCGGCAATCGCCACCTTCGGCTACAGCATACGGCTCGCGACGGCATTGTGCTCAGCGAAAGCACCCGGGACGCAACCTTGCGCCATGTACGTCGCCTGTGGGGCTATGACGTCAGTCTCGTCGGCGTCGATGCCGAATTCGGCAACGTTCTCTACGAAACATCGACGGACAAGTTCTCCGGATAGCGATTCAGGTCGAGAGGCGGTGCTCGCGGCGGTCACTCTCGGTGACGTTTGCAAGGTCAATCGCCATTTGCAGCCTGGCCGCGTGGCGAAAAGACGGCTCGAGGGTCAGGCCGATGGCCACGGCCTCGACGAAGCGCTGATAGTTAGTCTGAACTGGATCGACATTGATCTCCCTCCACGTTGCGGTCTCAATATCGGCGTCAAGGCAAACAAGAAGCCTGGAACCGTCGTGGCGATGAAGCACTTCGAGCGATCCCTTGTCGCCATAAACGCGCAGCCGCAGTTCATTCACATGACCTGTCGCCCAGCGGCTGGAATGCACCACGCCGAGGGCGCCGTTCTTGAAGCTCACGCTCATGGTGAAGCTGTCATTGGCATCGAGTTCATATTCGCCGATACGATTGCCCTCGGCTTTGTCGAATGCTTTTAGCCGGCAAAACACTTCGTCGATTTCGGTGTCCGTTGCATAAACCACGAAATCGAGAATGTGGACACCGACGTCCCCCAGGGTGCCGTTGGAGCCATGGTTCTTGGAGAGGCGCCATAGCCATTGGCTTTCCGTGCGCCAGTCGCCCCATTGCCTTGAGACCAGCCAGCTTTGCAGATATGACGCCTCGACATGCTTGACCGTCCCGATCCGACCGCTCGTGACCAGCTTGCGCGCCGCCTGCAGCTGGGCAACGTTGCGATAGGTCAGGTTGACCATGCCCACGAGATTGGCGGATTCGGCCTTCTCGGCCATCTCCATCGCATCTACCGAATTCGTGGCCAGCGGCTTTTCGCAGAAGACGTGCTTGCCGGCGGCGAGGCATTGCAGGGTCGTCGAATAATGCGCGCTGTCGGGCGTAACATTTGCAACGGCATCGAAGTCTCCCCAGGCAAGTGCGTCTGCCAGCGAGGTGAACGCCTTTTCGATACCGTATTTCGCGCGAAACGCCTCGGCGCGGGCGGGATCGACATCCACGGCGCCTGCAAGCGTCACCGTCCCGATCTCGGCGAAACTGCGCGCATGTGCATTAGCCATCTGGCCGGTACCCAAGATCAAAAGACGCATCGACCCACCTGCTCCTGATGCCAATCCAGCGATATCAGCGAAAGCCTTCCTGGCCTTCGGCGTGAACGCTGCCGCCCCGCGCCTCGATCGGCTCGAGCGCCTTCTCGACCGGCACATTCGGCGCGGTTGTTATAGTGGGATACCGCTCAGGATTATAGGCCCAGTTCACGGCGTTACGCAGAACGAGGCCAACCGTCTCGTGGTAATAGGTCGGATAAGTCTCATGACCCGGCCGGAAATAGAACACATTGCCCGCGCCCCTGCGATAGGTCAGACCCGAACGAAAGACCTCGCCGCCCTGGAACCACGATACGAACACCGTCTCGAGCGGTTCGGGCACGGAAAACGGTTCGCCATACATTTCCTCGTTCTCGATCTCGAAATAGGCAGGAAGCCCCCGCGCAATGGGATGACCCGGATTGACAACCCAGAGCCGCTCACGCTCGCCGGCCTCGCGCCAATTGAGGGCACAAGGCGAACCCATCAGCCGCTTGAAAATTTTCGAGAAATGGCCGGAGTGGAGAACGATCAGCCCCATGCCCTCCCATACGCGTTTTGCCACCCGTTCAACGATCTCATCGCCGACATCGCCATGGGCTTGGTGCCCCCACCAAACCAGCACGTCGGTTTCGCCGAGCGCCCTTTCGGTCAGACCATGCTCAGGCTCTTGCAAGGTCGTTGTCTTGACGGAAATCTCTTCGTCCGCGGCAAGAAGTTTTGCTATCTGTGTGTGCATGCCTTCGGGGTAAATCCCGGCAACGGTCTTATTCGTCTGTTCATGAACGTTTTCGCCCCAGACGAGTGTTCGGATAGCCATGTCTCTATTCCTGTTTCTCGGATACGATCGGGAGGGTACGCGCCCAGTATGACGCTCAGAAGGCGATGCCTTCAACCAGACCAATGATCAACGCATTGGTCTGGTTCCATATTCTTCAGAAGCAGGATGCATGAAACCCCCTCCAATGAACGAAGGGGATTTCCGTTGTTAGCGGATCGGCGGAGCGTACATCAGGCCGCCGGCGTTCCACAGGGCGTTGATGCCGCGATCAATCTTGAGCGGGCTACCCTTGCCGAGACTGCGCTCGAACATCTCGCCGTAATTACCGGTCGCAGCGACGATGTTGTAAACCCACTTCTGGTCGAGACCCATGGATTCGCCGGTATTGCCTTCCGCACCAAGGAAGCGGCGAACTTCGGGATTGTCGGATTCCAACTGTGCAGCGATGTTATCCTTGGTGACGCCGAGTTCCTCCGCGTTGATCAGGGCAAACAAGGTCCACCGGACTATGCCGAACCAACGGTCGTCGCCCTGGCGGACGGCCGGTCCCAACGGCTCCTTGGAGATGATCTCCGGCAATACCAGCGATGAATCCGGATCGGTCAGGACAAGACGCTGCGCATAGAGCGCGGAGGCGTCTGTCGTATAGACGTCGCAGCGATCCGTATTGAATGCAGCAATCGTCTGATCGGCTTTTTCGAACGAGATGATGTCGTACTTGATGTTGTTCGCCTTGAAGAAATCCGCGGCGTTCATTTCGGTGGTTGTGCCGGTTTCGGTGCATAGCGTCGCGCCGGAGAGTTCCTTTGCGCTGTTTACGCCAACGGATTTCTTCACCATGAAGCCCTGGCCGTCATAATAGATCGTCCCGACGAAGCGCATGCCCATGCCGGTATCGCGCGACTGCGTCCACGTCGTCTGGCGCGACAGGAGATCGACTTCGCCTGATTGAAGAGCCGCAAATCGCGCCTTCGTCGAAAGCGGCACATAGGTCACCTTGCTAGGATCGCCGAGGACGGCTGCCGCTACGGCCTTGCAGAAATCAACGTCGAAGCCCGTCCAGACGCCCTTGTCGTCGGCATTGGAAAAGCCGAGCACGCCTTCGCTTACGCCGCAATTGAGCTTGCCACGCTCCTTGATCGTTGCGAGCGTATCGGCCGACGCGGGCGATGCCGCGAACGCTGCCGACGCCAGCAGCAGTGCAATAACGGATGTCAGTTTCATTGTGTTCTCCCTCGTTTGGCAGGCAAAGCCTGTCCGTGCCGCCGGACACATGTCCGAAGACCCATTGGTTTCGATGTTTGAGTTTACCGGCGTCGCCTGCTGCAGACTGTGCCGGGCTTGCGCCTTTTATGCCTCGGCCATGACCGCTGCGAACGTCTCCTCCATGACCTCGATCAGCAGATCCGCATTGGCGCGGCTGAAAATCATCGGGGGACGCAGTTTCAGCACGTTGTCGTGCGGTCCCTCGGTTCCCATCAACACGCCCCGCTCCCTTGCCCCGTTATTGATCGTGCGGGCAATCTCCGTGGCCGGTTGCTTGGTCTTGCGATCGGTAACAAGTTCGATGCCGAGGAACAGACCCTGGCCGCGAACGTCGCCGATCACTTCATAACGCGCCTGCATCGCCCTGAAACGCTCCAGCAGATAGTTGCCGATCGAGAGCGCGTTGCCGCGCAGATCGTCACGCTCGATCACGTCGAGCACGGCAAGCCCGACCGCGCAGGAAACGGGATTACCACCGAACGTATTGAAATATTCCATCCCGTTATTGAACGAGGCAGCCACCTCGCGGGTCGTCACCACGGCTGCCATCGGATGGCCGTTTCCGATCGGCTTGCCCATGGTGACGATGTCGGGCACGACGCCTTGCGTCTCGAAAGCCCACCAGTGGCTCCCAACGCGCCCAAACCCGACCTGCACCTCATCTGCCGCGCAAATTCCGCCGGCGGCGCGCACCATGGCATAGACTTCCCCAAGGTAGCCTTCGGGCAGGAAGACCTGTCCCGCCACGCTGGGGATGGACTCGGCCAGGAAGACGCCCGGTCCCTTGCCGGCCCTGCGCATCGCCGCGATCTGCTCGGCAACGCTCTCGGCATACCGCTGCGCGATCTTATCCGCCGGCCAATCGGCAGGCGCGCGGTAGGTGTCAGGTATAGTCGCTTCATAGACGTGCGACTTCCGGCCCTTGCCGCCTTTCCGCTTATATTTGTAGGGGCTGAGATCGATAAGCTCCTGGGTCGTGCCGTGGTACGCCCAATCGAGCACGATCGCCTCCTCGCGGCCCGTATGGGCGCGCATCATCCGCAACATCAGGCTGTTAGCCTCGCTGCCGCTGCAGGCAAGGGTTGCCACGCACAAGTCACTGGGAAGGGTCGCTGTCAGTCGCTCGGCGTAATCGACGATGTTGTCGTGGAGATAGCGCGTGTTCGTATTCAGAATTCCGGCCTGCTTGCGCAATGCCTCTACGACATCGGGATGGGCATGGCCGAGATGGCAGACATTGTTGAAGCAGTCGAGATACGCCCTGCCGCGATCATCGATCAGCCAGGCGCCCTCCCCGCGGACAAATTTGATCGGCTCGGCATAGGAAATGGAAAGGTTGGGCAGAAGGATGGACTTGCGCTCGGCAACGATCTCGCTTCGGCTCCGCCCAGACTGCTCGAACGTCTCCGGCGGCAATCCCGCAAAGGCTGCGGCATTGGGGAAAAGCTCGGCCCAGACCGGGAGAAATGCCGGCTCGCCCACACCCAGTATCTCCATCGCCGCCAACTGTGTGTCGACCGACAGCTGGAGATGCAGGTGGGGAACCCAACCGCCATTTTCCGAAGGAGCACCCATCTCCCCGATAAGGTTGCCGGCGGCTAGTTTTTCACCAGGGCGCAAACGACCGACTGCCTCATGCGCGAGGTGCCCCCAGAGCGTCGCGAATGGCGGACAGCCTTCCGGCCGGTGTTCTAGCTTGACCAGACAGCCATAACCGAGGGGGTCCTCTTCGATCATTACTTCTCTGACGACGGCGTCGATCGGGGTAAAGAGCTTCGTCCCGGCAGGCATGAAGAGATCGAGGCCGAGGTGCCGGGTGCGCCGTGTTCCTGCAATGAAGCGCGACTCGAACATCGTGCCGGTATAGACCGAGCGCTCCTCCCCCCAGGGACCGATGCCGAGCGCAATTTTCTGATCGCCAGAATAGGCATCCCACCACTCGGTCGCCTTCTCGGGCTCCTTTCCAGCCGAAAGCATGGTCATCGGGTTTTGTGGATCGCCATATGGCACGATGCCCTTCGCGAGCCGCGCCGGATGCGTCGCAAGAATCGGCTGGAAGGACTTGTTGTTATCCTCTATCCAACGGACGATGGCTTTCGCGCCGGGGAATGCGTCGTAGCCGCAGGCCTGTCGCAGGATTGCGGTGGCAAGGCCCGGGTTCATCCGGTCGAGCCGCCGCAGCAAGTTCCAGGCAGGTGCCTCGCTCACTTGCAGATACGGATTTTCGGCAGTCTTGTCGCTGCGCTGTGCCGACATGGTTACGCTGATGACGAGCCGCATTACAATCAGGTCGAAGAGCAGGTCGACTTCCTCCTCCAGAAGCGGGTACTGCGCGTTGAAACCTGCAACAATCAACCCGGCAGCTCCGATCGGGTCCTCGACTTCCAGAATGGAGTAGGCGCAGGCAACGGCGACCTCCGCAATCAGCACGCTGTGCAGTGCATCACCGAAATCGATGAGGCCGGCGATCCGAGTGGGGTCGGAGGCGTCGACCAGCACATTCCAGTCATTGGCATCATTGTGAATGACGGCAGCGCGCAAGGCAGGCAGGCGCGGGGCGACATCACGGTTGAAGCGATCGAGCCAGCGTTCCAGCAAGGCGCGATCGCCTGCGTCGTTGACATATTGCACTCGCTGCCGCGACAACCCCGCCGCCCGAATATCCCAATCGAAAGTTCGCAGCGCGCCGGTGTGGATGAAGCCCTGCATTGCCCGGTCCAACTCGCCGAGAACTTTGCCGAGATTGCCAAGCGTTGCCGGCGTTCGCGCCATTGTCGCGAGTGGTTCGCCGATCTGCCAGGACACCATGCGAACGGCATGCAGTCCGCCGCTCGGCCCTTCGACGCTTGCGAGCGCCAGACCGGTCAAGGTGCGGCGCAGCCGGGGCACAGCGAGTTCGCAGGCGTGCTTTTCAAGGTGCTCAAGCAATGCCGTTTGAAAATCGCTCTGATCACGCGGCTCGCTGGCGTTGACGATCTTCAGGATGAAGGAATGACCATCGTTCGCATCGATCTTGAAATTCTGGTCCCGCTCGCTGGCAAGCGGGCTGATCCGGCCTTCGATACCGAAGTGCTCACGAGCGATTGTGAGGGCTTCCGTGTCCGAGAACGACGGTGCCGGATGAGACAGATCAATCATGCGCAGGCTCCATTTTCTTCAAGCTTGGCATGGGCCAAAAAATCGGGCATCCGTTAATCCGCCGGTTTCATCGTCGTTTTGACGGCCCTGACCGGCATTTGGTCGGCGAGGATGAAAGTGCAATGAAAGAGCTTGATGACAAGGACCGCGCGATCCTGAGCATCCTTTCGCGCGATGCCAAAATTCCCATCAAGACTCTCGCCGGCGAGATCGGTCTTTCGCGCAGCGCGACGAGCGAAAGGATACTCTTTCTCGAAAAGTCAGGTGTCATTCGCGGCTATCGCGCCGATATCGGCCAGCTGAACGAAGGGCTGATTTGCGCCTTTCTACTCATCAGCCTGGTTCGCACGCCCTCGCTCGGCGTCCTCGACCGCCTTGCCGCCTATCCCGAAGTTCGGCGTGTCTCGTCAGTCAGCGGCCAACTTGACCTGATCGTCGAAATTGAAGTGCCATCGATCAATCACCTCAACATAATTCGCGACAGGGTCGCGACGATGGATCAGGTCGACGATGTAACGACGTCGATCATCCTGCGGCGCGACATCGACCGAGGCGACGCCAGCCTCGCACTTTAGCTGTTGCCGACTTGACGGCGGACCGCCGCGACCTATGCTGCTATGGATCGGCGGATCGCCAGCACTCTGGGAGGAGAGCATGGGAAGACTGCATGAGGTCTTGCACGCGGAACACATCCAAACGGCGCTTGCCGGCGATGCTGCGGCGCAGTCAGCACTTGTCGCATCGTGGGGACGGTCCATGCGCCTCTATGGGCTCAACCCGGAGGAACATACGCCACCGAACGTTTTGACAGACCGCGAACTATCGGAGGCGCGCGAACGGCTCGGTTCGTTGATCGACACGGCATCCGGAACCCTCGACCGCCTCTATACTGCCGTCGGCGGTGCCGGTTGCTGCGTTCTCCTCGCCGACAAGGAGGGCGTGCCGGTCGATCGTCGCGGCTATGCCGGTGACGATACGACGTTCTACAAGATCGGGCTTTGGACGGGAGCCGTGTGGAGCGAAGAAAGCGAAGGCACGAACGGGATTGGAACCGCCATTGCCGAGCAACGATCGCTGACCATCCACCGCGACCAGCATTTTCGCAGCCGCAACACCGCCCTTTCCTGCACTGTCGCGCCCATCTTCGACCATCGCGGTCGCTTGATGGCCGTGATCGATGTCTCGTCGGCGCGGTCCGATCTCACGGAAGACTTTGTCAAGCTTATTGCCATGGCGGTCGTCGATGCGGCCCGCCGTGTCGAGGCCGAGAATTTCCGTCTTGCTTTTCCCAAGGCGCGCATCGTCATGGCAGGCGACAATATTGCCGGCGATCGCGTCGTCAATGCGCTGATTGCCGTCGACCAGGACGATCTCGTCATCGGCGCGTCACGGTCCGCACGCCACGTCTTCGGCTTGACTGATGAAAGCCTCAGCGGTCCCCTGCCGGCCGCCAATCTCCTTGGCCAGGAGATCGATCCCGAACGCGGTTTCGCCTCGGCCGAGCGCAGCGTCATCCGCCGCGCCCTAAGCAATGCAGGGGGTAATGTTTCCCTTGCGGCCGGAATGCTTGGGATGAGCCGCGCCACGCTGCATCGGAAGCTTAAGCGCCTCGGACTCAATTAGCGCGGGCAATTGTCTCAGATCTGCGACACTCGCACTGTCATGTTGCCGGCACCCGGCTGACAGGCCGGGCTTTCTCGCCGATGCTCCAACCCTGCCGCAGGAGGCGGTATTTAACGCGCGAGTTCGTCAAAACCGGCTCGCGTCAGGGAGGAAATCACATGAACAAGGTAGAGTTCAACCGCACAGCCAAACCCAAATTCAAGTCGCGATACGGCAACTTCATCGGCGGTAAATTCGTCGAGCCGAGGTCCGGCAAATATTTCGAAAATACGTCGCCCGTAAACGGCCAGGTAATTTGCGAAATCGCCCGCTCTGACGCCAGTGATGTCGAAGCAGCACTCGATGCAGCGCATGCTGCCAAGGAGGCCTGGGGCCGCACCAGCCCGGCCGAGCGCAGCGTCATCCTCAACAAGATCGCCCAAGTGATGGAAGACAACCTCGACATCCTGGCCGAAGCCGAAACCTGGGACAACGGCAAGCCCATTCGCGAAACGACCGCAGCCGACCTGCCACTGGCGATCGACCATCTGCGCTATTTCGCCGGCGCCATCCGCGCGCAGGAGGGTGGCATTTCCGAGATCGACCACGACACGGTCGCCTATCATTTCCACGAACCGCTCGGCGTCGTCGGCCAGATCATTCCGTGGAACTTCCCGCTTCTCATGGCGATCTGGAAGCTTGCACCCGCTCTCGCTGCCGGCAATTGCGTCGTGCTGAAGCCTGCCGAACAGACACCCGCATCGATCCTCGTTTTTGCCGAATTGGTTGGCGACCTTCTGCCGCCAGGCGTCCTCAATATCGTCAACGGCTTTGGCCTTGAGGCAGGCAAGCCCCTCGCCTCCAGCCCGCGCATTGCCAAGATCGCATTTACCGGCGAGACGACGACTGGCCGGCTGATCATGCAATATGCAAGCCAGAATCTCATTCCCGTCACACTCGAACTCGGCGGCAAATCACCCAACATCTTCTTCAAGGATGTCACGGCTGAGGATGACGATTTCTTCGACAAGGCGATCGAAGGTTTCGTCATGTTCGCGCTCAATCAGGGCGAGGTTTGCACATGCCCTAGCCGCGCCCTCGTTCATGAAGCAATCTATGACAAGTTCATGGAGCGTGCGTTGAAGCGCGTCGAGGCTATCGTCCAGGGCGACCCGCTCGATCCAGCGACCATGATCGGCGCGCAGGCCTCCAGCGAACAACTCGAGAAGATCCTCTCCTACATGGACATCGGCAGGCAGGAAGGCGCCGAGGTCCTGATCGGTGGCGGTCGCAACGAACTTCCAGGCGATCTTGCCGGCGGCTACTATGTCAAGCCGACGGTATTCAAGGGTCACAACCGCATGCGCATCTTCCAGGAAGAGATCTTCGGTCCAGTGGTTTCCGTGACCACCTTCAAGGATAATGACGAGGCCCTGTCGATTGCCAATGACACGCTCTACGGTCTCGGCGCCGGGATCTGGAGCCGCGACGCCAATACCTGCTATCGCTTTGGCCGCGCCATCCAGGCCGGACGCGTGTGGACCAATTGTTACCACGCCTACCCGGCGCATGCCGCGTTCGGCGGATACAAGCAGTCTGGCATCGGCCGGGAAAATCATCTGAAGATGCTTGACCACTACCAGCAGACGAAGAACATGCTTGTGAGCTATAGTCCAAAGAAACTCGGCTTCTTCTGACCGGTTGGATCATTGATGGCGCTGGGAAGGCTGGCGCCGTCAATTTCACTTGGAGGCTCCCATGGAAGAAAAAGTCACCGCCACCCCTGCTGCGCTCGAATTGATTTCGACCCTGCAATCAGAATACGGGCCGATCCTCTTTCACCAGTCCGGCGGCTGCTGCGACGGTTCTTCGCCCATGTGCTATGCGCAAGGCGATTTCATTATCGGTGACCAGGACGTCAAGCTTGGCGAGATCGGCGGCGCGCCGGTTTACATCAGCGCCTCCCAGTACGATGTCTGGAAACACACCGACCTGATCATCGACGTCGTTCCGGGACGGGGCGGCATGTTCTCGCTCGACAATGGCCGTGAAGTGCGGTTCCTCACACGCTCCACGATCTGTGCCGTTGGCAGCAACCAGTGACCGCGGCTTCGCTCCCCCGGGAGGCCAAACGCGGTCCACACGTTAATCCTCTGTTTAGGTTAATGTTTTTGCCGAAGCGGAAGGCAATACGACTTTCACTTCCGCTCGTTCGGCGCAACCCTATGTTCGCTCGCCAAGCGTAGCTGTCATAAAATTCCGTCTTCGTCATGTGGTCACCAGTTGAACGTGGCTGCCATTGGCCCGCAGCTGAGCAAGGAGCATCGGCCAGACCGAAAACTCCTCGCGTGCCGCCTTGTCCGTCAAGGAACGCAGATAACCGCCGGCCGAGTTGATATGGTCTGCCCTTTCGAGGATGCATGCTACGACAATCGCCGCATTTTCCTGGCCCAGTATATCGCAAGCTTCCTCATAGGCCGAAGGACTCACCCCAAGCATCGAGCGCACGACCACGGCCGCGGCCATCAGGTCCTGCCAGCTTGAAATACCGTCGCGCCCATAGGCGGCAATGCTCGGGCATGCCTGGCGAACCAATGCAAGCGGGATTGGCCTGTCGGCCTGCGCAGTTTGCCGTGTCTGCGCGCTTCTGGCCGTCTTGTCTGATACCGACTGCTCTATCTTTGTCCGTCCCGTTTGATCAACGACTTTTGCCCCCTGGTCTTTTCTAAAGCCGGGTTCAAGATCAGAAGTGGATTGGGTGTTTGAATTTTGTTTGTGGCGCTCAGTATGGGACTCTTTGGCGCTCATATTCTTAGAATTTAACTGCTTCTCCAAGGTATTAGACACTTCCATGTGGATGCATTCCAGACCGTCCACAGCGGGTTCCAGATCGTGGATGGTCGCTTGGCGCGGAATCCCGTCAATGACACTGCGAAACCGCCTATACTGCGCGCTCCAGTCAAGATCGGGCAAAGTCTCGAAGCCGAGTTCAATAAGTTTGACAATATCGCGCCGGAGCAGCGTTACGCGCTCCTTCATCAGCTTCAGCTGAAGCCGTTCGCTTCTCACCTGTTCGGCCATTGCTGCGAGTTCCTCGGCCCGCGCCACCAAGGGAGCCAGCGAGAAGCCGAATGCTTCACCACCCTCCCCTCCCCGCGCCTTGCGTGCGAAGCGTTTGCCGTTGGGGCTGTCCTTGCGGAAAATGAGCCCCGCTTCGATCAGAGCAGCGAGGTGGCGACGCAATGTGGCGGGAGCCATTCCATGCGCCCGCAACGACAGCTGCGCGTTTGACGGGAAGACAACAAGCCCGTTTGCTTCGCTGAGCTCCGCCTGTGGATAGAACGTCAGCAGAGCGTTCAGTACCACCAGAGCGCGGTCCGAAATTCCTACCAGCGCCCTCGCCTCGCACAGGCTCCTGAACAGCTTCCATTTGTCGATCGACGTTGCCGGATCTATCTCCAGGGCCAGGTGTTGGGTTGCCAACATGCCAAGCGATAGCGACCGCCGCCCAAAGGGCGTCGTGAATGCATTCCCCGTCTGCATTGCCTCTTACCTTTCTAAAGGCAAAAGAAATCCACTCGCCAGAACGACGTCAAAATATCTTGACACTGATTCGGGGAAATGCGATTCTCGATCCTGCTAGAGATATGAGAGAAGCCTTCCGAGACAGCGATGTTGAGGTGGGCTTTTTTCTTTTGCGGGTTAATCTCCTGATTTATTGACCGTTTCCGATTGCTGGAATTCGCGGTAAAGCTCCTCCAGCCTGTCGGTAATATAGGATCCGAAGCGCGAAGCGTTTTTGGCTTTGAGCGCCAGGGTAAACGCCTTGCCGTTGTCGTTGATATCGACGCGGAGCGACTTGTCCGTCGGCGCCCAGGCCTTCTTGCGCGAAGCAGCGGCCTTAGCGGGGCGCTTGTTGGCCTTGCTCAACAAATCGAACAGTTGCCCAAAGCGCGCGTCGCCGGTCTCCGCTTCTAGTTCACCCGACGCGACCAGTGCCTTCGCCTTCGCCGCATTGCCTGGCATTTCCAATAGCTTCGAAAGCTGCCACCACCGATCCCGTCCCGTCGCCTTCGCAGCGCCGATAGCGAGGATGATATCTTCCGGGATGTGGGCGCCGACGGACTGCATTTTCGAGAACGTCGTCGCATCGATCGCCAATGCGGACCTGATGATGGACTGATCGTAGCCGAGATCGCCCAGCCGCTTTGCAAACAATGCGCGCTCAATGAAGGAAAGATTCGAACGGGCCGCATTCTCCTGGCCCTGTGCGATCACATGGTCCTGGTCCTCGAGCGCCTTCACGACGGCGCGGACCTGCCGGCCGAGATGCTTTGCTACCTTGACACGGCGGTGGCCGAAGACAACCTGGTAGCGCCCGGCCGCCGCTGGGTGCGGCCGCACAAGAATGGGCGAATCCTGCCCCCTCTCCCGCACCGCGGTCAGCAGCTCCTGAAACGCCTCGTCGTCCTCGTCGATACGGTCGGCAACGAACGATCCATCGACGAGATCGGGATCAAGTTCGACGACGCTTCCCTTGGCGAGTTCCTCGAAGGAGCTCTTTATCGAGCGCGACGCACCACTTACCACATAGTTCAGGGCATTGTTGCGCTCGGTCTTGACCGGCGCCGGGTTCATGACACTGCTGAAAATGTCCTTACGGGCCATCTATCTGCTCCCGCTAAGCTGTAAGCAATTGGTCCTGCGTTCCAATTTCGCGTTTTTTACTGCGGTAAACCCCTCACCCATGGTCAGCGTCCCCACGCACGGTGAATGAGCGTTGCGATCTCGGCGTTGACCGCGTCCAGCGACTCAATTGCGCGTTCATAGGTTGATCGCGTGAAGCTGTTCTTCTCGACCTCATAGAGGGTCTGCTTTGTTAGCCCGGCATCGGAGATTGCCGTGGATTTCAGCATGGGATTGGAAAGGATCTCCTCGGCCAGCATCGATTGCATGAAGCCGACCATCTGGGCCTGCGGAATGTCCGTCGGCTCGTAGCGCGTGATCAGGTAGCGGAACCAGTCGAGTTGGACCTTCGCCCCGGCCTGCTTGACTGTCTTCAGGATCCCGCCGAGCATCAACAGGAACTGCGACATCGACATGAGGTCGAGCATCTGCGGATGAACGGTAATAAGAACGGACGTCGCCGCCGACATGGCTGTCAGCGTCAGATAGCCAAGCTGCGGCGGGCAATCGACCACGACAACGTCGTAGCGGTTGTCCACTTCTTCGAGCGCCTTGCCGATACGGGTGAAGAACTGCCGGCCTTCGAGCGAGGAGCGGTCCTGCATAGCCAGCGGGGTGTCGTATTCATATTCCTGCAGTTCGAGATTTGCCGGGATTATGTCGAGCCCGGGAAAGTTGGTCGGCAGGATGACCTCGGAGATCGGCTTGCGCTCATCGTCGTAACGAATGGATTCGTAGAGTGACAAATTGCGATCGAGTTCGGGTTGAAAGCCATGCAGAGCCGACAATGAGGCTTGCGGATCAAGATCGATCGCAAGAACGCGGTGTCCGGTCAGTGCGAGGTATTGGGCAAGATGCGCAGCCGTCGTCGTCTTGCCGGATCCGCCCTTGAAATTGACCACGGCGATGACTTGCAGCTTGTCGCCCGGTTTGCGGTGCGGCACGTATTTCTTCACTTCGGTGCGGCCATTGCGATCGAGATAGTGCCGCAAGTCCATCATCTGCTCGGCCGTATAGGAACGGCGACCTGACGCAGCCTGTGCAGGTACAGGGCCTTTGCCCTCGAGGTGCAGTCGCTTCAGATTGTTCTGCGTGACGCCGAGATAATGGGCGACCTCGGCCATCGAAAAGGAACGCAATGTCTTCTTCGCATTCGGAGGAAACTTCTCCATCCGAAGTTGGTCCAGCCGGCGGGAAATCTCCGCCCCTTGATCGAGGATCTTGTCGTCGAACTCGAACTTGGGCAGAGGCATTGCGATATTCATCTGAATCGAAACCTCTAATAGCGCTTTTTCAAAGCAAACGCTTTACGAAGCGCCATTAAGCTCCGATTCGTCTGATCCGGCAAGAATTTTTGGGTTAACAAAAGGTTAACAGGATTTCGCCTGTGGAAGAGCCGGCAAATCCGTGAAGGCGTCAGCCGCTCTAAACGATATTTGCCATCACATCGACGCCGGCTCTAGGTGATTGATTCAACGCAAGAAATCAATCGAGTTTACCGCAGTAAACTGATGTGTAGAACAAGCTGTGATCACTCGCGCTGATCGGTGCCGTCCTTGCGTGTCGCATCGTCCTCTACGAGTTCGTACCACATCGCATTGAGGACGGCGAAGGCCGCAGCGAATGGCAATCCGAGAAGCCAGGAGAAATACCACATGATTCGATCCCTTCGATCAGTAAGCGTGGCCGCTTTTGTCGTCGACTGAATTGGCATCCACCTTGCCCCAGAGCACGTGATAGACCCAGCTTGTGTAGGCGACGATTAGCGGGATGAAGATCGCGGTCACGACCAGCATGATGAACAGCGTGAGATGGCTCGAAGATGCATCCCAAACCGTCAGGCTCGACCGTGGATCCAGCGAGGAGGGAAGGATGAACGGGAACATCGACACCCCAACGCTTGCGATCATTCCGAAGATCGACAGAGCGCTCACGAGAAGCGTCGCTATTTCCGCCCTCGCGCGAAAGCCGTAAAAGGCCAGGGCAGCGCCGGCAAGTCCCAGTATCGGGGCGATGAGCAGCACGGGATAGGCGCCATAGTTGCTAAACCAGCCAGTCGGCGCCTCCGCCACCGTTTTCATGAGTGGGTTTGACGGGCCGTGAGGATCGATCGCGCTCGTGATGACGTAGCCATCAATGCCCAGCCAAAGAATGATACCTGCAAGAGCGTAAAGTACGAGCGTCACGAGTGCCGCGAGCGCGCCATAGCTGCGGGCGCGTTCGGCGATCGGGCCGTCGGTCTTCAGCATCAGATAGGCGCTCCCATGCATGATGAGCATCACGACCGAAAGCACGCCGCACAGCAAGGCGAACGGATTGAGCAGGCCGAAGAACGTACCCTCGTAAAAGACGCGAAGGTCGTTGTTGAAGCGGAACGGAACGCCCTGGAGGACATTGCCCACCGCAACACCGAAGATAAGCGACGGCACAAACCCGCCGATGAAAAGAGCAATGTCCCAGCCGCTGCGCCAGCGGTCGCTATCGCGCTTCGAACGGTATTTGAAGGCAACCGGCCGCAAGATCAATGCCGCGAGGATTGCGAACATCGCGAGATAGAAGCCCGAGAAGGAAACCGCGTAAAGCGGCGGCCATGCGGCGAAGATAGCGCCGCCGCCAAGAATGAGCCAGACCTGGTTGCCTTCCCAGGTGGGGCCGATGACGTTTATCGCAATGCGCCGCTCTGTCTCGGTCTTGGTGACGAAGGGCAGGAGCGTGCCAATCCCGAGGTCGAAGCCGTCGGTAATGGCGAAGCCGATGAGAAGAACACCCAGCAGGACCCACCAGATAAGGCGCAGGAGCTCATAGTCGATGAATTGGTGCAGTATCATGTTTGCTTACTCCGCTGGCACGATGTGCGGGGAAATGAGTTCGGCTTCCGGCTCGGTGTCGGGGTCGGGGCCCTTTTGGATCGCGCGTAGCATCAGGCCCATCTCGATGATGATCAGAACCGTATAGATCAGCACGAAGCCGCAAATGGTAAGGAGCACCGTCGATGCACCGAGGCTGGAGACCGCCGCGGCTGTCGGAAGAACGCCCTCGATGATCCAGGGCTGACGACCGGATTCGGCGACCACCCAGCCGAGTTCGGCGGCGATCCAGGGGAGGGGGATCGCAAACACAGCGACCCGCAACAGCCAGGGATAGGCATCGATCTTGCGGCGAACGGACAGAATAAAGAAGGTCGTCGTCAGGATAATGAAGAAGATACCGAGCCCAACCATGATGCGGAACGACCAGAACAGTCTCGGGACGTTAGGAACCGTATCCCAGGCCGCCTTGTCGATCTGCTCGGGTGTGGCAAGACGCGGATCGTCGACATAGCGCTTCAGCAGTAGGGCGTAGCCGAGATCGGCACCATTCGCCTCGAAAGCATCGCGCACCTCGGCGGAAACGGCCGTCGTGCTGCCGACCTCTCTTATTTTCTGCAAGGCGTCATAGGCGATGATGCCTTCCTTAATACGCAAACGGGCGTGTTCGACAAGTTCCTCAATGCCGGGGATTGGCGTCGTCAGCGACCTCGTACCGATCAATCCCATAACCCACGGGACGCGCACTGCAAAATGCGTTTCCCGCGATTCCTGATCGGGGAAGCCGAAAACGGTGAAAGCGGCGGGGGCAGGTTCCGTCTCCCACATCGCTTCGATCGAGGCGAGTTTCATCTTCTGGTGCTCAGTCGACAGATATCCGCTCTCGTCACCGAGAACGACGACCGATAAGGCGGATGCGAGGCCGAACGAGGCGGCGACGGTCATCGAACGCTTGGCGAGCCCAATGTGACGCCCCTTCAACGCATACCACGCCGACACGCCGAGAACGAAAAGCGATGCAGTGACATAGCCAGCCGAAACGGTGTGAACGAACTTCGCCTGCGCGACAGGATTGAACAAAACTGCATAGAAATCAGATACTTCCATGCGCATTGTCTGCGGATTGAAGGTCGCGCCTACGGGATTCTGCATCCAACCGTTGGCGATGAGAATCCACAGCGCCGAAAAGTTGGAACCGGCGGCAACGCACCAGGTCGCGACGAGGTGGCCGACCTTCGACAGCTTGTCCCATCCGAAGAAGAACAGGCCGACGAATGTCGCTTCGAGGAAGAATGCCATCAGCCCCTCGATCGCGAGCGGCGCGCCGAAAATATCGCCGACATAGTGGCTGTAATAACTCCAGTTCATACCGAACTGGAATTCCATCACGATGCCGGTCGCGACGCCGATGGCGAAATTGATACCGAATAGGGTACCCCAGAATTTGGTCATCTGGCGCCATATGACGCGGCCGGTCATGACGTAGACCGTTTCCATGATCGCCAGGAGTATTGAAAGTCCAAGCGTCAGCGGGACGAAGAGAAAGTGATATAACGCCGTTATCGCAAATTGCAGGCGCGAAAGCGCCACGATATCGAGTTCCATTGCATCTAGTCGGGCCTACCCCGACCCCCCTGTTGACCGGCAGCACATTTGCGTGCCGCCGAATGAAGTTGCTGGCCCTCAGTCCGGCCGTAGCGCGGCGAGGGCGGTATCGAAAACCTTCTCCCCACGGCGCGGCGCAGCGACGATCCGCCCGTGTTCGAGAATGATGATCCTGTCAGCGAGTTCGGCCTCGCGGCGAATATGCGTCGCGATCACGACCGCATGGCCCGGCATGGCACTGCGGAGCCGTTGCAGCACGTCGCGGGCGGTGGCGCCGTCGAGGCCTTCGGTCGGCTCGTCAAGCAGCCAGAGCGGCGCATCGCGCAAAAGCAGTCGCGCAAGAGCAAGGCGCCGCGATTGTCCGCCGGAGAGGCCGAGCCCGCCTTCACCAAGACTGGTGCCGAGACCCATCGGAAGCGATGCAACAAGCTCGTTGAGCCCCGCCTGATCAAGCGCGCGATGCAGTTGCGCGTCATCCGCCTCCGGCGCTGCCAGCCGCAGATTGTCACGCAGCGTGTCCTGAAAAAGTTCGGTCCTCTGCGTCAGCAGAGCAGATTTTGCGGTTGCGACTTCGCCGCGATCGGCGGCGCCAAGTTCACCGGCAATGAGCGCCAGCAGGGTCGACTTGCCGGCACCGCTCGGCCCGATCAGTGCAACACGCTCGCCGTCGGCAACTGTGAAGTTTAATGCGTGGAGGGCGGGGAGGGGGGCGCCGTCATGGGTGACCCTAGCATTCGCAGTACGAACCGCTTCGCCGTTCAGCGCCGCTGTTCGTGGCACGGGAGGGGAGGGGGGTGCAAGGCTTGGTCCAATTCTCCGTGCGGCGAGTAAGGTGCGGCCAAGCTCCACGGCGCCCCGGCGCAATGCTGCAAAGGGTTCGAGCGCTGCGAGGGCCACCAGAACGCCAAGCGCCGCAACGGGACCATTGATCGCGCCCGCGCTGGCCAGGGCCGCCATGGCCATGAGCGTCCCGCCAAGCAGGAGCGCCGAGGCGACCCCAAGCCCTGCGCCGGCGAAAACCTCGATCCAGTTCAGACGGCTATCGGCGGCAGCCGCCCGGCGGTCGGCGGCCGCCACCCCTTCCACTTGCGCCGCAAGCCGACCGGTCATCAATAGATCTGTCTGTCCGGCAACGAGATCGATGCTGCGGGAGCGGAGCGCCTCAAGCGCGTGAGCGCGGCGTATCGACGAGGCACCCGCGAACCTTGCGGCGATGAGCGGCACGCCAAGCCCTGTGAGAAGCAGGAATGTCCCTGCGCCAAGACCGACAAGCGGATGCATCATCCCAAGAGTTACGGCAACGGCGAGCGCTGTCACGATCGCAACTGCTGCCGGTACGAGCACGCGCAGATATAGCGAATCGAGCGCGTCGATATCGGCGGTAAGACGGAACAGCAGGCGCGACGGCCGCTGAACGAGCAACCTTGCGGATTGCGGGCGTGACCAGTAGCGAAACAATTGTTCGCGCAAACCAGCGAGCACGCCGAGCGTTGCATCATGCGTTGTCAGGCGCTCGCCATAACGCGCTGCCGTTCGCGCGAGAGCCAGAAATCGGATGGCAGCAGCCGGTGCGAATACGTCGAATGCAAATGCTGTTGCAGATGAGAGTCCGGCAATGGCCGTCGCAGTGATGAACCAGCCGGAGAGGCCAAGCAGCATGATACCGGCAAGAACCGTGGCCGCTGCGAGCAATGCACCAGCAAGGAGCATGCTGCGGCGCTCTCGGTAGAATAATGCAATGATCGGCCGGAAAGTGTGGAGGATCCCCATCACGCAGCCTCCTGCGCGATCTGAGGGAATAGCCTGACGATGCGATCCATGCGGGCGGCGAGTATTGGATCGTGCGTTGCAACGATCAGTGTCTTGCCCCTGGCGATTTCGAGGAGGCCTTCGGTGATTTCGCGAGCGGTGAACGTGTCCAGATGTGCCGTCGGCTCATCGGCGAGGATAAGATTCTTTCCTGAGCCAGCAGCAGCACGCGCGAGCGCCAACCTCAATATCTCGCCGCCCGAAAGGCCGGAACCGCCCTCACCCAATTGAAAACTGCCGTGGGCTTCGGCGACGTGTTCGAGGGCGGCAACAGCCAGTGCACTGTCGGTCCGAGCCATGTCGACATCGGGACGCCCAAGCGCGATATTCTCATATAGTGAGCCGGCAAATATATGCGGCCTTTGGCCGATCCAAATCATTCGATTGCGCAACTGATCTGCAGTCGCGCTCGTAAGATGCTCGCCGCCGATGATGATCCTGCCATTTTCGAGGGGAGCCAGCCCTGCGATCAGCGCAAGAAGAGTGGACTTGCCCGACCCGCTCGGGCCAAGTACCGCGACACGCTCGCCGGGCTTTACCTCGAGGTCGAAGTCCTCCAGCACATCGCGATCACGCCCCGCGTGAGAATAGCCAAGCGCTTCGATTGAGACTGACGCGGCCTTATCATCGTCGTCCTGATCATTGCCGCCAGACCCGCCCACGATGGCGATGCCCTGATCGCTGAGCTCGGCAAGTGCGGCCAGCGCCGCTTCACCGGCAGCACGGTCGTGCCATACAGATGAAAGTTCCCGCAGCGGTTCGAAGAAGGCCGGCGCAAGCAGGAGGATGAACAAGCCCTCGCTCAGATCGAGCCGCCCACCCCAGGCACCGAATGGCAACTGTCCAAGATAGTGGAAACCGATATAGACGGCGACCATGGCTACGCCGAGGGCGGCAAAGAGTTCAAGTACAGCTGAAGAGAGAAAAGCAACCCGCAGTACAGCCATTGTACGCGAGCGCAGGGATTCGGCGTTGGCGCGCAACCGGTCGGCCGTCAGGTCAACTGCATCGAAAACGCGTATGGTCGTCATTCCACGCAGGCGATCAAGAAGAAAGCCATTCATGCTACCCATCTCGACCAGTTGCTTCTCACTGGCAGCCTTGGCGCGCCAGCCGATCAGCGCCATGAATAGCGGTATCAACGGCGCGGCCATGAGCAGCACCAGAGCCGGCACCCAGGAGAACGGGACAATGGAGGCAAGGATGGCAAGGGGAACATATGTCGCCTTGAGCCGCGCCGGTTGGAAGCGGGCCAGATAGGGCAGGATAGCCTCGGTCTGCTCGGTTATCGCACTGGCTGCAAGCCCGGAGGCGGGACGCGTCATGTCGAGAGGCGAGCGCCGCGCCAGGGAGGCGATAGCGGTTTGGCGCAGTTCGGAAAGTGACTTGCGGGCGGAAAGGAACGCAACCCGCGTACCCGCCGCGTCAAGAGCAGACCGCAGGACGCCGAGGGCGACAACCCCAACGGCGAGCCAGACAATATTGCGCCAATCGGTGCCCGCGATAATCTGGCCAACCGCCATTGCCAGCAACCATGCCTGCGGAAGCCAGAGGAGGGCCGCCGCTAGTTGCAACCACGCTGCCGCCTTGGCGCGAGCGGGCTTTTGCTTGTCAATCGGCAGACTGGAAGACGGCTTATGAGTCGATTCCCGCACAGTGCATGCATCTGCCGGGCTCACCTCTGAGCGAAGCGCCAATGATGCATCTGCTGCGGGTTTCATGCCATCAACCCTTTTCAGTAGTGCGCTTCGATCTGCCGAGCGAGACGATCTTATCCTTCGCCTCCAGCAGTTTCGTGACTTTGGCGCCCAGCGTCAACAGGGTTGCCAGCCGGTCGGTCTCAAGTTGCTTGACATCCTCATACCAGGTCGTCAGCCGCTCGATGAGCCCATGCATTTCACTCATCCGCTCCTGCGCATGCCGTTCCGCCTCACTCGCCGGCTGCTGCATCAGAATTTCTCGCAGGACCGACAGTGTCGGATCGACTTCGCGCTTCTTGCGCTCTTCCGCGAGCGTACGCAGGATCTGCCAGACGTCGTCGGGCGTCGTGAAGAAATCGCGGCGATCGTCGGGCAGGTGTTTCAAGAGAACCAGATTCCAGGCCTGCAATTCGCGTAAGCTCATGGAAACGTTCGAACGCGAGATGCCAAGAGCATCGACGATCTGATCCGCGTTAAGCGGATCCGGCGAGACATAGAGCAGCGCATAGATCTGGCCAACCGTCCGGTTGATGCCCCAGCGGCTTCCCATTTCGCCAAAATGCAAAACGAAGGACTGTACGAGCGGCGGGAGATTCATGGTACTCTTTCGCTTTATCTGTTATTTCAGAAATTACTGAAATGACAGTAGCAAAGAAAGCGATCGGGTCAAGAATGGGTACGGAGCGGGGCGAAAATGCCGCATGCCGAGCGGGCAAACAAAAAGGCCCGGTCGCGATGACCGGGCCTCTTGCACCTCTCGATTCTCAGGCTTGTCAGTTCAGGCCGAGCTTTCCGCGCAAGGTCGAAAGGTCTTCGGCGAGCGTGTTGACGGCAGCGGCAAGGACCTTGCGGTCGTCTTCGCTCAGCTTGTCGTATAGCTCGTAGCCATCGGCGGTCTTGTACTTCGCCAGGGTCGTATCGACCGCGTCGAAATTGGCCGAAACCTTGGTCACGAAGGCGGCCTCATCCTTTTCGATCAGGGGACGAACAAGATCGAAGATCTTGCGCGAACCATCGAAGTTGGCCTTGAAGTCCCAAAGGTCGGTGTGGCTGTAGCGATCTTCCTCGCCGGAGATCTTTGTGGCAGCTACTTCTTCCATCAGAACGGCAGCGCCGCCGACGACCTTCTCCGGCGGCAGGGTGAGGTCGGTAATGCGCTTGTTGAGCTCGGTTACGTCAGCCATGAGCTGGTCGGCAACCGGACCAAGACCCTCGGTGCTGTTCTGAGCGAAAAGGCCATACTCAATCCGATGGAAGCCCGTGAACCCAGGGTCCTTTTCAGCAAGCTCATGATCGTCGGCACGCGAGTCGATCGAGCCGTCAAGATCGCTGAAGAGTTCTGCGATCGGTTCGATCGCCTCATAGCTCATGCGGGTCGCGCCAAAGAGCGACTTCGCCTTTTCGACATCACCGGCCTTGACGGCGTCAGTGAATGCCTTGGTATCAGCCACGAGCTTCTCGGAGTTTTCCGACACATAAATCTTGTAGTCGGCGATCGGCTGCACGAGATCGAGTGGCGATACCTCGGCCACCGCGACACCAGGAAGGATGGCCGAGGAAAGGGCGAACAGGCTGGCAGAGAGTGTAAGTTTAAGCTTCATCGATTATCCCCTTAAGATCTGACGCGAGTCACGGCGTGACCCGCTGCTTCGAGTAGTGTCCGGCCCAGGAAGTCGGTTTCATCAAGTGGGCCGGGTAGTGTGAAGAAGAAGCCGCCGCCGATCGGCTTGATGTATTCTTCCAGCGGTTCACCATCCAGCTGGCGCTGCACAGTGATGAACCCTTTTTCAAGATCGGCCTGGTAACAGATGAACAGCAGTCCCTGTTCGAGCTGACCGGACTTGCTGACACCATTCGAATAGTTGAACGGACGGCGCAGGATGAGATTGGCTCCGGATTCCGGCGTGCGCAGATTGGCAAGCCTGATATGGGCATCGAGCGGCGTCACCTTGCCCTCTGGATCCTTCGCATAATCCGGTAGGTCATGTTCGGTTTCGCCAGAAAACGGAGCGCCGGTTGCTTTCTTGCGCCCGATGATGCGCTCCTGTTCGCCAAGCGGCGTCCGGTCCCAGCGTTCGACGAAGTTGCGGATGATGCGCACCACCTGGTAGGAGCCCCGACGCGCCCATTCGGGCTCATCGCTGTTCTCCGTAACCCACACTATACGGTCCATCAGCTCGGTATTATTGGCGTCCGGATTGGCCGAGCCATCGCGGAAGCCGAGGAAGTTGCGCGCGCTTTCATGACTGCCGTCGGGCTTTGGTGGCAACACAGGGACAGAGCCCTCCTGCTTCCAGCGCAAAACCAGAAGGTCCGGCATGGTCTTGATAATATCGCGCAGCGCGTGAATGTTGGTATCGGGCGTGTTGGACGATATCTGCAACGCCAGATCGCCGTGGCAAAGGTCGCCATCAAGCGCGTCATTGCGAAACGCCTTCATTCGCGACAACCGCTTCGGCTTGTGTGCCCCGAGCCAATCGCGCTTGGCAAAGAACGACGAGCCGAGCGAGACCGTCATGGTCAAATTATCTGGTGGGACGACGGGCCCGAGAATGCCCGAATCCGACGGCGGCAATCTGTCGTCGAAAACAGGGGGCTTGCCGCCCTGCATCAGAAAAGCGATGCGTTCCGACAAGGTGCGGAACAGCCGCTCGACGTCTTCAGGCGTCGAGGCGAGAACGTCAAAGGCTGCGATCATTCCGGCAGCCGGGCGGGGCGTGATGATACCGGCCTGATGCACGCCGTAGAAGGGCTGGCGCTCCTGCGTCTTGTCACTGACGGGAGCGTCGGTGACCTGTTCCTCCTGCTTCGCGGCCGCGCTTGCGCTGCCAAGCCCTGTGGCGAGGACACCGCCAGCCGCGCCGACGCCAAACAGTAAATTTCGGCGCGTGGTGACGAGGCCCTTGTCGTTCGCCGTCATCGTCGTTACTCCAATCCCACGGCGGCGTTGAGCTTGCCGATCGCATCCGCCAGCGCCTGCATCTTCTGCGAAAGGACCTTCCGGGTATCGGCATTGACGCCGTCATAGGAAGGATAGCCCTCCGGCCCGCGAAGGGCCTTCAGCTCGGTGCTCACATCGGTCAAACGCAACTCAATATCCCCGACAACCTGCGGGGCTGCGGTCACCGCGACGGGCTTCAGCAGCGCCATCATCCGCGATACGCCCGCGACGTTTGCCTCGAAGTCGGAAAGATCGGTCTGCGCGTAGTGGTCGACACCCGCAGCCACCTTCGTCTCTGCCGTGGACGCCATGAGGCGCTGCGCACCCTTGGCGATCTGCTCTGGGGAAATTCGCAAACCGCGAATGCGGTCTTTCAGTGCTGTCACGTCGGCCAGCAGTTTGGTCGAATAGTTTTCGAGCCCCGCCGTGCTTTTCTGTGTGTAGAGGCCGTATTCGATGCGATGGAAGCCGGTGAACGCCGGATCCTGCTCGCGCTTCTCGAGATAATCGGCGACAGGATCGATGGCATTGTGAAGGTCCGCGAATTGATCTGCCATCGGCTCGATCTGCTTGTAGGGAACGCGCGCGCTTTGGTAGGCTGCCTTGGCCTTTTCGAGATCGCCCGCCTTGATGGCGGCATCGAGGGACTGGCTCGCCTTGACGAGGCTGTTTCCCTGGGTGACGAGAAACACCTGGAATTCGGCGAGCGGCCCAAGATAGGCGCGAAGTGCCGGCCGCGCCGCCTCGGCGTCGGATACGGCGGACGGTGTCACATGCAAAGTTCCGCGCGGATTGTTGAGGAGCCCGCAGGTGATCTCATAGTCGCCGGGCTTCAATTTCGCCTGCAGCGTCTGGCTGATTCCCGGCGCGATATTCTCCCGCTCCTCGATCACCATGACGCCGTCGAGAATTTCCCACTCGAGCGCGCGATCCGATTGGTTGACGATCGTAAACGTAGAGGGACCGGCGGCCACGGTAATCGCATTGGGATCGCAGGCGCCGTTCTTGATTGTAACCGTGATGGCATTGCCCACTACCACTGGCTTTACACTTTTCGACGCGTAATAGAATGCGGCGCCGCCGGCGACGACGAGAGCCGCTGCCCCCACGACCGCCAATTGCATCAATTTCTGTGATGCGGGGCGAGGGGAGGCGGAGCCGGTGGATTGCGACATGAAGAATCGTCCGATCAGTTCGAGGGCTTGGTCGCTGGCGCGTTTGCGGCAGCCGAAACGTAAGGTCGCAAGAAAAAGTAGAGGCTGATCGCAAGGAACGAGAAGTAGACGATCACTTCGCCCAGCGTCGGCATATCCTGGTAGCCGAACATGCCCGACAAGATGGTTCCGAGCGGGCTGCTTACAGGCAGGATTCCGCTCAAATCGATGACCACGGTCTGCAGGCTGTTCCAGACACCTGCCTCGTGGAAATGGCGCAGCGTGCCCGCCAGAATGCCGGCGGCAACAACGAGAATGAACAGGCCCGTCCAGAAGAAGAACCGGCGGAGATTCATCCTCACGCCGCCGAAATAGATGCCGTAACCGAGCGCAATCGACACCAGAATGCCAAGGACGGCCCCAAGTGGTGCTTCGCTCGATGGGCTCTGCTGGAAGATGGCGAGCAGAAAGAACACCGATTCAAGCCCTTCGCGCGCCACTGCGAAGAACACCATGGCGATCAGTGCCGTTGCTTGCCCGGACGTATGGGCGAGGGCCTCGTCGATATGCGTATGCAGCTCGGATTTGATCGAGCGCGCGGCCTTGCGCATCCAGAAAACCATGGACGAAAGCACGATGACCGCTATCAGGCCGACGATTGCCTCGAAGAACTCCTGCGCCTTTTGCGGAAACTGGGCGCTGACCAGTTGCAGTGCAGCGCCAACAAAGAGCGACAAGGCGACTGCAAGGAGAACGCCCACCCATACGGCAGGCATCCATTCACGGCGTCCGGTCTGCTTGAGATAGCTAGCGACGATACCCACGATAAGTGCTGCCTCGATACCCTCGCGCAGCATTATCAGAAACGGAACAAGCATGAATTCAAACCCCAGCGCAGGTTTGCCGTGCGAATGACACGGCTTATACGCGGGCCAAGTCATAAACTTTCGCTAAAAACGAAGCAATAACAATATATTAGAAGTGTTCTAATCTATATCTGGACTGAATTCCTCAATTATTTCCGTATCTTGAGTAAGCTTGTCCACTATAGCGCTTATCCGCTTCAAGCGCCGAGATGGAGAGCTGCCGCATTATTGCCACAATTCTGAACGGCGCTTTATAGAACCTTGTCTATCCGACTTGACACTCTGTCTGCGTTCGGCAAATGTGAAACCGGTTTCACTCGCTTGGGGATAGCCGTTTGAAATTTGACCTGATGATACTGGCGCGGCACGTGCCATTCTTGCTGAAGGGCGCGCTTCTGACGGCCGAGGCCTGCGCACTGGCTTTGTTCGGCAGCCTTGTCATCGGACTTCTCGTCGCGGCCCTGCGCACGTCATCTTCGCCCCTCCTGTCGCGTGCCGCTTTCATATATGTGGATCTCTTCCGCAATATCCCATTCATCGTCCAGCTGTTCTTCTTTTTCTACGGGCTTCCGGAAATCGGCATCTACATCGATGCCTTCACGACCGGAGTTCTCGCGCTTTCGATTGCGGGAGGTGCGTTCAGTTCCGATGTCATTCGCTCGGGAATTCTCGCCATCGATACAGGCATCCTTGAGGCTGCAGAGGTAAGCGGGCTGTCGAAACCGACGATATTTCGCAAGATCGTTATGCCGATTGCCCTGCGCACATCGATAAGGCCGCTCGGTTCAGTCTTTATCAATCTGGTGCTGACCTCGTCGATCCTTTCGACCATCACCCTCAATGAATTGACCGGTTCGGCGAAGATCGTGGCCTCCGATACGTTTCGCCCGTTCGAGGTCTATGCTGTGCTCCTGATCGTCTATGCAAGCTTGACCTATCTTATCTCGCTCGCGATAGGCGCGCTGCATCGGCGCCTCAATCGCGACCGTATGCCGGACGTCGCCTGATGCGGTATACGAGCTTCACCTCCTACGACCTTATATTGCTGGCGCAGGGGCTCGGCGTCTCGGTGGCGCTCTTTCTTGTAACGACGCTCATCGGATTCCTGATCGGCACGATATGGGCGGTCATACGCTTTTATCGCGTGCCTCTGCTTACGCCGCTTATTACATTTCTCGCGGAGCTCCTTAAAAACTCGCCGGTTCTGGTCCAGCTGTTTCTTGTATTTTTCGGCCTGCCCGCACTGTTGAAGATTAATGTTACGCCGGTCGAGGCCGCTGTTATTACGCTATCGGGCAACACGGCTGCGTTCATTTACGTGATAGCCGTTGCGGCGATCGAGTCTATCGGCCGCGACCAGATCGAATCCGCGCGGGTTTTCGGCCTGTCGCGCTGGCAAATATTGCGCCACGTCGTTGCGCCGCAGGCGATGGCCTTTGCCATTGGGCCCCTGACGGGACTCCTCGTGAACCAGCTCCAGGTGACATCGTTGATCTCCGTCATCGGCGTCGTCGATCTCACCAAGATCGGCAACATTCTTAATCTGCGTACATTGAAGCCATTCATCGTCTGGACCGTTGTCGGCGGTCTCTACTACATCGCCGCCAAGCTCATCGCTCTTGGGGGCGCACGGTTGGAGCGGCGCCTGCGCGCTCACACTGCATGGAAAGGTCTGTGAGATGATCCGCGCCGGCGGCGTACAAAAATCCTTCGGCTCCGCCGTGGTCCTCGACGGAATCGATCTTGACGTCAACGTTGGCGAGGTCGTCTCTATTCTCGGCTCCAGCGGGTCGGGAAAGTCCACGCTGATCCGCTGCATGAACGGGCTCGAACGGCTGGACGGCGGGCTCATCACCATCGACGATTTCGATGTTTCGAACCCGAAAGACCTTGCCGAGGCGCGCAAGCGCTCGGCAACCGTGTTCCAGCTCTTCAACCTTTACCCGCATATGACCGCGGTCGAAAACGTCACGCTTGCCCCGATCCAGGTGCTCAGGATTCCTCGCGCGCAGGCCGAGTCCGAGGCCCGCGCCTTGCTTGATTCTGTTGGCCTTGGGGCACGCGCTGACGCCTATCCGGCCCAGCTTTCTGGGGGGCAGCGACAGCGTGTCGGAATTTGTCGCGCTCTGGCGATGAAGCCTCGCTACCTGCTGCTGGACGAAATCACCAGTGCGCTCGACCCCGAGATGACCGCCGAGGTGCTCAATATTCTCGCGCAGCTTGCGCGTACGGGCACGACAATGGTGTTCGTCACCCACGAGATCGAATTCGCGCGGACGATTTCCTCGCGCATCGTCTTTCTCGACAAGGGCCGCCTCGTGGTCGACCTGCCGACCGACCGTTTTTTTGCCGGCGATGGCGGGATGGCCAATTCTCGCATCGCCCAGTTCCTCTCCAAAATGCGCAAAGAATAGAACATGATCCTCATCGCAAATTCCGAGGCCTGGCCCGGTTTCGAAAAATCTGTCGAGCTCTTGCAGCAGAATGCCCACGGCATCGATGCAATGGTCGCCGGCATCACCGAGGTGGAGCGAGAGGTCAAGGTGCGCAGCGTTGGCTATGGCGGCTGGCCCAACATGCTCGGCAAGATGGAGCTTGACGCAGGCGTCATGGACGGAACGACGCGCGATGTCGGCGCGGTAGGTGCCGTGCCGGATACATTGGCCGTGGCCGCGCTCGCCCGCGAAGTCATGCGGCGGCTGCCGCATGTGATGCTGACCGGCGACGGCGCCCGACGCTTTGCAACCGAGATCGGATTTCCGCTCGACGACGTTCTTTTCGACGACAGCAAGCGTGTCTGGTGGCAAAGGCTCGAAAAGGAGCTCTCCTCAGAACAGTTGTCGGCGTTCCCCGACATAGCGCTCGCCCCCCTCAGCCGCGCCATCACCGACCCCGAACGGGTGCGCGACACCACTGTGTTCCTGTCGAAGGATATGGCGGGTGGCATCCATGCCGCCACCTCGACTTCGGGTTGGGCCTGGAAATATCCGGGCCGCCTCGGCGATTCGCCAATTGCCGGCGCAGGGTTCTATGCCGATAGCCGCTATGGCGCGGCCGCCTGCACCCACACCGGCGAAATGACGATACGCTGCGGCACGGCGCGCAGCATCGTGCTTGCCCTTCGCTTCGGCTACTCATTGCGAGAAGCGGTCGATATGGCGATCGACGATCTTGCCGAACTTGACACCGGTTTCCTGGCCGGGGTCGTCGTTCATGCAATCGATGCGGCGGGCAATCATGACGTCGCAAGTTTCCGCTGCCCGGGAGAGATCAAATATTGGTTCTGGGAGCCACGATTATCCAAACCTGAGCTGCGGATTGCGAGGCAATACGATCCACGGCCCACAACACAAAGGGGAAATGCATGAAAACCATGATTGCAAGGATTGCCGCCGTTGCTCTGACCGCGGCAGTGGCATTTACCGGCGCCGCGCAGGCCAGCAAGCTGGAAGAGATTCGCGACCGCGGCACGGTGCGCATCGGCGTTTCGCTCGGCGGCGAGCCGATCGGCTTCCGCGACGACAAGAACAATCCAGTCGGATATGACGTCGATGTTGCGACGCAACTCGCGGCCAAGCTTGGCGTGCCGGTCGAATTCACCGACGTCTCCGGCGATGCGCGCATTTCCATGCTCGTGTCCGGTCAGCTCGACATCGTTGTCGCCAATACGTCCGCGACGCTTGAGCGGGCAAAGACGGTCAACTTTTCCATTCCCTATAACCGCGCCGGCCTGCGCGTGATCGTCCAGAAGGATGCTGGCATTGCTTCGCTTAAGGACCTTGCCGGAAAGAAGGTCGTCGTCGGCCGCGGAACGACCGGCGAAAGCTTCCTGAAAAAAGCGGTTCCGGATGCTGAGCTGGTCTATACTGATAATTTCTCGCCGGATGGCGTCCTTCTGCTCCAGCAGAAGCGTGCCGATGCAGCGATCGAGGATTCTTCGCTCCTCGATTACCTCGCGACCAAAAACGACAACCTCGTTACCCTTCCGGGCCTCTTTTCCAACGACCCGATCGGCATTGCCGTCGCCAAGGGCGACCCGGAATTTGTACGCTGGCTCGACATGTTCGTTTCGGACTACATCCAGTCCGGCGCATATGAGGCCAACTACAAGAAATGGTGGGGCGAAAAGGCCAATCCGCCGACGCTGAATCCGCTCTGGTAAAGACAGGTATGGGCCGGCTTGCCGGCCCAATTCTTTTCGTTCAGGAACTGTCGCGCGCAACGAAATAGGTCGGAACCCGCACCAGAGTTCCGCCCGACCGAAACTCCTTCGGGTGCGTGAGGAACCGCAGAATCTCCTTGATATAGATCGACTTGTCATAGCCTATGGATGAAATCGGATAGGCCTCATACTCGGCCAAAGTCACGTCGTCGAAGCCATAGAGCCGAAAGGCTTTGGGACGCGTCTGCAGGACCCCGTCTCTGTGAACATCGAGCACGCCCATGGCCATAGCATCCGAAGTGCAGAATACCGCGTCCACCTCCTTCCAGTCGGGTGACACCGCAAGGCGTCGGCCGCTCTGGTAGGAATAGTCCCCGCGCAACTCGCCGGCGAGCGCGATGTCATTGCGTTGAAGTTCCGACCTGTAGTGTGCGACCCGTGCCTGCTCGACGGCCGATGCCGCACGCCCTGTCACGAGAAGAGCGGTGCGAACACCTTTGCCGGCAGCATCCGCAACTGCGGCCGTGATTCCGGTCAATTCGTCGGGAATAATGGCGGGCGCGGCGGCGTCGCGCATGCCGTTCAGCATCAGCACGCTGTCATTGCGAAACATCTTGCGCACGGTGGCGGCGTCGGCAAAGTCGGAGAAAACCAGCGCAGCGTCGACGTGATAGGCAATCCCGTTGCGCAGGAACTCCTCGATCCCTTGCGAGGACCCGACCCGAACGAAGATCACCTGCTTGCCGATGGACTGGATCTCGCTGATCAGGAGATCGAACAGGTCGAGATCCGAAAGGTCGTGGATATGATTGACCACCACGGCAACGAGATTGACCGTCTTCGTCGTCAGGCTTCGTGCGAGGAGGTTCGGCTTGTAGCCGAGCGTCTGCGCCGCCTTGAGCACACGTTCGCGCTTGTCGGCCGAGACCGGCCTCGGCTCGCTCGAAAGCGCGCGCGATGCGATTGCACGCGAAACGCCCGCAAGCTCGGCGACGTCGGCAATCGTCGGCTGTCCAGTCCCCTTGCGCGGCTCAATCATGCAACACAGCCCCCCTTTACGGTCCAGGCTGCCCCCCATGGCGATCGGTGCGGGGTGGCGTCAGACCACCCTCCTGCTTAACCGGTTCGCCGCATGGGGTTCAATGATAAAAGCGTGATCGTCAGCCGACACTCGTCTAGACGTTGGCGAGCGTCTTTTCACGCTGTTTGGCTTCTTGCGCCTGCAATTGCCGTTCCCATGCAAGCGCGTCGCCGACGATCAGATCGAGATCGTCGCGTTTTGGGGCGAAGCCGAGCAGGCTGCGCACACGCTCGTTGCCTGCCACCAGGATTGCCGGATCGCCCGCTCGGCGCGCCGCGAGTTTGACCGCAAAATCCACGCCGGAAACGCGCTTCACCGCATCGATGATCTCGAGCACTGAGTAGCCATAGCCGTAACCGCAATTGGCGGCCGTGCTGCGCCCGCCATCCTCGAGATAGTTGAGGGCGCATAGGTGAGCCTGCGCGAGATCGCTGACATGGATATAGTCGCGCACACAAGTCCCATCCGGGGTCGGATAATCCGTTCCGTAGACTTCCATATGCGAGCGTTCGCCCGTTGCGGCCTGGCTCGCGATTTTGATGAGGTGCGTGGCCCGCGGAAACGATTGACCGGACCGCAATTGCGGATCAGCTCCCGCAACGTTGAAATAGCGCAGGGCGACATAGTTGAAATCAGGATAAGCGGCGGCCGCATCGCGCAACATCCATTCGGTCATCAGCTTGGACGTGCCATAGGGCGAGATCGGCTGGTGCGGCATATCTTCCGTAATCGGCGTCGTCTCGGGCTCGCCATATACCGCAGCTGTGGAAGAGAAGATGAAGTTCTTGATCCCTTCACCTATGGAGGTCTCGATCAGGTTTCGGGACTGGACCGTGTTGTTGCGATAGTAGAAGAGCGGATCACGCACCGAATCGGGCACGACGATCGACCCGGCAAAATGCAGGATCGCTGTGATTCCATAGCTGCGAATGACATCGCGGACCAGTGCCTGATCGCCGATATCGCCGCGCACCAGCGGCACGTCGCTTGGCACCAGCCATGGAAAACCGCAGCTGAGATCGTCGAGAACCACAACGGAACGGCCGGCATCCTTGAGCGCCAGCGTCATGTGGCTGCCGATGTAGCCTGCGCCACCGGTAACAAGAACAGTCATGGGAAGTACTCCTGAAGGATTGAGAAAAGGTTTGGGGATAGACAGGTCTGCCAATCGATTACTGCGCCGTTCCTCCTCCCTGTCCCTTCGCTGTTCCTCCCATTGAAATCGTGACCGGCACGCGCACGAGGTCCCTGTCCCAGGTGACCTTGCATCCGGTCAGCCGATAGCGTGTGAAATAGATGAAGGCATTGTCCCCGGTATCCTGGAAAGACGGTGCCTTCGCGTTGGGGTCGAGCAAGGCAGGGTAGAACACCCTGCCATCGGCCCCGCAACTCTTCTCCCACAGCAGCGGCGCTTCAAAAATGAGCCTTGGCTCCGACCAGTTCACCAGATCCCTTGAGGTCGATGCATAGATTCCGGAGGCGGTCTTGCCGTCCTCGGTGCGCCGGTCGCCGAAGACGGCAATGACTTCACCGCTGCCGCGATGTTCGGATATCGAGCCGATCATGCGGCCGATTTTATTTGTAGATACGGGCGCACAGACATGATCCTTCGCGTTTGCCGTCTGCTGGCGGAACGGATCGATGAATTGAACCGAGAATTCCTTGCCGTCCCAGGCGCGCCAAGAAGACGGATCGCCAAGGTCGCGCGTGCGCAACACACAATTGCCGCGTTTCTGGTCGCGATAGCCATCCGCGAATACCATGGCGTAATACCAACCGTCACGCTGGATTATGTTTGTCGGATTGGCATAGCCGACGCGTGCATTCCGATCGTTCGGGAAAGGGTAGGGGAGGTTCGCCACCATCGGGCCGGAACCTGAGCCAGTTTCCGCTGCAAAGTTCTTGCCGCCATCGCGCGACACCAGGGCGGTGACCGTATTCAACAGACAGGAACTATAGGATTTGTTGCTGCAAAGACCAGGGGCGCGATTGCCGCGCAGTTCCATATGGGCGAGCGCATAGACGGTCTTGCCATCGCCGGTCCACATACCGCTGATCCAGCCCATATCGTCATACTGGCCGAGGACATTGGATTTCTTCGCCTGGTAGATGACCGCACATTCGGGCTGCAAGTGATTGAGGTCTGGGCCGCTGAAGCGGCGATTGTCATTGTGGCTGGCGATCAGGTGGACGTTGCCGTCAGAGTCGCGAAAGGCACGTGCCGGCGCATCGGGCACGTGCGACTTGACGCAGGCCTGCTTTGCCCAATCGAATACCATTTCCTCCGGGCCGGAAACGGCGAGCGTGGCGCTCGGCGTCTCCTGGCCAAGAGCAGGCCCAGCCACCGCCAGCACGAGTGCGGCGGCAGCTATGGCGAAGCAATTGCGCATCAGGCAACCTTGCGGACAGGTTCTTTAATGCGCTTGCTCGTGTCGGTCATCTTGTGGTCGACACCGTTTTCGGTGAGGAAGCGATGCATTTCACCATAGGTCTGGTACCAGGCGCGATTGTACTTGTCGAAGAGCGACTGATCCCAATAGTCCTCGAGCTTGAATTCCTTGTTGCTGAAGACGTCGAAGCTTGGAATCTGGTACGTCTCGGCGAACTCAACCGTACGGCTGTCATAGGTGAAGTAGATCGACGGGGTGCCGTTCGACAAGGCCATCAGGTTGCCGTGCAGGCGGTAGCCGAGCACGAGATCCTTCGACTGAACGAGATCCTCGTAGTCAGCAACCACGTCCGAATAGAACATGCGCTCGCGATAGAGTTTTTCGACAGTCTCGTCGAGGAACCAGTCAGAGACCCACTTGTTGGCCTTCAACGCTGCGATGGCTTCCTCTTTCTGCTCTTCCGTGCCGAAGACGAGCTTCTTTTCCTCGACTTCGCCCTGCGACATCAGCACGGCGTCAAAGCGCCCGGCAAGTTCCTTGACGAGATCACGATGGAACGTCAGGTAGCGCTTGATATCCTGTGCATAGGTCGGCGAGACTTCGCGGCGCATGGTGATGCCGATGTTCTGGACATCCTCGAGCGCCGGCAACTTGATGCGCATTTCGGGGTCGTTCCGGCGGAACGCCGTCGGGCAGCCGACGATGCGCACATTGCGGATACCGATATCCCACAGCACCTGCGCCGAATAGGCGCCGCGCACGCCGATAGACGCGGTGGAATCGGCCATCATGTGGAGGACGGTCTTGGTTTCCTCGGAAAGCTCGAGCTTGCCCTTGACCGGAGCCTGCGCGCCGATGCCGAAGGCGATGACCGGCAGGCCGAGACGCTTCAGAACCGGGATCGTCTGGCTCCAGCCCATCGACTGATGAACGTAGTTGGAGCCGCGCAGGAAGACGTAGTCATATTCCTCCCGAAGGCGGTCGATGTCTTCCATCTTGGGTTCAGCAATCGGCAGTACGCCGAGCTTGTCGTAATTCATCAGCTTAAGCGACGAGTCGAATACGAAAGCATCGCCAATATTGTGATAGTGGTTGATGCTGCGCTGAACATCCTTGTAGTTGTACCAGCGAACACTGTCGTGATCGTACACTTCGCCTGAGGGGATCATTACGAGTACGCGTGCCATAGAAATTACCTCCGTTTGGCTTTCGGACTTTACGGTGTTTCAGCGTCAACTCGCTTGCGAGAGAACGATGTCCGCATTTGTCGTGACATTTATCGGTTGGTTGCGTGTCGATTTCAGTAGTCGTTCATAGAGTTCCAGGTGCGCCTCGGCACACTCGATGTGGTTGGTCGGTTGGCGGATAGTTTGGTGCAGGCGCTCCCAGATCGTCTGGTCGCTGAGAACCTCGGTGAAGCGGTCGGCAAGGTCTTCGGCGCTGCGGACGCGGAAATGCAGACCATCCTCGCCGTCGCGGACCTTTTCGGCCATGCCGCCGATATTGGAGCAGATAATCGGCCGGCGATGGTGCAGCGCCTCCTGAATGACGATGGGGGAATTTTCCCACCACACCGAAGGCATGACCACCCAGTCGACCGACTGCATCAGGCGCGGCATTTCCGAATTCTGGTAGGCACCGTAGAAGCGCACGCGCGATCCTGCGTCCTCGATGAGCTTTTCCATGCGATCCTGGAAATCGCGCGGCTGCTTTTCGAGATTGCCGCCGAAAATCATCAGGCGCGAATCCTCGCCCCATACGTCTTCAGGTACACGCGAAACCGCGTCGATCAGCACGTCGACGCCCTTGAATGGCGTCATCTGGCCGAAATAGGCAAAGCGGCCGCGTCGCGGCTTCGGTCCGGTCAGTTCGCGTGGCGGCGTCACACCATCAATGAAGATGCCGTTTTCGATCACGCTGAGTTTTTCGGGATCAAGGCCCCATTCGGCATATTTGCGCGCAAGGAACATGCTTGGGGAAACGAACCCGTCGGCGAGTTCGAGCATGCCGCGGACGAAGCGCTCGCGCTTGAGGAAGCGCGCCGGCGGAATGTCGGGGAAGCAGCCGTGGCAATCAATGGGGGAGGCCTCGTTGCAAAGCTTGGCCGATCCCGCCTTCACCATCTGCCCGTGATTGTGGCAGATCGACAGGAACTCATGGAACGTGACGAGGATCGCCGTATCGGGCAGCGCCTCGCGAATTGCGTAAAGCGCCTCAAGTCCAAGACCAAGGACATGGTGGAAGTGCACCACATGGGGATTGAGGTCACCAACGAAGCGCAGGAGATCGCGGCGGATCTCGTCTGTATTGTTGTTGGAGAGATAGAAGTGATCGTATTCATCGGCGTGAAACAGGATCTCGTCGCTGCTGCGCCTAAGGCTCATTAAGGCCGTCGTTCCATGGCGCGGGATCGGATGGCCGGCGCGCGCGAGATAGACGGACTGGACGCCCGGAAGCGTATTCAGACCCTTGTGAAGATTATAGGAGGCGATTTCTGCGCCGCCCAGGGAAATGCTCGGGTGGGCGTGAGAGACCACGAGTACCCGAAGTTGTTCAGACATCTATTTGACCTCCGATGGCATGCCATCTTTCGTTAGAATCTTAGCCCAGCGGGAATCGAATACCTGGCGGTCGATGCGCTCGATCAAGGCAATCGTCGAAGCCTTGTCGGAGACGGATATGTCGTCCGTTCCGAGCATCTGCGCCGAAGGCAGCCAATAGGACTTGAGGCCGGACTGCTTGAGTTTGAGGCCGAGATCGAGGCCCTTCTCATGCGTGCCGAGATAGCCGCGGGTGAATCCACCCACGGAAAAGAGAGCGTCCCTCGGCAGAACGCAGCATTCGAAGGTGGCCGTGGCGACTTCCGTCGTGCCCATGCCGGTGACGGCATCGATCGGGTAGCCGGCATAGCGGCTGATGAGCGCCCGGTCGGACTGTGAGCCGGCAACCCAGGTTCCTGCCCAGCGGATGGAATCATCCTCATAGGCAAGGGTCGGCGACAGCACGCAGGCCTCGCGGTCATGATAGGCCGCAAGCAGCTTGTGGAACCAGCCATTGTTGCGCGGCAACAGCGACGCGGCGAGGAACACCACGGTCTCGGTCGATACGGCGCGTGCGCCGACTTCGAGCGCATCGTAAAGGTCTTCCGACCCGCTCGCCGACACGAGCCGCAGGCGCAAGCCGTAGAAATTGGCCAGCCGGCGCACATGGACGCCAATACGATCGATCAGTTCCGCTGCAGCGGCAATAACGATCGGCGCACGGCGCGTTTCAGGGTCGAGCGCAAGAAGCGTCAGGAGCGGTGCGATTTCCTCAACGCGTTCGTCGACGCCGATGACAATGGCCGGTCCTTCGGCTTCCTCGAAGGCGCCGACATCGACAACACCGAAGATTTCGGGTGCCGGGCGGCTGACGACGCGCAGCAGAGGTACGAGCTGCTGATCGACGATATGACGCAGCGCCCAGGCATTCGGATCGATAGCACGGATCTGCCGGACAACGGCATCGCGCGAGGTGATGCGGGTCGGCGTCAGTGGCATGAAGGCACGGCGCGTATCGCTCAAAGTAAGTTCGAGATAGAACGGCGCCGTACTATCGCCCTCGAGCTCCGGTGCAAAAGCAACAAAGCCGTGAGCATGCCGGTTCGGGTTGAGGCCTGCATTGAACGGCGGCTGGTTGTCGAAGCCGCGGGTAACGTCAGGCCGGTCGATGCGCGTCCAGTTGCCGTCGAGCTGCGCTTCGCCGCGATGCCGCCGCAACTTGACCGCTTCGACGTGACTGTCGGGATCAAGCAGCCAGCCCGCGATCAAAAGACCGCTTCCCTCGACGCGGTAGGCGTTGTCGATGCCCATGCGCACGGGAAATGGCAGGCTGGAAACCGTCTCGGCGCCGTCGAAGCGGTTGGCGGCGGAGCGCATACGCAGGAGGATCTCCGTCGAACTGCGAACACGCGGCAGGATCGCCCGGACGTGGCCGGGCGTCTCGCGGTTGCCAGCGATGACACGGCGGTCATAAACTTCGGTGAAGCGCCATCCGCGACGTCCGCGGAACAGCAACCGCTCGATATCATTCGGCTCGACCGCTTCGCTGGCAAGGAGCAGACCCGCAAATCCCGATGCCTGGTCCTGAAGATCCGGGCGGGCGAAAACACTGATCGAGCATTCGGCGATCGAAGGGGTTTTGCCGCTGATCAGGAGACGGGTCACCGAAGGCGTCAGGTCCTGCGCCCATCCCTGGACGAAGATTTCGCCTTCATCGCTGCCGCCGATAAGTTCGACACAGCCATCCGAGCGCGCGCCTGCCTGCAGCAGAGCGGTGATCGCCGAAAGTTTCTTGCGGCCGATCGGACCGGATATGAGGCCTTCCACAAGGCCGTCGATAACGACGGGCAGATCAGCGCCCGCAAGGTCGGTCACCATGGCGACGAGGTCGCCGATGGCGGCGGCGCGCCCTGCAAAGGCATAGCGTGTCGCCTGCGCCTTGTGCTGGAAGAGCACAGTCTTCAGCGATCGGCGGCGTAGGATATTCGTCGGCACGATGGCGACGAAGCCATGGGTACCGGCAGGCGAGGGCTCCTTCAGGTGCCAGCTGACAAGCGGCACTTTCAGGCTCATCGCCGGATCACCGTTCAGGAATACCGTGACCTGTTCGGAGGTCAGACCACCAATGCCGAGAACGAGAATGAGCGTGTCATCAATAGGGCATCCGACCACCATCTCGCCTTCCATCACCATCGGGTGACGTTCGGGCGCTTTGCCGGATCGGGACGCCGGCGTATGTTCTTTTTCGTCGGGAAGCACTTGCTACTCCATGATCTCAAGAAAAGGCAAACATCGCGACGGCGGCGCCGGCCGCGATGCCAACCAGAGTGAACAGCAGCAGAAGCAACGGTTTGGCCTCGCCGCCCGAACGCTTCTGCAGCGATTCGATGCGAGTCTCGAGACCAGCAACCACACCGTCCATACGCATGAGGTGAACGTCGAGTTCGGTCAGGCGCTGGTTGATGTCGCCGCGCAGCGTCTCAATTGAACCGCTGATATCAACGAGATCGACCGTCGGGCTGTTGCCGGCACCGTCGATGACCGTCGTCGCGTGGCGCTGGATCGAGCGCTGATTGACCTGAAGCTGGCGCTGCGACGCCATCAGCACGTCGAGCTTGTCGAGGATCCGCGTCATCGGCGCCGCAATCAACGCCTCAGCAGCCTGTTCATCGGGGCGCGGCACGCGCAGCGGATGCTGCTTGCCGGCAGTCGTAAGGGCGACAACGCTAAGTTCGCCGGCGCGCCGTACCGCAAATTCCGGCAACATCACGTCGAAGGCGTGAAGGCCATCGCCGATGCCGTTGCGCTTCAAGTCCGGCCGGTCGCGGTCGGCGACCGCCTCGGCGATCGGCTTGCCGTCCAAAAGCACGCGGATGGTCAGGCGATTGGCGGGCGTTGCCGGATCGAAGGCCCAGCCAAAGAGCCGGCTGTTGTCGATTGCGTCGACACGGCCCTTGATGCCCTGCTGGCTATTATCCTGTTCAGGCGTGGCGCTTGGAGCGGCTTGAGCTTGCGCTGGAGCCTGCGGCGCCACTTTTGTCACGATGGACATGGTGTACTCCTCTAGGCTGCGACACGCGCAGGACGCAGGCTCTCGATGAGTGCGAGATAGCGCAGTGCTGTCGTGTCGATGGTTTCGGGGTGACGCGCCCCATGGCTCAGGATCTCGCGTAGATCCGGGTCCTCCACGATACGCCGCATGGCTGCGGCCAGCGCCGTCGGGTCATTCGGCGGAACAGTCAGGCCGTTGACGCCGTCCTCGATCATCTCGGCCATGCCGCCAATATTACTGGTAATGACAGGGCAGTTCTGGCCTTGGGCTTCCTGGATGACCAGGGGCGCATTTTCCCACCAGATCGACGGCATGACCATGCAATCCACGGCACGGATCAGGCCAGCAATGTCGTCGCGGCGGTAGGCTCCCCGCCGTTGCACCACCGGCGCGGTTTCGGCGAACAGCTTGTCGATCGACTCGACGAAATTTTCGCTCTGGAAGGGAGCGGCGCCGTGAACCCGCACCTCGAAATCGAGACCTTCGGCAATGAGTTGCTTGGCCGCTTCGAGCAGGACCGTGCCGCCCTTCCATGGGTTCAGATTGCCGAAATATCCAAATACCGGCTTGCGACGTGCAGGCGCGTCAGTCTGCGCCGGAGCCGGGCGTTCGGGCTGGCCGTTCGGAATAAGGCTGATCCTCTCTTCCGGCAGGCCCCACTCGACATAGCGCTGCCTGAGGAAGGCGCTCGGAGCGACGTAGCCATCGACAACGCTCAGGAGAGATTTCAGATGGCGCTCGCGCAGGACGAACTTATCAAGCGGAATATCCTTGAAACAGGCATGGCAACGGTCGGGGCTTGCGCCGTAGCAGAGTTCCTTTTCCTTCGTTCGGACCATCAGACCGTCGTGGTGGCAGATCGGATAGTAGTCATGCAGGGTCATGACGATCCGGCAGTCCGGCAGCGTACGGCGGACGATGTGCGGAAATTCTGCGCCGAGCAGCAACAGGTGATGCAGGTGCACGATATCGGGGCGGAAATCCTGCAAGAGTTCAACAATATCCGGAACGACGCCGTAAAGGTCGATCTGACTCATGAAGAACCGGTCGAAATGGCCGGACCACAACAGGACCTCGTCGCCACTCGAGCCGATGCTCTGGAAGCTCGTGCCCGGGCGCTCCTGACGATGGATCTGGTTGGTGGCGCCGAGAAACAAGGCCTCACAGCCGGCCCTCTGGTAGGCGCGAAAAAGATCGTGTGCAAAGATTTCGGTCCCTCCCGGATGAAGGGCCGGATGGTTGTGGGCAGCAACGAGAACGCGCGTCATCGGCCGTCCTCCCTGTATTCTGCGATGAAGACGTCCTGGTAGTGGTCGGCGGGCACGCCGCGCCAATGACCAAGCGATTTCGTAACGACCGAAAGCCCGGCACGGGTCAATGCGCGATCGAGGAAGCCATCATCGAAGCCAACCGCCGCAAGCGGCGGCATTTCCGGCACGAACCAGCACGGACCTTCGTCATAGCGCTGGAACCCGAGACGCGCGTCACGCTTCTTCGATCTGTTTTCTTGTGCGGACTGATCGACGACGAATGCAGTCATGAAAACGCGCCCGCCAGGAGCAAGCACGCGTTCGACTTCGCGGAGATAGGCGGTGACTTCTTCGTCGGGCAGATGGGTGACAACCGAAGTCATGATGATGAAATCGAACTGGCGGCTGTCGTAAGGCAGCTTCAGTTCGAGACCGTTGATCTCGCCCTTCGGATTATAGAGCGAGTGGGCGATATCCACCTGACGGAACTCGAAGTTCGGGTAGGCGGGACTGACCATGCGCTGGCACCAGTTGATACCCCCGGCAACGGGGTCCATGCCGCAATAGCTTCCACTATCGCCGTCAAGATATTGCGTGAGCGGGACCGCCATGCGCCCGATGCCGCAGCCGATGTCGAGTATGCGGCTTTGCGGCTGCAGGCCGCCCATGCGAATGAAGTGGCCAAGAAATTCGGCGCCCACAGCCTGGAAATCGCCATCGCCGACAAAGATGCTGTCAGGATCAGGGCGCGGCAGGAAGCGGTTGCGCAACACGGCATCCGTCAACCAGCGGACATGATCTTCGTTGAAGGGGAGGTGACGCTCGGCCCGAGCCTGCTTCAGTGCGATTACCTCGTTCAAGCTGCACTCCTTTTCGACTTCTCGGCGACGAAGTCGGTCACGGTTTCGTCCGCAGCCTCGTCAACGTAAGTCGTCATCAATTCGGTGATATCTTTGTTCCAGCGCTTTGTGTGCAGCCAGGAATTGTACTGGCTGGCCAGCCCGCGCATGTAGTCCGGGCTGCGGCGGATCGAGCGCCGCTCGAAATGGTAAAGCGAAACCGCCGGCTGATAGGCAATCTGGAAGCCGATCTGGCGGATCTTCATGCACAGATCGCTGTCTTCGTAGTCACCGATGATATAGTCCTCGGTAAATCCGCCGACGAGATCGTAAATATCCTTGCGGGTGACGAGACAGGCGCCCGTCACCGCCGGGACAGTGCGCGCAATCTGTGCCGGCGCATAATTGCCGGGCATGCCCTTGTGGAAATGGTGGTTGAGCCAGACATTGCGCCGGTCCGGGGCGAAATAGAGCCCGGCGTGCTGCAGCGACCCATCCTCGAAGAGCAGCTTCGGACCGATGGCGCCGAGCTTCTTTTCTTCGAGCAAGGGCTCGACCAGCGGCCCGAGCCAGCCTGCTTCGGTTGGCACGACGTCGGAATTCAGCATGACGAGCACGGTGCCGCTTGCAAGGCTAGCGCCGGCATTGCAGGCGCGGGCATAGCCGCCATTGCGGTTCATGATCGCGAGCTTCATCGGCAGGCCGTGGAGCAGATGCAGGCCGCCGAGAAGGTGCTCCGTATCCTCCTGGATTTCGGGCGAATCGAGAACGTAGATGAGTTCCGCCTTGGCAACGAGCCAAGGATCGGTCGCCATCGCGGAAAGCTGGAAACGCAGGAAGTCCAGGTTGCGATAGAGCGGTACAACGATCGAAACGAGGGGGGCAGCCGGCATCACGCCGAACTCCTTCGTATCGGCGATGCGAACCGTCTTGCCGAGCTTGCGCTCGACCTCGGTGAGGGCAGGTGCCAGGATATTCTCGAAGACTTCACTGCGCGCATGCTGCGGCGGAACGGCGCGCAGGATCCGGTTGCGCTGCGCTGCGGGCTCGAATGGCTGCAGCGGCGGAATAAGCGGTGCAGTCGCCCCGGAAGTCAGCCGCATCTGGAATCGCGGCTGCAGCACCGGACCCGCAGAGGAGGTTTGCGGCACCCAGGCGACAAACCCGGTGACATCCGCGCCCAACCCGTCTTCGCGCGCCTCGGTCTTGCCTGCGAACTTGTAGAAATTAGGCTTGAGCGGAAGGATGCGGCCTTCTTCGGTCAGATATTCGATACCTGCAAGCATGGAGGAAGGATCATGCGTCCAGCCGCCAACGAGCAAGCCGCCATTGAGCGCAAGGGCAAGGTCGATCTCAGCGGCGGGATGAGTCTGCGACTTGGCGATCTGCTTGGCTGTCAGCGGCATGCGCATCTGCATGTCGATCGCCGTTGCAATGCCTGCAGCGGGAATTTGGGCAAGCTGGCGCACGAGGAACTCGCGGAGCTCGGGATGTGCCTGGTTCTTGCTCCACCACTTCTGGAAATCGCCGGGGGCAGCCTCCCGATCCGTCAACTCGCGAATGGCGACGCCGTTCTTGCCGGTGAGAATGATATGGAAGGATTGCGGAAGTGTTTTCGCCGACTCAACGAGCAAGTGGCATGGTTGCCAGCCCTTGCGGACGCGGGAGCCGATGACAAACTTCGAAGGCAAAGCTGAAACTGAATTGGAGCCGATCGCATAGATCGAGGTAACGTCGCCAAGTTCGGGATCGATTGCCGTCTCAAGCAGATGCTGGCCCTCGAGCGGTTGCGCACAAACGCGAATCTTGCGCGGCTCGGGGGCGAGCGCTAGCGCGACTTCACGCACCACGCTGGCAAAGACCTGATTCTGCGAGAGCCGGAACATGCTGCGCCAGGTGCTAAGGAGATTTGTGAGCAGCTTGATATGGCCCGCTGCCGAAAGGTTGTTAACCGCCCGATCGACGTCGAGATGCGGCAGCTCGGCCGCCGGATAAAGCAGCGTCTGTTCTGTCGGCCCAAGCGAACCCGCGGAAAGCGTCAGGCCAATCGGTTCGTCCTTGGTGCGCATGGCCCAAAGGACGCGGTGCCCGCCGGTTTCAAGAGGAATATTGAGGCTGACCAGAGGAACAGGCTGTTCCTTCGATTCAAGCACGCATTTGGTTGACGCCCGCATTGCGCCGGGCAGATCCCAGATCAGGACAGCAATGTCCGCGCAGAGCCGGGAGACAAAAATACTCTCAGTATCGCCTTCAATGTCCGTCGAATGGTCGAGGTTCAATACACGGCCCTTTCATTCATAGCGGAAGGAACGCGCCCCGCATGGAGCGGAGCGCGCAATTTGATTTCACGATCAATGAACGGTGAAATAGTTGTCCGGATGAGCCTGCACGTCTTCCGAGCTGGTGTTGACCAGCGTGACGGAATCGCCATGACCGAGGTCCACGACAACATTGTTGCCGACCTGGGTAACGCGCGACGCGAGGTCGTCTGCGGAATGGATGTCCTGGCCGTTGATACCGCTGGAGATCTGGAGGATGTCTTCCCCAGGGGTAAAATCGAGCACGACATCGTTGCCGCCACCACCGGTGAACTGGAACACGTCGTTACCGGCACCACCGATAAGGACGTCATCGCCAGCGCCACCTGCAATGAAGTCATTTCCGGCGCCGCCGAGAAGAACGTCGCTCCCCGCACCACCAAACAGCGTATCGTTGCCTGCTCCACCCTGGAGGACATCGTCGCCCTTGTCGCCGAAGAGAACGTCATCGCCGTTGCCGCCGCTCAGGACGTCATCACCATTTCCACCGAACAGAACGTCCGTTCCCTCGCCGCCGAACAGAGCATCATCGCCCTTGTCGCCGAACAGGAGATCGTCCCCCTCATCACCAAAAATCGTGTCATGACCATTTCCGCCAAAGACAACATCATCACCGCCATGGGCGCGGATGAAGTCGTCGAAACGCGAGCCAAACAAAACGTCGTCGTAGGCGCCGCCTTCTAAAGTGGCCATCTGCTTCTCCTTCTGTCCTGCTTTGAGTTTACAAAATGCCGGAGCTGTTCCGACGTTTATGCTTTAACGATTGTGCACTGCACCAAATCGAAATGCAACCTAGTCATGGAATATAAATGTGGCAACACATAGTAACAATTTATTACACGAATGTATTATGACATGTAATAATTCGTGAAAGTAATTTATATTTTACGAGATACTACTTTGGATATGGATATTAATTGGAAATACTTTATTTCTAAATTTGAAGTAATCTAGAAACATAGGGAAATAAGGGGCCAATCGCCCCTCAATCCTCGCGGAACGCCCTATTAAAGCTGTCGGCAATCGGAGAGGTTATGTACTCGATGGCCTTACGCGACTTGTGGACGATGACGACCTCGGCGGGCATGCCGGGATAGAGCTTCACCTGCGGATTGGCCGCAAGCGATTGCGGCGTGATTTCGGCGCGCGCGACAAAGTAGGCAGCGTCCGTCTTTTCGTCGACGAGCTGGTCGGCGGCAAGATAGGTGATTTTTCCGTCCAGTGGAGCCTGGGCACGCTGGTTGTAGGCCGTGAGCCGAACTTGAGCCGGAGAGCCGACCGTCACGCTATCGATATCGCGCGGGCCGATCTTCATCTCGACGACGAGCGGCTCGTTTTCCGGCACGATATCAAGGAGCGGCTCGCCGGCAGCGACGACGCCGCCAGGCGTGCGCAATCGGATATTGGCAACGATACCTGCCTGAGGCGACTTGATCTCTACGCGGCGCATTACATCCTTCGCCGCAACGATGCGTTCTTCGACATCAGCGAGTTCGACCTGGCTCGTGGTTATTTCGCCGGCGATCTCCGCCTGCATGTCGCTTTCTATGCCGGTGAGCGCAAATTCTGCGCCGGCCTTGGCCTGTTCCGCCTTGGCCTTGTCACCCGCATACTCGCCGCGATCCCCCGCAAGCTCGCTGAGACGCGTGTCGATCTCGATGAGTTTCGAGCGCTGGGCAAATCCCTTGGCGACCAGACTTGCAATGGCCTTGCGCTGTTCGTCGATCAGTTCGATCTGCCGATCGGTCGCCCTGGTCTGGACGTCGAGCGCCTTTGCCTGTTCCGTATATTGCTCGATCGTCTTCTTCTGAATATCGATCTTGCTCTCTTTTTGCGTCTGGCGCTTGGTGAAGAAGACCTGCTCGGCCTTCTTTGCACTGTCGGCGGAAATATCGCCCACCTCGCCGAAATTGGCAGGGAACGTAATTTCGGTGTTGCCGGCTTGTTCGGCGCGCAGGCGTGCAAGCTTGGCGATAAGACCGACGCGGCGGCTCTGCAGCGACTGCAGATCCGAGCGTGCGCGCGTATCATCGAGCCTGATCAGCGGCTGGCCGACTTTTACCTCATCGCCTTCCTGCACAAGAACGCGGTCCAGTATGCCACCCTCGAGGTGGCTCACCGTCTTGCGCTTCGAATCGACGATGACGCTGCCAATGGCCACCGCGGCACTGCCGAGTTCGGCCGAATAGGCCCAGCCGAAGAAGCCGCCGAAGGCTATGGTAATGGTCAGGACCCCTGCGATAATCAGCCGTCGCAGCGGCGGGTGGTCGGAATCATGTTCGAGTTCCGTATACCAGACAGGTCTGGCGATCGGCCGGTGCGCCGCGAGTTGACTGCCGACCGTTTTCATCGGAAGCGAAGCGTCGGCGCGAGCCGGCAAATTCTTCTTGATCTTGTCAATCATGCTCCGGCAGCCCCCATCTTCGAATTGACCGGCGTAATCGATGCGACCACATCCGTACGCGGCCCGAACTGGGTGATCCGGCCGTTTTCAAGAACCAGAAGTTTGTCGGCCACCTGCATGATTGTCGGTCGATGCGCGATCATGATGACGATGGCGCCATCGTCACGCGCTTGTTCGATCGCCCGCATTAGCGCTCGCTCGCCGACCGAATCGAGATTGGCGTTTGGTTCATCGAGAACGATCAGCCTCGGGTTGTTATAAAGGCAACGGGCAAGGCCGATGCGCTGCCGCTGTCCGCCCGAAAGCGTCAGGCGGCCATCGCCGACCGGCGTGTCATAGCCGAGCGGCAGACGCCCGATCATCTCATGCACGTCAGCAAGGCGAGCCGCCTCAAGCACGCGCTGCGGCTCGCTATCGGTCATGCGGGCGATGTTGTCGCGAATCGTTCCTTCAAGGAGCGCGACAGATTGCGGCAGATAGCCGGCGATCTCGCCGAAGGAGCCGCGCTCCCAGAGATAAACATTGTTGCCGTCGAGGAAGACGCCGCCGGCAGTCGGCCGCACGATACCGATGAGCAAGCGCGCCAGAGTGGACTTGCCGGCCGCCGAAGGTCCGACAATGCCGAGCACTTCGCCTGGGGAAAGCGAGAAAGAAATACCCTTGATGATCGGCACGTCGACACCCGGCGCGGCATAGACGAGCTTGTCGATGACAAGGTCACCGTGCGGGCGCGGGGTGGGCATCGTCTGCCGCACCGCAAGATTCTGCGACAGCAGCGACTGAATGCGTTGCCAGTTGCCGACGGCCTGCACCCAAAGGCGCCAGTTATCGACGACATGGTCGAAGGGGAGCAGCAACCTTCCGACGAGGATACTGGCGGCGATCATCGCACCCGGCGTAATCTGGCGATCCATTGCAAGGAGCGTACCTGCGGCGAGCACGGCGATCTGGACCATGAAGCGCATGGTGCGCGCGATTGTCGCCATGGCGCGGCTGCGGCTGCCGCCGAGATCGAGGAGGCCGATCGCATTCATCTGCAGCGAACGCCAGCGGCGGGCGAGGGCGGGCAACATGCCCATGGCCTCAATTACCTCGGCATGGCGGAGCGTGGAGCCGATCTTCGAAATGGCTTCGATATTCGCCTGGTTTGCATCCTTGACGAGGCTGCGGGTCATGAGATCGGTGATGACGCCGCAGCAGACAAGGACAATCACAGCGATGACGCCGATGATGCCGTAGACCGGGTGCATGAGGAAAAGCGCAGCAAGGAAAATCGGCGACCAGGCCGCATCAAGCGGCGCACTGACCGCCGAAGAGGTCAAAAAGCTCCGCAATTCTGTCAGATCACGGAGTGACTGCGTCGCCTTTGGCAGGCCCTGGTCGATCGAAGCCTCGACCGCAGCCGATAGAACCGGAAGGTTCAGCCGGCGCACAAGCGCGCTGCCCATCGCCTGGAAGGACATGGCGCGAATGAACTCGAGAACGCCGAAAACGATAAGAGCGCCCACCGCCAGGATGGTGAGCATGACCAGCGTGTCCTTGCTCTGGCTGTTCAGGACCCTGTCATGCACCTGTAGCATGTACAAGGGTACTGTAAGTTGCAAAAGGCTGATGCAGGCACTGAGCAGAGCGGCATAAAGCAGGCCCGCCATGAATATCCTACGGGCCCGTAAAACCAGCGCTTTTGGCTCGGCGCTCGCCGCCGAAAGCGCTTTTTTACCAGCATGGCTCTTGCCATTTGGATTGATTTGACGAGTATCTGTCATATGTGATCTGCCTTGGAAATGACACAGCCTTTGGTTAGCCCTGGGGCGTCAGTCTAATGCAATAGACTTATAGAGTATTACTGCAGAGAATGTGACAGAAAAAAGTTCTTTTGGTGGGGAAATCAATGAGGGAGACCCGAAAACATACTTGTAACTTACTTCAAAATTTGAAGTAAAATTGACTAGGAGAGAAGGATGATACAAAAACTTCTACACGAAGGAGTGGAAGTCGAAACATCTATCGACGGCTTCGCGGCCGCCGATTTCCCTGAAATATCAGCCGACAACAAGAAGGCGAAGGCCGCAAACCATGCGGTTGTCGTCACACACTTCGAACTGGCGCGTATGATAGAACGCGTCAATCGTCGCTTTGCTGGCGTGCTGCGCAATGAGATGACGAAACTCGGAATCGAAGATGTGGGGCCGGCTCAGGCGATGGTTCTTTTGGCGATAGGGGATGTCGAACTTTCGGTTGGAGAACTCCTGGATCGCGGCCACTATGTCGGTTCCAATATCTCATACTATCTGAAGCAACTGGCTGACGGGGGCTATATCGACAGGGTTGCTTCGCAGCGGGACAAGCGCTCGGCGCGTATCAGACTGACTGAAAAGGGCGAGCAATTATGTGCCGATCTGCGCAACGCGGGCGGAACCTACAACCGATTGCTCGCACGGGACGCAGAAGACCTCCGCAACCTGGAAATCGCCTTCCAAACCTTGCATCGACTCGAACTGGTTTGGGGCAATGCCACGCGTTACGGACTATGATTTGCCTTTGAGCGATCCCAACCAAACGTCAGGCAACCATCGCTGTTCCTCTTGGGACCGTTTCTGACGTCATGCATGTGGCATTCGTTCATCGGCGTGGATTCGGGCAGTTTGCGGCATTGGCCTCCCACCTTGCCGAAACTGGCCACGATGTCAGCCTGATCAGTGAATCTGTCGACCGGCGTATTCCATCGGTCCGCGTCATTCGGCATCGCGTCGAGCCCGGTCCCCGGGCTGACAGCCAGATGGCGCGGCACCTCGGCATCCCGGATCACCATGTCCGCATCGGCCATCGCGTCGCGGAAACCCTCGACGCGATGGTTCGCCACGGCGAGCGGCCGGATATCGTCATCGGTCACATCGGCTGGGGTAGCATGATGTTCGTCAAGGATGTTCTGCCGCAGGTTCCAGCCATCGGCTATTGCGAATTCTTCTATCGCGCTGAAGGCGCTGACGTCGGGTTTGCGCCTGATGACATTCCCGATCTCGATACCCGAAAGCGCTTGCGGCTGCGCAATGTGGCGCAGCTTCTCACGCTTGAGGCGATCGATGGCGGGGTGAGTCCGACCCGCTGGCAAAAGAGCCTTTATCCGGCGCCGGCCCAACGGCGGATAGCCGTGTGCCATGAAGGCGTCGACACGCAGCGATTTCGTCCCGACCGCAATGCGACGCTGAAGTTTCCAGATGGGCGCGTGCTAAAACCCGGCGATCCGCCCATCGTCACATTCGTTTCGCGTGATCTCGAGCCCTACAGGGGATTTCCTCAGGCGCTCGCCGCGGCGGCAAAAGTCATCCGCAGCAATCCTGATGCCATTTTCGTCTTTGTCGGTGGTGATGGCGTCAGCTATGGCGCCCCTCCGCCGGGAGGCGGTTCGTGGAAAGAGAAGCTCATGGCCGAGCACGATATCCCGGCGGACCGCATCGTCTTTCCCGGCGCCATCTCGCACGATCTTTTGCGCAAGCTCTACCAGGTCTCGGCGGCGCATATCTATCTGACCTACCCCTTCGTCCTTTCCTGGTCGGTTATAGAAGCCATGTCATGCGGCGCGTTGATCATCGGTTCCGACACAGCACCCGTCCAGGAGGTGATCCGCTCGGGACAGAACGGTCTGCTCGTTCCCTTTTACGACACCGACGCACTCGCCGGCACGATCCTCGACGTTCTCAAGGCGCCGGAGAAATTCATGCCATTGCGCGTTGCAGCGCGGCGCACCATCGAGCGCAATTTTAGGCTGATCGACTGCATCGGTCGGCAAAAGGCCCTGATCAATACGGTCTTGCAGGGCAACTGAGGCCGCTATCTATTCCTGGTCTGCCGGTTGATTGCGGCATTGCGGTCCTGAACGTCACGCAGGCTTGTATCCGCCGAACCACCGGCAATCTGGCCACCGCCCGAGCCATAAGCGCCGCCAGCCGGTCCGGCTATTCCGCCGCCGCCGCGCCGGCCACCGCCCACCATATTGGTAACAATGCGAACGACGCGATCGCTGCCGAAGGCATCGCTGATCCATTCCTGCGTGCTTGTCGCAATGCGCCCCGCAAAGGGCACGATCTGCGCCATGAGAAACACGCCAGCAAAACAGATCAGGACAAAAGGCGCCACGTCCTTGATCATCAGCGGCGTATCGGGATTGCTCACGGCCTTGAACAGCACCATGATGTTGGCGCGGACGCCGAGTATATAGAAGCTCAGGAAAGTGCTGAGGAAGATCGGGACCAGCATGGCCTGGAGCGTACCCGTCAGCCAGCCGGAGAAGAAGCGCGACGGTATCTTGAACATCAGCAGGATGATGAAGATCGGTGCCAGCGCCAGCATGACCCATAGCGCCATCTTGGCGAACAACATCAGGAACATCGCATAACCGACGAAGAGCGCCGCGGAAATCCAGACAATTGCCGACTGCAACGAGGTCGTCAGCACTGTCTCGAGCGGGTTCGTCGGCGGCTTGCGCGCCGGCGTGGCAGGTTGGGCTCCTGGGACGGGCTTGCCGTCTGGCCCTAAGACTTCCGGAGCGGCGGCTTGCGACGCCGTCGCTTCCCGTTCGATCTTCACCGACGCCCGGACAGCAATCGAATAGATCGTCGAAATATCGGTTGCCACTGTCCCGACTGTCATCGCCTTGCCGGTATCCGGATTGACGATGTTGTTGAGCATCACATTGTTGCTGACAAAAAGCGGCGCCATGGTCACAACCTGATAGACCGCAACCTGGAACGGCCCCCAGCTGGTGGCAAGAAAAAAGATCACCGCGAGCCGAAGCATGCGGAAGGCAGCCGTAACGACATTCGTGTCGCCGCGCCCCTGCCAGAACTGAAAGCCCCAGAACACGAGGTAGAGTACCATCAGCCCGCTGAGCACCGGCGTCATATAGGCGGCGAGAACGCCGTAGGTGGTTGCCGTGAAACTCTTGCCGAGCGCATCAATGTTGGATGACAGGGCAGCAATGAAATTTGGCTCCATGCGGCCCGTCCTATAGTGGCTGCTGGACGATGATATTCGTCAGCGCTTCGTTGACCGGCAGCAGCGGCCCGCAGTCATCGACCGGTCCGAACGACAGCGCGGATGCAGGCAAATCACACGGAGTCTTCAATTTCTGCCGGCTCGCACAGCCTGAAGCAAGCAATGTGGCAAGCAGAATTACGCATACACAAGTTACTCTCACACCTTTACTCCTTGCCCGCAAAAGGCGGGCAACCATTGCTTGGGATCGTCGCCGAGCTTCTCCCTGAGGGCATTCAGTTCCAGTATTGTCTCCGCCCGTCCCGAAAGAACCTTGAGGAGGTCGTCCATTTCCGTTAGGCGCAGGCGGGCGATGACCGATTCCTGTCCGTGCTTGATCAGAAAGCAGCGGCTTGCCGGATCCGTCGACTTGATCCACTGCATTTCGCGCGCCGAGAGGCCGAGCCCACCGGCATGACTTTCGAGGTCGGCGCGTGGATTGGGGAAGAAAATATGCGTCGCACTCTGCTCGATCAGCGTATGGGCGATGTTCGAATTGACGATATCCGATGTGCTCTGCGTGCCGAAGCCGATGATTCCGTTGAACTTTCGAATCGTCTTCATCTTGTCCCTGATGAAGGCCGCAAACACCGGGTCCTCCAAAAGCCGCCAGCCTTCATCGAGGAAGATCTGGATCGGCGTCCCGTCGAGGAGTTCGTCGAGCCGGTGGAAGATGTACATCAACGCCGCGCTGCGGGTCAGCGGATCGTCGAGGATCTTGGTCATGTCGAAGCCCGCGACATCAGACCAGGTGAAGCGATCGACGGGATTGTTGAACAGCCAGCCGACCTGGTCCGGCCGCAGCCATTTTTCGAAGCGCGCCAGCAGATCGTTCTCGCCGGCGCGAATACGTCCTCGCAGCAGGGTGGCAAAGGCCGGCAATGATCTTCCCTCAGGGGTCGTCGTAAGAATCTGGGCGATTGCCGAGCGGATGACGCTTTCTTCGCTCGCCGGCAAGGGCTGTCCGTCGGGCCGTCGCAGCATCAGCGAAAACAGCTGGAACAGGAATTCACGATTGGGACCGATATCGCTGAGCTGCAGGGGATTGAACCCCGTCGGCTCGCCCGGCTGCAGTATCTCGTAAGTGCCGCCAAGCGCGCGGATGAAGATCTCGCCGCCGCGGTCCTTGTCGAAGAAGATGCAGCGGGGTGTCGGCTTGATGCGCTGCGACTGGGCCATCAGGAAAGAGAGGGCAACGGTCTTGCCCGATCCCGACGGACCGACCATGGTGAAATTGCCGAGGTCACGCACGTGGAAATTGAAGAAATAGGCGCTCTGGCTGGTTGTCTCCAGAAGCGAGATAGCGCTGCCCCAATGGTTGCCGTCGCGCTTGCCGCCAGGGAAATTATGCAAGGAAAGGAACCCGGCAAAATTCTTCGACGAGATCATCGCCGAGCGCGCCTGATAGGAGAAGTTCCCCGGAAGCTGCGCCCAGAATGCCGCCTCGCAATTCAGATCTTCCCGCAACCAGATGATGGACTGGTCCGTGAGCGTCGCGCCGACCGAACGAATGCAGCGGTCGAGTTCGGCCTTGTCGTTGCCGAGGCACATAATCGACAGATGGTGCTCGCCATAGATGGAACGCGAGCTCAAAAGTTCGTCTCGCGCGCCGACAAGCTGGTTGCCGATGATGGAGCCGGCTTCGTCAGCCATGGCGATCTGGCGCGAAACGCGCTCGATCTGGTTTTGTGCAACCGGCTTGTCGATGATGGAAAAACTTTGGCTGACGATGAATTCGTGCGGCACCTTCAACAGGCCATCAAGGAGGAGGGGACCCGTATAGGAAGGATATTCGCGCACCGACAGCATGGCGCCGAGGCGGGAATCGGCAGGGGGCGTCGCGCCGACGAACTCGACGGCATTGCGGCCGAAATGCAGGCGCTTCATCGCCAGCGCGCCGTCGAGCGGCATGCGGGGCAGACGCATCTTGACCGGCTCAATCCCGTTCAAAATCTGGACGAGGAATTCGAGCGGCTCGGAATAGAAAACGCCAGGTTCCGTCTCGCGGATGCCGAGGAGCTTGACCTGATAATCTTGCAGGACCTCGCGCACACCGAGGACGGCATCGCGCAGTTCGCGCAATTCCTCGGCTTCGCCCTGCCGCGCGCCCTTGGGTTGGCCCTTGCCGCCGCGCGCGAAAATGCCCTTGGCGATGGTTTCAATCATGCCCACCTGGCCGCGCAGCGGCCGCCGGACGATGGTGATGTACATCTCGTTGACGAACATGCGCCGCTGCTCGAGCTGCGCCATATAGCGGCGGTTCAATTCGTCGGCGAAGGGGTTGGTAAACTCGCCGTCGAGCTTCGGTTCGAGTCGCCGCCGGATCATGTGGCCATAGACGGCATACCGGCTGTTGCCGAGCGTGCGCAGGATGGTGTTGCGCCCTTCGAGCTTGCCGTTGATCTGCGCCATATCGGCGGTTTCGAAGCAGAAGCCCTCGACCTTGAGCACGCTCAGGAGCAGTCCGTCCTTGGTGCGCAAGGTGGTATCGTCCACATGGCGCGTATAGGGCACGTGGGCGGCGACGGAGCGTTCGCGCGTCGCCTGGGCGCCGTAGCGCATTTCCTTGCGGACAGCGCGCGACATCATGTCGGATCTCCCGGCGCGTAGCTTTTGACACCCCAGAGGGTGGTGGACTGCGGCGGTGTCTTGGCGGCCTTGACCCGCAAAATGTTGAATATCTGCTCGTCGCGCAGTGTCAGGAAATAGCCGAAACTGTGGATAGGGAGCACGAGGAAGAGCGTGAACAGGCTCTTCGTCGCCAGAAAGATGACCGCCGTCACTACCATATTGAACATGGCATACATATACGGCACGCCGAACAGGGTAGGTGCGCGCGTCAATGCCTTGACCAACGGGATCATGTCCGGCGCTTCCTCAGTCATCTCATACCCTTTCCGGCGAAGCCGGCCGCAATCGCAAATGCAGATCTAGCACGCTGCCGCCTGTCCACACCGAAGATGCGGACCTGCACATCCAACCTTGCTCTCGTCACTTTAAGTCTCCGATCGGACGGGCCGATCCTGCCCCAGTCCTAGTGGCCTAATGCGCCCTGAAAGAACGATACGATCTGTGTCGATCCGAAAACCAGGACGATGCCCATGATGACGGAGCCGGCAATGCCCCAGGTAAACCGGCCGGTCCAGGCAAGGAAGCCGCAGCTTATGACGGCAAGAATGGCCAGCATCGACGCGATCGGCCCCGTCAGAATGTTGATCATCGTCTGCAGAACAGACGATACCGGCTGCAGGCTGGACTGTGCGAAGGCTTCGCCGGCAAAAAATGTAAGTGACAGAGCCAATGCAGCCCCGGAAATGCGCAATCTATTAAACATTCTGACTACTCCACATGTAATACAAATCCTTGAGTCCATTCCTCCGGCTTGGCAGGTTGGCCCTCGTTCTTCTTGCCCGCCGTCCGCTTTTCGCCGTCGGATGCTGGCACTCCAAGCGATTTCCACCCGTAGAGATCGGTAAGAATGGCCGACACATAGCGAACGGTTTCGGGATAGAGCGGTATGCCGCGATTTTGGTCTACGGCGCCCTCACCGGCATTATAGGCGGCGAGCACGTAAAGCGGATTCTGGTAACGCTTCTGCAGGAAGCGCAGGTACCGTACCGCTCCGCGGACATTGTCTTCCGGGTCGCAGATATCGACGCTGAAGCGCTTCGCCGTGGCAGGCATCAGTTGCATCAGGCCCACGGCGCCCGCGCTCGAAACGGCATTCATGCGAAAGCCGCTTTCCTGCCTTGCAATGGCGAGGAGGAAGTCGAGGTCGAACGCTTCTTCGTCCGCTATTTTGCGGATGATGATTTCGCCCTGTTTTGCATCCGGCACCTTGCTGAAATCGCAACCGGCAGGTTTCGCGGCAATCGTCGCACTGGGCGGATTGACCGGCGCCGCATCCTCGATGACAGTCACCTTGACCGGCTCATCTTCAGCAGGCGCCAGGCCCACCGACCCGGCGGCCATCACGGCGAAGGACGTCAGCAGGAGACAAATCCGGTTCATTGCTTGCGCCCCAGCGGAACGACGCCGGGCTCCTGCATTTTCGAAAAGTCGTTATAGGCAGCTGGTCTTTGCCGTCCGGAGCGCACGAACGGATCGTAAAAGATTTCGGTAACGACACCCGGCCGCCCATCGCGCCGGCCAAGCTGGACCACGAGCGGAACCGTCGCCCGCAACATCTCGACGATCTCGACCTTCGTAAGGCCAAGCCCGCCGCCGCTGCCCTGCATGACGAGCAATGCGAGACGCGTATAGGCGGCGCTCGGCGAATTCGCATGCACCGTCGATAGCGAACCGGGGTGGCCGGTGTTGATGGCCTGCAGGAAGTCGATCGCCTCGCCGCCGCGGATTTCGCCAAGCAGCAGCCGGTCTGGCCGCATGCGCAGCGATGCTTCAACCAGATGGCGCGGATCGACGCGGGCGACGTTCTGGTTGCCACGCGTCGCAATAAGGCTGACGTGGTTTTCCTGCGGCGGCGTCAGTTCCGGCGTGTCTTCAATCGTGATCAGGCGTTCGTAATCCGGAATCTCCTGCATCAGCGCGTTAAGAAAGGTAGTCTTGCCCGAACCGGTACCACCCGAAATCAGCATCGATACGCGCCGGCACACGGCTTCGCGCAAGAAAGACTCGATGTTGCCGCGCGCAATCAGGTCGCAAAGCAGCGTTTCATCATCGGTCAATTGATAGGCACTGTCGGTGACAAGGGTCGAGCGAAGTGCCCCTGAGGCCGCATAATCGTCGAGGACGAGTTGGCGTGTCACCTGACGGCGAATGACGATAGCGCCGCCCTTTGGTGCCGCCGGCGGCAGCACCACCTGGACGCGAGCGCCATCGGGCAGGGACGCCGAAAGAATCGGCTCTTCCTCGTTGATGAACTGGTGGCTTGCAGCGGCGACCCGCTCAGCCATGAACCGCATCCGCTCCGCTGTCAGCTCGGGCATGACGTAGCGCATCATGCCCGGCTGACCTACCCGTTCGACGAAGGCGATTCCCGGTTCATTGATGCAGATTTCGACGACATCGGGAGACTGCAGAAACACGCGCAGCGGTGCGAAGGCGAGTTCGATGAGATCGGAGAGTGAGGCAGCGTAACTCATCGCAGACCACCTCCGAGCCTGACTTGAATACGGTCAGTATTTGCCATCCCAGCCTCGCCCACGTTTGAGTTCCTTGAGCTTCTCCTGAACGGGATCGGGATAAAGTTCGGAAAAATCGAGATCGCGCCGCACGAAGATCGCAACCGGTGTGCCCTGATTGATACTGATCGTCGGCGGAATATTGATCTGGCTCTTAATGGCCTCCTGAGCCAGTTGAGTAAAATTCTGCACCGCAAGCGCCGCGCCCTGCATGGCCATATCGTTGAGCGCGACCTTGTTAGTAGTGGGCGTTTGTATCGTAATACTTTTAGTCGGGTCGCTCGGACCTGGGATCGATTTGATAGTGTATCCGACATCGTTAGTCGGCATGCTGGTTGCCGCCATAATTTGGGAACCCGCGCTAATCAGACTCAGCACACCCGCCGCGCCGAAGCGTTTGAGATAATGGTTGTTAACGGCACCGGCCGAGCCCGAGACGCCGAGTTCGTCGGTCCCGATCGAGCCCAGATTGAGTGACACGCCATCTGCACGAAGCAACCGGTTCCATACGATGAAGGCACGGGTCTGGCCCTGTGCAACACCCGCATTATATTCGCCGATCATGCGCGAACCCGAGGGGATGAGCACGCGGCGCCCATCGAAGGACCACACGTCCTCCGTCGTTACTGCGCGCACCATGCCGGGCAGGTCGGTCTGCACCGCCGTTTCGAGGACACCCCGGATCATCGTGCCTTGCGGCACCAGCGCGTCGATGCGCTTGGTTTGCTCAGCCGTCGCGACTTCCACAGGCTTGGCGGCCAAGGCCGAGAGGAACTGGTTGTTCGGGTTGGCGTCCTGGAAGGTTGCGGCGCTCTTTTCCTTTTCCGCCTGTTCGGGAGTCTTGCCTGCCTGAGCCAGCGGGTCGACCTGGCCTCCGGTCTCGGTCACGACCATGGGCGAACGGTAGCGTTCCCATCTCTTCTGGTCGTTTTCGGATTCGCGTGCCAGCCTTTCGGCCTCGAGGGCCTTGCGCTCTTCGGCGAGGCGGCGCGCCTCTTCCTCAGCGGCCTGTTTCGCCCGCTCGAGTTCGGCGTCCGTCGCCGAGCCCCCCGTCGGCTGTGTCGGCGCCGTCGCCGGTGCTTCCGGCTCCGGCGGCGGCACGTTCAGCTGCACTTTTGCTGGCGGTGCGAGGAATTCCTCGTTCTCATTCGATTCCACATTGTCCGGCGCCTTCGGCTGCGCCAACCAGAACGGCATCGCCAGAAGGGGAATCGAAACCATGCCAAAAAGCACGACGATGGCAGCCTTGCTCAAGCCGCGCTTCGGCTCCGACAGTTGCGACTGCGCGCTTTCCTCGAGTTCGACGTTTTGATGATAATTGGGATCAGGCATGGCTCTACCTCATCCGCTCATTGGAAGAGGTGGTCCTGGCCGCAACGGCGGAGCCGCCGATCTTCTGCATGTTGAACAGGCACAGCGCGAGATCGCCGCGCCGCAGCATCCACTGCCTGGCGATCTTGTCGACGACCAAATATTCGCCTTCGCGGCGGAAGTTGGCCAAAATTTCCCGTTTGCCGCCTTCGACAATGAAGATCGAGGGAATGTCGCCGTCAAACTTGAACCAGGTCTTCACCCCATCGTCGAAGGCGTAGGTCGGCTTCAACTCGCCATCGCCGCGGAACTGGTAATTCGTATTGGAATTCTCGAACTGGAAATTGGCGCGGTTGGGTTCGGAGACGAGGCGCTGCGCTTCCGCCAGCAGTCGCGAATCCGCCTCCTCGTCCGGATAGCGGAACTTGACCAGATATGTCTGGTCGCCTTCAGATTCAGCATGGGCCCGCAGGATGAACGTGTAGACATGCTTGTCGCTGACGACGTTCATGTTCGTCGTCGTCTTGGCCTCGACCGGCTTCAGGAAGATGATGTTGCCACGCTTGTTGGGCTCGATCTTCCAGGACAGGCTGTCACCCACCGCTACCGTTTCGATCTTCTCGGTATCGCCGAGGACGATCATCGTCGAGACGCCGTGGGTTGCATCGACCGAGACAACATTGGCGGGATTGTAGTTGACGGTGCGTACGCGCGCATCGGCCTGACCGCGCTTCGGCGCAATTTCGGCGAGAACCGGGCTTGCGGCGAGAACCCCGGCGCAAACGAGCGGCGCAATCAATTGCAATCGGCGAACGGAGAACAGCGTCATCATCAATGCCCCTGTTCCGATGCCGGCACGCTTTCCTGGTCGCGCCGGTAGTCCTGGATCTGAAAGCCGAGCGGATTGTCGAACCGCCACTCATTGGTCATCGGTTCGCGCGAATAGCGGAAATGCATGAGCGCCACCCAATGCTCTTCGGGCCCGGTATCCTGACCTACGCGCTGGGTGGAAAAACGCACGATGGCGGTCTTGTTGTTGGGTATCTGGATCGACTTGATGGTCGGAAGCACACGGGTCTGGCGGCCAAACCGATTGACAGGGTTGGTCGGGCTGGAAGGGCCATAGAGGTTGAGAAGATCCCGCTGGGCATCCCCGGTCGAAAGGAGTTGCGCCAGATCGAAATTGTCCTGAACGGAAGCAGGATCATAGGTCTCGCGCGCCTTTACATAGCGAACCACGTTCATCCGGGTGATCGCTTCCGACTGCGTCAGGTCGCCCTCGGCGAGCGGCCGCTTGATCTCCATGAAGCCCGTCGTCTTGTCGACCTCAATAACATAAGGCTCGAAGCTTTTCAGCGGCAGGAGCAGGGCAAGGCAGGCCATGGCGAGGCCGGCGAGCAAGGCGCTGAACCCAGCGACGATCCAGGCAACACGCCTTGACCGCTTAACCGTACGAATAACGTCGTTTTCCCAGCGCACCGCTTCGCTGAAATAACGTGAGTCGAGACCTTTGTCCGGCGTCAGGGTCGCCGTGTCGCCGCCACGCTCAACCATTGGAACACAGCAACGCGAAAGAATGAACGCAAAGAGAAAATGCCGAACTCAAAATCAACCCGCCTGAAATAAATTGCAATATATTGCCAACCGTAAATTCGGTTCACTAAAAAGAAAAGCAAAAGTCGTCCATCGCCTTGCTTTTTTGATTCAAGCAAGATTTATCAACACTCGGATTCGTTGTATTCTCTAAATTATGCCACGTTATGCGTGTATTTAGTTGCGGGTCCCGTGTCAATGAGACTTTAGTACTATTCCAAGTCCATGATATGCTGATAGAAATGATTTTTCCTATGTATTATGAATGACTTGGAATATTTCGCAACAGTCAGTGGATTTCTCGATCCCAAGCGCGGACGGGCACTTGCCGCTGAGAATTCTTGGTCAAATGTGCAGGTCGTGCTACCTCTTTTATCAGTTGCAGCATGGGTGAAGAAACCGTGACCGAAGCCGAAATCGTTGAAATCGAAACCTGGCTCAATGCCCAAGGCATCTGCGGTGCAACCGAAACCGATCTTATGAACGGGTTCTGCGATCGATGCGTTGCAGCGGGCATCAAGCTCGAACGCGGCAATACATTCGTCGATACGCTTCATCCGATCTATGAGGGGAGAGTGTTTCTCTGGCGGCGCGAGGGCGAACTGGAACGCACCATCATCGAGTATGGCTCGTCGCAAAGCGGCGAGAGCGCCGAGAATTGGCAGGCATCGACTTTCTATCATTTGCTGGAGATCGGCGAGGTCGAAATGCGGCACAGGCTGACAGCCGACGAAACACCATCGTTCCGCCAACTCGCCTCGATGCGAGACGAGGGCTGCACAGACTATTTTGCTATGATCGTGCCGTTTTCGAAGCAGGGCAGCATCGGCGAAATGGATGGATTCTATTCGTCCTGGGCCTCCGACCATGAAGAGGGTTTCAGCGATGCGGACATCATCGCCCTGCGACGGCTGGTAAGCAGTCTTGCACTCGCGATGAAATGCGCTTCGCTGACGCGAATCGTCAGGACGCTGGCAGAGGTTTACCTTGGCCACGACGCCGCCAAACGGGTGCTTGCCGGCCGCATCAATCGTGGCGCCGCCGATCGAATCGAGGCCGTGCTCTGGTATTCGGATCTTCGTGATTACACGCGCATTTCCGACGCTGCCGCGCCCGACGCCATCATTCCCATGCTCAACGATTATGCAGAGGCCGTAATATCGTCGATCCAGGAGATGGGCGGCGACGTGCTGAAACTGATCGGTGACGGTACGCTCGCGATCTTTACCGACGGCGATTCCGCCGACGCAGCCACAGCGGCCTTGAAGGCCCAGGCGCTCCTGCGCAAGAAACTGACCGTTCTCAACCGGCAACGGGTCGAAGCCGGACAACCCGCGACCAATGTCTACCTCGGCCTGCATATTGGCGAAGTGTTCTTCGGCAATATAGGCAGTGACACGCGACTTGACTTCACGGTGGTCGGTCCTGCTGTAAACGAGGTCAGCCGTATCGCTTCGATGTGCCGGTCCGTCGACCAGGAGATCCTGATTTCGGAGCGCTATGCTGCGACGCTCCCGGATGCATTCCGCTTGAAGCTGGTCTGCGTCGGCCGCTTCGCATTGCGCGGGGTAGGGCGCGCCCAGGAACTGTTCACGATCGACCCCGCGATCATCCAGAAGGCCATGGCGTCGGTGTAAGTTTTAAACATCATTTATTTAGACAGTTGGAAAGTATTTTGACATGAACGATTATCAACGTACCGCCCTTATTGATTGCACCGGAATTTACACGATTGAGGAATTCTTCCAACGTTACCTTGATTCGACAAACCCCAGATTCCCGGCAAATTTCGGACGCAACCTTGATGCCTTATGGGACGCGATCGAGGGCGGCGGCCCCGGCTGCCCGGTGGATTTTGATCATCTTCATTTCATCAATCTGCAGCAATTCGTCGATGAATTGGGTGGCCCTGATTCTCCCTGGTACCAAGCGCTTCGGAGGGTCGCCAGAGATGCCACGGAGGTCAAGCTGACCCTCAGTCTGGGCGGCACAAGCTGAGCCCCAAATCACTTCCCATCACTCGTTGCAAAGAGGCGGTAGGTTGTCATAAATTGCAAATACCGGACATTTAACTCTGCCGCTACACACATTTGCGGCGTAAGATATCTTATGGAACTCCGATTGTTCGCCAGATCGATACTTCAAAGTTTTGGAAACCGGAATATCTGTTGATGGCGAACTCTTCAATGTCGTGGCTGTGGGGCGGTCTCCGTTCACCGCCGCTGGGAGTTATACTTTGCGCGAAGGAATGCCTGTTGGGGGGCCTGCGAGTCAGTTTTCGTTGGATTATCCCTTTTCAACTGCATTTTATATGGCAAAGGGATAATCCTATCTAATATCGCTTTATAACATCGCCAAATCGCGATATTATCCCCAATACGACGCATTTCTAGTTCTCATGGGATAAGATGAATAATTTCAACGAATTATCGCCCGATCAGATTCGCCAACTTGTGAATACCGAACAGGTTTATGAATCCTATAAGGCGAGTTCGAAGGAATACGAGCAGCGCTTTTCCGGTTCCATGTCGTGGAAGACGAGCACAAACGGCAAGGAATACCTCTACAAGAAATCCGGCGGCATCTGGAAATCACTTGGTCCGCGTTCCACGGAAACCGAAACAACATTCGGCCAGTTTCACGCCGGGCGCGAGAACTCGAAGGAGCGCGTCGGCAGCCTCGCGCAGCGTCTCGATGAACTTGCTCCGGTCAACCGCGCCATGTCGCTCGGACGCGTACCGCAATTGACGGCCCGCATCATCCGAGCACTGGACAAGCTCGGGCTGATCGGCACCGCCATTGACATCGTCGGAACCAACGCCCTCTTCGTCTACGAGCGCCTTGCGGGGGGACATGTCACGAGCGGCCTTCTCTCGACGCAAGACGTTGATCTCCTCATGGACTCGAGATTCAGCCTGCGCTTGATCGGCAGGACCTTTTCGCAGAAAGGCCTGATCGGAATCCTGCAAAAAGTTGACCATTCCTTCGCACCACTGGCGAAGAACAGCTACAGGGCAGCCAACCGCGACGGCTTTCTCGTCGATCTGATAAAGCCGACGCCGAAGAACATCATGTCGGGGGGCGGCAGGTCAGGATTCAGCTCGGACGACGAAGACCTGCGCGCCGTTGAAATCGAAGGGCTTGCCTGGCTCGTCAACAGTCCCAAGGTTTCGGCCGTCGTGATCGACCAACGCGGCTATCCGCTCACCTTTTCCTGTCCGGATCCCCGGGCCTTCGCCCTTCATAAATTGTGGCTGTCGCGTCGTGCGGACCGCGATGCTGCCAAACGCTCGCGTGACGGCATGCAAGCCCGGGTTGTTGCCGAACTTATCCGCAGGCGGTTGACCCACCTTCATTTCGGTTCGGAAGACCTTCGGGCATTGCCGGCGGCGCTCCGCCGGCTTGCCGAAGAGTTCAACGTTTCAGATAGTGCCGACGAAGGCAGTCTCACGCCCAATTGGTAAGAGCAACGGCGCAACACGAAGCGCCCCCTCCCGAAGGATAAGGAGGCGCTTGGCTTAGCTATAGGCCTCCATCGGCGGACATGAGCAGACGAGGTTGCGATCTCCGGCCACGTTGTCGATGCGCGAGACCGGCGGCCAATATTTCGGGTTCTCGTCGCTCGGTCCGGCCGGCAGGCTCGCCTCGCTCCGGCTATAGGGATACGCCCAATCGTCGGCCAGAACATCGTCTGCCGGATGCGGTGCGTTGACCAGTGGATTGTCGTCCTTCGGCCAAGCGCCGCTCGCAACCTTTGCCGCTTCACCGGCGATCGCGATCATGGCATCGCAGAATCGGTCGATCTCGCGTTTCGATTCCGATTCCGTCGGCTCAACCATCAGTGTCCCCGGAATTGGCCAGGACATGGTCGGCGCATGGAAGCCGTAGTCGATGAGCCGTTTTGCGATGTCTTCCACGGTCACCCCGGCGCTCTCCTTCAGCACCCTTGTATCAAGGATGCATTCATGGGCGACGCGGCCATTGCGGCCCTTGAACAGAACCGGATAGTGGTTCTCGAGCCGGCCTGCAATGTAGTTGGCGTTGAGGATGGCCATTTCCGTCGCGCGTTTCAGGCCGTTTGCGCCCATCATGCGAATGTACATCCAGGTGATCGGCAAGATCGATGCGCTGCCGAAGGGCGCGGCTGAAACAGCGTGGCCCGTATTGAGCTCGACATGCCCCGGCAGGAAGGGAGCAAGGTGGCTCTTGACACCGATCGGGCCAACGCCCGGTCCGCCGCCGCCATGGGGAATGCAGAAGGTCTTGTGCAGGTTCATATGGCATACGTCCGCGCCGATATCACCGGGACGCGCCAGCCCGACGAGGGCATTGAGATTGGCGCCGTCGAAATAGACCTGCCCGCCATGTGCATGAATGATGGCGCAGATGTCCTTGACACCCTCCTCGAAGACGCCATGCGTCGAGGGATAGGTGATCATCAGTGCCGCCAGATTGGCACCATGCAGTTCCGCCTTGGCCTTCAGGTCGTCGAGGTCGATGTCGCCCGCTTCCTCGCAGGCGACGACAACAACGCGCATTCCCGCCATATGGGCGCTGGCGGGATTGGTGCCATGCGCCGATTCCGGAATGAGGCATATGTCGCGATGCGCATCGCCGCGATCGAGATGATAACGGCGAATGGCAAGGAGACCGGCATATTCGCCCTGACTGCCAGCATTCGGCTGCAGGGACACCGCATCGAAGCCCGTGATTTCCGCGAGCCATGTTTCGAGGTCAGCCGTGAGCGCCTTATAGCCGAGCGCGTGATCGGCCGGGGCAAACGGGTGAACATTGGCGACGCTTTGCCAGCTCACAGGTAGCATCTCGGCCGCCGCATTCAGCTTCATCGTGCAGGAGCCGAGCGGGATCATGGCCCGGTCGAGCGCAAGATCCTTGTCGGCGAGGCGACGCAGGAACCGCATCATCTCCGTCTCGGAGCGCTGCTGATGGAACACCTCCTGGGTCATGAACCCCTCTGCGCGGCGTTCGCCCGGCAGGCGTGTGTCCGTATCATCAGGCAAGATCGCGCCGAACAGGGCGGCGAGAGCCTGCAAATCCGCCTCGGTCGTGGTTTCGTCAAGCGTGAGGCCAAGCCGATTTTCATCGATGATCCGAAGCAGGCGTCCATCCTTTTCCGCAGTGGCGGCAATCTCCCCCGCCCTGCCCGGCACATCGACGGTAAGCGTGTCGAAGAAGCGCTTGCCGGCAAGCCCGATGCCTGCGGCCTCCAAAGCAGCGGCAAGGCGGACCGCCTGGCTGTGTACGCGCGAAGCAATCGCCTGCAGCCCCTGTGGTCCATGCCAAATGGCGAAGGAAACGGCCATGTTCGCCAGCAATGCCTGCGCCGTGCAGATGTTCGAAGTCGCCTTGTCGCGGCGGATGTGCTGTTCGCGGGTTTGCAGGGCAAGCCGGTAACCAGGGCGGCCCTTGCTGTCCACGGACTGGCCGACCAGCCTGCCCGGAATAAGACGCGTAAGTGCGTCCGCTACGGCGAGATAGGCGGCGTGCGGACCACCATAACCGACGGGCACGCCGAAGCGTTGCATCGATCCCGCGGCAATATCGGCGCCGAGCGATGCCGGAGGGGCGGTGATCGTCAACGCCAAAGGATCAGCGACCGCTATCACCAGAGCGCCGGATGCCTTTGCGTCCCGAATGGCGGTGGAATGATCCCTGTAGACGCCATATGTATCCGGCCATGGAACGATGATTGCTGCGACTTCAGCGTTGATCGCGCCGCCGTTGACGCTCATCCCGAGTGGCTCGGCGCGGGTGCGAACCACGTCGAGAATCTGGGGATGCACATCACCGGCCAGAACAACGCGGGTACGCTTCTCACGATGATGCCGGTAGGCGATGCCGACCGCCTCTGCCACGGCCGTCGCCTCGTCAAGCAAGGACGCCGACGCGACCGGCAAGCCGGTCAATTCGGTCACGAGGGTCTGGAAATGGAATAGAAGCTCCAGCCTGCCCTGACTTATTTCTGATTGGTACGGCGTATAGGCCGTGTACCAGGCAGGATTCTCGAAAAGGTTGCGCTGGATAACGGCGGGCACATGCGTCCCGTGATAGCCTTGCCCGATGAAGCTCTTGTGGGTCTTGTTCTGCGCCATCTTTGCCGAGAGTTCGGCGAGCGCTTCGGCCTCATTCACTGCTTCGGGAATGTCGAGGGGACGCTCGAGCCGGATGGATTTCGGTACCGCCTGGGAGATGAGCGTTTCGAGGGAGGGAATGCCAACTGCCGCAAGCATGGCACGCGAGCCCTGAAGGCTTGGCCCGATGTGGCGGTCGGTGAACGGAAAGATGCCCTTGTTCTGCATGATAATCAGCCGATAATTGCTTTGTAGCCGGCTTCGTCGAGAAGGCCGGTCAATTGGTTGGTATCCGCAAGCTTCATTTTCCACAGCCAGCCATCGCCGGCCGCCGAAGAATTGACCAGGGCTGGGTCGCTGGCTGCCGCCTCATTGACCTCTGTCACTTCGCCGTCGACCGGCGCGTAGACGTCCGAAGCGGCCTTGACCGACTCGACGACGACGGCAGCATCGCCCTTTGCAAGCGTTTGCCCGACTTCCGGCAATTGCACGAAAACGAGATCGCCCAACTGGTCCTGCGCATGGTCGGTAATGCCGACTGTCGCAATCCCGTCTTCAACGCGCAGCCATTCATGATCTTCAGTGAAATAAGTGACAGCCATTTCAATTATCCTTTGTGGTAACGATGGGTAACGAAGGGAAGCGGGTGGACATGGAGCGCGATGCGGCTGCCGCGTATCTCGGCAAATATCTGTGAGCCAGTCGGCGCGAGCGCCTTCTCGACATAGCCGATGGCAACCGGGTGGCCCGCCGATGGACCAAATCCACCGGAGGTAACGATCCCGACAGGGTTGCCGCCGGCATCGACAAGCGTCACACCGGATCTGACAGGTTGGCGCCCCTCGGGCTTCAGGCCAACGCGCTTGCGCCCTGACCCGGCGGCGAGCTTGGCCTGTAGCGCTGTAGCGCCAATAAAGCCGCCCTCACCACGAACTTGCTTCGATATGGCCCAGGTGAGCCCCGCATCGACCGGATCGATCTCCGGCGTAATGTCCTGGCCATGCAGGCAAAGGCCAGCCTCGAGCCGCAGGCTGTCGCGCGCGGCGAGCCCAATCCATGTCACGCGGTCGTCCGCGAGAAGCTTGGCGACGAGTGCGCGGGCGTCCGCTTCCGGAAGGCCGATCTCAAAACCATCTTCGCCCGTATAACCCGAGCGGCTCATGAACCAGCCAGGCTGAGGCTCGTACCCGTGCATGAACTCAAGATCGGTGCCAGCAATGCTTGCCTTCTGCAAAACATCTGCCGCCTGCGGGCCCTGAATTGCCAGAAACACGCGGTCAAGGGCATCGATGCTGGCTTTGAAATCCTTGGCGAGGTCGCGCAGATGCGCCTCATCCGCGGCGGCATTGCCGGCATTGGCGACAACCATGAAGCGTTCGTCGCCGAGCCGCGTGACGATCAGGTCGTCGATAATCCCAGCCTGTTCATTGAGAAAGAAAGTATATTTTGACTGACCGGTCGCGAGCGAGCCCGCGTAGAGCGGACAGGCACGGGACAGGAGCGCCGCGGCACCCTTCCCGGCGATCTCGAAAAGCTGCATATGCGAGATATCGAACAAGCCCGCCTTTTCGCGCGTATGCAGATGTTCCTTCATTACGCCGAGCGGATAGGTGATCGGCATCGACCAGCCGGCAAAGCCGCCGAAGCGCGCATTTGCCGCTTCGTGCAGGTCGCCAAGTGGCAGCGATTTCAGTTCGTCGGTTTCAGGATTGACTTCAGCGCCCATTTTTACTCCAGAGACATGCAAAGACCTCCGCCACAGCGACGGAATGATGCTTTACCCCTCTGTCGGAAGCCTGAGAGACTCGCTCGCGGCGCCTTGGCACCGGCTGAACTTACACCTTCGGCGCGGGGTCTCCCCCGACTTTCCAGAGTTGCCTTATCGGCTTGCGGTTCCTGGTACCTGAGAGATTTCGGGCGATTTCCCCTTCGGTGGACCGGCGCACTCGCACACTGGCCACTCTCCCGCAAGCTGACAGGGCCTTGCCTTCTCGCAAATCACAAGGCCCTCGACGTTCCGAACATATCGCACCGCACATGGCCTGTCATCGCTCTAAAAGCAATTTTGACGCTTTACGGACAGAATTTGTCTGTAGGAGAACATTCTGCTTGGCCATGGCTTGACCAAGCTGGCCTCCCCGACTCTTTTACCGCTCAGGAAATAAAGGCCAGAATTCGAAGAAGGCCGCCGCTGAAAGTGGCTTTGATTGTCGATGCATACATGGCCCCTTCCTAGGTACGAGCGTACGAGCAGAATGCCGAGGCCAACAGAGTGCTGCGCCAGCTGAGGGCGCACTGGCGATCAATCAAAACATGCCCTTGCAACGCTGGGTAGGCGCCTTGCAGTTGCGGCCCGTGCGGAAAATATCGAGGTTCTAGGCCCGCTGCGCCACGAGTTCTGACTGCTTACCGCGCGGGCGCACAAGGGCCATGACGCCGAGGCTTTGGCCCTTTCCCCGAACCGCATGAGTACCGAGATTGTTGCTGCGAATACCGTCGGGCAGCGTCAGCCGCGCGGCAAGATCGCTTGAGATCAGCACCGGCGTGTTCAAACTGCGGCAAAGCTGTTCGAGCCGTGCCGTCGTGTTTACCGTATCGCCGAAATAGGTGATCTTGTGATGGTCCACCCCGATCTCGGCAGTAACCACCGGCCCACCATGCAAGGCGGCGCGCAGACGCGGCACGCGGCCGAATTCACTCAGCCACTTTTCCGAGTTTGACTCGATCACATCGATGATGTCGAAGAGACATGCGACGCAATCGGCATTGCGCAGGCCCCGCTGCATAGGCCAGGTAATGATCGCAGCATCGCCGACGTAGTCGTCGATGGTCCCGTTGTGCCGCCGGACGGGTCCGGCAAACGCGGCAAAGAGCGCGCCGAGGAACTGCTGCGCCCGCAGATCGCCGAACTCTTCGGCAAAGGTCGTCGAACCGACCAAATCGACGAAGAGAAAGATGCGCTCCTCCTCGATCGGTTTGCGATAGCGCCCGATCAGGAGGTTGGCAAAGATGTCGCGCCCGAGAAGCTCGCGTACACGCGAAACAAAGCTCAGGACCGCCAGAATGACAAGCGTGTAGATCCATATGCTTGTCGGCAGGATTGCCTCCTGCCACCAGGCACCGGGTATAAAGCCGAGGGCCCAGAGCAGGGTGCCGCAAACGAAGTAGCCCATACCAATGAGCAGGTAATTGGCAAGGAGCGAGCAAAAGATATAGCTCGGGGTCGGTAGTGCATTGATCCGATCGAAAAGTCGGGGGAACAGGTTTCCCCGTTCGAAGAGCAGCGGCGGAATGCAAAGGAACAGGGCGAAGACCGCGCCAATCGCCGATATTTTTCCGTTGTAGAAGTAGCCGTAGAACACGCCGCTGGCTGCTGCGGCCAGAAGACTGAAGATCCAAAAAACGATCGAATTTCTGCTCATTGCTCTTTCCATGGCCAAGATCATCATCGATAGGCCGTTGTCGTCGCTCGATCGATCTTGCTTTTGTGCCTAGCCGCGAAATATGGTGCGATCATGCCCATAGATATCACGCCTGAACGTATCACTGCTGTCGAAGAAATCATCCGGCCGCATATCCGGCACACGCCCGTGCTCCATGTGGATCTTGACGATTTCGGCATGGCCGCTCTCCCCACAGCGCTCAAACTCGAATGTTTGCAGCACTCGGGGTCCTTCAAAGCGCGCGGGGCCTTTACCAATCTGTTGACACGGCCGGTTCCCGCGGCCGGTGTCGTTGCCGCCTCGGGCGGCAATCATGGCGCGGCGGTCGCTTATGCTGCCATGCGGCTCGGCGTGCCTGCCACCATCTTCGTGCCAAGCGTCACTTCGTCGGCGAAGGCCGACAAGATTCGCAGCTATGGTGCAAGGCTCGTGATCGGCGGCGAGCGCTACGCCGATGCCCTCGAAACAAGTGAACGATTCGTTGCCGAGACAGATGCGCTGGCCGTCCACGCCTATGATCAGGTCGAGACGCTGCTCGGCCAGGCGACGCTCGGGCGTGAAATCGAAGCGGACCTTCCGGAAACAACCACGCTGCTGGTAGCAGTCGGAGGCGGTGGTCTCGTTGGCGGTATCGCCTCATGGCTGCGTGGCCGCATCAAGATTGTCGCGGTCGAACCCGAAAGCGCTCCAACCCTCAATCATGCGCTCGCGGCGGGTAAGCCCGTCGACGCTCCCGCCGGCGGGATCGCCGCCGATTCGCTGGCGCCGCGCCGCGTCGGCAATCTCATGTTTCCAATCGCGCAAGCCTATGTGGGCGCGTCAGTGCTGGTAGCGGATGACGAGATCCGCAAGGCGCAGCAGGCGCTGTGGGACACTGTCCGGATCGTTGCCGAACCCGGCGGGGCTGCGGCGATGGCCGCCCTACTCTCGGGCCGCTATGTCCCTCAAAAAGCTGAGCGTGTCGTCGTCCTCGTTTGTGGCTCCAACACGGTGGCTGTTGGCTTCGATTGAATTTGCCGCTTGAACGCACGAAAGCCCGGGGCATGCCGGGCTTTTGTGTGGGTTGTTGTTTTGTGATGTTGGTTGCGGGGACAGGATTTGAACCTGTGACCTTCAGGTTATGAGCCTGACGAGCTACCGGGCTGCTCCACCCCGCGTCAATTGTGTGCGGTATGCGCTTGCGCTTTCCTTTGGTGCGCGGGCTTGCGCTTGCATGGAAAGGGCCGTTTGGTGCGGCGCTTGTTTTGTTGTTGTGTGTTTTGTCGAGAAGCTTTGTTTGTTGCGTTTGGCAGACCTGGCAGCGACCTACTCTCCCGCGTCTTGAGACGAAGTACCATTGGCGCAGGGGCGTTTCACGGCCGAGTTCGGAATGGGATCGGGTGCGGCCACCCCGCTGTAACCACCAGGTCAGCAAAGCGCAACAAGCAAATGAGAAGCTGGGTTTTGGGGAGGTGAGTAGTGAGTAGTGAGGACACTACTTCTGCTTTTTTCTACTCAGCTACTGACGACTTACTATTCACCTTTTGACGCCTTTTGTGGCGTTTTGGATGGATATTTGTAATGAGAATGATCAAGTCGATCGAGCTATTAGTACCGGTAAGCTTCATGCGTTGCCGCACTTCCACACCCGGCCTATCAACGTGGTGGTCTTCCACGGCTCTGATAGGGAATACTCGTTTTCAGGTGGGTTTCCCGCTTAGATGCCTTCAGCGGTTATCCCGTCCGTATATAGCTAC
>NZ_JMLL01000016.1:0-208120 GCF_000686005.1 Phyllobacterium sp. UNC302MFCol5.2
GCCGTTGCCAAGAAGGACATGCAGCCCGGAGAGAAGCTCGATGCCATCGGCGAATATTGCTACCGCGCCTGGATCATGACCGCGGCGGAAGCGCGTGAAGCGGGGGCGATCCCGTGCGGGCTTCTGCAGGGCGGCAGCGTCACGGCGCCGATCCGCAAGGGCGAACTCATCACTAGCGCCAATGCCGCGCCGGTGCCAGGCTCGAAGATCGTCGAACTGCGCGCCCGCCAGGACAAGCTCGTCTACGGCGCATGAGCGAGAGAGAGCATCGATGTAGTCGATCCCATTCATTTCGCTTTCGGAACGACTGGAGAAGACCAAGGCTAATCAATACGTTGCTTGAGTGCGTCATCGATAAATTAATCTGTGCAAAACCCCGACATCCTTGAAAAAGACTGCATCGCAAACAATATTAAGAATTGGTTAACGCGGTTGAGTCTTTGATGCAGGAGCAGGTTTTGCCAGCATATCAAGTCAAGTTCGCTTATCTGACGAAGTATAAACAGACACGTCATCTTTATCATCAGCTTGTTATTGAAGATGATGAAGCGAGTGCGCTCAAGCGTGGCCGGCAAATGATGATGAGACGGTCGCCGGATGCGCGCATCGTGCACGAATCCTGTGTACTGCGTCCTGACAGCGCCGATATCGAAAGCGCCGCTGCCCAAGGCTGGAAACTCAATGAAAACTGGTGGTCGCGGCCAATCCGGCCCGATGACGATCTTGCAGCAATTGCCAAACATGGTTTTGCGCACAGTAACCAGGTCCATGCAAAATCGGCGATGGACTGCGTGATGATCGACAAGCGGGCAGCCTAGGCAGCAATTCTATCTCGACGAATAAGCTAAAGCTCGGTCCGCACGTTCCAGAGTTCGGGAAACAGCACCACTTCGAGCATCTTGCGCAGATAGTTGACGCCGGATGTGCCGCCCGTGCCGGTCTTGAACCCGATGATGCGCTCGACCGTCGTCACATGGTTGAAGCGCCAGCGCCGGAAGTAATCCTCGAAATCGACGAGCTTTTCGGCAAGTTCGTAGAGGGACCAATTTGCTTCGGGATCGCGATAGATTTGGAGCCAGGCATTGCGGACGCTCTCATTGGGCTGGTAAGGCCGCGACCAGTCACGCTCCAGTACGGCGTGATCGATGGCAAAGCCCTTGCGCGCGAGGAGCCGCAGGGATTCGTCATAGATGCTGGGCTTGTGCAGGATGTCCTTGAGCCAGGCGTGAATGTCCGGCTTGTGCTCATGCGGGCGCATCATCGCCGCGTTCTTGTTGCCGGCAAGGAACTCGATCGCACGGTATTGGAACGACTGGAATCCAGACGACATGCCGAGGGCTTCGCGGAACGTCGTATATTCGCTCGGCGTCATGGTGCGCAGCACATCCCATGCCGAATTGAGCTGATCGAGAATGCGCGAAACCCGCGCAAGCATCTTGAAGGACGGCGCGAGATCATCGCTTGCAATGTGCAGGCAAACCGATGTCAGTTCGTGAATGACGAGGCGCATCCAGATCTCTGATGCCTGGTGCTGAACGATGAACAGCATTTCGTCATGGGCGTCGGACAGCGGCGTTTGCGCTGAAAGAATCCTGTCGAGGCGCAGATAGTCGCCATAGGACATTCGCCCATCGAACATCATCTGCGCGCCTTCCTGTTCCGGATCGTAAGGCGTACGCGTCATGTCACGGCGCCCCGGACGTGGAATTCCGGCGCATCCCAGGCGCTTGTTTCGAGAATGTCCTTGAGGATTGCTGCCGCTTTTTCGACTTCGGCGAAACTCAGATAAAGCGGCGTGAATCCGAAGCGAATAATATCGGGCGCACGGAAATCGCCGATCACGCCGCGCGCAATCAGCGCCTGCATGATCGCATAACCGTTTTCGCAAGAATAAGAGACCTGGCTGCCGCGCAATTCCGGTTCTCGCGGCGTAACCAGCCGCAAACCAAGACGCTCGGCGAAGCTGTCGATCTCCTGGATAAACAGGTCGCAAAGCGCTATCGACTTGGCGCGGAGCGCCGCCATGTCGACGTCATCCCAGATGGCCATCGCTTCATCCATGGCGACCATCGCAAGAACCGGGGGCGTGCCGCATAGATACTGCTCGATCTTGTTGGAAGGTGTATAGGCGGAGTCGAAATCGAACGGCGCACGGTGACCGAACCAACCGGAAAGCGGCTGTCGGAAGCCGCCGTGATGCCGAGGATTGACGTAGAGGAAGGCCGGAGCGCCCGGGCCGCCGTTGAGGTATTTGTAGCCGCAGCCAATGGCGAAATCCGCCTCGGCTCCGCTAAGATTGACCGGCATTGCGCCTGCCGAATGTGCCAGATCCCAGATGACGAGAATGCCCTTGTCATGGGCGGCGCGCGTCAGTGCCGCCATGTCGTGGCGATAGCCGGTGCGATAATTGACATGCGTCAGCATGAGCACCGCGACGTCTTCATCGAGCAATCCTGGGATATCCTTGGGCGAATCCGACAGAACCAGCCGGTGACCCTTGCCGATCTGCCTGGCGACGCCCTCCGCGATATAGAGGTCTGTGGGGAAGTTTTCGCGCTCGGAGACGATCTTGTTGCGGCCGGGGTTCAAGTCGAGGGCGGCTGAAAGCACCTTGAACAGATTGATCGATGTGCTGTCAGCGGCGACGACGGCCCCCTCCTCCGCACCGATGATGCGGGCTATGCGGGCGCCAACACGTTGTGGAAGGTGCACCCAGTCGGCGGTATTCCAGCTGCGGATGAGATCGACGCCCCACTCCTTGTCGATCGTGTTCAACACACGCTGGCGGACGGATTTAGGCAAAGCGCCGAGCGAATTGCCATCGAGGTAGATGACGCCCTCCGGCAAATGGAAGCGTTTGCGAAAACCACGAAGCGGATCGGAACGATCTGCCGCCGCGGCGTCAATTCTTTGAGTGGTATTATCCATGGTGTCCCTATTCGTCAGGCGGCGGCATCAATGCCGGAAATGCCGCTGGCCTTGGCAAGTTTCAAAAAGGCGTCCTTGGCGAGACGCACGTGGTCGAGCATCAAGGCCTCGGCCTTCGATCTGTCCCGATCGAGCGCCGCCTGCATAAGCGCCGTGTGCGCATCGATACCAAGCGCTTCGCGTGACAGGACGCCCAGCGAGCCGTTGCCATTTTGCGCTGCGGAGCGATTGAGGTGATCGATGCGCAGGATGATGTGTCGGCGGTAGCGTTGCAGCTGGGCATTGACCTGTCGTGCGAAATTCATCAGCCAGAGTGAGGCGGCGCCGTCAATCAGGGCGAAGTGGAACTCCGTATGTGCGGCGTCCCAAAGATCGATTGCTTCCGATTGGGAAAATGAGTTGGGAACCTCGCATTTCGACAGCCGGTAATGGGCGCTGACGAGGCGCGCTTCCCAGTCGCGATCGCCCTTGTCGATCGATCGCAGCAGCAGCTGGGTTTCGATCGCAGCGCGGGCCGATTCCAGATCTTCAAGTTCCTCGAGCGTTACAGTTGCAACACGGAAGCCCTTGTTGGCTTCGGTCGTCACGAAGTTTTCGGCGTGCAGGCGATTGAGCGCTTCTCGAACAGGTGTTGCGCTGCCGCCCAATTCCTCGGCAAGCGCGCGTAGCCGCAACGACTGGCCCGGACGCAATCTTCCATTGAGAATGCGCGATCGCAGCGCCGCGTAAAGGCTGTCCGATTTGACGCTCTCGGCCATCGTTCCCTCTGTGGGTTTGCCCCATTTTGTATTGTATATCATTTCACGCTTGTTATACTATTTTCAAGCCTCAGGGGTTGGAACACACAAAAAAGGGAGACATTCGATGATTGGCGCAAAATATGCGGTGCGCACTGCGCTCGCGGCAGCACTCGGCCTTGGCCTGCACATGGGCGTTGCCTCAGCCGAAACGAAAATCGGCATTGCCCAGTTCGGCAAGCATCCGCAGCTCGACGAAACCGTGACCTCGTTCAAGGCGGAATTGGCGAAACTCGGCGTTGCCGATGCTGTCTATGATGAGTTGCAGGTCAATTTCGATGCGACCCTCATCCCGCAAATGGTCACGAAGCTCGTTTCGGGAAGCCCGAAGCTCATCCTCGCCGTCACCACTCCGGTCGCACAGGGCGCGCGCCAGATCGTCGGCAATTCCGGCACGCCAGTCGTCTTCGCAGCGGTGACCGATCCGGTCGCAGCAAAGCTGACGCCATCCTGGGAAGCTGGCGACACCGGCATGACTGGCGCGTCGGATTTGCAGGACGTCAGCTCAGTGGTCAAGTTCATCCGCAAGCTGCTGCCCGATGCCAAGCGCCTCGCCTATCTCTACAATCCGGGCGAAGACAACGACGTTGCCGTGCTCAAGCTGATCAAGGAAGCCGCTAAGGCCGAAGGCATGGAGCTAGTCGAAGTCGGCCTCGACAACACCAACGATATTCCGATCCGCGTCAGCTCGCTCGCCGGCAAGGCGGACGTCATCTACGTTCCGGGCTCGAACCTGGTTCAGCCAGCTGTGCCCGCCGTTGCCGCAGCCGCCCTCTCGGTCAACATTCCGATCGTCAACGCATCGGCACAGGCGGTACGTGACGGTCTCGTTGCTGCAGCTTTCGAGGTCTCGTACACCAAGGTCGGGCAGAATGCGGCAAAGCTTGCAGCGGAGATCATTGCCGGCAAGTCGCCAGCAAGTCTTGCTCCGATCAAGCCGACTTATGAAGACCATACTGCTTTGATCAATGAGGCCGTGCTTGCCAAAACCGGACAAAAAGTGCCGGAAAGCCTCAAAGATTGCGAGTGCTTCGTCAAATAAGCCTTCTCCTTTCGCCTGCAAACCTATAGTTCCTGCGCCAACCATGACGCAGGAATTATTGCATGGGGCATACAGCTCGGAGTTCGAGGGCTCATCAATGACAAAGAACATGCTTTCCGTAACGGGCGGCACAAAGATTTTCTATCGCGGTACGCAGGACGAGCGCCGGGCGCTCGACGGTCTCAATGTCAACCTTGCACCGGCGGACTTTTGCATCGTCATCGGCAGCAACGGCGCCGGCAAGTCCAGTTTCCTCAACGCGGTCTCCGGCAAGCTGCCGCTCGACTCCGGACGCATCTCCATTGACGGGCAGGACGTCACGCGCCTCAACGCGCATCGCCGGGCCCAGTTTATTGCCCGCGTCTTCCAGGATCCGATGATCGGTACCGCGCCAACGATGACCATTGGCGAGAACATGCTCCTGGCCGAACTGCGCGGCAAACGGCGGGGCTTTTCCTTCGGACTAACGTCAGCGCGGCGTGCCAGATACAGCGAGCAACTCGCCGAACTCAACCTTGGACTCGAAAAGCGTCTGGACATGCCGGTTGGGCTCCTGTCCGGCGGTCAACGCCAGTCGCTTTCGCTGGTCATGGCGGTCTCTACCCAGCCAAAACTGCTGCTTCTCGACGAGCATACGGCAGCCCTCGATCCGCGCACGGCAAAGCTCGTGATGGACACGACGGTGCGCGCGGTGGAAGAGCTCAAGCTCACGACGCTGATGGTCACCCACAACATGGAACACGCGATCAATTACGGCAACCGGATCGTCATGATGGACGCCGGCAAGGTGCTGGTAGAAATCGGCCCCGAGGAGAAGCGCGGCATCACGGTCTCTGACCTCATCGACCGGTTCCACACCAAATCCGACGCTATCGCGCTGCAGGGAAATTGAGCCATGGACGTTTTCACCAGCTTCTACGGACTGATCCCGGTCACGATTGCCCAGAGCCTCATCGTTGCCTTCGTTGTTCTCGGCGTCATGCTGCCCTTCCGAATATTGAACTTTCCGGATTTGACCTCCGAAGGTGCTTTTCCGCTCGGTGGCTGTGTCTGCGGCACGCTGATCGCAGGGGGCGTCAACCCGTTCCTGGCCTGCTTCGTTGCCCTGATCTGCGGTTTCATCGCCGGATGCAGCACGGCGTTCATTCATCTGCGCTTCAAGATTAATACGCTGCTCGCCGGTATCCTGGTGATGACGATGCTCTACAGCATCAACCTGCGCATCATGGGCCGCACCAATATACCGCTGTTCACCTACGACACCGTGTTCACGCTGCTCGCCGGCGCCTCGGCCAATCTGCCCTGGGTCAAGATCCTGATCGTCGGCGTTCTGATCCTGCTCGTCGTTGCGGCAATGCTCTATTTCTTCATGTCGGAGAAAGGAACATCGATGCGCGCGGTGGGGGCGAGCCCGGACATGGCCGAAGCGCAGGGTATCAATGTCGGCACCGCGACGATCGTCGGCGTCGGCGCCGCGAGTGCGCTTTCGGCAACCGGCGGGAGCATCATGGTGCAGACGCAAGGTTTTGCCGACGTGAACATGGGCTTCGGCATTCTGATCAATGGCCTTGCCGCCCTGATCATCGGCGAGGCTATTACCGGACGGCAGACTATTCTGCGCCAGGTGCTCGCGCCGGTCGTCGGCTCGCTGGTCTACTATCAGCTCATTTCATTCTGCCTTACGCTCGGCCTCGCTCCCGCGGACCTGAAATTTGCGACCGGCGCCTTTGTCCTGTTGATGCTGGCCTTGCCGAATCTGCGCAAGTCCGGCGGCGGGTTTGCCGTTCGCGAGAAGGTCAGGGAATAGCGTTAGAGCGCCGGGAGGAAACAGGATGGTCACGCAAGAACCAATCGACTGGGACGACGCCTATTCGAATTTTGCCTATATACCCGATGGCTTCGGATACCCGGCAAAGTGGCTGGAGCAGGCCACGAGCTTTCGCGAGGAAATGGACCGCAAGGGTCTGTTGAAACTCGACGCCAGCTACGGCGAACACGATCGCAATCGGCTCGACCTGTTCATGCCGTCAGGCGACCTGCGCGGCCTAGCGGTCTTCATTCATGGCGGCTACTGGATGGAGGATTTCGACAAGTCCGCGTGGTCGCATTTGGCAAGGGGTGCGGTGTCGAACGGGTTTGCCGTCGCCATTCCCTCCTATGTGCTCTGTCCGGAGGTGCGCGTCAGCGACATTACGGTTCAAGTCGGCCTTGCCATTGCGCACGCTGCAAACGAGGTCGCAGGGCCGATCCACCTGACCGGTCATTCAGCGGGAGGTCATCTTGTCGCCCGGATGATGACTGCAACCTCGCCCCTGCCGCAGGCAGTGCGCCAACGCGTCCGCAAGACGGTCCCGATATCGCCCCTCGTTGACCTGCGCCCGTTGATGAAAACGGAGATGAACGAAACTCTGCATCTTGATGCGGTCGAAGCACGGCTCGAGAGTCCTGCCCTCCTCGAACCACAGGAAGGGATTGACGTGACCGCATGGGTCGGCGCGCTGGAGCGCCCGGAGTTCGTGCGGCAGAATGCGTTGCTGGCCAACGTCTGGTCGGGATTCGACTGCCGGGTGGAAGCAGTCGAAGAGCCCGGCAAGCATCACGCGAACATCATTGAGGGGCTGACGGAGCCCGACCATCCGCTGACCCGTAATTTGCTTGGATTATAGCCAAACAAAAAGCTGCCAGAGTTGGGATATCACCCTGGCAGCTTTTTGAGTCCGATTTATTAATTTAAAGATTTCAGGCGCTTAGGCGCTTCGATTCTTCAATGATCATTGCATTGTTGGGAAGCCCCAATGCGTGGGCAATACGCTCCAGTTTGGCTGGGTCGTTGTTTTGACCGCTTTCGATCGTTTCAATTTCGAGGGAAGTCAGACCGCATGCTACGGCCAAATCCTCGACGGAATATCCGAATTGTTCGCGAAATGCCGTGACAATATTGGTACCTTTGGCTAGCGCCGTGGAAATTGTTTCTGGCAACGTATAGTCGCTGTTGTTCATCGCTTTGCTCCTAACGTGAAAGGTTTGGTTAACAAATCGGAAGGCCGAACTTATACGTCAATCCCGCTCGATCAAGCCTTTTGTGCAGGCTCACGGAAAACGTGAACACAACCTTGACGGGTACTTGCCTTATTCTGGCACCAGATTTTGCTAGACTGCTACGGCTGCCGATTGTCGGTTCGGTCAATTAGTGAAGAATATCAGTGGATTGTTACGCCACTGTGTCACTTTCAAACGCTCATATAGGAACGAGATCAAGGAAAATGAACCACCACGGCAGGAATTATTTCAGGGCCATATTCCTGGTGATTGTAACATTCGCTCCGCTGCTTTCGGGCTGCGCGCGCGTCTATTACGGGACGTTCCGTTATGATGCCGCCTGCGTCGAGCAGGATCCCCAGTACCCTGGCGCAAGCCCCGTCTGCGTCGTGAAACGGACGAGGTAGCGAGCCCCCACTCGTCGACAGCTCTGCGATTTCTGGCTTTCCTGATCTTCGAAGGCTGGTCGCTAGAATCAGATGGACCCAATCTTTGCTCAACCTCTCATGGTCCCGTTCCGCCGCCGGCCACCCCGCAGCGGCCTCGTACGACGCACGTGAAAGATTGATAATACTATATGATAATAGAGTTTACTAATAACAATTACCCAATTAAAGTCATGGTCGGAAAGCCGATTTCATCGGCTCCCCGTTGTGTCGTCGGCCTTGGAGGAAGGAACGACGCGATGGTCAGATTGCCAACGGTCCGGGCGCAATACGGACTTTAATGGGAGGTTAGTTATGAGACTTGCATTAGCTGCTGGCTTAACCGCTGCTCTTGTCCTTGGGGCAGCCGGAGTGCCCATCGCCAACGCCGCGGATAAGCCCACCCTGGCCTTTGTCGTCAACGGCGCCTCCGACTTCTGGAAGGCCGCAGAAGCCGGTGTCAAGAAGGCCCAGGCGGAACTGCCGGACTACTCGCTCGAGCTTAAATATCCGGAGCAATCCTCCGTTGCCATCCAGCAGCGGTTGATGGACGATCTCGTTACCGCCGGCGTCAAGGGCATCATGGTTTCAGCGGTCGATCCCAAAACGTCGACTGACGGGCTGAACAAGATTGCCTCGCAGACCGCGCTCTTCACCACTGACAGCGATGCGCCGCAGACCAACCGCGTCGCCTATATCGGGTCGTCGAACGTCGATGCGGGCAAGCAGGCAGCCGAAATTGCCAAGAAAGCCATGCCGAATGGTGGCAAGTGCATCGGATTTGTCGGCCTGCTCGGGGCGGACAACGCCAAAGAGCGCATTCAGGGCATGAAGGATGGTCTTGCCGGTACCAAGATCGAACTCGTCGATGTGCGCGGTGATGATATCGACCAAACGCGTGCCAAAAAGAACGTTGAGGATGCGCTTGTCGCGAGCCCTGACGTGACCTGCATGGTCGGGTTCTATTCGTACAATACGCCGCGAATCTACGAAGCGCTGCGCGATGCCGGTAAGCTTGGCCAGATCACGGTCGTCGGTTTCGACGATGATCCGATCACGCTGGGTGGCGTCAAGGAAGGGACTGTTGCCGCCACTGTCGTGCAACAGCCGTTCGAATGGGCCTACCGCGGCATGAAGCTGATGGCGGCTTATCTCGGTGGCGACAAGTCGGGTATCCCCGACAACAAGCTGATCATCATTCCAACCGTGATCATCGGCAAGGACGATGTCGACAAGTATGCGGCAAATCTGAAAGCAATGGCTGGAAATTGAACCAGACTATCAGGATAATCAGGAAGACGTCGCCCGGTGGCGGCGTCTTCGATGATCTCGAGTTCTGGTTTACGCAGCTATGTTGAATGTACCTGAAACATCATCGTGCGCCGGCGTCGAAGCGCCTTTCTTGAGCCTTGCTGGCGTGCGCAAGAGCTATCCCGGTGTCGTTGCCCTCGATAATTTTTCCATGGAGGTGGCTCCGGGCGAAGTGATCGGCCTCGTTGGCGAGAACGGCGCAGGCAAATCCACATTGATGAAGATACTCGGCGGCGTGGTGAAGCCCGATCGTGGAACGATCACGGTCGATGGCATCGAACACGACCAATTGACCGTCGAAGGCAGCATGAACGCCGGTATCGCTTTCGTTCATCAGGAACTGAACCTCTTCGACAATCTCGATGTCGCTGCAAATGTGTTTCTTGGCCGCGAACCATTGCGCGCCGGACCTCTGAAACTCGTCGACCGCGCCAAGCTCCGCGAAATGGTGGGTTCGCTTTTGAAGCGCGTCGGTGCGAATTTCAGCGCTGACACGCCGGTCTCGAAGCTTTCGCTCGCCCAGCAGCAGATGGTGGAAATTGCCAAGGCGCTCTCGATAAATTCGCGGCTCGTCATTCTCGACGAACCGACGTCGAGCCTTCCCCTCCCCGAGACAGAGAAGCTTCTGGCGGTCATCAAGAGCCTCAAGGCGGATGGCATCAGCGTCATTTTCATCTCGCATCGCCTGCATGAAATAGAGCGCGTCGCCGATCGCGTGCTGGTCCTTCGAGACGGAATCCTTGCGGGGGTCTTGCCGAAAAGTGCGATTGATCATGACGAGATGGTTAGACTGATGATCGGACGGGCACTGAAGGCCCGGACGGCCGTTTCAATGCAGACACCGGGAGCGGTAGCACTCTCAGCGCAAGATATTCGCACGACAACCTATCCGCACCACCCGGTCAGCCTCGAGATTCGTCGTGGCGAGATCCTCGGACTTGCCGGCCTTGTCGGTTCGGGCCGCACCGAGCTTGCCCGCGTCCTCTTCGGTATAGATGCCAGGCTCGGCGGCGAGGTCTATACCGATGGCAAGAAACTTGGGCTGCACTCTGCTGCCGATGCGGTCGCGAACGGCATCTTTCTTGTTCCGGAGGACCGCAAGCTCGAGGGTATCCTCCTCGATTTTCCGATTGCGCAGAACATTTCACTGCCTGACATGCCCGCGCATTCGAAACGATATCTCGTCTCGGCCCGCAGCGAAAACAAGACGGCGGAAAAGCAGCGATCAAGTCTCGGGATCAGAGCGCCTTCCGTCGCGACGCGGACGGGCTCTTTGTCAGGCGGCAACCAGCAGAAGGTCGTACTGGCCAAATGGCTCGCCATGAATCCGAAAATCATCATCATGGACGAGCCGACCCGCGGCATCGACATCGGCGCGAAGGCTGAGATCTACAATCTCATGCGGGTTCTTGCCGAGGCAGGTGTCGCGGTGCTGATGATCTCGAGCGACATGGAAGAAGTGATCGGCGTTTCCGACCGCGTAGCGGTCATGCACGAGGGCCAGATCTCGGGCATTCTCGACAAGGACGATCTCAGCCAGGAAAACGTCATGCTGCTTGCGGTTGGAAAAAAGCCTAGACTAGCAAAGAGAGAGCCGGAGGGGCGATGAGCAAGAAAGATATCGGGCTATTACTTCTCATTCTGGTCGTGGGCGCGGTCGTTGCTGCGATCAATCCCCGGTTTTTGCTGCCCATTAACCTCGCCAATACGTCCAACCTGATCGGCCTCTTCGGCATCCTTTCGATCGGCCAGGCCTTCGTCATCATAACCGGCGGCATCGAGCTCTCGGTCGGTTCGTCCATCGCTCTCCTCGGCGTGCTGTTCATAGATTTTATTGCGACGAGGGGCATGGATTGGCCCGTCGCGTTCATCCTCATCCTCATACTGGGCGGCCTTATCGGTCTTGCGCATGGCTGGCTGATCGCACGGCTGAAGCTGCAACCCTTCGTCGTCACCTTGTGCGGCCTTCTGATCTATCGCGGCGTTGCCCGCTTCTATACAGCTGACGGCACCGCCGGTTTTGCCTTCGGCCAGAATTTCCCGACACTCGAATTCCTCACCGCCGGCCGCACCTATGGTGTCCCAAACAGCTTTATAGCGCTCATCGTCATCATGGCGATAATGTGGGTCGTCCTGCACCGCTCGGTCTTCGGCCGCTACCTCTACGCAATCGGCAAGAACGAGGAAGCGGCGCGCTTCTCCGGTATCCGTACCGGTCGGATCATCATGGCGGCCTATGTGATCTGCGGTGTCCTTACCGCGCTCGCTGCAATCTACTTCGCCATGTATACCCGCTCGATCTCGCCGGCCAGCCATGGCAATTTCTACGAGCTCTACGCCATTGCTGCAGCGGTGCTCGGTGGCTTCTCGCTGCGCGGCGGCGAAGGCTCCATCGTCGGCGTCATCCTTGGCACAATCCTTTTGCAGGAACTGCAGAACCTGGTGAACCTCCTCGGCATACCGTCTTCCCTCAACTTCTCGGTGATGGGCGGCGTTATTCTCATTGGCGTGCTGGTCGACCAGCAATGGGGCGCGTTCCGCACGCGGCGGCGTCTGGTAAGGGCTGCCCGCGCCGAGCCTAGCACCGAGGGCCAGAGGAGCTAGCCGGAAAAGGACTGGACATGGACCTTTTCGATCTTCAAGGCGAAATTGCCCTCGTGACGGGTGCCGGCAGCGGCATTGGCCAGGCCATAGCTATTGGGCTTGCCGAAGCGGGTGCCGATATTGGCTGCTTTGGCCATTCTTCCGGCAGCGGGCTCGACGAGACGGCCAAGCGTATTCGCGCGACCGGGCGCAAGGTGATTACGATTGAAGGCTCGGTAACGTCGGCCGACGATATCGCAACCGCCGTGGAGCGAATCGAGAGTGAACTCGGCCCGCTGACGATTGCCGTCAACAATGCCGGCATCGGGGCGGGCGGCGCAGCCGAAACGCTGGCACGCGAAAACTGGCAGCATGTCTACGATGTCAACGTCACCGGTGTGTTCCTGTCCTGCCAGGCGGAGGCCCGCGTCATGCTGCCGCGAGGCAAGGGCTCCATCATCAATATTGCCTCGATGTCGGGCTCGATCGTCAATCGCGACCTCAAACAGGCAAACTACAACTCCTCAAAGGCAGCAGTCATCCACCTGTCGAAGAGCCTCGCAATGGAGTGGGTTGATCGGGGCGTGCGCGTCAACTCGATCAGCCCTGGATATACGCTAACGCCGATGAACCGGCGCCCGGAAGTTGCCGATCAGGTCAAGATCTTCGAACGGGATACGCCAATGGGCCGGCTTGCCGCACCCGAGGAAATGATCGGCCCCGCGGTGTTTCTTGCCAGCCGCGCCTCGTCCTTCGTGACGGGAATCGATCTCGTCGTCGATGGAGGCTTCGTCTGCTGGTGAATGGGCGCCGCCTCGCCGGCGGCGCTCAAGGCTCAGATGGCGACGTCGTATTTCGCCTGGGTTTTTGCCTTGATTTCGTCAAGCGTCACGCCGGGCGCAATTTCGATCAACGTCATCTTCGGCTCGCCGTGACGCTCGAAGGAAAAGACACCGAGATCGGTGATGACGAGGTCGGTGACGCGTTGTCCGGTAAGCGGCAGGGTGCACTCTTCGAGAAGCTTGGCTTCTCCCTTGGCCTCATGCTCCATGACGACGACGACACGCTTGACGCCCGCAACGAGATCCATGGCGCCGCCCATGCCCTTGACCATCTTGCCAGGGACCATCCAGTTCGCGAGGTCGCCGCTGCGGGAAACCTGCATCGCGCCGAGAATGGAAAGGTCGATATGGCCGCCGCGGATCATGCCGAAGCTGTCCGCACCGGAGAAATAGCTGGTCGTCGGCAGTTCGGTGATGGTCTGCTTGCCGGCGTTGATAAGGTCGGCATCTTCGTCTCCCTCATAGGGGAATGGGCCCATGCCGAGCATGCCGTTTTCGCTCTGCAACTGAACGCTCATGCCGGTGGGGATGTAATTTGCAACGAGGGTCGGAATACCGATGCCGAGATTGACGTAGAAGCCGTCCCGCAGTTCCTTGGCGGCGCGTTCGGCCATTTGATCGCGTGTCCAGGCCATGTTAGTTCACCTCACTTGCAGCAATGATACGCGGGCGGGTCGTTCGTTGTTCGATATGCTTGACCGGATTGGGCACATGCACGATGCGCTTCACGAAGATGCCAGGCGTATGCACCTGATCGGGGTCGATCTTGCCCGCATCGACAAGATGCTCGACCTCGGCGACGGTGACCTTTGCGGCCGTCGCCATGATCGGGTTGAAGTTGCGCGCCGTCTTCCGATAGACAAGGTTACCTTCCGTATCGCCCTTGAAAGCGTGGACGATGGAAAGATCGGCAAACAGGCCGCGTTCCATGACGTAGGATTCACCATCGAACTCGCGCACGTCCTTGCCCTCGGCAATGATCGTTCCGACACCGGTCTTGGTGAAGAAGGCGGGGATGCCCGCGCCACCGGCGCGAATACGTTCGGCAAGCGTACCTTGCGGATTGAACTCGAGTTCGAGTTCGCCCGAAAGATATTGCTGGGCGAAGAGCTTGTTCTCGCCGACATAGGACGAGACCATCTTGCGAATCTGGCGCGTTTCCAGGAGGACGCCGAGGCCTATGCCGTCAACGCCCGCATTGTTGGAAATCACCGTCAGATCCTTGACCCCTGAATCGCGGATCGCATAGATCAATGCTTCGGGGATGCCGCATAGGCCAAAGCCGCCGGCCATGATGGTCATGCCGTCGAACAGCAGGCCATCGAGCGCGCCGCTCACATCTGAATGAACTTTTTTCAAGGATAATCTCCCATTTCTCCATCCTCTGACAGCAACGGTATGGCTTGTCGAGGCGGTACAGGTAGTCGTATTAATACTGCATGACCGCAGCGGCATCTCTGAGTTCCGACATCGCAAATCCTGAAAGCGCCAAGCGCTTCTGGCTGGCCGACCTGCCGGTGCCGATGGTCTATGCGACGTACCGTATCATACGCGATTGCAATGTCGAATTCGCCAAGGAGTTCGGTTATGAGCGCGATGAACTGATCGACCAGAGTTTTTCCAAGCTCTATCCGAAGCTCAGGGATTTCGTGCGGACCGGCGAAATGTGGCAAACGAACTTCGCCGGCGGCAGGGTCTATTATGACGAGCGGCTCATGCGCCGGCGTGATGGCACGAGCTTCTGGTGCAAGGTTAGGGGGCGTAGCCGCAACCACGCAGACCCTTTCGCTGAGGCGCTATATTGCTTCGAGCCGATGACTCGAACGGTTGCCGCCACGACCAGCCTTATATCGGATAGGCAAAAGCAGGTGCTTACCCTCGTCTCGCAGGGCAAGACCAACTCCCAGATCGCTCAGGAAATCGGTTTGTCTAAGCGGACCATCGAAGCACACCGAGCGCGGCTGATGCGCGCCCATGGCCTGCGCAACAGCGCCGAACTCATCGCCTGGTTTGCGGCTCTCCGCTAAAAAGTCGGCGGAGTGCAAGCGCTGACAACCTCGCAGGGGTTGGGGCCGACGCAGCGGAACCGATGCGGCCTGCGGCTTTCGAAATAGTAGGCGTCACCGGGTCCAAGTATCCGCCGCTCATCGTCGACCGTGACTTCAAGACGCCCGCTTATGACGATGCCGCCTTCCTCGCCTTCGTGAACCAGAGGTATCTTTCCCGTATCCCCTCCAGGCTCATAACGTTCCTTGAGGATCTGCAGCGTTCGTCCGAAGAGATTTTCGCCGATCTGCCGGTAGGAAATATTGCCCTTGCCGATTTCGACCAGGTCGCCCGCTTCGTAGAAGACTTTCTGCCGGCGGTCGGGCTCGAGCGCAAAGAATTCGGCGAGGCCGATCGGAATGCCGTCGAGTATGCGCTTCAATGCACCGACCGAGGGATTGGTCTGGTTGGATTCGATGAGCGAGATGGTGGAATTGGTCACGCCTGCGCGCTTGGCCAGTTCCCGCTGCGAGAGTCCGTGCCTCTCGCGCAGGAAGCGCAGCCGGCCGCCGAGATCGATGCTCATTGCTGTTTCACCTGTTTCGTATAACGCAAATATCCCACGAGGTTTCAACAAAAACAATGGCTTGATTTTACCCAGAAAAGGACTTGTTGGGCAATTCAAAGCGTGGCCTTTTCGTGGAAGAAGAGGAGACCTCCCGATGTTAATGTCAAACACCCCATCGCTTGAAAATTTCTGGATGCCGTTTACGGCCAACCGCCAATTCAAGGCGGCTCCGCGGCTGCTCGCGGGCGCCAAGGGCATGTATTACACCGATGTGGATGGCGGACAGGTGCTTGACGGTACCGCAGGTCTCTGGTGCGTCAATGCAGGTCATGGCCGCGAAAAGATTGCCGATTCGGTATCGCGCCAGCTCATGACGATGGACTATGCGCCCCCGTTTCAGATGGGCCATCCCTACGTCTTCGATTTCGCTGAAAAGCTTGCGGCAATTGCGCCTGGCGGCAAGGCGGCAGGACTTACCAAGGTGTTTTTCACCGGGTCTGGTTCTGAATCGGTCGACACGGCACTCAAGATTGCCATCGCCTATCAGCGCGCAATTGGCCAAGGCACGCGCACACGCGTCATTGGCCGCGAGCGCGGCTATCATGGCGTCGGCTTCGGCGGCATTTCCGTCGGCGGGCTCGTCAACAATCGCCGCGTTTTCCCGACGCTGCCCGGCGTCGATCACATGCGCCATACACACGATCCGGCGCGCAATGCCTTCGTCAAGAATGGTCTGCCTGAACATGGCGCTGATCTTGCTGACGATCTGGAACGCCTTGTCGCCCTCCACGGCGCGGAAACGATTGCCGCTGTCATTGTCGAGCCGGTTGCAGGTTCGACGGGCGTGCTCTTGCCGCCGAAGGGCTATCTCGAAAAGCTTCGGGCCATCAGCAAGAAGCATGGCATCCTGCTCATATTCGATGAAGTGATCACTGGCTTTGGTCGCCTCGGAACGCCTTTCGCGGTCGATTACTTTGGTGTGGTTCCCGACCTCGTCACCACGGCGAAGGGTCTGACCAACGGCGTCGTTCCAATGGGCGCAGTCTTTGCCAGCGAAGCGGTTCATGATGCGCTGATGGTAGGACCGGAAAGCCAGATCGAACTTTTCCACGGCTACACCTATTCGGGACATCCTGTCGCCTGTGCCGCAGGTCTGGCGACGCTTGAAATCTACCGCGAGGAAGGCCTTCTCACCCGCGCCGCCGAACTTGCCGACCATTGGCAGGAGGCGATGCACAGTCTGAATGGCCTGCCGAATGTCATCGATATCCGCACCATCGGCCTCGTGGCCGGTATCGAACTCGCACCTCGCGCCGATGCGGCGGGCGCGCGCGGATATGATGTGTTCGTCGACTGCTTCAACAAAGGACTGCTCGTCCGCGTGCCCGGCGACACGATCGCGCTGTCGCCGCCATTGATCGTCCAGAAAGAACAGATCGACACGATGGCTTCGATGCTTGGTGATGCCATCAAGCGCGCCGCTTGAGCTAGGTGCTCTTCAAAATGGCCGAGAAGCGCGGATCAAAAGTCCGCGCTATCGGTTCGGCCGCCGCGCCAAGCGCCACCGACCATGGATCGGCCAATCCGGCCTGAAGCCGCGCCTCCGGGAAGCGGCTCGCCCGATCGGCAATCGAGGGCAGCAAAGGCCCAATCTCCTTGACGAGACGGTCGATGAGGCGACGCGGGGCGCCCCCGCAAAGGATGATCGTCTGCGGATCGAATATGGATTCGAGCGCCTGAATGGCTCGTCGAAGGCGCTGCGCCACGTCGGCAATCCATGCTTCGATTTGGGGACTGCCCTTTTGCAGGGCATCGCTCACCATTTCAAAAAGCTGCGGCTCCGATGGATCTATGCTCAGTAATTTGCATAGAGACGCCATCGATGCGTAATGCTCCAGCGGCTCGACATCAGCCCCATCGCCAGGAATCAATGCGAGGATCATGCCGATCTCACCGGCATTCGCATGCGCACCTCCGTAAAGTTCGCCGTTCAGAATAAGGCCAGCGCCAAGCCCGTAACCGAAATAGATGCAGATCGCATGGTCGAGACCGTGCGCCGCGCCGAGCAAGCGCTCGGCCGTAGCCGCCGCCGCCGCATCGTTCTGCAAGGCCACTTCAAGGCCGGTGCCCTCGGCGATACGATCGATCAACGGAAAGTTCTGCCACGCGGTCATCATCCATGGGTCGTCATAGAGCGTATTGATCCCGAACGGACCCGGCATGGCGACGCCGAGACCAACGAGGCGCTTGTCCGCGTCGCTCGTCCGGGCGGCAAGTTCCGCGCGCGCCCGCCTGACGAGATCGAGAATCACCAGCACGCCTTCCGCTGGTCCCCCCGGCGGCAGTTTCGCCTCGTACTTCACTAGTACTTCGCCGACTAAGTTCACGATCACCGTGCGGGTGACGTGGCGATCGATCTGCAAGCCGATTGCAAACGCGCCTTCCGGTACAAGCTGGTAGGGGGTGGCGGGCTGTCCCCTCCCCCGCCGCACGGTCGCCTGCGAGCGTACCAGACCGTCGGATGCAAGTTCCTCGATAATGTTGGAGACCGTCTGCGGCGTGAGGCCGGTAGCTCTCGCGAGATCGGCGCGCGACAGGGCGCCGTTGACGCGCAGCGCATCGATCATGATGCGGCGATTATGCGCGCTTGCACCGCCGAGGTTCGTCCCGCTCTTGGCTCTGATCGGTCTCTTGTCCGTCATCCACAGTCCCCACTTGACTCCAGAAGAATATTGAACAACTAATAAGTCAAGACAATTGATTTAATAAAAGACCGCAAGAGTCTTCGGGGAATGAGCACTGGCCGGACGAAGGGAAGTCGCGGGCAGGTCCTGGTTAAAAAGCTCTCGGACTTAACGACCAACCGGCGTCTCTCGCTCGAGTGGCTCCGCAACTGACCAAGGCCAAATAGGAGGTAATAATGTTGAAATCCGTGCAGACCGCGCTTCTCGGCGCGACACTCCTTGGAGCGGCGCTCTTCTCGCCAGCCCATGCGGAGACGAAGATCAATGCGCTGTTCATGGCGCAGGCTGCCTATAGCGAGGCAGACGTTCGTGCCATGACTGAGGCCTTCACCAAGGCAAATCCGGATATCTCGGTCAATCTCGAATTCGTTCCCTATGAGGGATTGCACGACAAGACCGTGCTCGCCCAGGGATCGGGCGGCGGCTACGACGTCGTTCTCTTCGATGTGATCTGGCCGGCAGAATATGCAACCAATAAAGTCCTGACGGATGTAACGGACAAGATCACGCCGGAAATGAAGTCGGGTGTATTGCCGGGAGCTTGGACCACCGTCGAATATGACGGCAAACGTTATGGCATGCCATGGATTCTCGACACCAAGTATCTCTTCTACAATAAGGAAATTCTGGAAAAGGCAGGCATCAAGGCGCCGCCAACGACATGGGCGGAGCTTGCCGAACAGGCCAAGACGATCAAGGACAAGGGCATACTTGCCACCCCGATCGCCTGGAGCTGGTCGCAGGCGGAAGCTGCCATCTGTGATTATACGACGCTCGTCAGCGCCTATGGCGGCAGCTTCCTCAAGAACGGCAAGCCCGCCTTCCAGACCGGCGGCGGTCTCGACGCGCTGAAATATATGGTCGATAGCTATACGTCCGGCGTCACCAATCCGAACTCCAAGGAATTTCTGGAAGAAGATGTGCGCCGCCTGTTCCAGAATGGTGATGTAGCGTTCGCCCTTAACTGGACCTACATGTACAACATGGCCAACGATCCGAAGGACAGCAAGGTCGCCGGCAAGGTTGGCGTGGTGCCTGCCCCGGGTGTCGAAGGCAAGAGCAAGGTTTCGGCGGTCAACGGTTCGATGGGCCTGGGTATTACCTCTACCAGCAAGCATGCGGACGAAGCCTGGAAATACATCACCTTCATGACCTCGCAGGCTACGCAGAACCAGTATGCTAAGCTCAGCCTGCCGATCTGGGCATCGTCCTATGACGATCCGGCCGTGGCAAAGGGTCAGGAAGAACTGATCGCCGCCGCAAAGGTCGGGCTCGCTGCCATGTACCCGCGTCCGACGACACCGAAGTATCAGGAGCTGTCGACAGCACTGCAGCAGGCGATCCAGGAATCGCTGCTCGGCCAGGCAAAGCCGGATGCAGCACTCGAAACAGCCGTCCAGAACAGCGGTCTTTGATTTTTCAGCGCGGGCGGCTGCAGACGTTGCTCCGCCCGCGCCTTTCACAATGATTCAATATTGTCGGATCGCATGCACAGGCGGATTTTCATGACGAACAACTGGATCACCACCCGCGCATGGTTCCTGATGTTGCCGCTCCTGATCGTGATGGTTGCGATTATCGGCTGGCCGCTGTTCGACACGGTGCGACTTTCCTTTACGGACGCCAAGCTCGTCGGCACCGCAGGCAATTTCGTTGGTTTCGAAAACTACGTCCGCATCCTTTCCGGTCCCAATTTTCAGCGAACGCTGATCACCACATTCTGGTTCGCTGTGCTTTCTGTCTCGGCGGAGATGGTCATAGGTGTACTTGCGGCGTTGCTGCTCAATCAGCAGTTCTACGGGCGCTCTCTCCTGCGCGCCCTGATGATATTGCCCTGGGCCTTGCCGACAGTGGTCAATGCCACACTTTGGCGTCTGATCTACAATCCCGAATATGGCGCACTCAATGCGGCCCTCACCCAGATGGGGATCATAGACGCCTATCAATCATGGCTCGGTGAGCCCGGGACCGCACTCGCCTCGCTCATCGTCGCCGATTGCTGGAAGAACTTTCCTCTGGTTGCGCTTATTGCCCTCGCCGCCCTCCAGGCCGTACCGCGTGATATTACGGCGGCGGCGATGGTGGATGGCGCTGGTGCATGGTCGCGCTTCCGCTTTGTCATCATGCCCTATCTCGCCGGTCCGTTGATGGTCGCGCTCGTCCTGCGCACGATCGAAGCGTTCAAGGTGTTCGATATTATCTGGGTCATGACGCGTGGGGGACCAGCCAACAGCACGCGTACCCTTTCAATCCTCGTCTACCAGGAAGCGTTTTCGTTCCAGCGGGCGGGATCCGGCGCTTCCCTCGCCTTGATCGTCACGCTGCTGGTGACGATCCTTGCCGTCGCCTATGCGGCCCTCATTCGTAAAAGCGCAGGTGTATCCTGATGGAACGTAGAAGCCTTGCAGCGACCATTTTCGTACATCTCGCGGCCCTGCTTTTGCTGGCGGTGATCCTTGCGCCGGTGCTCTGGCTCTTCGTCATGAGCATTTCTTCAACGCCCGATCTCATCGCCAAGCCCCTTCACTGGTGGCCGGATACCGTGGACCTGTCCCGTTACGGCGTCTTGCTGTCTTCGGTCGCCAACAGCGCCGGACAGGCCTTTGTCGCCTCCCTCTTCAACAGTATCAAGGTCGCTGGAATGGCGACAATCGCCGCGCTCATCGTTGCGATCCCCTCGGCCTGGGCCGTTTCGCGAACGCCATCCGTCGGCTGGTCGCTCTACGCGGTCATCGCGACCTACATGCTGCCGCCCGTCGCGCTCGCCGTACCGCTCTACATGGCCCTTTCCTGGCTGGGTCTTCTCAACAACGTCTTCGGGCTCGCGCTGGTTTACCTCACGATCCTCGCTCCGTTCACGACGTGGCTCCTCAAGTCAGGCTTTGACTCCATACCCCGTGAGATCGAAAGCGCGGCGACCATGGATGGCGCGCGCCTCGACCAGATCCTTCGCATTATTACGCTGCCGCTGGCCGCGCCGGTCATGGCGACCGCAGCGCTCTTCGCTTTCCTGCTCGCCTGGGACGAATTCTTCTATGCCCTGCTCTTCACCTCCGATCAGCGTGCGAAAACGCTGACCGTCGCGATCGCCGACCTCGCCGGCGGACGCGTCTCCGATTATGGCCTTATCGCCACAGCGGGTGTCCTGGCCGCCCTCCCCCCGCTGCTGATTGGCCTTTTCATGCAACGCGCCCTGATCTCGGGGCTGACCAGTGGCGGCGTCAAAGGATGACCAAGACCATGAACACCACCCGGCCCACCGGACTTGTCGCGATTGAATATGAAATGTCACGCCAGAATGCCGACGCCATCGCCTCTTTTGACGCCGCCTCTTCGCTTGCGGCGACGATTGCCGCATCGCTGCGCAAGAATGGTCGTCTGCTGCTGCTCGGCATGGGAGGCTCGCACGCCGTCGGACGTGCCGTCGAACCATTCTATCGCGCATTGGGGATCGATGCGGTTGCTATCCCGCTCTCCGAACAGCTCGGCCAGCCGCTGCCGCTGTCTGGAAAGACGGTCTTGCTCACATCGCAGTCGGGCGAAAGCGCCGAAGTGTTGCGCTGGTTCGCCGAGGTCGGCGTGCCCGCTGATACGTTCGGCTTGACGCTCGAGGGCGGCTCTACGCTCGCCCGGACTGTTCCGTCCCTCGTCGGAGCCGGCGGCACGGAAAAAGCCTTTGCGGCAACGCGCAGCCTCACGCTGAGTTTCGCCCTGCATCTCGCCATACTGAGCGCGCTCGGCGAAGATGCCGAACCAGCCCTCGCGCTGCTCCGATCCGAGCGCCAGCCCGACGTCAGGGCCGCTGTCGACGCGCTTGCAGATGTTGGTTCGGTGGTAACCTCCGCTCGCCGCCTGCAGGGCGTAGCCGAGGCGATCGCGCTTGGGCTAACCGAGCTTTCGCGAGTTCCCTGCTTTCCGCTGGAGGGAGGCCAGCTCCGGCACGGGCCTATGGAAATGCTTGGACCGAAGATGGGCGTCGTATTGTTCCGTGCGCGCGATGAAACCGCAGAGTTCGTAACACGGATGGCGATTTCCGCCCTCGAGGCAGGATCACCTGTCGTCGTGTTCGACGCCTCCGGGCAAGCGCCCGTCGAAGGCGCGGTGACGGTCGACGTCGGAACCGCGAGCGACATGGCCGCCGTATTTGCACTACTGCCGGCCGGCCAGCACTTCATGCTCGGCTTTGCTAGCATGCGGGTCGAGGATGTCGGTACGCCGGTCCGTTCGAGCAAGATCACCCGGAGCGAATGATGCGCCCGCTTGCCGTCATCGGAAACGTCAATGTCGATCTGATCCTCGGGCCTGCCGATCCCTGGCCGACCCCGGGAACCGAAATCATGGTCGACTATGACGAGTTGCGTGTCGGCGGATCGGCAGGCAATGCGGCCCTTGCCTGGCAGGGCCTCGGTGTCGACTTCCAGATCGCCGCCAATATCGGCAACGACCAGTTCGGCGAATGGCTGCGCCAGGGATTTGGTGCTGTGGCCGCAAATTGGCCCGTCGCGCCCACGGGCACCACGCTTTCGGTTGGCATCACGCATCCGAATGGTGAGCGCACCTTTTTTACCACGCGGGGTCATATCGGAGCGCTCTCCTGGCAGGAGGTGGCATCGATGCTCGACACTGAAACGCTGAAGGGTGGCATCGTCATCCTTTGCGGGGCCTTCCTGACAGACGGCCTCGTTGCCGAGTATGACCAGCTTTTCGCCTGGGCCGATGCAAATGACATTGCGCTTGCGCTTGATACCGGTTGGCCGATCGACGGATGGACGCAGGCAAATCGTGAAAAGGCGCGCCGGTGGCTCTCGCGCTGCACGGTTGCCCTGTTCAACGAAGTCGAAACAACTCAACTTGCCGATTGTGGTGATCCCGTTGAAGCGGCCCGGACATTGAAGGCGCTTATGCCACTCGGTGCGACCGTCGTCGTGAAGCGTGGTCCCGATGGAGCGCTAGCGATCGATCCTGACGACAGGCTCGTCTCGGTCGCGGCGCCGCTGGTTGCCGTTGCCGATACCATCGGCGCGGGTGACGTGTTCAATGCGGCTTTCATAGCAGCGCAAGCCGATGGCCAGACGCTAGAGCACAGCCTGAAATGCGGTGTGCGTATCGCCTCGACAGCCATATCCACTGTTCCGCGCCGCTACGACGGCGAGATCCTTCATTCATCCCTGGAGAACGCGCCATGAGCGCCCTTGAACTCGTCAATATCCGCAAGCGCTATGGCAGCGTCGATACGCTCAAGGGAATTAACCTGTCATTGGCGAGCGGCGAGTTTCTGGTGCTGCTCGGCTCGTCAGGCTGTGGCAAGTCCACTTTGCTCAACATCATTGCCGGCCTTGCGGAGGCGACGGAAGGTGACGTACGCATCGGTGATCGTTCGGTGACCGGCGTTCATCCAAAGGACCGCGACATCGCCATGGTGTTCCAGTCCTATGCCCTCTATCCCAATCTTTCGGTCGCTCGCAATATCGGCTTCGGCCTTGAAATGCGCAGAGTACCGGCTGCCGAACGGGCAAAGGCGGTCGAAAAGACCGCGAAGATGCTGCAAATCGAGAACCTTTTGGGTCGCAGGCCATCGGAGCTTTCCGGCGGCCAGCGCCAGCGTGTTGCCATTGGCCGGGCGCTTGTGCGCGATCCGAAGATTTTCCTGTTCGACGAGCCCTTGTCCAATCTCGACGCGAAGCTGCGAATGGAGACGCGTACCGAACTGAAGCGCCTGCACCAGATGCTCGGTACCACGATTGTCTATGTGACGCATGATCAGATCGAGGCAATGACGCTCGCCACGCGCATCGCCGTCATGCGCGACGGCCATATTGAGCAGCTGGCATCGCCTGAAGAGATCTACAATCGTCCCGCCACACGCTACGTCGCAAGTTTTGTCGGTTCGCCGCCCATGAACATGCTCGATGCGACGCTGGTGGACGACGTTGCTCAGATTTCCGGTTCACAAACGGCAATCCCCCTCCCCTCCTCCCTGCGAAGCCAGGCACCGCGCAAGGTGATCGTTGGCATCCGCCCGGAGAATCTCAGCCTCGCATTGGGCGACCCAAGCAAGCTCACTATCGACGCCAAAGTCGAAGTGGTCGAATTGACCGGACCTGAACTCGTGGTCACCTCATCTGTAGGCCCCCAGCGCCTTACCGCGAGCCTGCCGCCACGTTCGCAGGTGACGGTCGGCTCGCTACAGCGCTTCAGCATCGATGCCGATGAACTTCATGTCTTCGATGCGGTGACCGAAAAGCGGATCGACGCCTAACAGACTACGCTGCAACACTCGGGCGGCTGACGACATAGGCCGCGCAAGCGATGAAGAACAGCGCAACGATGCCGCCAAGCAGCGGCGACGGTCGGGCAAAATAGAAGAACATTGCATAGCCTAATGCCATGCCGCCGCAGGCGAGAAGCTTTACTCGCTTCGGTATCGCGCCATGTTCCCGCCAGTGTACCAGGGTTGGGCCGAAGACCGGGTGCTCCAAAAGCCATTTTTCAAAGCGTGGGGACGAACGGCTGAAACACCATGCGGCAAGAATGAGGAATATGGTGGTGGGCATGACAGGCAGAAGCGCGCCTATGAATCCGAGCGCCACCATCAGCCAGCCGAGTAAGAAATAGACTGTCCGCTTTGTTCGGTTCATTCCTGCGCTCCACACCAGTGGAGACTGTTTACATCGTCGTGGGTTAAATGTCAGCGATCCGGATAGATTTGCCGCGATAAGACTGCCCGGGGCTTACCCGGGCAATCGAGACTTCACTTAATGCAAGACTACTCGGCCTTCAGCCGTGTATTGCATGCGCTCCAATATTGCGGCCATGTCTTGCCACCCGTCTTGTTGCTCGCCTTGGCCTGCTGCCACTGCTCGCCACAAGCGCTGATCCGCTGACGGAAAGCGACCTGGCCGGGGGTCAGCGGCTTTCCATCCGCTGTCGTTGCAGCGGCGGCTGTCTTGGTCGTGGTCTTGGTGGCTGCCGGTGTCGGCTCCGGAGGCGTCGATGCATCGGAATTGTCAGATTTCAGGCTTTCGCTGCAGGACGAGAGAAACTGGTTCCACGTTTGGCCCTTCAGCGTACCGGCCGACTTTGCCGACTGGTATTGCGTGCTGCACTCCTTGGTGATCGCCTTGGCGGACATTCCGCCCGCCGCTGCAGTCTCGGTGGCCTTGGCGGGTTTGGCGGCCGCAGTATCCTTGGACTGCTTTGTCGTGGCCGTGTCCTTCGTCGCCTTCATCGTCGGCGTCGTGGCGGCGGGCGCCGCAGCATCAGTTGCTCCCGCGTCTTTCAGCTTCGCGCTGCAATCTGAAAGGAACTGGGGCCACTTCTGGCCGTTCAGGGTGCCGGCCTCCTTGGCGGCATTATACTGCGTGCTGCATTGTTTGGTGACGGATTGCGCCGCGGTGGCGGCGGAGGCCGGGAGCGTGAGAAAGATCAGCCCTGCGCCGGCGATGACCGTCGCGGCGACTGTAGTGATACGAAATTGAATCATAACGTGAGTTCCCTTGCGATCGTGTCCGCGGTTCCCCCGAGAACGCACCATGCGTTTCGGCTGGCCTGCACTGCAAGATGATCCCGCACCATTGAATGGCCCGCCGAAAAAACGGCGGACATCCCGGGTCATCGCTTGATGATTGCACTTTGATTGTGGCCAAAAATGTCTGACGTCCAATGAGTGCTCAGGTGAAATATGCATCATGCTCAAATAGACCTGCCCAACCAGACTCGTGATCAATGGCATCGCCATGCCAGCATCGCTCTTTCGACACGCGAATGCAAGAAATGCATAGACCGCCGCCGTGCCAATCCACCCGCACCTGACCAAAATGGGTATCACCGCATAGGCGCGTTGTACCAATGGCGAAATATCATTCTATTGTCTGCCGGGCGTAACATCCTGCAGGGCGGATGGGGCGTGCCGATGGCTGTATTGGGGCTGTTGCATTGCCCAGTGACCAAATCCCAAAGCCGACGATATTCACTGTCGCCTTTAGATTTTTGGAAGTCATCCCAATCTGACTGCAACTCGTGCAGTGTGGTTGTTATGAGTAGTCGTGCAAGCGTAACGCGTTGATAAATCGTTAACTATAACGATGAACGGAAGTTAAACTGGAGCTAATTTCTGTTCGGCAGGCTCTGGAGGGGAACGGAGCTTGGGAGGCCGAGTAGCCCGGCACATCGCCGGGCTACTACGGCTCTTGGCGATTTGCCTAGGATGCCACTCCCATCAATGGCCGGCAACGTGATCGCGATATTACCTGCCCGGCCGCGGTTTGTATGCGCGAAGGCTTCTTTAGCATTGTAACAAATAGTCCGCCGTCTAAACGGTGAGAAACCTGTTACCTATCAACGGATAAGCGCTGAAAGCCTCGCCAAGGCAGACGGTATCAGTCGGCCGCATCGTTAACCAGTTGTTAACAGTAAAGTTCTTGCTGTCTCGAGCGAATCGGACATAATGACGGCATTCGGACGGTTTTAATGGAAATGCCGTCATTTGAGGCCGGGTCGACGATGAACATCGCAACAACAGCAAAAAAAGCTTCCTTTGATGACACGATTCTCGCGCAAGGTCGCGAGATTTCGCGGAAGCTCAATATGCTTCGCATGGAAACATTTCCCCCGAATGCCCGCAAGACGTTGCGCCAGTTTTCTCTCGCCGAGGCCGCATATTTTCTTGGCGTTTCGACCAGCAATTTGAAAAAGCTTCATCTCGAAGGCAAGGGCGTCGAACCGACGATTCATACCGGCGGCCGCAGGAGCTACTCAGCCGAACAGATCATGCAACTGCGCCATTGGCTCGATCGCAACGGCCGCGCCGATGTCAAGAAATATGTGCCGCATCGCCGCGGCGATGAGAAGCTGCAGGTTATCGGCGTCGTTAATTTCAAGGGTGGATCCGGCAAGACGACGACTGCCGCCCACCTCGCCCAACATATGGCGTTGACCGGACATCGTGTTCTTGCCCTCGATCTTGATCCGCAAGCCTCGCTTTCCGCGCTCTATGGCATCCAGCCGGAACTCGACCAGAACCCCTCCATCTATGAGGCGATCCGCTACGACGATTCGCGCAAAGCCATTACCGACGTAATCCTGCCGACCAATATTCCCGGCCTTGACGTCGTTCCCGCCTCGCTGGAATTGCAGGAATATGAGTACGACACGCCGCTTGCCATGCAGAGCAAGAATTCGATCGCCGGCAAGACCTTCTGGAACCGCATCGAAAATGCGCTGAAGGAAGTTGATGGCCGCTACGACGTCGTCATCATCGATTGCCCGCCACAGCTCGGCTATCTGACGCTCACGGCGCTTGCCGCGGCGACGGCGGTATTGATAACGGTTCATCCGCAGATGCTCGACCTGATGTCGATGTCGCAATTCCTGTTGATGCTCGGCGATATCCTCAAGACCGTCGGGGCTGCCGGCGGCGATGTCGATCTCGACTGGTTCCGCTATCTGATCACACGCTACGAGCCGACTGACATTCCGCAAACGCAGATGATGGGCTTCATGCAGTCCATGCTGGCGCCGCAGATGCTGAAGCACCAGATGCTCAAATCGACGGCCATATCGGATGCGGGCCTTACCAAGCAGACACTCTACGAAGTGGAGAAGTCGGCAATGAACCGCCACACTTATGATCGGGCGATGGAATCTATGGAAGCGGTCAATTCGGAAATCCGCGAACTCATCCACGAGGCGTGGGGACGAAGGTAGACGGCAGGCTAAATACGGAATTCAGTCAATGAATTCATCGCATTGACGCAATTTCGGGGAAATTGATTATGGCGCGTAAGAACATCTTTGAAAGCATCATGCACGGCGAACCCGATGTGGCGGCCGATGCTGAGCCAAGCGGCGGCTTCCGCAAGTTCGGCGCCGCGAAATCGATGTCGTCATCGATCGACGAGCTGGCGCGCCAGGCCTCGAAACTGGTTGACGGGGAAACGGTCGTCGATCTCGACCCGAACTTGCTGGACGCTTCGTTCGTGACCGACCGGATGCCGGAAAGTGACGACGAAGAGTATCGCGAATTGTTGAACGCGGTCAGGGAGAGGGGGCAGGACAGCCCCATACTTGTCAGGCCCCACCCGAAGGGCGATGGACGGTATATGATTGTCTTCGGGCATCGACGAGCAAGGGTTGCGAAGGAACTCGGGCGTCCGGTCCGGGCTGTGGTGAAGCCCCTCGCCGATCTCGACCATGTGATCAGCCAGGGACAGGAAAATTCGGCGCGCGCCAATCTGAGCTTTATCGAACGTGTGCAGTTTGCTGATCGCCTTGAGAAGCTCGGCTATGCGCGAGACGCCATACAGTCGGCGCTGTCGATCGACTATCAGACGCTTTCGAAGATGCTGACCATTCCAAAGGCCATCCCGGAAGCAATCATTGCAGCAATCGGCCCCGCTAAGGGAATAGGGCGCGACCGCTGGCTTGAGATGCGCAAGCTGATCGAAAACCCCAGGCACGGTTCGCAGGCTCTTCAATTCGTTGAAAGGGCGGAATTTGCTGCGGCGAAATCGGCAGATCGCTTCGACCAACTCTTCGAGTTCCTCAGGGGCGCCGGATCCAGAAAGCCGGTACGCAAGGCCATCGGCGGAAGCGCCGGATCGGTTTGGACGCCTGACGACAAATCGGTGAAGGTTGCGACAAAGCTTTCCGGCAAGACATTCTCGATTGCCTTGAACGAAAAGAATGCCAGGGAATTTGGTGTGTTCATCACCAATAACCTTGATCAGCTCTATGAAGCGTTCAAGGAATCGAAAAAAGTGACTGAAACAGGAGATTAGACCCGCAAAAGAAAAAGGCCCCCAAACGACCCGGTCGTGGAAGCCTCTCTCAAAGTTCTAGCAGACTGAGAATCGCATTTCCACGAATCACTGTCAAGAGTCCCCGACGTCGTTTTGACGAGCAGATTTCTTTTGCCTTTTGAAAAGGGCAATGAGGATGAATGGAAATCTGATAACGACGCCCTTCGGGCGGCGGTCGATGTCGCTTGCACATCTTCGGGCACAGACCCGGGCGCAAGATATTGCGCCGGGAAAGTCTGCAGACAAGTGGCAGGTCTATCGCTGGCTCTGTGAAGGCAAGGAAGAGGTTGGGATCAGCGACAGATCGCTCGCTGTGCTCAACGCCTTGTTGTCGTTTTTGCCGGACAATGAACTTTCCGAAGAAAACGGCACCATTGTCTTTCCATCGAATGTTCAGCTTTCGATGCGTGCGCATGGCATGGCCAACGCCACGCTCCGCCGGCATCTTGCTGCGCTGATCGAATGTGGTCTGATCTCCCGCAAAGACAGCCCCAACGGCAAACGCTACTCGCGCAAGGGCAGGGGAGGGGAGATCACCGAGGCTTTCGGGTTCTCGCTTGCGCCGCTCCTGGCGCGTGCAGAGGAACTCCAGGCGGCCGCTGAGCGCGTGCGCGCCGAACGCCATGCCCTGAAGCTCGTCAGGGAGCGCATCACGCTTCACAGGCGGGACATCGCAAAGCTCATCGAAATGGCGATTGCCGAAGCCATCTCTGGCGATTGGCAACAGTTGTGGACGCGATTTCGCAGCATTGTCGATGCTATCCCGCGCCAAGCGGAAAGGGGAACACTTCATGAGATCCTGGCTCACCTCGTTGCTTTGCACGATGAGGTGGCTATCGCATTGGAAAATAAGCTCAATGAAGAAAATATGAGCGGCAATGAGTCCCGCGATGAACCGCAGCAACAGAATTCAAAACCCGACTCTTTCGCTGAATTTGAACCTGGCTCAAGAAACAGCCAAGGGGCTGAAACTGCGCTACAACAGGAAACAACGGAACACGTCACCCAGACATATCCAGTTGGGTTTGTGCTTAAGGCTTGCCCGGAAATGAACGACTATGCACCTGGCGGCATTGCGAACTGGCGTGATCTGATGGCGACAGCGGCACAAGTGCGCGGTTATCTTGGAATTTCTCCCTCGGCCTACGCGGATGCGCTCGATGCTCTCGGCCAGGAGCGTGCCGCAATCGTCATTGCCTGCATCCTCCAGAGGGCCGAACAGATCAATTCGGCCGGCGGCTATCTTCGGGCGCTGACCGAGAAGGCGAGGGCAGGGGCGTTCTCGGTTGGACCCATGCTGATGGCGTGCCTGCGCTCGACGGGATCGCATCTACGGGTGGTTGGTGATGACGGATGAGCCGGGGTCCAGCGAGGCAAAGCGGCTAGACAACATGCACTGCCGCAGATGTTCCAGTGTCTACGCCGGATACGGTGCCTATAATCCGTGCCGCGGGATAATCGGCGTCAATGATGGTCTCGAGGAGATCTTTGGCTCGCTCGGGACGGCAGGCAATCAGCAATCCGCCCGACGTCTGCGGATCCGTCAGCAGGTGCCTTTGCCAGATGGGAAATCCCGCCGGAAGGACTACCGCTTCGCCATAACTTGCCCAGTTGCGGTGCGAGGCGCCCGTTACGAAGCCCTGTTGGGAAAGGTCGGCTGCCTGCGTAAAATAGGATATGTCGTCCGCGCGCAGGAGGATCGCTGCATTCGAGCCTCGGGCCATCTCAAGGGTATGACCGAGGAGCCCAAATCCCGTCACATCCGTGATTGCGTGCACGTCATTATCGCGAGAAAGTTCTGCACCTACGCGATTGAGCAGCGTCGTCGACGCGATGAGCTCACCATAGGCTTCGTCGGGCAGGGCGCCCTTCTTGAACGCCGCCGCATAAATGCCGACTCCGAGAGCTTTCGTCAGTATCAAGGCGTCGCCGGGTTTCGCGCCACTATTGCGGCGGATATTGGCAACCGGGCATGTGCCGATAACGGCCAGTCCGTAGATTGGCTCCGGCGAGTCGATAGAGTGTCCACCGGCGACCGGAATACCTGCATCCGCACAGACAGTGCTGCCGCCGCGCAGGATTTCACGCACCAGCTCGGCCGGCATCTTGTCGATCGGCATGCCCAGGATTGCGAGCGCCATGATCGGCTTTCCGCCCATGGCATAAACGTCAGAGATGGCATTCGTTGCGGCAATCCGGCCGAAATCGAAAGCGTCGTCGACCATAGGCATGAAGAAGTCCGTCGTTGCGATCACGCAAGTCTCGTCATCCAGCTGCCAAACCGCAGCATCATCGCCGGTTTCCGTTCCGACAAGGAGTTGCGCAAAGGGTCCCGCAATTGGCTGGTCTGCAAGCAGTTGCTGCAGTACCGACGGTGCGAGCTTGCAGCCGCAGCCGCCGCCATGTGCAAGCGACGTCAAGCGGAGCGGCACAGCGGTTCGATCATCCATGGCAGCCTCCTCGCACGTTGAAAGTACAGCAGGTGGCGACATTCTTGTCCATTTTGCGCAGGACGTCAAAGGTGAGCCACGGTTAGCTTATTGCTGCGCTGCAATGACAGTCGCAGGGAGTAAAAGCTTCCGCATGACAAGTAATTGTGGTGTTCGAAGTGATTTGGGCGGGCGTATATAGGACGTTCGTACAACCCAATTAATCATGATTGTTGTACTCATATTATAGGGCATCTTATTGGTTTGACAATTGAACTTCATCAGGTAGCATTTTGTTCGGAACGCTCGCGCGTTCCAAGTTGCCGAGCACTTGAAGTTTCCGGCATGCCGTGTTGGTAGGGCCGGCCCATTAAGGGAGGTGACATGCCATGAACATGGAACTCTCGCGGCGCCAGTTTCTTGCGGCGGCCGGCGCTGGTGTGGCGGGGTCAGCGCTGGGAGCCTTCGGCTTCGGCGCGGTGGAATCCGCCCACGCCAAGGCCATCCGCGATTTCAAATTGGTGAACACGACGGAGACCCGGAACACATGCCCGTATTGCTCCGTTGCATGCGGCATCATCATGTATTCCAAGGGTGACCTGAAGAAGGGCGAGAGCGCCGAAATCGTTCACATCGAGGGCGACACTGATCATCCGACGAACCGCGGCACGCTTTGCCCCAAGGGCGCGGCGCTGCTCAATTTCGTCAAGGCCGAGACGCGGCTGAAGTATCCGATGATCCGCAAGCCGGGTTCGGACAAATTTGAGAAAGTGTCCTGGGATGATGCCCTCGACCGGATCGCGCGCCTGCTGAAGGAGGATCGCGACAAGAACTTCATTCAAAGGAACAATGACGGCGTAACGGTCAATCGCTGGACGACGACCGGGTTCCTCGCCGCCTCCGCAACGACGAATGAAACGGCCTGGGCGACCTACAAGGTCGTACGCAGCGCCGGAATGCTGGTATTCGATAACCAGGCACGTGTCTGACACGGCCCAACGGTGTCCAGTTTGGGCCCAACATTTGGCCGTGGTGCAATGACCAACTCCTGGACCGACATCAAGAACACGGATCTTGTTGTCATCATGGGAGGCAATGCCGCCGAAGCGCATCCATGCGGCTTCAAATGGGTCACGGAGGCCAAGGCCAACCGCGGCGCGAAGTTGATCGTCGTCGATCCGCGATTTACGCGCTCGGCATCTGTCGCGGATTTTTATGCGCCAATCCGCCAGGGGACGGATATCGCATTTCTCCTTGGGGTGATGAACTACTGCATCCAGAACGACAAGGTGCAATGGGACTACGTCAAGGCGTTCACCAACGCGACATACATCGTCAAGGACGGCTTTGAATATAAAGACGGTCTTTTTACCGGTTATATCGAAGCCAAGCGCGACTACGACAAGTCCACCTGGGAATATGTCATCGGTGATGACGGCTACGCCGCGGTTGACGACACGCTGACCAACCCGCGCTGCGTATGGAACCTCCTGAAGGCGCACGTTTCCGTCTACGTACCTGAACTGGTTGAGCGTATCTGCGGCACCCCCAAGGACAAGTTCCTGAAGGTAGCCGAGATGATCTCGGAAATGTCGTCGCCCACCAAGACGATGACCTCCATGTACGCACTTGGCTGGACGCAGCATTCGAAAGGCTCGCAGAACATCCGCTCAATGGCGATGTTGCAACTCGTCCTCGGCAATATTGGCGTGCGCGGCGGCGGCATGAATGCGCTGCGCGGGCACTCCAACATCCAGGGACTGACCGATGTCGGGCTGATGTCGAACCTGCTTCCGGGGTACATGACGCTGCCGACGGAAAAGGAAGTGGACTTCGACACCTATATGTCGACGCGGGGCTTCAAACCGCTCCGGCCGAACCAGATGAGCTACTGGCAGAACTACAAGAAGTTCTTCGTCAGCTTCTTGAAGTCGATGTGGGGAGCGGCGGCGACGCCGGAAAACCACTTCGCCTATGACTGGCTGCCAAAGCTCGACGTCCCCGGCTACGATGTCCTGCGGGCATTCGAACTCATGAACCAGGGCAAGATGACCGGCTATGTCTGCCAGGGTTTCAACCCGCTGCTGGCAGTGCCGAACAGGAAAAAGCTCACGGACTCGCTGTCCAAGCTGAAGTTCCTCGTGACCATGGATCCATTGGACACGGAGACATCGCGGTTCTGGGAAAATCACGGCGACTTCAACGACGTGGAAACCGCACAAATCCAGACCGAGGTCATCCAGCTGCCTTCGACCTGCTTTGCAGAAGACGAGGGTTCACTGACCAATTCCGGCAGGTGGCTGCAATGGCACTGGCCTGGGGGAACGCCGCCCGGAGAGGCCAAGACCGACGTATGGATCATGGCGCAGATATATTCGCGTCTGAAGGAACTCTATCGCCAGGAAGGCGGGGCGTTCCCGGACCCGATCGTCAATCTCGATTGGTCCTATGCGGATCCCGGCGATCCGACTGCGGAAGAACTCGCCAAGGAGATGAACGGCAGGGCCTCGGCTACGCTTTACGATCCAACGGATCCATCCAAGGTGGTCGTGGAAGCCGGCAAACTATTGCCGAGTTTTGCGGCCCTAAAGGACGATGGTTCGACATCTTCCGGATGCTGGATCTATTCCGGTTGCTTCAACGAAAACGGGAATAATATGGCCCGGCGGGATACGTCGGACCCGGACGAGACGGGTGCCTATCTTAAATGGGCATTCGCATGGCCGGTCAATCGCCGCATCCTTTACAACCGGGCTTCGGCCGATCTGAACGGCAAGGCCTGGGATCCGAGCCGGAAGCTGATCGAATGGGACGGCCAGAAATGGGCCGGATACGATGTTCCGGACATTGCGCCGACGGCCAAGCCTTCGGAGGTCGGACCGTTCATCATGAATGCGGAAGGAGTATCGCGGCTTTTTGCCCGTGGCATGTTACGCGACGGACCATTCCCTGCCCACTACGAACCGTTCGAGTCGCCCCTGGCGAACATCGTCGCACCGAATGTGCGCGGCAATCCCGTTGCCCGCGTTTTCAAGGGCGATTTCGCGCAGTTCGCCGAACCGGCCTCGGAGGAATTTCCCTATGCGGCGACCTCTTACCGTCTCACCGAGCATTTCCACTACTGGACCAAGCATGTCTGGGTGAACGCGGTGCTACAGCCCGAGTTCTTCGTCGAGATATCTGAAGAACTCGCCAAGGAGAAAGGCATTACCAAGGGCGGCTGGGTGAGGGTCTGGTCGAAGCGCGGATCGGTTCGGGCAAAAGCGGTCGTTACCAAGCGCATAAAACCGCTGATATGCGATGGTAAGCCGGTTCACGTAGTCGGCATACCGCTGCACTGGGGTTTCATGGGAGCGGCCAAGAAGGGTTTTGGACCGAATTCACTGACGCCCTTCGTCGGTGACGCCAATATAGAGACGCCGGAGTTCAAGGCGTTCCTCGTCAATATCGAGCCCATCGACGGGCCGGTGGCATAGGAGACGGCAACATGTTCCCGCCTGTACCAAACCCTACGATCCGGCCCGAGCCCGCAAGATTTGGCGAGCAGGACCTGATCCGCCGCTCCGCATCCAATGTTACCCCGCCGGCACAGCGCCAGACCGAGGTGGCAAAGCTTATCGACGTGTCGAAGTGCATTGGCTGCAAGGCATGCCAGTCGGCGTGTATCGAGTGGAACGACACGCACCCACCGGTTGGCGAAAATGTGGGTGTCTATGACAACCCGCATGATCTCACCCCCGATATGTTCACCCTCATGCGCTTTACCGAGTGGGAGAATCCCGAGACCAACAATCTCGAATGGCTTATCCGCAAGGATGGCTGCATGCATTGTGAGGATCCGGGGTGTCTGAAGGCCTGCCCGGCTCCCGGCGCCATTGTCCAATACTCGAATGGCATTGTGGATTTCATCCACGAGAACTGCATCGGTTGCGGCTATTGCGTGAAAGGATGCCCCTTCAATATTCCTCGCATCTCTCCGGTCACCCATGTTGCCTATAAATGCACATTGTGTTCCGACCGCGTGGCGGTGGGGCAGGGACCTGCCTGCGCCAAGGCCTGCCCGACGCAAGCGATCGTGTTCGGTACCAAGGAGGAAATGAAGCAGCATGCCGAGGGCCGCATCACCGACCTGAAGTCACGCGGCTTCGATAATGCCGGGCTCTACGACCCGCAAGGCGTCGGCGGCACGCACGTGATGTATGTTCTTCATCATGCGGACAAGCCCGAAATCTATGCGGGCCTGCCGAGCAATCCAAGAATCAGTCCGCTCGTGGATGCTTGGAAGGGCGTTACGCGATATGCCGGATTTGCCGTCATGGGTGTCGCAGCCATAGCCGGATTCATGCACTACCTCGTCTCCGGTCCCAACCGCGTCTCGAACGAAGATGAAGAGCAGGCGGAGAGGCTGGTCGGGGAGGAGCGGCGCCGATGAGTACGCAGTACGACGTGGAAAAGGGCGACAGCGTTCATTCCGGCAAGCCCGTCACAGTCGATCGCTATACTGCCGGCGCGCGTGTCAACCACTGGATCACGGCGGTCAGTCTCGTGCTCCTCGCACTCTCGGGCTTGGCGCTGTTCCATCCTGACCTGTTCTTCCTGACGGGCCTCTTTGGCGGCGGACCGCTTACCCGGATTATCCATCCGTGGATCGGCGTTGTCCTTTTCTTCAGCTTCTTTGGCCTTTTCCTCCGCTTCTGGCGCGCCAATCTGTGGAAGCGCGAAGACGGCACCTGGCTCGCCCGTATTCGTGATGTGCTAACGGCTCACGAGGACCGGCTGCCCGAGGTCGGCAAGTACAATGCCGGGCAGAAATTCGTCTTCTGGTCGATGTCATTGCTGATCATCGTGCTCATCACGACCGGCGTCATCATATGGGACCAGTATTTCTTCGATTTGACCACGATCGAGCAGAAGCGGTGGGCTGTACTGATCCATTCCATGGCGGCGATTGTAGCGATCAGCGTCTGGATTATTCATGTCTACGCAGCGATCTGGGTGCGTGGTACGATACGCGCGATGACGCGCGGTTCCGTTACCGGCGGCTGGGCATGGCGTCACCATCGCAAATGGCTACGAGAGCTGGTGGCGAAATCGCCCAAGGACAAATCGGGAAGTACGCCCGCCGAATAAGCGGGTATGGTAGAAGTTTCATCGGTCCACGTGGCCCGGCGGGTTCGTGAGGGAGCAGCATGAACACCAAGAGTGCGGTTGAGCCGGATCCAACGGCAATCGGAGATATCTCGTCACCGCCCTTTGTCCGACTGCCGGATCCGGGTTGGATCTTTTCCACAAGGGCAGCACGGCTGCGGCAATTGGCTGAAACAAGCCAAGTTTCACCGTACCTCAGGTTCGTTGAGGGACTGGCGCGTGCCCAGCACGATATCCAAGTTGGTTTGCCGGCTCCCGGTGGACCAGACGCGGCGTCCGTTGCGCGTGCCCGCGAATTCGCAATGCCCCTGATCGACCGGAGCGGGATCGAGGACGAGCCGACACTGAACGATATCTTCGATCGCCTGTTTGCGGCTGTTGCCCCGATCGAAAAGCCCGCCGCGGCGGCTGACGCTCTATCCCGCGTGACCGCCGCCAGTGTCCAGGATCGCAGGGCCATGGCCAGAACGGTTTTCTCCAGCGCGTTGCCGGCAGATGCAATTGCCGAGCACATCTATATCTGGGCGGCCCTGCAGGTGCATTTTGCCCGGCTCGCCTCGGCTCTGGACGCAAAGATGCTCGCGCCGGTAGCCGACGGCATCTGTCCAACATGCGGAGGTTTGCCGGTGGCATCGATGGTCGTCGGCTGGCCCGGCTCCCATGGCGCACGCTTTTGCTCCTGTTCCCTGTGCGGTACGTTGTGGAACTACGTCCGCATCAAATGCATGTTGTGCGGCTCGACCAAGGGCATTGGCTACCAGGAAATCGACGGGGATGGCGGCACGATCAAGGCCGAGACCTGTGACGAGTGCCAGGGCTGGATGAAAATCCTCTATCAGGACAAGGCGCCGGATACCGAGCCGGTCGCAGATGACGTTGCCAGTCTCGGACTTGATCTCCTGATGCGAGCGGGACCCTATCGGCGGGGCGGCTTCTCGCCGCTGCTTGCCGGGTTGTGAGGATGTGCGATGGACACCAATTCCAGCCTCCGCGCTCTACCGTCTGTCGATCAGCTGCTGCGGTCCAAATTGGCGATGGCTGCCATAGAGCGCTTCGGACGGCCGGCAGTGACCGAGGTTCTCCGCGACACCGTCGCGGACCTGCGCCGGAAAGTTCTTCAAGGCCACCCTATCCAGGCGTCGGAAATTATTCTCGACAATCTTGTTGCAAGCCTTGAGGAGCGCGAGCGCACCACGCTACGCCCGCTCTACAATCTGACCGGTACGGTGCTGCACACGAACCTTGGCCGCGCGCTTCTGGCTGAGACCGCAATTGACGCTGCGGTGGCAGCAATGCGCTCGGCCGCATCCCTTGAGTTCGATCTTGAGAGCGGCAAGCGCGGCGAACGCGACGATCATTTGCGTGCCCTGATCTGCGAACTGACAGGCGCTGAAGATGCGACCGTCGTCAACAACAATGCGGCGGCTGTCCTGCTCGTGCTCAACAGTCTGGCGGCGGGCAAGGAGGCCATCGTCTCCCGCGGCGAACTCATAGAAATAGGCGGCGCCTTTCGCATGCCCGACATCATGGCGCGTGCGGGCGCCAGGCTGGTGGAGGTCGGCACTACAAACCGGACACACAAAAGCGATTATGCGAATGCTTTGGGACCTGACACCGGACTGATCCTGAAGGTCCACACCTCAAACTACCGCATCGAAGGCTTTACTAAGGAAGTGAAGCCGCAGGAATTGAAGGATATCGCGCACAAAGGCGCCGTTCCGTTGGTCCACGATCTCGGCTCCGGCACATTGGCGGATCTCACGCGCTTCGGACTGGCGCACGAACCGACAGTGCGAGAGGCCATTGATGAAGGTGCGGACATTGTCACCTTTTCCGGCGACAAGCTGCTCGGCGGACCGCAGGCGGGATTCATCGTCGGACGCAAGGACCTTATCCAGGCGATCAACATGAACCCGACGAAACGGGCGCTCAGAGTCGACAAGATCCGCATGGCGGCACTCGAAGCGACGCTGAAGCTCTATCGCGATCCCGAACGACTGAACCAGCGACTTCCCACTTTGCGGCTCCTCAGCCGCCCCCGCGAGGAGATCGGTGCGCAGGCGCAAAAACTGGCTCCAATCGTCGCGAAGGCCGTGCAAGGTGCGTTCACCGTCGTGGTTGTCGACTGTGCCAGTCAAATCGGATCGGGCGCCTTGCCGCTGGCTACGGTGCCCAGCTCTGGTCTCGCCTTGACGGCGCTCGATGGCGGGGGCAGGGCGCTTGAGGAACTGTCCGCCGCTCTGCGGCGCTTGCCCGTCCCGGTCATTGGCCGTATCGAGCGCGGGTCCCTGGTTCTTGACCTGCGGTGCCTCGAAGATGAGGCAGCATTTGCTGCCAATATCGCAGGCCTCGATTTGAGAGCGGGGCAGGCCGGAGGAAACAGCCAATCATGATCGTTGGTACCGCGGGGCATATCGATCACGGCAAGACTTCGCTTGTCAAAGCTCTGACCCATGTCGATACCGACCGGCTGAAGGAAGAAAAGGCGCGCGGCATATCGATCGATCTTGGTTTCGCCTACTTGCCAGTGGAGGCCGAAACCATCGGTTTCATCGACGTTCCAGGCCATGAGAAGTTCATCCACACCATGCTCGCCGGTGCGAGCGGCATCGACTTCGTGCTGCTCATCGTCGCTGCCGATGATGGGATTATGCCGCAATCGCGGGAGCATCTTGCCATTATCGACCTCCTTGGTGTCGAGCACGGTGTCGTTGCGCTGACGAAGGCCGACCTTGTATCAGAGGTGAGGCTTGTCGAAGTCGAGACCGAACTACGCAACGAGCTTGCCGCCACGGCGCTTCGCGCCGCGCCAATTCTGAGGGCTTCGACAGTAACGGGAAAAGGCATTGACCAACTGCGCGACCACATTGTGGAAGCAGCACGCCAGTTTTCAAGCCGCGAAGCCGATGGCCGCTTTCGGCTCGCTGTCGACCGTTCATTCACGCTGCAAGGCACGGGAACTGTCGTGACGGGCACAGTCTTGTCGGGAAGGGTCGCGGTGGAAGATCATGTGATTGTCAGCCCCTCGGGAATCGCCGCACGTGTACGCTCCATCCATTCGCAGAACCGGCCGAGCAGGGAAGGCAAGGCCGGCGACCGTTGCGCCCTCAATCTCGCCGGCGAAGCCATTTCCAAATCCGCGATCAGCCGCGGCGACATGATACTGGACCAGAGCTTGCACGCACCGACGATCAGGATCGACGCAACTTTGCGGGTCCTCGGTTCCGAGCCCAAGCCGATAGGGCACTGGTTTCCAATCCGGCTCCACCATGCCTCTACCGAAGTTGGTGCGCGAGTCGTGCTGCTTGGCGATGCTCCGATCGCACCGGGTACCGCAGCAAATGTGCAACTCGTACTCGACCAGCCGATCGCAGCAGCAGCGGGCGACCGCTATATTATCCGGGACACGTCGGCCCGGCGCACAGTGGGTGGGGGCCGCTTTCTCGATCTACGGGCACCCGCCCGCAAGCGCCGCACACCCGAACGAAGGGCACAGATCGAGGCTCACCTGTTCTCTGATCCGGCCAAAGCCTTGGAGGCCTTGCTCGAGACCGCGCCCTATCAACTCGACCTTACCGCCTTCGTCCGGGACCGGGCCCTTGCGGCAACTAAAACCGATGAGCTCGCCCAGGCATTAGGCGCGATTTTGCTCCCCGCTGCACCTGATTTGAAAGCGATTTCTGCTTCGCGCTGGGCGTCATTTCGTGAGGATCTGTTGGGCCGGCTTGACCTCTTCCATGCCGACAATCCCGATCTTCTTGGCATTGGTGTCGAGCGGCTGCGCACCCAGCTTGAGCCGCGATTGCCGATCGCGGCGTTTCGATCGGCTCTACAAAGGCTTGCCGGGGCAGGGGAGATTGTAATCGATGGGGCGTGGGTACGGCGCGCCGGTCATGCGGTGACGATGGGCCCTGCCGATGAACATTTTTGGCGGAACATCGAGCCATTGCTCGATGGCGCTGAACGATTTCGTCCTCCACGCGTGCGCGATATCGCGACCGCGCTCGCCGTTCCGGAACCCGAGGTGCGCCGCCTCCTGAAACTCGCGAGCCGGATGGGCAAGACACATGAAATCGCGCACGATCATTTCTTCCTGCGTAGGGCGGTAGCAGACATGGTTGCCATTATTGCCGGACTTAGCGCGGAAAGGGAAAAGGGATGGTTTACCGCGGCCGAGTTCCGCGATCAGGTTGAAAATGGCCGCAAGGTTGCCATTCAGATCCTGGATTTCTTCGATCGTCACAGTGTGACCGTGCGTCGCGAAGACCTGCGCCGCATCAATCGAGACCGGCTGGATCTCTTTGGGGTTTCTGCGAAAGTAACGAGCGACAAGCTCGCGTCAGGAGGAGATGCGTCCCCGGTGGGGCGTCCGGACTTCAAATCCGGGAGGGACCGAGAGACGGTCTTTGGTGGGTTCGACTCCCACTCTCTTCCGCCAACGATCAGGCGGTCGGAGCCGCCGCGATGAAATACCTGGAAGCGCTGCAAGAACGGGCCGAGTCCGCACAGGCAGTCGAAACCCTTTACCGGCACGAGGCTGCGGCCCGCATAGCATCTCTCGAGCAGGAAAGGGCATTTGCATTTCGCCGGCTTAATTTGATGCGAACGCTCGCGGCTGCAATGCGACCACAAGCCGGCGATGGCGAGTGGCAGCATGATGACGAGATCAAAGTTGCGCGTGCAATTGCTGCCTTGCTGGCCAAACTCGGCTGGTCATCGGACAGCGACGCGCGCGATGCGATGCTGGATAATTTCACACCTGTGATTGTCGCACTCCACCGGGCAGAATTGATTGGATCCGGCACGGTCGAAGAGGTCGGGGAAGCGCTTGCGCGCTTCGAAGCATGGTACGCCGCGACCTTCAGCGTTTCGTTCTGGATGCTGTTCGAAAATCCTATTCCCGACACGCCGCGTGTCGATTTCTAGAAATCGCGGCCTACCATTTGACGCGGAAACCCGCAGTTCCATTAAAGGCGTAGCTGTCGCCGAAACTCTCAAGGCTGGTATTGGCTGAAACCTCGCCATAGACGGAATACTTGTCGTCGTTCCAGTTATAGCTGCCACCGGTCCCAATCCCTCCCCAAAACCGCTCGGGTCGCGTCTCGAATTTGACGCCGGAGACGTTCACGGAAGATCCGTCAAGGAATTCGTAATAGAGGTTGGCGATGCCGTAGACGTGGCTGCGGCTGGTCTTGCCCGCCTTGTCTTGCCAGCTCTGCTCGCGGTCGGCCGAGATGCCCAGCCGGCCGCGCAGGCTGTCGCCCGTGCCGAGTGAAACGTCAGCGCTGAAAGGATCGGTGAAGCCGTCGAAATCGACATTGGCGTAAATCAGCTGCGCCTGTGGCGTAATCGTCCAGTTCCCGCTCAAGTCGATCTTTTTGCCGGCCTCAACCGACAGGGCATAGCCGAAACCGTCATTGCCATCTTTAAGCGAGCGATTGGCAATATCGGATGTGAGATCGCTATCGAACCAGGTCAGCGATGCTTGCCCATCCACATAAACACCGTTTTGCCCGAGCCATGTCAGCGTGCCGCCAAAACCGTAACCGTCGGTATTGATACCGCCGTCGCCGAATACGGAGGTTACGTCGCTCGAAGCCTGCCCGTAATGGACTGTAATGCCGCCGATGAGCCGGCTGCCGTCTTGCGCTTCATACAGCAGACCGTCGAGCCCGGCTTGAAGCCGCCACATATCGATATCGTAGTCGCTGCCGCTGGTACTGACCGCCGGCTCGATATGACTGTGCAAGCCCTCGATGCGGGTCCATACGCCGTTGCCTTCGAGCACATTTGGCGGAGCGAGCGGCTGTTCCCAATAGCGGTTGCCGACCCGCTGCTGCATCGTCGGCATGCCCATGAGCGCAAGCAGCGCCTGCGGATATGCTTCGTAGATCGGCACGCCCGGCTGGAACAGGGGCTCCGGTGGATTGGGGGGTATTGGACCGGTTGGTATCAATTGCGAGCGGAGATACCAGTTTCCATCGGTGCCATCTGCGCCGACGCCGCCAAATTTAAGCGTATAGGCATATGCCCCGCCCACGACTGCCTGCTCGCCCTGCGTAGTCACATAGTCGCCTGCAAGCGAGAATGCACCTGGATCCGATGCCGCCTTGTTGCGCACCTCGACAAGACCGATACCGTTGCCCGGTGTCAGGACGCCGCTGCCCCCGACATTGGTCACGCCGATTGTCGTCGCTCCTGTGCCGAGCCGGGTGCCATCGACGACCAGCATGTCGGAGTAGGAGTTGGTCTGACCGGCAACAGGTATGCCGCCATTCAGCACCGTATTGACGAGCAACCTTCCGCCGTTGGAAACATAAAGTCCGCTGCCCGGAGCGCCTCCGGCCGTTGGGTTGCCGGTGATGACAAGGCTGTTGCCGACAACGGGTAGGGCGTTGCCGACGGCGGGATTGCGTAGGTCGATGGTACCGGCATTGGCGAAGGTTTCGAGGTTGACAAGCTGGCCCTGAACGACCCCTTCGCGGTTGAGATCGTAAAAGGTGGATTCAAGTGGGCGGCTATCCGCGCCTGTCGTCGGCACGTAGTAGCCGGTCGCATCGGTTATTGCCGCGCCGGTGACGGGCAGGAGTCGCACCACGCCTGCCGAGTCGTTGACGAACTGGTCGTTGCCCGCACCAAAGTCGGAGATGGCAACGGCCTTCGTATCGCGGATGCCGTCACCATCCGTATCGGCAAAATTGCGGATGTCAAAGGAGTTGGGCGTCAGGTTCTGAAAAGTGTCGTTTCCCGAGCCAAGCGTCACATAACCCGTTATCGTGCCGTTGTTGACGATGCTCACGTCGCCGGGAAAGCCCGGCTGAAAATAAAGATCGGCCGAGGCAACGGCCCGATCGGAAAGGGCGCCAATAAGGCCGCTATTGTTCAGCGTTGCCGTCCCGGAGGTTGCGCTCAGGATAACGCCGCTCGCAGGCATCTGATAGATCGGTCCGGCGTCTTCCGCGGAAGATTGCCAACCGCCGGTCACCGATCCCGGAACGCTGACGGTCACTGAGCCGCCGGTCGCCTTGATGCCGACGCCGAATTCGCCGGTCGTCACGATATTCGAGGCAGAGACATCCACCGCACCCGTGGCGGAATTGGCCCATATGCCGTAGGACTCGCTGCCATGGGTCGTTATGGGTGCGGCGCTGAGGACAGTAACCGGCCCACCAATGCCTGACGCCGGATCGTCTGGACCGTCGCCAGGAAAAGAAACACCCGGAGAGGGCAGTGGAAGGCTAGGGCGCGGCTGGCTGCCGCTGTCAGCCAGGATGCCAAAGGATCTGTCGCCATTGGTGGTGATGGGCCCGCTGCTTTGAACGGTGGAAGCGCCGCTCCCTGACTGCGCGACAATTCCCATGCCGCGGCCGCCATCCGTGGTGATGCCTGCGCCGGTATAGATCACCGTGACCGGAACGTCGGTATAAGCAGTCGCGCGAATGCCGATCGGGTTGCGCGAGCGTTCGCCGGCGTCCCCGGCTACTGAACCGGTGTTGTCGATGGTCGAGGCGATCTCTCCTCGTACCATCTGGCCCCCGGCAGCGCTGCCGCCGCGGGCTGTCAACGAAATGGCTGCATGCGGGTTGCCGTTTTCGTCACCGCTCAGGGAAATCGACGTCCCAGGGTCAGTAATCACCGTCGCGGAGCCATCGCCATAGGAGACGGCATTTATCCCGAACACACGCGAGCCGGTGAGGCCGATCTCGCTGGTTTCGCCGACAGCGCCCATACGATAGCGTACCGAGGCACTGCCGCTGCCGCTGCCGGTCGTGTCGGCCTCGGCAGTGATGCCAAAGAGAAGTTGCGAATTCGTGGGCACGTTGCCAATGATACCGCCGCTGGCGTCGATCGAAACATTGCCGCTGCCACCCGCCGAACGGGCTATGATGCCAGCCGCGTCACCGCCCACCACATGAATGCTGGGCCCGCGATAAATTACAGAAAGATTGGCAGGGCTCGGTGTCAAATTGTTGAGGAAGATCCCACGGATATCAGTCTGGCCCTGAGCATCCACCTCTCCTGTGACATCAATGGTGAGATCACCAAACGCCGTGGCGTTCGGATTACTCTGAAGCAGGGAAACGCCATAGATATTCACCTGCCCCTCAGCCTCGAATAGGCCGCTCAGCCTCATTGAAATCGGGCCGCTGATGGGGCCGCTGACGCCGTTGGTGTTGATCTCGACGCCCCTGACAGGATTTGTCAGCACGAGAAGCCCGTCGCCAGTCAAGATCATGCCGGCGTTTGACGTGGAGTACACGATCCCCGTCGAATAAGTTCCCGGTGCGCAGGTGACAGTCGGGACTGCTCCGCTCGTATTGGATTGACCGCATTCATCATCCGCAAGCGCAACGCCGGGGAAGAAAGACGCGACAAGAGCGGGCACGACAATAATTGCCACTTGATGGGTAAGCTTCAGGCTCCACGCGCTACGCTGCGCTGTGCAGCGCCGTGATAGACTGTATTCGCGAGTACGCTTAACATCACGCGAACGGTTGGCGATGGCCTCCTCCTCCGAAGAACGTAGCCGGCGTGCCGATAATGCTTCAACCACGTTCCAGTGTCAAAATATTGCTACTACACGTTGATTGCGGTTGCTGCTGTTAGGAAGCAGATGACAGGTGAGGATGCCCACCTTGAAAAAGAGCGCTCCCTCGTTCACTGCTGTTTGATACGCACCTGTTCTAAAACAAAAATTTCATTTGATGCGTGACAACGGAACTCACTCTCTGGGTTTTTCAACTTTACCGGTCAAGAAGTGGCAGATAGGGTCGTGCCGCAATTGGCAAGGAGGATACATGTCTGAGATTTGGTTTCGCACGGGTGAGGCAACGGTTCTTGCTGCGGAGGGCCAGGCAACGGATGCCATGCCCGAAATAGTGATTGGATCGGTGCGCGGCCCCGTTGGCCACGCGTTCGCCTCGATGATGGGTCAGGTCAAGGGACACACGCGTATGTTCGTGGTCCGCGACCTCAACCAGGCGGTACGTCCCGCCACCATGATGACGAGCAAGGTTACTATCAAGAATATGGCCTATGCCGAACTTCTGGGCGGCGTCGTGCAGGCGGCGATGGGCGATGCGATCGTCGATTGCCTGTCGGAAGGAATTCTTCCCAGGGACGAGGCCGACGACCTGTGCATGATCATCACGGTCTGGCTCGATCCGCGTTGTGTCGATGACGAGAACCTCGATCGCAAGGATTTATATCGCACCAATTATGAGGCGACGAAACTCGCAATTTCCCGCGCCATGACCGGCAGGCCAACGGTGGACGAGCTCATCGCAAATCGCAAGACCATCAAGCACTACGCTCTTGACGGCGTGATCGACTACTGAGTCGCTGGGACGGCACTTCCAAAAACAAAACGCGCTCCGGAGAGCGCGTTGTAGATGGGCGTTAGCCTGTCGTTTTCTAAGTTGTTGTCGGCCTGTATTCATTTACCCGCAGTGCTAAGCCCATATTCTAACTCGAATAAATATAGAATTTCGACCTATGCCCCCCACTGCTGTCCGCTCATTCCTTGCATGGTGGATGCTTCTTATTGTTTGTCCTATGCATCGAATTCACGATCACAGGTTGACGCTATGTTACGCAGCGTTACAGGAGCGTGACTCGAATGCGCTCAAAGCGGTTTTTCCCCGAAATCTGCATAGTTAATTGTAATTAATCTCCCGCATAGCCCTTGAACGCGGACTAGTTCGCGGCTTGTCCGGCCTTCTTGCCCGATGAGTAGTGCGCGCGTTTATCCTCGTACATCAGAAGGTCGGCGCGCTTGGCGACCAATTCCATCTTTTCGCCGATATTGCTGGTCGCCCAGCCGATCGACATGTCGAGTGGAATATTCGAATAATACTGATTGTTGATCTCAACCAGACTGCGGATCTCCTCGACAAGGCTTCCTGCACCCAATTCGTCAATGGCGGGCATCAGCACGGCAAATTCGTCGCCGCCGATACGGGCCGCATAGCAGGGGGCTCTGACAGCCTCGTTGAGCACCTCTCCCACCCGGCGCAGCATGCTGTCGCCGGCGGCGTGGCCCCACTGGTCGTTGATGACCTTGAGCCCGTTGAGATCGAGAATGATAATCGAGACCGGGTGGAATTCGCGCCGTTCCAACCTGTTGAGTTCATCGACGTAAAAGGCGCGATTGTAGAGTTTCGTCAGGACGTCGTGCTTGCCGAGATATTCGAGATAGGCCTCGGCCTTCTTGCGCGCGGTGATGTCGGTGAGTGATATCTGCACAAGAGCCCAGTCGTCTTCGTGGCCGGGCAAGACCGAGAACTGCAGCAATACGTGACGCTCTGTACCGTCCAGCGCGTAGTTGACAGTCTCCCGCTGGTGGAACAGGTTGCCGTTCCAAAGATCGATCAGTTGCTCCCTGAAATGCGCATTCATCTCGTCCTTGAAAACGTCGTTGATGCGGCGCAGCAGCGTCATCTTGTCGGGTGCGAGAAACAGCTTCAACGTCTCGCGATTGATGTCGACGACCCGTATCTCGCTCATGCACTGACGGACGAATTCGGGGTGCACGTCGGTGAAAACGCGAAAATCGGTAATGCCCTTGTCGCGCACTTCGTCGAGGAGGCGCTTGATGCGGCTGAAGTCCTCGACCCATAGGGATACCGGCGAATGTTCGAAGAGCCCCTCGGCGTAGCGCTTGCTCTCCACCTGCTTGCGCCGAGCATCTTCGCGTTCGGTTACATCCTCGATCGAAAGTAGGACCTGGCTCCAGCTGTCTTCGTAACCGGGCAGTACCGTACCGCGCAACTGGATGTCGAGACGCCGCCCGGACAGCGTATAGTTGACGGTGGCGCTGGAAAACTCGGTCTCGCCTTCCCAAAGCGCCGAAAGTTCCTGGACGTGCGATTGCAGCATGTCGCCGCGAAAGATGGAGCCGAGATTCTGGGTGAGATGCTCGAGGTCCTCTGCCTCAAACAGCGTCAGGGTCTTCCTGTTGACTTTGATAACCTTGATCAGGCTCGAGCACTGCTTGATGCGGTTTTCATTTTCCGTGAGGTAGGCCCTGATATCGGTGACGCCAGACGCCCGCCACGTTTCAAAGAGAGAACGAACCTCGCTGAAATCCTCGAGCCATAGTGAGATTGGTGCAAGGTCGAATGTTTCGGCGTGATGAGCCTGATCGTGCATATCGTTTTCGAACTTTCAAAGTCGGGGCCACCCTCCTCAAAGCTGTGGCCCTCCAAATCAGTGAAAGCAAAGTTGGCTCAAAATCGCGTTGCCTACAACCCGTCCGTGTGCGGCATGGTCAACATTCCAATGCTTCGGCCGCTGCAATTGCCGACATGTTGACGATGCCGCGGCTGGTCACCGTTGGGGAAAGGATGTGCGCCGGACGTTTCGTGCCCATCAAAATCGGACCGACCGCCAGCGCATTGTTTAATTCCGTCAATAGGGTCATCGAGACGTTTGCCGCTTCCAGCGAGGGGAATATCAGAAGGTTTGCCTCGCCCTCATAGGCGGTCTTGGTAAGGAAGCGCTCACGCAAGGCCGGGTTGATTGCAAGATCCCCCTGCATCTCCCCCTCGACCAGAAGATCGGGAGCAGCCTTGGTGAGCAGCGCATAGGCGGCCCGCATTTTTTCAGCCGGGGCGCCGCCACGTGAGCCGAAGCTCGAATAGCTGAGCAGCGCTGCCTTGGCATCGATATTGAAGCGCTTGAGGTGGTCTCGCGCCTGCAAGGCGATCTGCACGATCTCCTCGGCACTCGGGTCTATGTTCATATGCGTGTCAGCGAGGAAGAACACGCCCTTGCCCATGATCAGCATCGAGAGTGCCGAAAGCTGCGCCGAATCATCGGCAAGGCCGATGATCGAGCGGATGTCGCGTGCATGTTTGATGAAGCTGCCTTGCAGGCCGCAGATCAAGGCGTCGGCCTCGCCGCGCCGCACGGCCAATGCACCGATGACCGTCGTATTCGTGCGCACGATGGTCCGGGCCGTATCGAGCGTGACGCCTTTGCGCCCGACAAGATCGTGGAACTGGGTGACGTAATCGCGGTAGCGCGGATCATCCTCGGGATTGATGATGTCGAAGTCGCGTTCCGGGCGAATGGTAAGGCCAAAGCGCTCAATACGGTGTTCGATGACCGCAGGACGGCCTATGAGAACCGGCCGGCCAATCGACTCCTCCATGATAACCTGCGTTGCCCGCAACACACGCTCGTCCTCACCATCGGCAAAGGCAACGCGCTTGCCTTGTCCCATGGCGCGCTCGATCATCGGCTTCATCACCAATCCGGAGCGGAAGACGAAGCGCTTCAGGCTGTCCTGGTAGGCGCGCATGTCCGCGATTGGGCGACGCGATACGCCACTGTCCATGGCGGCTTGGGCCACGGCTGGCCCAATGCGCAGAATGAGGCGCTGATCGAACGGGGAAGGGATGAGATAGCCACGCCCGAACGTCGCGGCGGCATCACTGCCCATGGATTCCAGGGCCGGCTCATGGGCAAGCTGGGCAATCGCGTAGGCTGCTGCCCGTTTCATGTCATCATTGATCGTCGTTGCGCCTGAATCGAGCGCACCCCGGAAGATAAACGGGAAGCAGAGGACGTTGTTGACCTGATTGGGATAGTCGGATCGGCCGGTGCAGATCATCGCATCCGGACGCTCGGCAATGGCAAGCTCTGGCATGATCTCGGGTGTCGGGTTGGAAAGCGCAAGGATCAATGGGTCGCGCGCCATTTCGCGAATCATTTCGGGCTTCAAAGCGCCGGCTGACGAGAGGCCTACGTAGATATCTGCACCGGCCATGACGTCGGCAAGTTCGGTCGCATTCGTGTCCTGCGCAAAGGCGCCGCGCCAGCGATCGACCGAGTTAGCCCGCTTCTTGGTGACAAGTCCCTGCCGGTCGGCAAGGTAGATATTCTCGCGGCGCGCGCCGACGGTCTCCAGCATATTCATACAGGCGATCGCAGCCGCGCCAGCACCGGAGGTGCAGATCTTGACCTCGGCAATATCCTTGCCCACGAGTTTCATGGCGTTGAGCACAGCCGCCGCAACGATGATTGCCGTGCCGTGCTGGTCATCATGGAACACGGGTATGTTCATGCGCTCGCGCAGGCTTTCCTCGATGTCGAAACAATCGGGCGCCTTGATGTCTTCGAGATTGATGCCGCCGAAGCTCGGCTCCAGCGGTGCAACGATCTCGATGAATTTTTTCGGATCGGTTTCATTCACCTCGATGTCGATGCTGTCGATGCCGGCGAATTTCTTGAAGAGGACGGCCTTGCCCTCCATCACAGGCTTGCTGGCGAGCGCACCGATATTGCCGAGCCCGAGCACAGCAGTCCCGTTCGAGACCACGGCGACAAGGTTACCCTTGGATGTATAGAGATAGGCCTTCTCGGGGTCGGCTGCGATCTCTTCGCATGGGGCAGCAACCCCGGGCGAATAGGCAAGTGCAAGGTCGCGCGCATTGGCGAGCCGTTTGCTCGGCGTAATTTCGATTTTTCCCGGCTTTGGAAATTGGTGGAAATCCAGAGCCGCCGCGTGAAGGCTTGCTTTTGCGTCTTGTGACATGGCCGTCTTGCCCCTTTCGTTTGGGATGAACCGTCACGCGCGCGTGCCAGCACCGACGAGAATGACCCAAGCAATTAAAAGTGGTAGCGGGCCATAAGGCAAAAGAATTTTTCCTGGAACAGTGCCAATCGGCGTGTCGCACGTTCCCAACTCGCGGCAGCCTAACGGATTTGCAATTTTTGGCTGATAGCGTGATCGCAAACCACCATCAACGGTTGCTTGCAATTCGGATCCCTTGGCAATGCCACCAGCCGCAACGGAACATAAAGCAGAAAAACGGCGCCAGGATCGCAAGCGGACCCGCCTGCGATCCGGCAAGCTTGTCACGTTGGATGGTCACTTCCTGACCGAATGCCAGTTCCAGAACATTGCCCATGGCGGGGCGAGGATAAGGCTGATCGGCTCGTGCGCCGTTCCAGCCCGCTTCTGGCTGTTCGACGATCAATATTGCGGCGCGCTGATCACGGAAGTCGTATGGCACAAGGAGCCGGAATTCGGCGTCCGCTTCGTCCAGGACCCCACCGTCGAACCCCTGAACGACACGCTGCTCCAGACGCTCGCGGGCAAATATTACTCGCTTTGATCCAGTATTAGGGCCGTTCGAGGCCCTTGGTGTTCTGGTTGCGGATTTCCTTGGAACTGATGTAGTTGAACTGCTCGACGAGGAGGTCCTTGAGGAGCGGCTGCGGGAAATGCGCGTTGACGCGGTCGATGATGGATTTCTTCACATCATCGAACTTGACCTGCTGCACGTCCTTTACGTCCGAATACTGGCCGTAGAACTGTGAGAAGATCTCGTCATTGATGAAATAAGAGACGGGCACGGTCACCGACGCCTTGACAGATTTGTCGAGCGTATAGGCAAATTGCGTCACCACATAGCCATGCACCGCATTGTCGATGATGACGGGCACGCTGAAGACATCGGTCTTGCCATCGTCGAGCACGACTTCACCGGCCTTCGGCGCGACTGATGCGGTCGCCGAATTCTGCCAAACGGCAAAATAGAGCGAGCCAAGCGCAACGCCGCAAATCCACAGGCCGATAATGGCGATGCGGATCATGCGCCCTGACCGTCCCGCAATTGCCTGACCGTATAGGTGCCGTCTGCCTCCTGCGTTTCGAGGGCGTCACGGATGAGCCCGGTCAATTCCGTAACGGCGCGCAGGTGCAACTTGAGCGCATCGCAATTGCGATCGAGCTTCTGGCGCAGATTGTCGAGGAACGGCTGCAGGGACCTCAGCGCCGACGTGTCGACGGTTTTGGCGGCTTTGCCCATTGCCTTGTTGAAGTCGCGCAAGCCGCGGCTCTTATTGGCATTGATATCGGCGAGGTCGACCGTCTGGCCATCAAGGAGCAGACGGGTCTCGCGCTCGACGACTTCTTCCAGCCTGCGGATTGCAAAGAGCACTGGATCGAGTGCGGGTTCGTTTCTCTGGGCGAAAGCTGTCATCTCGGTGCTTTTCTGATTATCGTTGACGGTTTCCATATGAATTCCCTCCAAACGTTTCGGCCTCAGCCTTGTCGGGTTGATTCGACGTCATCGGTCGATTTCAATTGCCTGTGAATGAGTTGCCGTTCGATCTGGTACAAAATGACATTTGAATCCTGCTGTTTGAAATTGGGTTGGTCATCAGTTTTGATACTGTTTTCAGTCGCGGCTTCGGCAGCGGCATTTTTTGCCTTCCGCGCACTCTGCGCTTCGAGCATGCGCGCTATACCGATTCCGCCACCGTCGGACATCTTGTTGGCGATCGCCTCGGCCATCATCGATTTCCAGTAGTCGCCGGCAATTCCCTCACCGAAGACGGCCTGATTCTCGCCAGTGAACATCGACTCGACGAAGGATTGCAGCATGAAGGCCTCGAATTTCTTGTAGGCCTTGTTAGGCGCTTCGGCAGCCTTGGCGCTCCGAGCTTCCGGTGCTGCCTGCTGCAAAGCAGCGAAACTGTCGCGCGAAAGCTGCATCTGCGCTGCAACCCGGTCGGATGTCATCGCCCGCAGCTTGTCCGCCGCTGCCCGCATCGCATCGGGATCCGCGGCCATGGCAACATCGAGCACCAGATCGGACGGCGGATTAATGGCCATTTGTTGCAGCTTCGCTTCGTTGTCTCATAGGGTGCACTTTAATCGCCCAAACTTACGGGAGGCTTGAGCCTTAAATTTTCGGCGCTGCCAGTAAATGACTGATACTCTCATCGAGCTCGGCGGCGGCCTCCGCACGTGTGAGCTTTGCGTCAAGGACACGCAGCTTGTCGCTCAAGGTGTCGATCGTGCGCGAAACTCTCAGCCAGTTCTGTCGTTCTGTCATTGCGGTATCAGCCAGTGATGCCTGTCGCGCCTTGTTCGTTTCGAGCTGTCTCATGATAATTCCGACGGGAACGATGCTGGCCTCCGCTCCGAAACGACTCTCATGCATTCTGAAGAGGTCGAGATTTTCCGCTTCGACCGCCGCTGATTGCGCTTGAAGTCGGGCAAGCTCCATCTCGTGTCGCAACTTCGCAAGTTTCTGCAGGCGGATCATCTCGCGATAGGTGGCGCGTGTCGCTGCCATATCAGAAACTCCTCAGATAGGCGCCGGCCTCGTTGGTGAAGAAACGCAAGATGTCCGGGATGGCGAAATAGAGCAGCATCAGACCGCCCGCGAGCACGAAGGGCATCGATATGAAGTAGACCGGGATAGACGGCGTCAGCTTGTTGATCAATCCGATGGCAATATTGACCACAACGGCGAAAACGATGAAGGGCGCGGCAATACGGATGGTGCTGAGGAACGCCCTCGACAATGTATCGGTCAGATTGACCATTGCCGTGGACGCCTGGAAATTTCCGTCGACGGGTATGGCCGAGTAGGATGACAGGAGCGCCCGGAAAACCTCGAGGTGGAGGTCCGAAATAAAGAACAGGCAGAGCGCTGACAGGGTCACAAAGCTTGCGATTGCCGCCTCCGGCTCCTCGGATTCGATGGCGCCACCTGGGGCTCCCGAATATCCGGTCGCCATGGCGATCGCTCCCGCCATGAATTGCAGCGCCCAGAAATAGAGGCGCGCAAGAACACCAATCATGCCGCCGGTAATGATTTCGATGACGATGATCCGCATCAGCGGAATGGGCGCCGACCGCGCGGCTGGCTCGACTTGCGCGAGGACCATTGGCACCACCATCAGCGAGCAGGCGAGGGCGACGAACAGACGGATTTGCATCGGTATTCGCGGGCTGGAGAGGCCCGGCATGACAAGGAGGCATGCGCCCACGCGCGCGAAAACCAGAAAGGCCGCGATAATCGTGTCGCTCATTTGCGGCATTGGCGGCAACTCAGGAAATCGTGCCGAGCGAACGCACTTCGACCCCGCGAGCGATCTCGACGTGGGAGAGCACCGACAGCGTCGCGAAGAGCCGTTCGATGATCATCCGGATATAAGGACGCGCCTCGGGCGATGCGACGAGAACAAAGCGCTCCCCGGCATCGAGATATTTACGGATCGCGGCACTCGCCTCCGTGCCAAATTGTTCTAGCAGCCGTGGGTCGATGTCGAACTCGACGATCTCGCCCTTGGCATCGCGCTTCAGGCTCTGGTGGAAGACGAGATCCCAGCGATTGCCGAGCCTGAGCACCGAGAGCACGCCATTATCGGCAAGATCGCCGCAGATTTGCTGGGCCATGCGCATGCGCACGTGCTCGACGATCATCTCGGAGCGACGCACATGCGGCGCGACTTCGGCAATGGCCTCGAGGATGAGGTTGAGATTGCGGATGGATACCCGTTCCGTCAGCAGCAGCTTTAGGACTGCCTGCAGCCCCGAATAGGAAAGATGCGCAGGGCAAATGTCGTCGAGCAGTTTCTTGTATTCCGGGCCGAGGCGGTCGAGCAGACCGCGCATGTCCTTGTAGGACAGGAGCTGCGCCAGGTTGTTGCGGACGATTTCGCTGAGGTGAGTGAGCAGGACCGAAAGGTTGTCGACGGTCATGTAATTATCGCGCTTCAGCTCCGCAGCAAACGTTTCCGGCACGGAATAGGCCTTCATGCCGAAGGCGGGCTCCCGCACTTCTTCGCCGGGAACGTGCGGGGGCGGCCTGTCGCCCGGGATAACTAGGATTTCGCCGACCCGGACTTCATGGGAGGCAACGACCGTTCCGTGAATCTTGATGCGGTACGTCTTTGGGGGCAGCAGGAAGTCGTCCGTGACCTTGATCTCGGGCACGACAAATCCATATTCGACGGCAAATTTCTTGCGCATCTTGTTGACGCGGTGGGCAAGTTCGAGCTGCGAAGCCAGAAGTTTCGCCGAAAGCTGTTTGCCGAGGCAAAGCTCGATCTGCGCGGTCTCGAGCGAGGCGCGAACCGAGTTGCGATCCTCTTCGGCGGCGGCGTGCTGTTTCTGGGCAATCTCGGCCTGGGCAGCCGCGGCCACCCGCGCCAGCTTGCGGGGAACCGAAATGCCGATCGCTGTCAGGCCGATCGCGAGGATAAAGAAGGGAAAGGCCGGCAGACCGGGCAGGCTGCCGAGGACGAAAAGCAGGAGCGCGGCAACGAAGAGTGCCTTCGGGTAGGCGCCGAGCTGCCCGAACACCGCCTTGTCGGCAGAGCCGCGCGTGCCGCCCTTCGAAACGAGGAGGCCGGCGGCAAGCGAAACGATCAGGGCCGGAATCTGAGTGACTAGGCCGTCGCCGACCGAGAGTTTGGTGAAGACGTCAGCGGCGTGGCTGACATCCATGCCGTGGCGGGTAACACCGATGATGATGCCGCCGAAAATGTTGACGGCGGTAATGATGAGACCGGCGATCGCATCGCCTCGCACAAACTTGGACGCACCGTCCATGGAACCGAAGAAAGCGCTTTCCTCTTCGAGCTCGCGCCGGCGATGCTGTGCCTGCTTTTCATCGATCAGGCCCGACGAGAGATCGGCATCGATGGCCATCTGCTTGCCGGGAATGGCGTCGAGGGTGAAGCGCGCGCCGACTTCCGCGATGCGCGTCGCGCCCTTGGTAATGACGAGGAAGTTGACGATGATCAGGATCGCGAACACGACAAGACCGATGACAAAGTCGCCGCCCATGACGAATTGCGAGAAACCGTGGATCACCTGTCCCGCAGCACCGTAACCCTCGTCGCCGTGGGTGAGGATGACACGGGTTGTCGCGATGTTCAGCGAAAGCCGCATCATTGTCGCGATCAGGAGGACAGTCGGGAAAGCCGAGAAGTCGAGCGGCCGCTGAATCCACAGGGCGACCATCAGGATCAGCACGGACAAGGCGATGGAGAAGGCAAGGCCGATGTCGAGAACGATTGGCGAGACCGGCAGGAAAAGGACGGTCAGGATGACGACGATGCCGAGGGCAAGGCCGACATCACTGCCGGTCAGATAGCCTTTGTCGCCCAGGCGTTTTACTGCAACTTGCTGCACGGTCGTCTCCTATTGTCGCAGTAACAATAGGGGGCGAAGCTTGCGCGAGGCAGGCAGCGGGATGGCGGAGAAGCTCAGCGTATGACGACGCGAGTTCTTTAAATCCCTGAACCGTCCAGCTGCTCGGCGTCTTCACCTTCCCAGGGGGCGGGCATGGAGGTGCGGTTTAGATTGGCTGAGGGCATCGGCATCCAGCACTTCAATTCCGGCTCGGCATATTCGACGACACGGCCGGGTGAGGAATCAGAGGCGCGCCAGCCTTCGGCACCAAACTGGTCGCCTTTGGACCAATATGCGAGGTCAACTTCTGCCTGCCCCTGTTCAGTCGGGCGGATCGTTATAAGGATTCGACTGCCGTCTTTCGGTGCGCTTGCCATGTGGCGCCAACGGTCTGGCTCGTCCATTGTTTTTTCCTCTTGCCTCGGTGGGTTGCAAGTTTCTCCCCGCTATCGAAAGCGGTCAACTAAACTTTTCACAAGCCATCGCCCGAATTCTGCTTTGTAGTTGGGATTTGATGCCCGGAAACGGAGTTCGGAGGTTGGGATGAACGATCAAACCGTGCGGATGGCGCTTCAACGTCATTGGGAAGCGTCGGACGCGAGCGACTTCGAGGTCGAGCATGAGATCTATCGTGATGACGCTGTGCTCTACTATCCGCAATCGAATGAGCGGATTCGTGGCCGGCACAACATTCAAGAGAGCCGGACAGTTCAGCCGAACAAGAAGCGCTTTACGGTCCAGCGAATTATCGGCAGCGGTGATCTATGGGTCTCTGAATTCGTGCTCACCTATGACGGTATACCAACCTATGCGGTGAGCATCATGGAATTCAGCGAAGGACGTGTGGTCAACGAAACGCAATATTTCGCCGATCGATTTGAACCTGCGCCCTCGCGCGCGCATCTGGTTGAACAAGCCAGGAAGGGGACAGTACCGCGTATCCAAAAATAGAGCGAGCCGCGGCGGCTTCCTCCGCGTAGGGCCCGACGCTCGACGTCTACTGGAGATCAAAGAACACGGTATAAACCAGCCTTTCCTCTACCACTTTTCGCCGTCTCGTCGCACCGCCACGTTGTTCGGCGATGGTCCTGTCCGTGTAATAGCGTTCGTATTCACGTATGGCGAGGCGAGCCGGTTTGCCAGCGGTATCTGGCAGGGTCACATTGGCGCTCCATATAACGGGATCGAATAGATCGGGCGGGATCTGGACGACGTCGATCGGGCTCGCGATGTGCGTCAGGTCGAGGCTAATCCGCTGCCCCAACCGGTCGGCGGCGGCCGGAGGTGCTTCTACCCTTACGGCCGGCTGATCGAATAAGATCGTCGTAACGATCGGCCCTATTCCAGCGACAGGCGCCAATATGGCCGAGGTCAGCACCTTCTGATCGATCCAGGCGAGGTCGGAATCGATCGCCGGGTCGCGGGTCTGCAGTACGAGCTCGACCTTGTTTCTTCCGGTTTCGACCGCCTGGCCGGGGAGGGGGATGAAGGAAATGTCCTGGTATTCCGAGTCCGTCGGGAATTTCATTGGACCATGACTTGGTACCGTGCCGCGAAGCTTGACCGCGACCACGGCGCCGTCGCGTTGAAACGATGAGCGGCGGCGCGGCAGGACCTGCGAGAAATCAGCAAGCACGACCTTCGAAATCTTTGCGCCAGAAAGCGCGTTGGGCTGATAGCGGACCAGCGCGAGCCGCACGAACGGCATATAGCTGCTGCCGGGATTAAGCTCGATGTCGCAATACCAGAGCGAGCGCGCCTGATCCCAATGAACGCGGTGGCCGATGATCTGCACCTGCTGCCCTGCCGCTTGCGGCTCAAGCAATGGGACGGCTTCATTGATAACCCGCGAGGGGAAATCGGTGATCCGGATCGCGTTTTTCGGCAGCGACGTATCCCACAAGGGATCGAGACCCCACTGCGTTACCAGCGGCACGACAGGCACCGGAATATCGGTAAAGCGGGCATTGTCCTGGAGGATCACGACGCCGAGCAGTTCGCCGTTCCCCGAGGAGAACCAGGGGCGCTCAAGCCATACGCGCAGGCCGTTGCCAAGCCGTACTGTATCGAGAGATGAATTGTCCGCTGTTTCTTCCCAGCGGAAAGTGGGCATGACGTAGACGATGCGCGGCTCGTCAGGGGCCGCGCTCGATTTGACGATGGTGAGCGGCGCGGCGCCAGGCTGGACAAGGAATGGAGCGCCCGGATCATCATCCGCGCCAAGCTGGAATTGCTGGCCCTCGGCAATAGGCCCAAGGCGCGTAACCTGATCTTTCTGTTCATAGATTGATGGCGGAAGATACTCGCGAAAACGCGTCGTAGCACACACCTTATAATCGACCAGCCGGAATTTTGTGTCGCCGAATTCGTGCCGGTCGCCCCGGGCGCGCGGGCGCGCGGCGTCATATTGCTGGGCGTTCACCGCGCCGTTAAGATCGAATGTGTTTTCGTGGTTCTCGGCAAGCAAAATTTCGCCAAGCGCCCCATGGGAATCGACAAGTTCCGGTCCCGGCTTTTCCAGATCGTCGATCCACTCCTTCCAATGCGCTTCGACTTCGAATTTTCCGGTGCTGGGTCCGTGCAGCCGCACCTGCGCTCGCAAGATGGCAAACTGGTCGTTCATGCTGCGGCCGGCGACGAGCTTGATCATTTCGGGCGCGCATACCGGTTGCTGGGTGGCGTGGACGAGCGTGAGTTCGCGATAGGGCGTCATCATCCACGCGCAGCCGAGTTCGGCCATGCCGCGCAGAAAGTCCCGCTCGCCGGCGGTGTCGATCCATCCCGGCAAACCAAAGGAGTCCATGAATTTTTTATGGGCGAAGCTGGCATAGCGAAGGCGTGCGATACGGCCCTTGGCGATAAATAGTGTCAGGACACGTTTGTCCTCATCCCACGCAGGCGTCCCATCGTCGTTGAATGTTTCGTCACAAGGTGGATCAAGGAGCGATGCACCACGCTCCTGAAGGACGATCCTGAACCCGGTTGAGTCCGGCCATTCCTTGCCATGGGCGACAACGAGAACGAGTTCCTGGTTCGGGGCACGCACCACCGCAGCGCTCGGCCCGAGGACGACGGGCACGGTCACCCCGGGGATCGAATGGCCTTGCATAGCCCGCAATGCGAAGCCTCCCGATGCTCCATCCGGAAGATAGGGTGTGGAAACCTGAGCGTCGCGATGAATCACGTATTGGCCGGCGGCGAGGCGATCGCCGGTGGGGTTGTCCGGCGAGGGCAATCGCAGCGGCAATATCGTCCGCGTGGCAGTTCCTGCTATAGCCGCAGGCGTGATGAGTTCGGGCGTCGATGTTGCCGTCGGATCATTCAAGCTTCCAGCCTCGCGGCTTGCAATCGCGTAGGCTGTCTTGATCGAGGCAGGATCGGCGAAGTAGACGTCGAACAGTCCGTGCTGCTCGCATTGCAGCTGCGAGGATTTCGGTGGCACCACATGCCGCTCGTTGCCGGCGGTGTAATCGAAATCCTGCGAAGCCGGCAGCTTGATCGCATCCTTGAACGGCTTCTTCTTCAGATAGCCTTCAGGGTCGACGTCGAAGTTGCTTCTTATCACCATCCGCTCGAGCGACTCGCCCTCACTCACGCGTGCGCGTTGAACAAGTACGGGAGGGTCCACGGGCTCAAAGCGTAAATAGCCTACGGGTTCGCTGACCTGCTCGTCGTCTTCAAGCGACCTGTCGTCCACGCCGAGGCTGTTGCCGGCCAGATCCACCAACCGTGCCCGGAAGCGGTATTGCGTGCCGAACCTCAGGCGCGGCAAGCTGCCTTTGGCCGCGACGAACGTTGCCGATACGCCATTGCCACCGCTTGTTGCCTCGTCTGCAACCGTCTCTGGGGTTTCACTTTGAACGCCCGAGGTGGGATCGCTGCTCGCGCGCAGCGTTTTTCCGGGGCGCTGCGTTACCAGGCTCCATCCCGTCCAGCGAAACATCGATTCGTGCAGATAATGATCATCCGGGTCGGCATCCTCACTGGCCGAACTTGTCGTCGACGCCCCCTTCACATAGCCTTCATCGTCTTCGAGGGGGAGGTCTTCGTTCGTGGCAATGAGCTTGTAAGTGCCATGCCGGCCGCAAAGGGTATGCCACTTCTCAGGCGAGCCGCTAATTACGGGCTGAACGTCGACTCTATATCCCCGCAACAGGTCTTCAGTGAACAGAACAACCTTCTTTCCTGCGCCGGACTTTACCGCTGCGTCCTTCAGCGCCGCAGATGCAGCACTCTGGGCAATCGTGAGCGCCTTGCCATGGCGGGATATGCCAAGTCCGCCCGTGCGAAGGGCGGCGACCGCCTGCTTGTCGCCAGTCGTATAGGTGACTGCACCGTCGGCGCCGATTGCCAGGCTCTTTCCCACAAGATTCTGTGCGGTAATGACAAAATCCACCGTCTTCAGGGCTGCACCATCCGGGTCGACCTGATAGACGTCGAACAGGGTGCGCTTGTCATTGTTCCATTTATCGTCGGCATACTGCAGTTTCAGTAAGCCCCGCTCGTGATCCTGCGTCCTTGGACGCGTCACAAACCGGTACTTGTCGGCTATCCACGCGGTCTGCGGGCAGGAATCATCCGCCGGATCGTGGGCGCTTCCCCATGAAAGGTTGAGTGACATTCGCCCTTGCACCTGCGGGGCAGCATTGAGCGCGAGATCAATGGGCGAATTCGGCTGGACCACGCAATCGATCACAAGGCCAAGGCGCCGCAGAAGTCGCGGATAATCGCTGTAGGAGGCGATGATCCGATGGAAATCGAAATCGGGCGCTTTGGGCTGGGCAGGAACGTCGACAAGCTTGGGGCGGCGCAATTGCTTTTGCGCGTCAAGCTTGTCGAGCTTTGCTTGTGTCAGAGGCTCGCGGCGGTAGAAGCGATCTGCCTGGTAGAAAGCATATTCTGCCGCGGAGGAGAATTGCCCCATAATGCTTGCATCGGCGCCGCCCCCGGCAGGATTGTGCCAGTCCGGAGGCAAGGCGCGGACCGGAAACTGCCCACTGGACCTGGGGTTTCCCTGCTCATCGACATCCACGCCAACGACCTGTCCGCGGTAAATACTCTTTGTGCCAAAGACGGTATTGCGCAAACGGTTCTCGGTGCCCTCGCGACCTTCATCGTCGAAAAAGCGGTTGAAGCCCGGCACGAGGTATTCGATTTGCCGGTCGCCGAGGTTGATTTTTTCCGTGCGGGTGCCGAGTTCGCCCAGCAGGTCCTTCAGGCCTGGATGGGCTTGCGACCAGGGCAGGAGGGTTGGCGGCGTCCCTGTCGATTGGATCGCGAGGTTCTTATAGTGCTTGCGCAACGTTCCAAGAACGTTGCGCATGGGGAACGAGCGGAGATTGACCTTGCTCATGTCCTTGAAAACGTATCCGCTGACGGGGGTTTGGGCTGAGAACAGCTTGGCCCAGAGATCGACATCGGGGTCGCTTATACGTCGAAGCTCAAGCTCGTCAGGGCCAACCTGCAAGGAAAACTTCACGTTATCGAGCGTTTTTGGCCAGTTGCGCCATTCCGGAAACGCCTTCAACACCTGCTCGTCAGACGCCTCGGGCGTCAGCCGGGGAGACGCGACCAGGGACACGCGCAATTGGCCGGCAAATTCGCCGTCTTCCACGCGCCCATTGGGCAGTACCGTCCAAAGAATGGTTTGTCTTGCCATGCTCCCCTCCCTCAGGCGAACGCCTCTACATATTCACGCCATCCGTAATCGGTATCGGTGTCGATGAGTTCGAGTTCCTCGGCGATCGGCAGCGCCGCGTTGACCCCCATAAGATCGCGGAATGTCGGATCGCCGTTAGCTCCGGCAAATTTTCGTTCGCAGGTTACGGTGACGCTTGTCGAGAACATGAATATTTCAATTTCGATTGTCAGCTGCGCCTTGCCGACGCATTTCCCACTCTCGAATTCGTAGCGAAGTTCGAGATAGAGTTCGAGCGAACAGGAAATCAGCCCAAGTACGCTCACATAACCGCCGAGGCGGAAATAGCCGGTCAACGAACAAGCATCTTTCTCCATGCGGAAGTAGATGCCCGCCATGACATGGACCCCGCCTGAAGCGACGCCGAGATCGATGGAGATGCTCGCACCGAATTCAAAAGACGCCTCGAGGATCTGTATGCCGTGCGGGTCCAGCGTAATGCCAAAAAATCCGCCGCCGCCGAAAAGCGAAACAGTCAGGTTGAACGGTTGTTCGCGGGTGCAGAAATTAAAGCGGACGGACAGCGGCTGACCGATGAACGGCACGGTAAAGCCGGCACCAAGGCTCAGATTGCTGAGGTTGAACAGACCAATGGCAATTGTCGGCAGTGTAAGCGAAAAGCCGGCATCGATGCCCTGAGGTGTAATGTCGAGATAGGGCGGATCGGAGAAGCCATCGAGCGGTATGAGATCGCGCAAGGTCTCGACGAAACTCAGCGGCCCGACAAATTTGATGTCGTTGAGCAGGACGTCGACGTCCATCTTCGCGGCACTGTCGACGCGGAACTCGATCTTCTCGAAATTCAGTTCGATGAAACTTGCCGGTGCGATCAAGACCAGGTCGAAATGCTTCAAGCTGCAGACGACGTTGATCTTCGGCGCGCTGCTGCCGTTCTTCTTGACCTTGGCTTCCACGGCGACGAGGAAGCCGCGTTTGTCATTGGCGCGGAACATCGGGTTTTTCGCTTTGTCGACACCCGGGAGGGCCCAGTTGTCGATCGGCGGGTTCCAGTCGAAGCGGATCGTCAGTTCATCGCCGGTCAGCATTTCGAGGAGTTTTAAAAGGTCGCCTGCAGCGTTGAGGATCTCGACGACGAGTTCGATGGCCGAAAGAATTGCCTGTTTTGGCGCGCCGTCGAGCAGTCGCGATGCTTTGATGGTATCGTGCAAGGGGGTGATCTTAGCCTGCACCGCCGTCAGCAGACCGCCGAGCGTGGCGGGATCGCCCAGCAATTGCGGCAGGTTTTCCGGATGGCCGACAATCGTCTCGAGCGCCAAATAAAGCTCTTTCCCTTGCGTGATGAGGGTGGTGATCGTCGCCACGTCGCTCGCGAGGGTCTTGGTCTGGTTGGCGATCTGCTTCAACGACTGCCGGAAGCCGGCCGGGAGGGATACACCCCCGACCTGCGCATCGGCGGCAGCGAGCAACTGGTCAGCGGCGTTGTTGACATTGGTGAGAGCGCCGGCAAGTCCGCCCAGCGGCAGGGCGAGGTCGACGCTCGTTACCGCCAGCAGCGGGGCGATTTCCGATTTCACTGCAAGGACTGCATTCTTCAGATCATTTACACGCGCCTTGGCATTGGCAACGAGCGCGGCTTGATAGGCTTCGGCCTGCTCAATGAGGTCGTCCAAAGTTTCGCGGACAACCTCGAGGGCCGCATCGGCGATGCTACCCGGACTGTCAGCCAGGTGCGTGACAAATTCGAAGAGACGCACGAGCCCGTTGATGAAGCTTTCGACCTTGGTGCTGGCTTCGCTTGCAAATTTCGGGACCTGTTCGGGCTTGTCGCCAAGGTTGGTGACAGCCTGGATGACATCGCCGAGCGGAATGCAGCCAAACAGCAGCGGCAAGGGAAGATCAGACAGGGTGGCCGGAAACGCATTGCTGCCGGTCATTTTCCCATCCATGAAATCGGATACGTTGCCGGTTACAGGACCGGTCAGACGCGAGAGCGCGCTCGGCGTGAGATTCGGCTGGACAAAGCCTCCCGACCTGTCTCCCTGGGTCGAAAAATTAAGCTGAGCCATGCCGGGCTCGCTGACGACGTCGACAAAGACTTCGCCCTGATTGTTGGTAAAGCCGGCGCTCAGATAGCGTGCGTTCCATTTGACCGTGTTCGATGCGGAACTGCCGGTTAACTGCGCAAGGGCGGCGATGCGAACGCCGGCTTGTTGGACCATGGGGTAAAAGATGGGTTTGGAAAGGTTCTCGCTGTAGGCGCGGAGCTTGAGGTTCTGTTTCTCGACAAAACCGTCAAACGTTATCGATTCCGCCTCGACCGAAGTGTCGCCGGCTTTGACGCTTGGTGCCAGCGCTACGCGTTGGCGCTTGAGCGGGGCAGTCTTCCAACCTGAATGAGAAGGATCGTTCCAGGCGCCGCGGGCCTTATCGGCATTGGTTTCGGCAAGATCGAAATTGGGTTTCAGAACCGGGGCTGAGCCGTCCTTCACCGGGCTTGCCAAAGAAAAATCGATGAAGATCATCGGGAGTTCGAATTGTACCGTGCGCCCGTCGATGTCGGTGGCCGACATCTGGAACTTGAAAGGTTGCCCGCCAACGCAGGGCCAGAACATGGTCTGATTGCCGACGATGGAGCCCGGCCCCTGATTCGGCCTGTCGAGGCTTGGCGTGACGGCGGTCAGAATTCGAACACTCGAAAACGGCATTTGCCGGTGCAGCGCGATAGTCTCGTCCTTGTTGGTAAGGTCCGGATCCACGAATGTGCGTTCGCGCTCACGCACTATGATGAACAGCCGCTGACGCAGATATGCCGTATTGCCCGGCATCGCCTGGTCCGATCCCTTGCCATTGTGGAATTTGCGCTCGCTAACCTTGATGAGGGAGACGCGATGACCGAATGGGAATAGGAAACCCTTGTAGACGACACGCACATAGTGATCCCGCCCCATGGTGGCGCGATGAGCCCATTCCTCCACCGACAGGCCAACGGGATCCCAGCCGCCCCTTGAATCCAGCCAGCCACCAAGGGCAGAGAGCATCATGAGGTTGGCATTGACCGGCAAAGGTGCGTAGTTCGATTTCGAGAAATTCGACGAGAGATGGACGATCTGAAAGCGATCGAAATCGTCCATGGGCATACGGAACGGGCTGTTGTTGGGATTCGGCAAGTTGCCCGCGGGATAGTCCGATTGCATCGGCTTGGGCGATCCCTCGCCGGTAAGCGCCCACACGGCTCTCACGGTCCGTTGCGAGTCAGCATTTGGCGGCTCGATCGTCGGTCCGGTTTGGGATGGTGCGACCAGACGCGAATGCCACAGTTCGGTCCGCCCGGTCTGCTCCGAATAAATGGGAAGCGCTGCATGGCGCCAGCGTTCCGCGCCGTGCGGACTGAGGATCAGCCGCCATGGCATTTCGATTGCGGTCTGGTTCAGGCCAGGCAGGGCCGGGCGCGGACCCCGCAACGTCGGGAAAGTGCCGGCGTCGATGACAGGTCCGATCTGGACAAGATCGGATGCGCCGAGCCTGCCGGGTTTCAGCGCCTTCAATCCGGGACCACCCGTAGCCTGGCGCAGTTCAAACGCGCTGGCATTGCCCTGGACAGCGGCGATGCGCAGGCTTCGCGCCGCAAAACTGGTCAGAGATGCTCGTTGACGTGCACTCAGCTTGCCGAGATTGGAAGCGAATATATCGGTAAAGACAATCGGAGGGCGGGGCGCTGCGGGCGGCCGTGCATTGGCGGGAACGGAAAGCTCGAGCGTTTCGCAGGCGGCAAGGACATCCTCCAGCGTATAGGGAATGTCGAAGCCGTCCGGAACTTTGAACGCGAGCCTCGATTCGCCGGCAATTCGTGCACGGACCGGTGGTCCCGTGAGTGCTTCCGCCCCGCCAGGCTCGGGTTTTGGCGGAGTGCCGGGGCGGGGAGGGTCCGGGTTGTGCGTGGCAGTGGGAGGCGTTTCGAAGAAGGTCTCCTCGGTGATGGTCTGCGGCGGGAAATGTACGATCAGGCTCGCAGAGCCGGCGGCTGACTTCTTCAGCCGCGGCTTTGCCCCGCCTGATACGGTAAGGTTGATAAATTCGAGGCGCAATACCAGCATGTCACGCGGCCGCACCACCGCATCACCCCGGCGATTGATATCGAAGAAATTCTCGTTGGGATCCGGAATGAAGATGGGGTGATCAGGAATTCGGTCGACGATGGGGCCAATGGCTCCCGTAACAAGATCGGAGGCTTGTTGCGAGGACGGCGCTTGTGTTCCACGCACCAACTTTGACGGAGCGGAACTCACCGTCGTTGAAATCGGCTTCTTTGGAGGCATGGCGAACTTTCCTTCACGTAAGTCCGGCCATCCATCCAACAAAGCTATCCATTGAAAAGGTACGCCGGGCTCGTTCGAACCACGCCGCGTTTCCCAGGATAATGGCTCACCACCCGGATCTGGGTAGCCAACTCGTCTTCATCAAATGTCATGTGCAGCTGCGAATGGCATGCTTCTCAAGAGTCTTGCAGCGTGCACGGCATGGCCGGATAACAGGACAGTGCTTGTCTTGTGATTGTTTGCGAATGCGGCATCGATGTTGGACCGGTGTGGTCCGACGCTTCGGTTCAGGCGAAATCAACAATTCGATCTAGGGCATTGGGCCGAAGTCACACTAACCGCACAAGTGCCGTTTGAACATTAGCCCATAGGGAGTATGCGTGACGTTGATGACACTGCAGTCCGTTTAGCTGAGCCGGATGGTCAATTCCTCTCGAGATGAGAGAGCTCAAACAGAAGCCTGATTTTTTTGACGAGACCAGGCATGGCATGGATGCCAGCAATCTCGGTGCTGTTTTCGAACAAATGCTTCTCCGATTGCGCCCGCCTGCACAAAATGAGGCCCAGTTCATCAACGAGGCTTGGCCGATCGTGGAGCAACGGGGCCAGGGTTGACTTGGCGATTTCATAAACCACGGTAGAAGCGAGCGCACGCACGGTTCCTGGTTCCCCCGCGCCGGCGAGCAGGCTGGCCTCGCCGAAATAATCGCCAGGTGCCAGCTTGCCCAGATCTACTTTCCGACGACCCTCTTCACGTGTGACTACCAACACACCGCTTCGAACGATGAGCAGCGATTGCATCTCACTGCCCTGTTCGGCAACGACATCCGCCTTGCGGTACGTCCGGCGCGACATAGATTTAGCAAGGATTTCCTTTTCATCCTCGGTGAGCGTTTTGAACAGCGGTATTGCATCAAGGAGCCGCATCTGGCTCGAGCGGTTGCTGGCGGAAGGTTCCGTCTTTGCGCCGGATGCAGGCTGAACAACGACGGGTGTTGCCAGGGGTATGCCCGCTGCCATGCTGTGACGATAGATCAAATCGAAGATCTCATTTTGGGCCGTTCCGGCCACCGCAATATCTGCGACGCGAAAGGAGAGTTCGAGTTCCACCGCCGAACCGTCCAGTGATTTTATCTGAATGAACGGTTCCGGCTGATTCAGTATCGTTGTCGAACTCAAAAGAACGGAGTGCATCATATCCACGATGGCACTCGGCAATGTCGTACCGGCAAAGCGGACAGTGAGGCTGATGCCATGGCTCCGGTCCGGACTGCTGACATTGATCAGCCGTGCCTTGGCCAAGTCGCTGTTGGGAACGATAACCAGATCGTTCCTGCTGTTCAATAAGTGCGTCGCTCGCCAGTTTGTCTCGACGACTCTTCCCTCAGTGCCGTCGCTGAGAACAATCAGGTCCCCGATGACATAGGGCCTACCGAGGTTGAGGGCGATACCGGAAAAGACGTCGCTCAAGGTGCTCTGCAGTGCAAGGCCGAGAATAATGGCAAGCACCCCGGACGTCGCGATCAAGGTGCCCACGGGCAGGCTGAAGACGTTGGCGACGACGGATAGAACCGCCCCGAGATAAATGATGCCGACGACCAGATCCTGGATCAGTCTGCCTTCGCGTGGCCGCCGCTCGAATATCAGGAAAACACGTGCGAAACCGACGAGGGCCCAGGCGGCATTGATCCACCAGATGACCTTTGCGATCCCGATGAATACCTTCTGCACGGCTGAAGCAGTTGGTGGCCCTGCCTCGTAGGGAACGATACCGTGATAAAGCAACAATGTGGTAAGGACGATAAAGAACGTTACCTGAAAAATCAGGTGCAAGCGGGGATTGTTTCGCAGGGCCACCCGCGAGACAATGGCCCCCGTAGCGGCGAGGGTTCCGGCCTGGATTATCGGATCGGTGACCGTCTCAAGAAATGTCATTCTGCTTTTGACGCTAGAACGCTTCGCGGCGCCTCACAAGCCGGAACTTGCAGTAACGGAGCGCTCGCTTCAGCCAAATTGCCATTCAAGGATCGGGGCCATCAATTTTGGAGTTGGGTTTAGCCAGTCAAAGCTGTCGATCGGTATGCAATCTAGGTGGCACAACTGCCAGACGCGTCGGCCATCCCGACCCTAGTTCAATCAATCTCCGAAATTTCCCTCAGGCGAATTGCAGCCAGACTTTTGAACTCACCTTCCGGATATTTTTGAAGGTAGGCTTCGAACGCGGCCGGGGAGTTGCTCTCTTTTATCGAGTTCCAAAACTCGAGTTCCACCGCCCGGTCCGCAGCGGGGACAGCCTCTGGTTCCTTAGCTTTTGCCAGGCGGGCGCGGGCGAGCGCCACAAACTCGCCGTCGGGAAACCGTTCAAGGTAAGCCTCGTATTCCGACGGATCCTTAGTCTCCTGTATCGACTGCCAGAACGTCAGTTCCACTTGGTTCGACGTGCCCTTGATCGCGTTGCTGTCGTCGGATAGTTCAATGCTTCCCCTGGAAGGCGTGGCGCGAACATCGAGAAGATCAGAGCTTGCCTCGGGATCAAAGCAGACACGAAAAATCCGAACGGGGCGGGCGATATTCTTTACGGCGTGTTCCCCAAGATCCTCGAATTGGTAGTCCACCCTGTCGCGCAGATGGTCGCGCACGCCGCGCGTGACGCAAATTCCGCCGGGTTCCGCCTGTGCCTCAAGGCGACATGCGACGTTGACACCGTCACCAAAGATGCCGCCATCCTTGACCATGACGTCGCCCACATTGATCCCGATCCGCCAGAGCATTCGCGCCTGTTGGGGAAGGGACTTATTGGCTACAGCTAAGGACCGTTGAATGGAAATTGCACAGTTAACGGCGTCGACGATACTGCCGAACTCTGCGAGTACGCTGTCGCCAGCCGTACCGGATATCCCGCCGCGTCCCGTCGCAATAATCTCGTCTATGATGGCCCGGTGCGATGACAATGTCGCAAGGGTGCCTTCCTCGTCTTCGTGCATGAGCCGTGAATAGCCCTCGACATCGGCAGCAAGGATGGCGATCAACTTGCGATCGAGCGGAGGTGCTTCCATGGCCATGTCTCAACGCGCTCCGTCTGCACGGCCAGGCTGGTTTTGGGATGGTTGGCGTGCTCCCTGAAACGATTGTGAAAGGTTGTGGTTCCGCCAGGCCTATGGGATGCTTATTGTTATAAATCAAAACGAGCACACGCATGTTTTTGTGCGCATGGAGGGGCAATGGACAGTTACGGTAACATTCAACACGATGTCTCGACCTTGAAGACCGATGGAATCGTCGGCAAGAAATCAGCCTTTCCCCGCGCGTGGGCTGAACAGATGCGCGAAGACATGATGACCGCCTTTTGGTCTGCGATACAGCGGCCGGGTGGAGCTGTCGGACGTGGTCCGCGGCGGTGGTATGTCGAAATTCATCCAGAGGAGTTCGGCGGATTCGTTGATCTGGTCGCGCATCCTTGGGTCACTGCGATGTGCGAAAATGTACTTGGCCCGGATTATCAGATCGTCGAGATCGGGTTTGATGTTCCATTTCAAGGCGCGAAATTCCAGCCATGGCATCGGGACTTCCCCTCGCCTGTGGACACCTATGTCGAGCGGCGTATTACATCTCTCGCGTTTAATTTGACAGGCGTCGATGTCACCGAGGATATGGGCCCGTTCGAAATTGCGCCCGGAACACAATATATCGACGGTCGCGAGTGGAAACACGAGATGTTTCCTGCAAAGGCCGTGTGGCCGGAGTTTCAGACAAAAGCAGTGCGCAAGTTCCCGCAGCTTGGCGATATCTCCTGTCGTTCGGCGCTAACGGTACACCGTGGCACGGAACACGCCTCTCCAATAGCGCGGCCAGTGATGGTCCTTGGCGTGGACGCCCCGGGAGCGGGCCACGCGGAACTGCACGATCTCATGGTGACGAAGGGCTATTTTGAAAGCTTGCCGGACTCGGTGAAAAGGCATTTGGTCTGCCGGGTGGTCGATGAGTTGGTGCCGGTGAGGCAAAAGCACGATATCGAAGGATTGGTGATGGGCGCCGATCCGGTCTGAACCACGCGATTGCAATTCCGGTTAAGGAGGATTTGCGTCCTTGCCTGACCGCGGCGCTTCAGCTGCGCCGCGGTCAGGGCCTATCATTTCATTTTAACATTTGGCTCGCGTGACCACAGGCGTAGCTTGCCCAGTGCCGCAATAAAGGTCGCAACATCCTTGCCGTCGGATAATAGGATCACCCCTTCATCAAGGTCGCCGGCAATACCGGCCTTATCGAATAAAGGCAGGGCGGCGTCGTTGTGACCGATGAATTTGCAGTGTGCGAAAGCATCGGCGACGAAATCCCTGGCCGTGGATTCTTTGACAAGAGCGGCCGCACCTTCAGGGGAAGGCAATATGGCCACTGCATCATACAACACCGATGGCCCACCATCGATCATCTGGTCACCTTTTATCAGCGTACCATCGTTGCCGCGAACTCCCCCAACGACGGGGGTAATAATTTCAAACACCGCTTTCTCGGCGACAATGGCCTCTTGCAGTTCCTTGACGACTGCCGCATCGAATCCGTCCGTCAACAGAATGCCGAGCTTTCGTCCCTCGAACCGCCTCGGACCTCGTTCCACGATGCTTAGCGCCGGGGAGGGGTCGAGATCCTGCCTGGTGGGAATGGCGGCGTCCGCGGCCTGTGGCATGGTTTCAAGTCCAAGCCCTTGGGCAACTTTGCTTGCCAACGAATCGTCGATATTGAGAAGATGCGAGACGACACGTTCGCGGATTACCGGGGTTTTGACCTTGCTGAGTTCAAACGTCAGGGCCGCGGCGATATGTTTCTGCTCGGGCAGGGTCTGACTGATGAAAAACTGTCGCGCCTGGCTATAGTGATCTGCAAAGGACTCGGCCCTCAGCCTGATCTTCTGACCAGATTCTCCATCAGCAAATGACCGGAAGCCTCGCGCCGGCGACTCGCGCGGACCTACTCCCCACGAGTTTGGTTGGTAATTGACGCGGCCCGTCGGATTGCGCATGGCCATGTGACCGTCCTGCTGGAAATTATTGAACGGGCATTTGGGCGCATTGATTGGAATATGCGTGAAATTTGGTCCGCCAAGACGCTTTATTTGCGTATCGAGATAGGAGAAATTCCGACCCTGCAGCAACGGATCATTGGAAAAATCGATCCCTGGGGGAACGTTCTGCGTCATGAACGCAACTTGTTCGGTCTCGGCAAAGAAGTTGTCAGGCATTCTATCGAGCACGAGACGGCCAACGGGTATCGGCGGCAGAATCTCTTCAGGTATTATCTTTGTCGCATCCAAAATGTCGAAGTCGAAAGCATCGGCAAAATCCTGGTCAAAAAGCTGGACCTGAAGTTCCCATTCCGGAAAGGCGCCGGACTGGATGGCGTCCCACAAATCGCGCCGATGGAAATCGGGATCGGCACCATTGATCTTGACCGCCTCATTCCATGCCACCGACTGCAAGCCAAGCTTTGGCTTCCAGTGGAACTTTACGAATGTCGATTCATCATTGGCGTTCACCAGGCGGAAGGTATGAACACCGAAGCCTTCCATGAAACGGAAGGAACGCGGGATGGCCCGATCCGACATCACCCACATGATCATGTGCATGCTTTCCGGCGTCAGGCTGATAAAATCCCAAAAGTTGTCGTGGGCCGACTGGGCCTGCGGAAAACCCCTGTCCGGTTCTTGCTTGACCGCATGAACCATGTCGGGAAACCGGATTGCATCCTGAATGAAGAACACTGGAATATTGTTTCCGACCAAATCCCAGTTGCCCTCCTGCGTATAGAGTTTAACTGCGAACCCGCGCACATCGCGTGCAAGGTCGAATGAACCCTTGTTCCCCGCGACTGTTGAAAATCGAACAAACGCCGGCGTTTTTTCTCCCGGACGTTGAAAGATGTCGGCTCGGGAATATTCCGCCAAAGACAATGTGTCGTATGTCTCGAAATACCCGTGGGCCCCATATCCGCGAGCGTGCACGACGCGTTCGGGGATGCGTTCGTGATCGAAGTGAAAGATCTTTTCGCGAAAATGGAAGTCTTCCAGCAAGGTGGGCCCGCGATCCCCGATCTTCAACGAGTTTTGATCGTCTAGGATGGGTCCCCCCTGGGCTGTGGTCAGTATGGGCGTATCACCGGCGGCTTCCTGATGAAGTTCGCCGCCCGCGCCCCGCCGCAGCTTTTGATCGTGGATCGTGGCTTCGTTTTTGGGATTGGATTTGTTGGTCTTTGACATGTGTGTTCCTTGGATTGCCTGCTTGATCGGCAAAGTATTTTTAGGATTTTACTTTGATGACTTCTTTGTTTTTGCCGATCCCAAGGTGTCGGAGAGAGCATCCAGATCGGCATCGGTCTCGATTTCCTCCTGCAACGTGGCGTGGAGTAAATCGGCCGCATCGGTTAGACCCAGCAGCATCGCGAGCTTTTTCAAAGCGCCGTATCGGGCCATTTCATGATGCTCGACTGCTTGAGCTCCGGCAGCGAGCCCGAGGTCCAGTGCAGCACTGTCCTTGTATTCGGCGATAATCTGCTTGCCTTCCTCGATAAGCGCGTCAATCGCAGGGCAGGTTTTACCTTTTGCGGGTTTGCCGGATAATTCAAAAACTTGATCAAGACGATCAACGTGAACCTGCGTTTGATCGTAGTGCTTTTGAAACGCCGCGCTAAGTTCCTGGGATTTTGCAGCAGCTGACATTGTTGGCAGCGCTTGGAGGATTTTCCGCTCAGCGTAGTAAATTTCTTTTAATCCGTCGTAATATAGGTCTTCCAGTATCTTGGATTGCATCATTTCACCTCTCCTGTTGTAGTTACTTAACAGGTGGGTCGGGCTCTTGTTCCGCAGCAGACAAGTTTAGATCTGACTTAATTTTCCGAGGGACATTCGAGCGCAGCGCCAGGTTGCCACCTGCACTGCGGTAGCGGCGGTGGCCCTCCTTGTGGAACCGACCGTCCGAGTTCAACCCCAGCCTCCAAGGCTCGCTTAAGCGCGGGCGCTGAACTTGGGTCAGATAACCTTGAATGAGCCGCCCACAACGTGAATGACCTGATCGTCGTTAAGACCGAGACACATTGTGCCGTTGCCTTCGAAGGCTTTGTAGGTCTTCTGAACCAAGGCGCTGAAGCTGGGATGATCCATATGCGGCAGGATCGAAAAATTGACCAGATTGAGGCCGATATCGTTGGTTTCCTCCGCCTTTGAGCGGTCATCCAGCGCGTCGGCATAACTGATTTCCGGTGTCGCAACGATCGAGCCGGCGCTAGAGCCGATATAGACCAGTCCTTCGCTAATACGCACCCGCACATGGTCAAAGAAGCCGCTTTTGCGCATATGATGCAGAAGATAGAATGTGTTTCCTCCGCTCATGTAGACTGCGCTGACCGTATTCAGTGCAGCCTTCACCTCGTCCGGGGTCTTGCCGACGAGGTCGTAGTCAATGACCTCGAAGCCCATTTCTTCAAAGGGGCGATAGTGGCTCTCATAGTCCGGCTTCCATCCTTCGCCGTATGCCGCCGTCGGAACGATCATGATTTTTGTGCCCGCAAATCTGTCTGCGAGGATCGTTCGGATCTTCGGAAAACCCGACGTGAGTTCAGAGGCCAGCAGTAATTCCTGTGCTTTCATGAAGTCTAACAAAACTGATTGTTCTTGGAGGAGCAACCCGTTTCGCTCGACATCAGCTTCTCCGATCAGCGATTGAGCACAACTTTGATGCAGCCGTCCTTCTTGTCGTGGAACGTTTTGCTTTCCTGTGACCGAATTCCGTCAATCTGGCGGAGACTAAAATTGGAGGGTGGCGATAGTGACACCGCCCGACCCAAGTCGATCAGACGATGATGCCGTACGGTTTCGGACAAAACGTAAGTGTCCGGAACATCTTGAGAGTCTCCCAGTTTGCTTTCCTCGTGGCTGAAAGCGCGCAATGGGAGAGGTTGAATGACATCCATGATCGTTATCAGTGACTTTCTGGATGACAGCCGGCCTAACCAACAGCACTCCAAGGAATACCATCTGAACAAATGGCAGGACCGTCACGGCTCTGCCCCGTCCTTGTCTGTAAAGCCTCGGGTTATGGATGTGCAGGGCGGGTATCTGCAACGGCTCCCGCTGGCTTGCATCAACGCCGGCATCGTCGAGCGTGCCGAGATTTGGCATCATACCCGCTCGGAAGGCAACCATGAGCTGTCGCCCACTGATCATGAATTGATCCGCCGATCGTTTCAACTCAGCGGCGAGGGCGCGCCTTACGTGTCGGACGACATGCTGGCGTTTCTCGAGGTCTTTGGACCGCCAGATATTCTCGTCGTTCTCGGACTTGGGGTATGCGAAGACGTTCTGGAAGCCTGCGCCGCGAGCTTCAAAATCTACAACTCGATCGACGCTCCGGCTCTCCGTGTACCCGAGGCCGTTAGCCGGCACTTCGACCTGGTCCTGACGGGAGCGGAATGGCAGTCGGAAGATGTGGCGCGCCGGCATCCGGACATGGAAACGGCAATAATGCCGATCGGACCGGAGTTTGCTTCCGATACCACGTTTTTTCCAACTGGCGCAGATAAGCTTTACGACATCATTTATGTAGCTGCCGCACAGGCTTACAAGCGTCACGACATCCTTTTTAACGCCCTTGCCAGACTACCGCGCACGCTCCGTACATTGTGTGTGTTCGGCTACGGGGAAGATGCAGAAAAATTACAAGATCAGGCAGCGGCCCTCGGCATTGATGTCGACTTTATAGGCCCGCCCGGCGTCTCGATCGAAGCAGTCAACGGCCTTATGAACAGCGCCCGGATCGGCGTGGTTTGCGGGGTCGATGACGGCGCTCCAGCAATCCTGACCGAGTATATGCTGGCGGGTCTTCCAGTTTTGGCCAATGAGGAACTGTGCTGCGGAACGCAATACATCACGCCGCGCACCGGGGAACTGGCGTCAGCCGAGCGCTTCCATCTGGCCATAACGGAAATCCTGGGCCGCGCCGAACAATTTTCACCGAGGAGCGAGGTGCAGAATAACTGGACTTGGCAACACACGGTCGAGCGGTTGCGAGGGCTTATCGCTTCTCACAGAAAGTTTCACTCCGACAGGAACATTGAAAGCAAGCGGTCGTTAGGCCTAGACAACCAACAGGAGCGAATATGCTTTGGTCCAATGTGAACCGTCAATTTTCCGCCGACATGTTGCCGGTTCTGGAAGGCCCGATAATCTGCTTTTCACACTTGCGATGGGACTCGGTTCGTCAGCGCCCCCAGCATTTGATGGAGCGGTTCGCCAACCAACGGCAGGTGTTTTTCTTCGAAGAATACATACCCACCGATCATCACCTGGCATATTTCGAGATCCATAGTTTTGACGACTCTCCGATAAAGTCGATCCGGCCCCGCATACCCGGAGAATGGGACAATGCCCGGCGCGAAGCGGCATTGGCGAAAGTACTCGACGAGATGATTCTGCTTCTGTGTTCGGCCAAACCCATCCTTTGGTTCTATACGCCGATGATGTTTGCATTCGCCCGGCACGTTGACAGTGCTGCAATCGTTTATGATTGCATGGATGAGTTGGCGAGCTTCAAGTTTGCCCCCTCTGAACTCAAGCATATGGAGCGTTTGCTTATAGGCCACGCTGATGTCGTTTTCACCGGCGGATTTAGCCTTTACGAGTCAAAACGACTTCTCCATGAAAACATTCATCCCTTCCCATCGGGGGTTGAAACAGATCACTTCAAGGCGGCACGAAATCCTCTCCCCACTCCCGTTGACCAGGCGGTTATTGGAGGCCCCCGACTTGGATTTTACGGGGTTATCGACGAACGGCTTGATCTTGAACTGATTGCCTTTGCAGCGCGAGAGCTTCCCGAGTGCTCCTTTGTTTTCGTAGGTCCCGTCGCCAAGATCGACAAAGCTGATCTGCCCGTTGCGCCGAACATCCATTATCTCGGGCAGAAGGATTATGCTGAGTTGCCCGCTTACTTGGCGGGGTGGGATGTGGCCCTCATGCCATTTGCTCTCAATGAATCGACGCGGTTCATCAGCCCCACCAAGACGCCCGAATATCTTGCCTCAGGCCGGCCGGTCGTCAGCACGAAAATAACCGACGTAGTTCGTCATTACGGCGATGTCGACGGCGTCCTTACCGCCGCGACACCGAGCGAATTCGTGGCCGCCTGCCGCAAAGCTCTCAAGTTGCCGAAAGGCGACGCGAGGCGGATTGCCGCGATCGATGCACGTCTGGGCGAGATGTCATGGGACAGTATCCAGCAACGTATGCAGGCCATCGTAGAGGAGGCAATTGAGCACAGAGGACACCCGCTTGGCAGAGAGAAACTCCGCGGCAATCGGGTCTTCTCGATAGCAAATCCGGCCAAGCCCCCTTTTGACTATCTGATAGTGGGTGCGGGGTTTGCTGGCTCAGTGTTGGCCGAAAGGCTGGCGTCAGCCGGCCACCAAGTGCTCATTTCGGATCGCCGGTCTCACGTCGGCGGCAACGCCTACGACTACTACAATGAAGACGGCCTTCTCGTTCACAAATACGGGCCTCATATATTTCACACAAACAGCGAAGAAATATTCCACTATCTTTCGCGGTTCACACAATGGCGAGCTTATGAACATCGCGTGCTTTCCAATGTGAAAGGCCAATTGTTACCGGTTCCTATCAACCGCACCACGCTCAATCGGCTTTATGATTTGCGCCTTTCATCCGACGCGGAAACCGCCGCTTTTCTCCTGAGCAAGGCGCAAGCTATAGAGACGATCCAAACGGCCAAAGACGTTGTGCGGGCTCAAGTCGGCGACGAACTCTATGAACTGTTTTTTGAGGGCTATACCCGCAAACAATGGGGCTTCGACCCATCGGAACTTGATAAATCGGTCACCGCCCGCATTCCGACGCGCACCAACGACGACGATCGTTATTTCCTCGATACGTTTCAGGTAATGCCTCTCCACGGATACACACGAATGTTCGAAAATATGCTCGACCGTCCAGGAATTACGATTGAGCTCTCCACCGATTTTGAACAGTTGAGGGATCTGCGTCTGGCAAGCCATACGATATTTACGGGGCCGATCGACGAATACTTCAACTTTCGTTTGGGGAAACTTCCATACCGCAGCCTGAATTTCCTTCACGAGACAATTGACAAAGAACGGTTTCAAGATGCGGCCGTGATCAACTTTCCGTCCGAAGACATCCCCTATACGCGGATAACCGAATACAAGTATCTCACCGGCCAGTCACATCCGAAGACCAGTATCTGTTACGAAACGCCTTGCGCAGATGGTGATCCCTACTATCCGATCCCACGTCCTGAAAACCAGGCGATCTATAAGCAATATGAAGCGTTAGCCAAGCAACAATCCGATGTAAGCTTTGTCGGCAGGCTCGGAACGTACAAATACTACAATATGGATCAGGTCGTTGGTCAGGCGTTGGCCACTTTCAAACGCTTGATGCAGCAGGCCGGACATGTAGACCAGATGCGAAGCGCTGATCAGGCATCGAATGCTTGATTGCGCGAAAGCCCACATCGTCCTCGCGACAGATAGTCTTGATCCGTCGGGCATGGGCGAGCACATGCTGGCATTGGGTCGCGCTTTGTCGGATCGTTTCAAAATGACGCTGGCGCTGCCGGGCTTATCCCGCGGCAGGCCGATGATGGCCCGTGCAAAGCGATACGGCATGGCGGTAAAAGTCCTTGATCGCGACTTTTCCGCCTGGCTGTCGGGGGCTGACGTCGACCTGCTTCATGTTCACGCCGGCATCGGTTGGGAGGGACACGATCTTGCCCGCTCGGCCCTTGCCATTGGATTGCCGGTGATCCGTACGGAACACCTGCCGTATGTCCTTACGGATGACGAACAAAAAGAACGCTACTTTGAGGGAATAGCCAATATCGACCAAATCGTTGTCGTTTCAAAAGCGTCGGAGCAAAGCTACCGCGAAAACGGCATAGCGGGCCTCAAACTGACGACGGTGTTCAACGGCGTTTATCCGCTTGAGACGACGAGACCGCCCAAAAGCATAGTTGAAGATCTCGAACTTGAAGGGGCGCGGGTGCTGCTGACAACGGCAAGATTCACGCAGCAGAAAAATCATGCAATTTTGATGGAGGCGCTCCCGGCGATTGTTCGCAACCATCCTGATGTACTCCTTCTCGCGGCGGGCGAGGGGCCGCAGCTCGACGCGATACGCTCGCTCGCTGACAATCTGGGTCTAAGCAAGCATGTGCGTTTCCTTGGCCAGCGCAGCGACATCGGCAATCTGATGAGCATTGCTGAGTTTTTTGTTTTGCCTTCGCTTTTCGAAGGGCTGCCCCTCGTTCTGCTTGAAGCGATGGCAGCCGGGGTTCCGGTCGTTGCCTCGAAAGTAGGTGGGAATTGCGACGCTCTTGGAGAAGATCATCCTTTCTACTTTTGCCCGACTGACGCAGTTGGGCTTGGCGAGATGGTGTGTTTTGCCCTGTCCCGTCCGGACCTTGGTGAAACGACCGCCAAGGCAGCACGACGCCGGTACCGCGCGCAGTTCAGCGCAGAGCGCATGGCGGCCGAAACAGCAAGCATCTACTTGCGGCATCTGCCCCAAGGGTCCCCAATCCGGAGAAAGACAACCATGGAAACTGTTCGCATCGGGTTCATAGGCGCCGGCGGAATTGCCCGACGGCACCTTGATATCATCGCCGGTTTCGATGACGTGCAATTGGTAGGACTCGCGGACCCCGATCTGGAACGGGCCAACAGCGCCGCTAGTGTCTTTGGTATGCGTGGCTTTACTGACGCGCTGGCAATGCTGGCGGAATGCGAGATCGATGCCGCATTTGTCTGTGTTCCGCCCTTTGCGCATGGCGATATCGAGCGGGAGCTTGCAGAGCGCAGAATTCCATTCTTTGTCGAAAAGCCACTGTCACTCGACATTGAGACCGCTGAAGAAGTCGCTTGCCTTGCCGAAGACCTTGTCACCGCGGTCGGCTATCACTGGAGATATCTTGATACAGTGGAAGAAGCACGCAACCTGCTGATTAGTAACCCGGCGCAACTGGTGGCAGGCTATTGGCTAGATCAGACGCCTCCGCCGCGCTGGTGGTGGAAACAAGCTGCAGCGGGCGGACAGATTGTCGAACAAGCCACCCATATCATCGACCTTGCCCGCTATCTCGTGGGTGATATCACCGAGGTTTCGGGGCTATCCAACCACCTCGAAAGGGCCGACTTCCCTGGTCTCGATGTGGCGACTGCCTCGGTCTCAAATCTCAGGTTCGCAACCGGGGCCGTTGGAACCATAAGTTCGACATGCCTGTTGCGTTGGGGCCACCGCATCGGGCTGCACCTCTTCGCAGACGGACTGGCAATCGAATTGTCCGAGCGCGACATCATGGTTGATGTTGGAGCCGGACGCCCCTCCCGAACCGCTGGGGGAGACCCAGTATTGCTGCAGGATCGCCACTTCATCGACGCAGTAAAAGGAAGACCCAACAATATTCGCTGCCGATACCGGGATGCACTTCAAACCCATCGTGTGGCGCTTGCAATAAGCGATTCGATGCGCACCTGCCAAACCGTAACGATTTAGCCGGAGAACGAACGCAATGTCGTACCGTCGGTCCATTCGCTCTTTGGGTATCGAAGCCCCGGAACGCGCCTACTACTTCGAATATGAGGAAGAACCGCCAAATGGCGAACAGCTTCAGCTTGATACGCTCTTCAGTGGCCTTTCAGCGGGGACCGAGCTCACGTTTCTGAAAAACACCAACCCATTCTTCCACAGCCGCTTTGATGCCGACCGGGGCGCCTTTATCTGCGGCGAGCCCGCTTTGCGCTATCCAGTTCCCTTCCTTGGATATATGGAGGTCGCTCGCATTTCCCGTTCGCAAGCGCCTGATTTTACGGAAGGTGACATTGTCGCCACAACGTACGGCCACAAATCCGGACATATCGCCAATCCGGATTCGGAATTATTGGTAAAGCTTCCGGATAGTCTCGAGCCAATACTTGGAATCTTCGTTGCCCAAATGGGGCCAATAGCCGCCAACGGCATCCTGCATGCCGATGCCGAGACCGCAGGGCAAGATATCGCCCGACTGGGACAAGGCATCGAGGGGCGTCCAGTCATCGTAATGGGAGCCGGCACGGTCGGCTTGATGACTGCGCTCTTCGCCCGCCATTGCCACGCGGCCGATATCATCGTTGCCGATCCTTCACCGTTTCGGAGGGCGAAGGCTGAGGCGATGGGATTTGAGGCAATGAGCGAAGAACAGGTGTCTGCACACGCCAAACGATCGTGGCACCATGGCGGCTGCGAAAGAGGCGCCGACTTCGTCTTTCAAACGCGCGCCCATTCAAAAAGCCTCGATACTGCATTGAAAGCCCTGCGCCCGCAGGGAACTGTTATAGATCTTGCATTTTACCAAAATGGCGCGAAAGCCTTGCGCCTCGGAGAAGAATTTCACCACAACGGCCTCAATATACGATGTGCGCAGATCAATCGCGTCCCCCGGGGCTTGTCGCACCGGTGGGATCGCCGGAGGCTCGCCCGCGAAACCATCGTGATGCTGCAGCGTGAGGGATCGCTGATTTTGGAACATATGATCACCGACATCATCCCATTCGATGACGGCGCAAAGTTTTTGAACGATCTCTCGAGCCGGCGCCGCGACTTCATCCAAGTGGTATTCAAAGCCGATGTCTGACGCGAACGCACCTTCCCCGGTCCGTCTCCTGTTCGTGTTTGCCTGGCTCGTCGTCGGGGGTGAGGAAACTGAAGTGCGCCTTCTTGCGCGCCACCTTGATCCAAAGCGTTATGTTGTAGATGTCGTTGCCTGCTTTCATCGTCCTGGAATGACGGAGCAGACGCGCGACCAGCTTATTGCGGCGGGGATCGACGTCGACACAACACCTTACGAGCTGTCTTTCGAAGACACCGTCGGTTATCTCGCGTCGAAAATCCCGAACTATGACATTGTCATTTCCTGCCAAAATGTTGCCGACATCTATCCTGCGTATGAGCGCTTGCATCTGCGTCCACCGCTGATCGAGCACGGCGGGTTGGTGTCCGAGGCTTTGGCCGGACCCAAACACTTCACAGCGCGGTATGTAGGTGTCTGCCGGTCCATTCGCGATGCTGCTGCGTCGAAGATGCCAAGGCGGCCGCATCACGCTCTCGAGATACCTTCAATGGTTGACCTCCCGGCATTTCGGCCAAGCGTAAGGCCATCTGTCCGCGCGATGTTAAAGCTTGGCGAAGACGATGTCCTGATAGGGTGGGTGGGCCGTCTGGACCGGAAAAAGAAGGTGGAGAACTTCATCGAGGCCGCCGCGATTGTGCATTCGAGTAATTCGAAAACACGCTTCATCGTTGTGGGTGGCCCGGACGCTTTCATGCCGGATTACGAAGTCGAACTCAAACACCTGGCGCGACAACGCGGCCTCGACACGGTTTTGACATTTCTTGGGGATCGCGACGACGTTCCCGACCTGATGGCCGCGATGGATATCTTCGCTTGGCTTTCGACTGGCGAGGGCATGCCGCATGTGATTGCTGAAGCGGGGGCGGCGGCGTTGGCGGTGGTGGCCACTGCGGATAATGGCAGCATTCAACAAATCACGGACGGAACGTCGGGCTATTTCGTGCCGCATGATGACGCGGCGGCGGCTGCGGCAAGAATTCTCATGCTGTCAAATTCGCCGGAAGCGCGGATCAAGACAGGCGCAGCGCTGCGCCGGCGAGTAGAAAGCGAATACAGTGTCGAAGCAGTGGTACCCATGTGGCTCCGGCTGTTTCGAGAAGTCCTCGCCGAGCGACCGTGCGGGATACGCTCGGGTTTATTCGCTTCATTCATGCAGGTAGGCTTCGAGTGTTCTACACACCGCTTGCGCGCTCCCGAAACCGGCATCCCGGGCAAACGTCTTGACCTGATCGCATCGACGGGCCACGACGTGATGGCAGAACAAGATTATAATCTCGTTTCCCGTTACAACATCCGAACGGTCAGGGACGGCTTCCGCTGGCATCTCGTCGAAAATTCGCCGGGACAATACGATTGTTCCAGCGCACTTCCGATGGTTCGGGCCGCAGCGAACGCCGGCACTCAGGTAATATGGGATTTGCTCCATTATGGCTGGCCAGATCACATCGATCCGTGGCGCCCGGAGTTCGTCGGCAAGTTTGCGCGATTTGCAAAAGCTGCCGCCAGTCTCATTCGTGGAGAGAGCGACGAAACCCCGTTTTATTCTCCAATCAACGAGATTTCATTCCTTGCATGGGCCGGGGGAGACGCCGGCTATCTCAATCCATTTGGGACCCGGCGCGGCTTCGAACTCAAGGTTCAACTTGCCCGCGCTGCAATTGCTGCGATGGATGCCATTCTGGAGGTCGATGCACGCGCGCGTTTCGTTCACTGTGACCCCGTGATCAATATCCCTCATGATCCATCGCGTCCCCATGAACGATCTATTGCCGAAGGCCATCGTCAAGCGCAGTTCCAGGCGTGGGACATGTTGTGCGGGCGCGCTTGGCCGCAGCTTGGCGGGGATAACAGATATCTCGATATTATCGGCGTGAATTATTACTCCAACAACCAATGGTTGTATGGGGGCGAAACGATAGACACGGGCCATTCCCGGTATAAGCCGTTTCGATATTTTCTCACCGAGACCTATGCGCGCTATGGACGCCCCATATTTGTTGCGGAGACTGGAATAGAAGGAGACCGGCGCGCATCGTGGCTTGCCTATATGGGCGACGAAATAAATGAGGCCATGCGGGCTGGCGTACCCATGGAAGGCATTTGCCTTTATCCGATCATCAATCATCTTGGCTGGGACGACGACAGGCCGTGCGAGAATGGCCTATTTTCTTGGGATCACACGCGAACGGTGCATTTACCGCTCGCCGACGAACTGTCAATTCAGAGCCGTCGTTTTGGGAATTGATGCGAGACGACTCGCATGGCAGCACGGCAACCAGAATACCGGAACTCTGAATGCGCAAATCGCGCGCATGCCGTGATACAATGTGGCGGCCAAGTGTGCGTTGAGGTGGTGGTAAACTCTGAAGGATTTGCGATCGGGGCAGGTACAAAATTTTGTCCCATCTCTGTCATCGGAAAAAGCGGTGACCCCATCTGTTTCTTCCGTTTTTCTTTGCGCACCGTCCGGTGCATCTCTTGCAGCGAGCAAGGAGACGACAGATGACTCATATCAAAATCGAAGACGCAGAAATTATCGTTGTTGGCGGCAGCTCGGGCATGGGGCTGGCGGTGGCGCGGCGGTTGCTTGCAGAAGGAGCGCGTGTGACGATTGCCGGCCGAAGTGGAGAAAAGCTGGCGGCGGCGCAGCGGGATCTCGGTAATCATTCCGGGCTGTCGACCGCGATCCTTGATATATCGCGCGAAGAGGAAATAGCCGCCTTCTTCCTGGATCGCGGTCCAGTTGACCACATCGTCAGCACCGCGGCGGATATCGAGGGCGCCTACCAGCATATGCCGGACTTGCAGATATCGGCGGCGCAACGGGTGGTAGAGAGCAAGCTTTACGGGCCTTTGCTGCTGGCGAAATACGGTGCGCCAAGCCTGCCACCTTCGGGTTCGATCACCTACACATCCGGTGTGGCGGCATATCGGCCGGTAGCGCGCGGTTCGGTCGTTGCAGCCGTCAATGCGGCCCTGGAAGGCTTGGTGCGGGCGCTCGCGGTGGAGCTTGCGCCGGTGCGCATCAATGCCGTGTCGCCCGGATGGGTCGATACGCCTATCTGGAGTTTCGTTGCGGGTGAGGCCAAGCAGGCAACATTGGAGGCGATGGCAAAACGCCTGCCGGCGGGCCGTGTCGGTCAGCCAGAGGATATTGCCGATGCGATCCGTTTCCTAATCGGCAACGGCTTTACTACGGGTTCTATACTGCATGTCGAGGGCGGACATCGACTGATCTGAGCGAACCCAGATCCTGGCTCGCCGCAGCAAGCAGCAGGGACAGCGCCTCCGGCTGGATGCGCCGACGCCGCCAAGCCATGATCAGCGAGGTGGTGGGGGTTGCACCCGGCCAAGGCAGTATCCTGATAGTGCCTTGCTTCGCCTCCGTGCCGAGCGCGAGGCGGGGCACGACGCCATAGCCTGCGCCGGATGCAACGAGCCGCATGATCGTCGCGATACTATCGGCCTGTGTGGCGATCCGCGGCGCCGCGATGCCGGCGTCGGCAAACGCCTGATCGAAGAGGTGGCGGTAGACGCAGCCCGTTTCGGTAGCGATGAAGGGCAGGTGGATGAGATCCTCAAGCTTCTCGGGCGGGGCGGACTTAGAATTACCGCCCGCTATCAACGCCAGTGGTTCGCGCGAAAGCAGGCGCTTGACGAAACGTTCGTCGCGAAGGCCGCGATCGAAAGTGATTGCCATGTCGATCGAGCCTTCTTCGAGTTGGCGCTGCAGTTCACCGCTGCCCCCGATTTTCAGTGTCAGGTCGATATTGGGGTTCACGTGCCGAAAGCGCGAGAGAAAGACGGCGAGCTTTTCGGCCGCAATCGTCTCGAGCGTGCCGATCCTAAGCGCAGATTCCTGTAGTTGCGCGGCGGCGCGAATTGCCGCCTTCGCCTCGTCGTTCAACGCCATGATCTCCTCGGCATAGGCCCTTAGTACCTCACCCGAGGATGTCAGGATTACGCCCAACCGAGAGCGCTCGAAAAGTTGAACGCCCAATTCCGCCTCGAGTGCCTGCATCTGGTCGCTGAGGCTTGATTGCGCAAGGTTCGATTCCTTGGCGGCGCGGGTGAGGTTGCCAAGCCGTGCGACCGTTAGGAAAGTTTTCAGTTGGCGTGGGTTCATTATCTGCTCTGCTTATCGGGAAATTGGTCAATGAGCCTATACGAGCGGTTGTCCGCAGGCGACCGTCTTGCGTGATGAAGGATGTTCTGCTTTTGCGCAAGCGGACTTCACGATGGTGAACCAGATGGGCGGGCACCCAAACGTTGCGAAATGCGGCGTGACTTCGAGCAGCGGAGAGGCTAGGCTCGGATACCATTCGCCACCACGAAGAGCGCGCCACATGCCCCGCTTTCTCGCCGTCTACACCATGAAGCCCGAAGATGTCGCCCGCTTTCGCAGCCTGCCCAAACAGGAGCAGGACGCGATCGATACCGTCGGGTTTAAGCAGTGGACTGACTGGGAGGTGAGAAACGCCGCCTCGTTCCCCGATCGTGGCGGCATGGTCGGCAAGACCACGCGTGTGACAAAGGACGGCATCGCCGGCGCCGTGAATCCGTTCTGCGGCTACATCGTCGTTGAGGCCGAGACTATCGAGGCCGCCGCCCGTCTCTTTGAGAACCACCCGCATTTCACTGTCTTTCCAGGAGACGGCGTGGATATCATGCCCTTCGTCACCGAACCCGCGTCTTAGCCTTCGCCTAGGTCGCATACGTGATGGGAACAAGATGACGCGCAGACGAATTTCACAGGACGTCTAATATGGGTGCGACCTCAAGCCCGAGAACCGTTGGCGTGCGGCAATTCCTTGACCTTGAACAGCAGCGCGACTGGATAGCGGGCAAGATTGACTTGCCAGACACGAGCGACCGCTCGGAGTCCCTGGAACAGCGCTTCAAATATGTCGCCCGCTTTGAGAAGCTCCTTGGTCGCCCGCAAGCAGGGGAAGTACTGGCGCTTCTCGGACTCTACGGTGCAAACTGCATTCCGATACCGCGCAGGACCGAGCGCTACTACTGGTCGGTTTCCTGTCTGCCGTCGACCTCGGACAAGCCGCTCGTACGCGTCAATGCAAGCTGGATGGAGCTTTTCACGCTCTATGCCCACGGCGAAGACATCCGCGCCAGATTCATCGTGCATCTCTCGGATTTCACTACAGATCGTTCGGCCACGCCAAGCCGCGTGGATGAACCATTTCTCGAGCAAAGTGTCTCGATGCCGGAGCATGTCAGTTATTTCTTCCCGCGTGGTGCGGACATTTTTGGCATCAATGTGCACGGCTCTTTCTCGATCCGACAGTTCCTTGCCAGCCGCCGCTTGGTGAGCGCCATTCGCACGTTCAACCTTACGCATATGAACCGGGGGCGGAACGCCTATCAGGCGAGTCATTGTTACAGCGTGGCAGATTACATGCTGGCAGATTGAGGAATTCTCTGATGCGCGCCACCTGAGGCCGGATGCCTAATCTGATATCAGGCGAATGCGTTCAAACCCGGGGAAAGGTTTCGTTGTCACTCCGCGCCTTTAACGCGCCAGATGACGTCGCCCACATCGTCCGCCATCAACACAGCGCCGTCGGCCGCCAGCGCCACTCCGACCGGGCGGCCATAGGAATATTTCTCATCCGGCGACAGGAAATCGGTGAGAATATCTCGTGGCATTCCCACGGGCTTGCCCTTCTCGAAGGCGACGAATGCCAGCTTGTAGCCCGAGAGCTTCGAGCGGTTCCACGATCCGTGCTGACCGATGGCCATGCCCGGCGGAAAGCCCGGCAGTGTGCCCTCGGGTAGCCAGCAAAGACCTAGCGATGCCGTATGACCGCCCAGCGCATAATCGGGCTGCAGCGCCAAGGCCACTTTGGCGGGATCCTGCGGCACCCGATCGTCCACCACCCGGTTCCAATAGCAATAGGGCCAGCCGTAAAACCCGCCGTCGCTCACCGATGTCAGATAGTCAGGCGGCGTTTCATCGCCGAGCCCGTCACGCTCATTGACGACTGTCCAAAGCATCCCTTTCTCGGGCTCCCAGGCCATGCCCACGGGATTGCGCAGTCCACCCGCAAAAATGCGGGACCGCCCCGATGTGAGGTCATATTCGTGAATGCAGGCGCGGTTTTCTTCGGCGGCCATGCCCGCGTCGGCGATATTGCTCAAAGACCCCACGGCCACGTAAAGCTTGGTGCCATCCTTGCTGGCAATCAGATTGCGCGTCCAATGCCCGCCGGGCACCAGATCCATTAGCTTTCTGGATGGTTTGGAGATTCTGGTCGCGCCCGCCTCGTAAGGATAGGCCAGAAGCGCGTCGCTGGCACCGACATAAAGCGTCTCCCCGACGAGCGCGATGCCAAAGGGCTGCCGCACGTTCTCGATATAGGCGTGACTTTCCTCAGCCACCCCGTCGCCGTCGGCATCGCGCAGCAGGGTCACACGGTTGGGGCTGTCGCCGGAAGCGCGCGCCCTCTGCATCGTGGCCGACATGGCATGGTCGAAGAAGGTGCGTGGATTTCCTGTCTCGCCCATGGATTCAGCCACAAGCACATCGCCGTTAGGCAGCACATATATATTGCGGGGATGCACCAGCCCGCGCGCAAAGGCATTGACCTTTAGCCCCGCCGCGGCCGTCGGCTTATGCTCGCCTTCCCAGCCCTTCGCCGTCGGCATCTTCAACGTCGGTATCCTCCCTTGCGGCTTGGCCTCCGGAATGGCCGGCGCTGTGCCATAGACAGGCGCGCGCTCGCCATCCCCAGAATGTCGAATGGCAGCAATGCCTCTGCTGACAAAGGCAATAAACCGGGCGAACGGGGAAGACTCGGCCATGGATCGTCTCTTGTTATGAGGGAGATAAGGGGAGCCCGGACGCTAAAGCCTTTACGCGCCCAGCACTAGAGGGGGCAGAAAAAATATCGAGGTGAGGGAAGAGGTTACGGGAGGAATCGGCAAAGGGGCCGACAGCAGGCCATCTTCATACATGGCCGGAATAATAGGACTGGCACGGGTCAGAACTCGAATCAATCAAATTCCCTACTCGCTATGGAACCTGTATTCGCCGTATCTCTTATGCGCTTAGAGGGACGAGATCATTGACCGACGATGAGGAAAAGCGCCGCAAAAACATAAGAGACCAGGTCTTACAGCGTGGTTTCCAAAATGTTGTGCGCAGTGCGAGTGCCCCGCCTCTTCCAACAAATGGCAGGTTCAAAGAGCTGCTCGAGCGACTCGAAGAAAGCGAAGAGCGTGCAGCCCGGGCGGCTAAACCCCCTCGCGACTAGTATCGCAAAACCGATCTATTCTATCCGAATGATTTGACAATTGGACAGTTCGAAGATGCCGCTACTACCTCCTTACGGTCGAAAGGTGTTTCTGCTCGCGTCACCTATAAAATACTATACACGTCAGAGCTGTGTCTGATATTGCCTGTTGACACCATATAGCTGTCGGCGTTTTTGCGGGCGCGACCGTTCCCAAACGGAAGTGAGCGAAGACATCGGTTTGGCTATCCAATTTCGCTCGTTGGCTGACCCGCTCCTCCGGGAGAAAGTGGTCCGACGACTCCATTATTCTCCCCTCCGGGGGCTCTAACGCTGACGAGAGCTGCTATGAACCAGAGCCGAATGCCGCAAATTTCCGGGCGCACCCTGGGCCTCGATCCCGGCGTTGCATTTGGCCTCGCAGTCGCGATCGTTTTTTTCATTCTTAGCGGGCTTGTGGCTTATTTCAATCTTCAGGCCTTGCGCGAAGGTAATGAACGCGTTGTGCAAACGCACGTCGCCATTGTTACGCTGGATGAGCTGTTGTCGCTTGTTCAAGATGCCGAGACTGGCCAGCGTGGTTTCCTGCTCACCAACAAGGAGACATATCTGGCGCCGTACAACACGGCGCTTCAGGCCATACCGAAGAAACTCGATGAGATCGGCCAGCGGACCGCCGGCAATTCGGGTCAGGGCCAAAGGCTGGTCACGCTCCGACAACATGTCGAAGCCAAGCTCGCAGAACTCGCCGAAACCAACGAGCTTCGGCGCACCCAAGGTCTGGATGCGGCACTTGCTATCGTTAATTCCGACCGCGGCAAAATTGAAATGGATGGGATCCGCTCACAGATCGCGGCCATATCGGCCGGGGAGGGCGAAGTCCGCCGCCAGCGGCTAGCCGAGATGGCGAGCGCTCAGAAGACGGCCTTCCTCAGCACATTATTCTCAGGGATTCTTGGCATTGCCCTGACCGCCACGATCGGCTTTTTGATCCGCAGGGCGACCTTGGCTCGCCGACGCGACGAATGGCTGCAAAACGGCCAGGTCGGATTGACCTCGGCCATGATGGGAGACCAACCTGTTGAGCAACTCGGCAACAGCATTCTCGACTATCTGGCGCTCTATGTAGGTGCCGTTGCCGGCGCCGTCTTCACCGGCGGTGGCGGTCAATTTCAGCGCGCCTCTGTCTACGGCGTTCCCGACGAGGCAAGCGTGCCGAACGCCTTCAAGTCGCGCGAAGGGCTGCTCGGTCAGGCAGTAGCGGAAGCCAGATTCATGGTGGTCGGCGAGGTGCCGGATGGATACCTGGCTTTCGGCTCCGCGCTCGGCAAGGACAAGCCGAAGCATCTGGTCATTTTTCCAGGCAGCGTCGACGGCATCGTTAATTCGGTTATCGAGCTCGGCTTCCTGCAGCCGGTAGACGAGCGCGTCCTCGCGCTTCTTGACCGCGCTTCCGAAGCGGTCGCCATTGCCGTGCGGTCGGCCAACTATAGGGGCGAACTGCAAAACCTCCTCGAAGAGACCCAACGACAGTCCGAGGAGTTGCAGACCCAGTCCGAGGAGCTCCGGGTCTCGAACGAGGAGCTGGAGGAGCAGAGCCGCGCCCTGAAAGAATCGCAGGCTCGCCTTGAGCAGCAGCAGGTCGAGCTCGAACAGACCAATGCCCAGCTCGAGGAACAGGCCCAGCAGCTGGAGGGACAGCGCGACGATCTCGAACGCGCCAACGCGGAAGTGCAAACCAAGGCGCGCGAGGTGGAACAGGCGAGCCAGTACAAGTCGGACTTCCTCGCCAACATGTCCCACGAGTTGCGCACGCCACTCAACTCCTCGCTGATTCTTGCCAAGCTGCTCGCTGACAATCCGGACGACAACCTCACGGAAGAGCAGGTCAAATTCGCCAAGACAATTCAGTCGTCGGGCAACGATCTTTTGAACCTCATCAACGACATTCTCGATCTGTCGAAAATCGAGGCTGGCCACGAGGAGATCCGCCCCGAGACGCTCTCGGTCGAGCGCCTGGCCAACAGTCTCCGGCAGGTCTTCGAGCCTCTCGCAATGGACAAAAAGCTCGACTTTGCCATCGACATTGCTGCGGATGCCCCTGCGACGATCGAGACGGATGCGCAGCGGCTCGAACAGGTGCTCAAGAACCTGCTCTCCAATGCGATCAAGTTCACCGAAGCTGGACAAGTCCGGCTCTCGATTCGTACCGCCGGCGACGGCAATGTAGCGTTTGCCGTGTCTGACACCGGCATCGGCATCGCCAAAGAGCAGCAGCGCAGTGTCTTCGAAGCCTTCCACCAGGCCGATAGTACCATCAGCCGCCGGTATGGTGGCACCGGGCTTGGCCTATCGATCTCGCGACAGCTGGTGCGTCTCCTCGGTGGTACGATCGGGTTGGAGAGCGAGCCGGGGCGTGGCAGCACATTCACTATTACAATTCCCCAAAACTACAGTTCCGCAAATGTCGCGCCCCGAGAGCCGCTGGCGGGCGTGCCGGTGGCCTTGAGCCTTCAGCAGCCGGAGGCCCCTCGGCCCGCAGCGCCATCAAGTCCGTCGCGCAAGGTCGACGACGATCGCGATGCGCTGACGGACGCCAAGCGCATTTTGCTGGTCATCGAGGACGACGACACCTTTGCCGCGATCGTGCGCGACGTATCGCGTGACATGGGCTTCCAGTCCATCGTGGCCGGGACGGCCGAAGAGGCATTGAGGCTCGCCAAGCAATACTTGCCAAGCGCTATCGTGCTCGATGTCGGCCTGCCGGACCAGTCCGGCCTCGCGGTCCTCGACCGGCTCAAGCATGACGTCAAGACCCGTCATATCCCCATTCACGTGGTGTCGGCGACCGATCAGGTCGAAACCGCCTATTCCCTCGGCGCAGTCGGCTTCGCAACCAAGCCCGTGACACGCGAACAGTTGACACAGGTTCTGCAAAAGCTCGAAACCAAGCTGTCACAACGTGTGCATCGCGTCTTGATCGTCGAGGACGATCCAGTCCAGCGCGAGGCTGTGGCTAAACTTCTGAAGGCGGGAGACGTCGAAACACAAACTGCCGGCACAGCCGCCGAATGCCTCGACCTTTTGAAGGATCAGACCTTCGACTGCATGGTGCTGGACCTGTCCCTGCCAGATGCTTCGGGCTACTCGCTGCTAGAGACGCTGAGCCAGGAGAGCGCCTATGCCTTCCCGCCGGTCATCGTCTACACGGGCCGGGAACTATCGGCGCACGACGAGCAGAGGCTGCGGCGCTACTCCAAATCGATCATCATCAAGGGCGCCAAGTCCCCCGAACGCCTGCTCGATGAGGTAAGCCTGTTCCTCCACCAGGTCATCGCCGAGCTACCGGCGGAACAGCAGAAAATGATCCGCAGGGCCCGTAACCGAGATGCCCTGCTCGAAGGGCGCCGGATACTCGTGGTCGAGGACGACGTGCGCAATGTCTACGCGCTCACCAATATCCTCGAACCACGTGGCGCCATCGTCGATATTGCCCGGAACGGCCGTGAGGCCATCGAAGCACTGCAGAAAGAATCCGGTGCACCGATCGAGCTGGTGCTGATGGACGTCATGATGCCGGTTATGGACGGGCTCGCCGCTACCCGCGAGATCCGTAAGAACCCGGCTTGGAAGAAACTGCCGATCATCACGCTCACCGCCAAGGCCATGCCGGACGATCAACAGCGCTGCATCGAGGCCGGCGCCAACGATTACATGGCCAAGCCACTCGACGTGGAGAAGCTGCTGTCGCTGGTTCGCGTCTGGATGCCCAAATGACAGAAGTCACCGTGCCAGAGAAGATTGAGGACATCGAGATCCGGCTCCTGCTTGAGGCCCTGTTCCTCAAGTACCACTACGATTTCCGCAACTATGCGATGGCGTCGATCAAGCGCAGGCTTAAACAAGCGCGCCAGCAACTGGGCTTTGCGACCTTCTCCGCGCTGCAGGAGAGCCTGTTGCACGATCCCGCGCTGTTGCCGCGGCTCCTGCGCTACCTGACCGTGCAGGTCAGCGAGATGTTTCGCGATCCCAGCTACTTCAAGGCAACGCGTGAGAAGGTGGTGCCGCACCTGCGGACCTATCCTTCACTCAAGGTCTGGATCGCCGGCTGCAGCACCGGCGAGGAACTCTACTCGCTCGTCATTCTGTTCCGCGAAGAAGGGCTCGAAGACCGCACGATATTTTACGCTACGGACATCAATCATGAGGCGCTGCAGGCTGCCGAGGCGGGCATTTTCGCCCTCGACCGGGTGGCGCTCTTTACCGAGAACCATCGGAAATCGGGCGGAAAATCCTCGCTTTCCGACTACTATCAGGCGGCCTATGGCCGCGTGTCCTTCGACAAATCGCTGCGTCGGAACGTCGTGTTTTCCGACCATAGCCTGGTCACGGACGCCGTATTCGCCGAAATGCATCTCATCTCCTGCCGCAACGTAATGATCTACTTCGATAGCGGCCTGCAGGACCATGCTCTCGGCTTGTTCAAGGATTCACTTGTTCGCAAAGGTTTCCTGGGGCTTGGCTCCAAGGAGAACCTGCGGTTTTCTCGCCACGCCAACGCTTTCGCCGACTTCGTGCGGGAGGAAAAAATCTACCAGAGGCGGGCCGAATAATGTCCGTTCAACCCGAAGCCATCGTCATCGGTGCGTCGGCGGGGGCGGTGGAAGCCCTTTCGGTCGTGCTGACGGCGCTCCCCGCCAGCTTTCGTTTGCCTGTCATCGTGGTCGTCCACGTACCGCCAGACAGGCGCAGCGTCATGGCCGAACTGTTCCAGGCCAAATGCGTGCTGCCGGTACAGGAGGCCGAGGATAAGCAGCCGATCGTCGGCGGCACGATCTATTTTGCCCCGCCGGACTATCATCTCCTCATCGAAGTCGACAGGTCTCTCTCGCTTTCGAGCGATGAGCCGGTTCTGTTTTCTCGCCCATCGATCGACGTGCTATTCGAGAGTGCTGCCGATGCCTATGGCCCCACGATGATCGCCATCGTACTGACCGGCGCCAATCACGACGGCGCTGCCGGACTGCGGGCCGTCGTCGACGCGGGCGGTAGGGGTCTCGTCCAGGACCCCGAAACCGCTTTTGCCGCTGCGATGCCCGAAGCCGCTATTCAAATGTGCCCAAGCGCCCGGGTTATGTCGCTTGAGGCAATCGCCCAATATCTGAAAGAGGTTTGACGCAAGCATGGAACCTGTCCCTTTTCTGCTGGTCGACGACCTTGAGGAAAACCTGCTGTCGCTGGAGGCGCTGTTACGGCGGGAAGACATTCTCCTGTTGAAGGCCCGGTCGGGCGACGAGGCTCTCGAGCTTCTGTTGGAGCATGACGTCGCGCTCGCACTTGTCGATGTTCAGATGCCTGGACTCAACGGTTTCGAACTCGCGGAGCTGATGCGTGGCAACGAACGAACACGTCGCATTCCGATTATTTTCGTTACGGCCGGCACCGGAGATAATCAGCGCCGGTTCCGCGGCTACGAGGCGGGGGCGGTCGATTTCATTCAGAAGCCGATCGAGCCGGACATCCTGCGCAGCAAGGTCGACGTCTTCTTTGAGCTCTATCGGCAGCGGCAGCATTTGGCAGCGCAGCGGGACGAGCTGGCGATGCAAGCTGACGCGCTAAAGGAGGCAGCGCGCCACAAGGACATCCTGCTGCAGGAGATCAACCACCGGATCAAAAATCTGTTCACCCTTGCGGCCGGGCTGATCTCCTTGAGCGCCCGTCCCGCCAAAAGCGTTGCCGAACTCGAGACAGACCTCAGGTCGCGCATGCACGCATTGGCGCGGGCACATGAACTGACCTTGCCTGACTTCTCGCGCAACAGTGATGGTGCACAGACCGCCACCACCGTAACTGCGTTGCTTAAGGCCATTGTTGCGCCGCACGATCATGACGCCGATTCACGCATTATGATCACCGGCACGGACGCTCCCTTGACGGGGCAGGCACTGACGTCCTTTGCGCTGCTCCTGCATGAGCTGACGACGAATGCCGCGAAATACGGCGCTCTATCTTCCCCGGCAGGGAAACTGACGGTCGATGTTTCTGCGGCCGACGAACAGCTTCATCTGACGTGGGATGAGCGCGGTGGCAGCGTCCTTTCTCCGGCCCCCGATCGGGCTGGTTTCGGCACGACGCTCGAAACCGCGGCGCTACGCGGTCTCGGCGGCACAATTACGCGCGACTGGCGGGCCGACGGGCTCACTTTGTCGCTGAGCGTGCCGCTGGCAAGTCTGGTTGTCTGAAGCCGAGTCGATCGCCGAACAAGGCGGCTAAAGAACGAGCGGCGGGACTTCGCGCCGATTTTTTGAGCCGCCAATCGTGCTCAGCCACGCTCTCTGCAGCGGCGCCGACGATACCCACGATGCTCCAGTTTGCTGGGCGATCACTGCTCGGTTCAGCGCGCTCTGATAAAGACCGAAGAATTTTTGTCGTCGAGGAACTCGCGGGCCTTTCAGACCTTATCCGGGAGAATTCCCGGCTGCCTACGAGGCCTTCTCGGACCGACATTTCGAATACAGCGTTCTGTAAACAGTCAATTGAAAGGAATTTTCATGACCCTGAAGGCCTTCGCTTTTAACAGCACGCTGAAGTCTTCCGCTTCTTCGGAGCCGTCCTCGACAGGCAGACTGCTGCAACTCATCGCGGAAGAGTTCAAAAAACACGGGGTTGAAATGGAGATCATCCGGCTGGCGGATCATGACATCAAACCGGGCGTGACATCGGATGAAGGCGAGGGTGACGCATGGCCAAAAAATCAGGGAGAAGGTTCTTGAGGCCGATATCCTGCTGATCGGCACACCGGTCTGGCTGGGACAGCCCTCGAGCGTCTGCAAGCGGGCCCTGGAACGGATGGATGCTTTTTTAGAGGAGACCGACGATTGGGGGAGGATGGTGTCGTATGGCAAAGTGGCGGCTGTCGCCATTGTTGGCAACGAAGATGGCGCTCACCATGTCTCGGCCGAGGTGTTTCAGGCCGTCAACGATGTCGGCTTCACAATTCCTGCCAATGCAGTGGCATATTGGGTCGGGGAAGCGATGGGCTCAACGAACTTCATTGATCTCGAAGAAATCCCGGAAGAAGTCGAGACAATGATCGCCATGCTCGCCCGCAACACCGCTCATCTCGCCGGAGTGATGAAACAGTCTCAGTATCCCGGCGAGGAAGAGTGACACATCGCCCCGCCCAATCCATGCATACCGAAGCGGAATTCTGAGTTTGAAAATTGAGCAATCGACGGAGGAAGCCATGACCCAGCTCAAGGATATTTATGGCGCGTCGAAACCGCCCGAGAAGGAAGATTGGGTCCTGATCGAGAAGGTTGACGGGAAGTTCGTTGCGGATGGATCGTTATCCGCGATCGACGGGCCCGCCTACTTCCAGCCGGAGCCATTTGATACGCTCGATGAAGCTGTCACCGCCTCGCTGGCTTGGGCCGAACTGAACGACATTCCATTCGTCTATGTGCGCGGCACCAAATAGTTGCGCGATGCCGCTGCTCTCTCCGCGAGCTTCGACAGCACAACAAAGACCACTTGTCGGCCCCATACTTTCGCATGAGGAAGATCAGACTCGGAACTTTAGCTCAGACCATTTGTTAGCTCCGAGTATCAATCTGCGAAAGGAGACCGAGACATGACAAAATCTATCTTAATTGCATTCTTCAGCCTGGCCTTGGCCAGCGCCGCTGTCGCTCAAAATTCGGGCAGTGGCAATACTTCCGGTGGTGCATCCGGCAACACCGGATCGTCGGACAGTTCTGGCGGCTCCAATTCCAACTCCAATAAATCGGGTGGGGCTTCGGGCAATACAGGAACGCCCGACTCATCTGGCACTGCAACCCCGAACACAGGCTCCGGCTCGTCGAGTGACAAGCCTGCCGGCAGTGGAGCTCTCGACTGCCCGGACTCCTCCGGGACTGCGTCAGGAACGCAATCCACGACCGGCCAGCCACCGAAGGATTGCCCGAAATAGGCGAGAAAGCAACGACACCCGTCGTTGAAAACATCGGCGGGTTTCGCTCATTCAGTGATGGGCTGGATCCCTACTGGTTCGATCAAGAAGACAGTTCTGCCAGTTGGGGTAGCGTAGAAAGCTTTGAATTCGTGCACTATGATTAGCAATGTATGCTCACGCCGTCGCTTAAGCGTTAAAAGCAGATTGTGATCAAGGTCGCTCCTGCCGAAAGAGTAGTATTGATCCGCCCAAAAACTCCTCCGCTGTATGATACGGCGCCACACGCTCATCATTGTGATTTCCAAGGCATGCATCGGGCTTAAGCAAATCTGTGGCCATACGCCAGGCGGCGCTCGGCGATCAATCCACGATCCCACGAACCAAAGCGCGTGGGGCAAGCCGGAAGGGGCTATGTTGAACGCGAAGTCGGAAGTTTTTGACTGGCTAACGGCACGCGTGTCTCGCAAAGCACTTTGACATACAACAAATGTTGACAAAGTGCATATGCACATATATGCTTCTCGTATGAGTGAAAGATCATCAATGGCTGCCTGCAACAGCTTCGCAACCCGGCAGGCTTCCAGGTACATAACCCGAATTTACGACCGTCACCTTTCAGCTGCTCAAGTGACCAACACCCAGTTCGGGATACTGGTGCTGCTCTCGGAAACCCCGGGCATGACGATGAGCGAACTTGCACTTGCGATGGTGATGGAACGAACCTCGCTGGTGCGCGCCATCAAGCCGATGGAAAGGGACGGCTGGTTGAAAACTGAACGGGCCGCACAGGAGAGCCGAAAGTTAGTGCTGTCGCTGACTGAGTCCGGACACAACAAGGTGCAGGCAGCTTTGCCCCTATGGCAAAAAGCCCAGCAGGAATTCGAGGCCCAGGTAGGGCCCGAAAAAGCCGCGCAATGGCGGCATGATTTTCTAGAGTTGACGCGCAACACCTAGGATCAGTCAGAATAACAAGTTTGCGCTTCGAAAAGTGTGTGTATGCACACAAAAAGTTTATGAGGAAAACATGACTAGGTATTTTAGAATCGCCACTGCCGCCAGTCTTCTGTACGGCATTACAGTTGCCAGTTCGCAGGCTCAGGCCGCCGAACCAAAGATCGCAACTGAAGGGCAGGGCATTTCCACGGTGTTCGGCGCAGATGCGTCCGCAGTCACCTATTGGGTTAAGCAGCCAGACGGCTGGCATGTGGTGACCACGGTCGGCACAAACGGTGCAGATAACACTTATACCGAAAGTCGCGCTGTCGCCCGGTTCTCCGCAGTGCTGTTGCCCGGTCAGTCCCAATCCATCTCAGTCCCCGCAGAATTAGGTAAGCCGCAGTCTACGCTGCTTATTCGCCGCGTGGCCGATCGCATTGAAGTAGAGACCAACTCGGACCTGGTAAATTAGGACGTGGCCGTTAGCTCCGAGCCATGCGAGAGAGGACGAAGTGGGGGGGCCATGCTGTTTGCGTATCCCATGGCCGCCCCAAGAGCGTAGTTCCATAATTGGTCTTATGCCGCAAAGGTGTGTAGTCGGGGCACATTCTATTTTCAATTGCGACACGTACAAAACCCTCTTTATTTTCAGGAGGATGGAATGCCCCGCAGTTTCACGCAATTGACGCTTGATGAACGCCGTATGGTTTCACAGATGCTACACGCCAAGGCACGATTGGCGCAGATCGCCTCGGTTCTTGGTCGCCACCGCTCCACGGTCCACCGCGAGATCAAACGCAACTGGTGGCACGACAAGGAAGTTCCGCAAGCGGATGGCTATTGGCACGTCACGGCACACAGTCTTTATGAACAGCGGCGGCGGTCATATCGCAAGCTGCATCAGCATCCGCAGCTGCGCCATGTCGTCATTGATCGTCTGAAGGCCGGATGGTCTCCGGAGCAGATCGCCGGCCGCTTGAAGAGAGAGCCTGATGTTCAACACCGGCTGTGCCACGAGACAATCTACCGGTACGTGTATTCTGAGGATGGGCAATCCCAGGAGCTTGCGCGTCACCTGCCCGAGCGTCGTCGCAAACGCAAGCCACGCTATGCACGAAGACCGAGAGGCCTTGTGTTTCCCGCCTTTATGGCCATTCGCCACCGTCCAGAACAGGTCAATGACCGTGGCCAGTTCGGGCATTGGGAGGGTGATCTGATGATCTTTCGCAAGGATTATGGCAACGGGAATATTGCGACACTGGTGGAACGCAAGAGCCGCTATACCATCCTGTTTCGCAACAATGACCGGCAATCGAAACCGATCATGGGGCGTCTGATCAATGAACTTTCTGCACTGCCGCATTCGGCAAGACAGAGCATCACCTTCGACCGCGGCTTCGAGTTCGTGTCCTGGCGCGATCTGGAGACCGGGATGGGGACGAAGGCATGGTTCTGCGATCCGCAAGCACCCTGGCAGAAAGGCTCGGTCGAGAACATGAACAAAAGAGTGAGACGCTACCTGCCGCGTGACACCGACCTCTTGTCCCTTCCCCATCAATCAGTGCGATCAATCTGCGAGCGTCTCAACACGACCCCGCGAAAGTGCCTCGACTACATGACCCCGACCGAAGTGTTCAGAGCGCAGCTTGTTGAAATAATATCGCTGCCGGAATAGCCTGCCCCACCCCGCCGTTGCATTTGAGATAGAACCCACAGGCAAAGTCAGAATGTCCTTCAACCACATTGCACGATTGGCCCGCGATGGTGATGTCGTCGCTGATTGCGCGCAGGCCCATCGTATATTTGACCTAGTGCGCTGCCCCATCCACGATAACGTGATCGTAGTTCATCGAACACTTCTCGATCCGGGCATATACCTTGTAGACCTCGCGCAGCATGGCGACCGAAACCACCTCGCCCGGTTTTCCTTGGAGATGGCGCACGTATCAACAAGGGCTCCATGATCGACGGCAGCCAAGTCGAGTTGTCTCCCGCATCTGCAATCATCGCATCTGGCATCACGTCGCCGGCTCGCCTCCGCATATTGGAAGTAAATGGTCAGGCGATGTACGTCATCCAGCCACCGAAAGGTCCACAAGTGATCGTTTCGGCTAAAACTGGCGAGGTCGTAGCAGGCATTTCCAGCGAAGCTGCCAAGTCGATTGCCCAGTCTTTTTCCGGAACTGCGGTCAAAACGGCGTCGAACCCGCTGAACTATGATCAATGGATGGTTCACCATCAGTACGATAGGTATCGCCCATTCTACAAAGTCTCGCTTGCCGATGAGGCGGGGACAGACCTCTACGTATCTCAACGCTCTGGCGAGGTAATGCAGCGTACGACAACCTTCGAGCGATCCTGGAACTATCTGGGATCTGTGCTTCACTGGATCTACCCAACGGTCCTGCGCCAAAACTGGGTAGCGTGGGACCGTACCGTTTGGTGGATGTCACTTGTTGGCATCAGCCTGACAATCGCGGGCATCTGGCTGGGTATCGTTCGCTCGTACAAAAGCGCCAAATTCAACCAAGGGGCAATTTCTCCCTACAGAGGTTGGATGAAGTGGCACCACGTCGGGGGGCTGGTCATGGCCACTTTTGTCTTCACGTGGATACTGAGCGGCTGGCTCTCAATGGATCATGGAAGGATCTTCTCGACCGGCGAAATGACCGACGCTCAAGCTGAGGCGTATGTCGGGTTGACGGTAGCCCAAGCGGCAGAATCGGTATCGCCTGACACAATCAGAGCCATTCTTCCTGCCAGCGAGGTGGAAGTATCTGCTGTGGCGGGTAAGCCATACCTGCTTGCCCGTGGGCCCGAGGCCGCTCCCCAGATCGCGGAAATTCGTGATGGTAAGGTGGCTGCCCAATCCAACGCCTTTCCCAATGACGTCATCTGGCAGGCCGCTTCCATGGCGTACCCTGGACAAACAGCGGAGCGACCAACCCCGATCCCAGCCGACGATGTCTATGCGAACCTTCGATCGAGCGATGGTGTGGGCGGAGACGGTCTGCGCATCATTCTAAACGACGCCGCCAATACAGCCGTATATGTCAATCCGGTGACCGGCCGCGTCATTGAGGTCATTGACGCCAGCCGACGAACCTATCGCTGGCTATTCTACGGTCTGACACCCTCGATTTTCCGTTCCTCTCCAACAACGCGATTTGGAAACCGCTAATGCTGACGCTTCTCGCTGGCGGGTTCGCTTTTAGCGTAACAGGCGTTTTGATCGGATGGAGACGCTTACGTCGCAAATTTGCCAGATAGAAAGACCTCCAAGCATGACGTGCGCCCTTCACGAGAATCCGTGCTCGATGCGTGAGTAGACGAGCAAAGTGAGCGTGTTGATCTGCGAGCCGACGAAGGGCGCCGTCAGCGCGAGCACGGCGAGAATTGCAAGGATCTTCGGCACGAAAGTCAGCGTGATCTCCTGGATCTGCGTCAGCGCCTGAAACAGCGCGATGCACACGCCAGCAAACATCGCGGCGCCGACGGCCGGTCCGGAGGCGACAATCACGGTCCAGATGGCCTGATTGACGATATCGAGGGCGTCGGCTTCGTTCATCGTCAGCTGACCACGATGCCGGCGGTGATCGGCAGCGTCGCGCCGCCCTTCAGTGTTGCGATCATGCCGTCATTGTAGATGCGCACGGATTCGACGACACCGCTGATCTTGCCATCGGCGCTGGTGACAGTCCGGCCGATGATGCCGTCGGCCTGCTGCAGCGATGAACTGGCCAGAAGCTGGTCGAGTTTCGTGTTGGTCTGCACCGCCTGTTCGACACTGGAGAACTGGGCAAGCTGCGTGACCTGCTGGGTTGCATCCATCGGCTGGGTCGGATCCTGGTTCTTCATTTGCGCGACCAGCAGCTTCAGGAAAGTCTGGTAGTCGACACCCGGACCGTTTGTCTTGCTGGTGTCGTTGTTCGTATTCGGCTGTTGTGTGCCGACGGGCGGAACAGTGGTCATGCGTGTGCCTCCGGCCTCACGGCCTTGTCCGTTTGAGATGGAATGACGGGCGGGGCTTCGCCTGCGAGTATCTGGGCTTCCAGGGTGTAAAGCAGCCGGATCGATTTCAGCGCCTCGAAGACACGGTCGTTGAAGACTAGCTCGTCGATGAGCTTGAGCTCCTTGAGCATCCGCTGATTTTCGAAGGTCGTCAGCAAGGAAGCCAGCATGCGTTTGAACGTGCGATGAGCCTCGTCCTTGATTGCAGGGTTGATCAGCATGATCTGCGCCGCAAAATAGAGCTGGCGCAGCGGCGTCGTGGTCTCATCGGCCTGCATGACGTGCGTTTCAAGCAGGAAACTCACGTCGTTCATGAATTCGAGCGAGACCTTGCGGTCGGCGCGCAGCACGGCGCCGTTGACATAGATCTTTTCACCGGCACGAAGCGAGATCTTCATGATCAGAGTCCGTCCCGTATCGTTCGGGTGATTTCGATGATGCTGTCGTAATCGGTCGACGTTTCCTGGCGGATCGCCTCGAGTTCCTTGAGGATGAAGATGCCGATCGAGATAAGCGAGGCACGCAGCTCTGGCGGCAATCCGTTGGCGGGGCTGCCGAGATCTTCCAGCACGAGCATCCACAGCCGCGAGGTGAACTGGACGGCCTCGATGCCCTTGAACGAATACCCGCCCTCGTCGCGCGCTTCCTCCAGCATCATGATCGACTGATCAAACAGCGAACGCTCGGTTTCCCTGGCGTTGTCGGCGCCGTCGCTCATGATGTCATCGTATCGGGCCTGGTACATGTTTGTTTCCGTTCACCAGCCAGCGCAGTGATTGCGCTGGTCACTATTTCAGATAGTTGAGCAAGCTCAGGCTTTGAATCTTGACGGTCAGTGCATAAGACGCCTGGATCTGCGTCGTAAGCGCATTCACGCGGGTGGCGGCCTCATTCGGATCGACGGCTTCAAGGTCGAGCACGGAGCTGTTGAGGACATTGAGTTGCACAGCCAGCCGGTCAGTCGCATCCTTGGTGCGGGCCTGCGCATTGCCGAGGAACGCCTGCGTGTCGGCGAGTGCGGTAATGGCGTCGGTCGTCGTCTTCGATGCCTTGCCGACGACTTCATCAAGGGCGGATTGGCTGAGCCCGATATTGCCCAGCTCCGCAACCATTGTCATTGCCATCGCCATCTGCCGGAAGCCGGCGCTGTTGGCGCTGACCGAGGTTTCGGCGATTTCGGTGGGTGCAATGCGGCTCTTGACGAGTGTATCGGAGGCCGACGACCAGTTTGCCGACCATGAGGCGGCGTCGAATTCGCCGGCAAAGGCAGTGTCGAGATAATCCTTCATGGCGGCGGGCGTAATATTGGCTGTCTGCGGATCCGTGGTCGGAAAGCCGAAATAGTCCTGGAACGACTGCAGGACAGCGGCGCGAGCCGGACCTCCCGCAGCGTCATAATCGGCAAGCGGCTTCACGTCGGTGTTGACACCCGCAAAAATATACTCGCCATTGAAGCTCGAATTGAGCAGCTCCGTCGTCGATTGCATCAGGTTTTTGGCCTTGTCGACAGCGACTGCCCTGCCCGCTGCACCACCTGACATTGCCGTCACCGTGCTCAGAAGGTCTTGCGTTCCCTTGATGATGCTGGTGAGCGCATTCTGCGACGTGGTCATTCGTTCCTTGATGACGCCGTTCGTGTCGGTCAGGACGGACAGGCGGTCATATTCCTTGCGCAGTGAGATGGACTGGCCGGTGCGGCTGCCAAGGGTCAGCCCCTTGTCGAAAACGAAGCCGGTCGTTCCCTCCTGCTGTGCCTTGATCAGCTCGGATTGGGCCTTTGCCAGAATGTTGCGGGTCGCATTTGCCAGCATATAGGAGGAAACGGATTGGGTTTTCATATCTATGACGCCGCCTGAAGGAGTTCTTTCAACATGGAGTCGATCGTGGAGATGATCCTCGCCGACGCACTATAGGAATGCTCGAGATCCAGGAGCGACTGCATTTCGGTGTCGATGTTGACGCCGGTCGCATTGGAGATGGCATCGCTCGCCCTGGAAGCCAGAATGCCATTGTATTCGTTGGTCTGCGTTGCAGACTGCCGCTTTGCCTCAAGCGAACTTATGGAGGCAGAGGAGAAGTCGAGCAGGCTCTTGTTGTTGCCGCCGTTCGCCGTTGGATCGTAAATGCGCGGTGAGGTGATCGCGCCGATCAAATTCTGGAGACGTACCGAGAACCCGGCGGAGCCATCGGGGTTCTGGACGTAGTCCGGATTGGCCGGCACCGTACCGCCGTCGCGCAGAAGCGCGGGATTGCCGCCTTCGCTCAGCACATAGGCCGATGAAACCTTGATGGTGCCGGCGAGACCCGGAAGGATCGTGCCATCCGCTGGCATTGCCGGTGCGCCGGGATAGGTGAACAGGCCCGGCACTGTCGGCAGCGTCGGCGGCGTCTTCTGATCGGACTCGGCGAACATGCTGACAAGGCTGCGCGCAATCTCGTCGAGCTGCTTCTGATAATCGGGCGCGACCTGGTCGCGTAGCTGCAGCAATCCGGAAAGGCGTCCCGTGCCGTAGGGCTGCTGGAACGTGTCGTGCGTCAGCGGCACGCCATCGATATAGACCTGGTTGCCCGAAGTGCCGGCGCTGAAGGCGCTGGTTGGCGTGAAGCTGACGGCGCGCGGCTTGCCTTCGAACAGCGAGACGCCGTTCTGGGCAAAGATAACCATATCGTTGTCGCCGCGAACGAGCGTCGTGATGCCGATTTCGCCGGAAATCTGCTTGAGCAGGCCGTCGCGTTCGTCGAGCGCGTCCGACACGTCAGCGCCGGAACGCGTGCCGTTGATCACCTTGGTGTTTACCGTTTCGAACTTGGCAAGCAGCGTATTCAGGTTCTTGACGGAGTCCGCGATGTCGGTATCGGCGTCCTGCCGCAGTTTCTGGATTTCGTCGTTGCCCCGGTTCAGGGCATTGGCAAGGTCGGCGGCTTTCGTGACCGCGGCCTGTCCTACCGTCGTATCGCTTGGCTTGTTCGCATAGAGCTGCAGGGCATCGCGCAGATCGCCAAGCAGGGCACTTGGCGATCCCGATGCGTCATTGGCGGAATAAATACCGGAAAGGCGGTCGAGACCGCCTTGAAGCGTGTCTGAGGCGCCGAGCTGGCTGTTGCTCTCGATATACTTGGACAGGAGGGCATCATCGGCAGAGCGGGTGACCGAGAGATATGTCAAGCCGCCTGGACCGCTGACCACCGAACCGATGCGCCGGGTAAAATTGGGATCGTTTGCGCCGGCAATATTGCGCGACACCAAAGCAGTCTGCTTCGAAACGGTCGTTATCGCACCTTGAGCGGTGTTGAGCGCCGAAGTTAGTGACATACCCTTTGTCCAATCGCCATGAGTTGTTCAACTACCTTTTTAGATTGACCAGCACGTCCATCAGGTCCGCGCCCGTCTGGAAGACCTTGGAATTCGCCGTATAGTTGCGCTGGGCCTCGATCATGTCGGTCAGATCCTGCGCGATATCGGCCGTCGACTGTTCGAGAGCACCCGAGTTCAGGTTGCCGAAGCTGCCCGTGCCGGGGAATCCAACCTGGATGTCGCCGGAGTCAGCACTCGGCGAGAACACGTTGCCGGACATAACGAGCAGATTGTCGGGACTTGGGACATCGGCAAGCGCGATCTTGTAGATCGCTCGCTTGGCGCCGTTCTTGTAGATCGCCATAACGGTGCCATCAGCACCGATGTCGACATTGTCGATCGGGCTCGGAGAGTTGCCGTCAACCTTGACCTGGATAGGCGTATAATCGCCTGCAAGCTGTTTCGTCGCGGAGAAATCGATCTCGAGCGCCTGGCCATTTGGGACATTGATCGAGATGGACTGGTCGGTGGAGTTCAGCTTTCCGGTCACCGCGTCGAACGTATAGTTCTCGGTCGTCAGCGGCGTTGCCGGCGTATAGGGGAAGCCGCCCGAGGCCGCCGCATTGGCATGGTCATAGGCCGCGACTTCCCAGGCATTATCTGCGGTCTTGGTGAAATAGAGGTCGACGACCACGACATTGCCGAGATTATCGAATGTCTGGATCGACGTTTTCGCCGTGTACTTGGCCGAGGCGGTGGCGTTCGCCGGCGGACGGTCAGCTGCTGCCACGATGTCCGCGCCTGCCGGAAGATTGGCGGTGAAGATACCGGTCCGACTGGGATCCGCAATGAGGTCGTTCTGGGCAATGCTGATTTTTTCGAGACCCTGGTAGCCGTTGGCGACAGGATTTACGTTGCCGTTGGTGATTGGATAGCCCATCAGGTAATAGCCCGCCGTATTCACCAGGTTGCCCTGCGGGTCCGGGACGAATGAACCTGCACGCGTTAGGTACGGCGTGCCGCTCGAATTGCTGACGATGAGAAAACCCTTCCCCTGCAGGGCGAGGTCGGTCGAAGAGGTCGTGTAACGCAGGGACCCATCTTCGGAAATGTGGTGGCGGACCGTGGTTTCGATGCCACCCGAATTATACTCGCCGCCCGAGCTTGGCAGCACGAGCGAGGAAAACTCGGTGCTTGCCCGCTTGTAGCCGGTCGTACTGGAATTGGCGATGTTGTCCGATACGGCCGACAGGCGGTTGGCCTGGCCGTTCATGCCCGAAATGCCGGTTCGCATCATTCCATAGAGGCTCATATCCGTCTCCTTGCGTCACACCTTGCGTACAAGATCGTTATCCTGCGATTCTTGCGCGAAGCTGACGCCTTGTAGTCCTTTGGGATTAAGGGGTTCGGCGCTTCCGCCACTGGCGAATACAGCGCCTAGTCGAGATTGATGCTGTATCCGAGGAAGCGTTTCGAATCGATCGGGTCGTAGCCGAGCTGCTCGCGCAATTTCTTGCGCAATTTGCTGATATGGCTCTCGACCACGCTCTCTTCGACATCGCTGTCGAAAATGCCGTAGATGGCGCTGAATATCTGCGCCTTGTTGAGCCGGCGGCCACGGTTGGCGATCAGGTATTCAAGGATACGGCGCTCGCGTCGCGGCAAGGAGAAATCGATGCCATTGACCTGCGGATCGCGCCCGTCCGAAAAGACCCGGATTGGACCGATCTGCGTGCCGGCATCACCGTTGCCGTAACGGCGGCGGATCGCGTTGATGCGCGCCAGGATTTCCCGCACGTGCATCGGCTTGCGGACGACGTCGTCGACACCTGCCTGAAAAAGCTCCAGTGTATGCTCGAGAGACTGTGTCTCGTTGACGGCGATAACCGGTGCCGCACAGCGTTCACGAATTTTGTGTGGAAACTTGTTCCGATCGGCGCATTCCCCTAGCAGAAATGCTTCGACGGCCATAATGTCGTTCTCCTGAACAGTGGCGACCCAGTCGCCAAAATCGTCAGGAGCAAAGCCGGTTGTCGTAATGCCCTCGCGGGCGAACCACGCAGAATACCCACTCGTCACCAAACTTCGTTCGTCGACGACTACGATCACAACCCCACCTTTCGAATCAATAAGTTGCCCCAAGCAACACACAACTAGCGGTGGTGGTGACTCGTGGACAATTCCCAAGAAATAGACCCCAATTTATAGGGAAGCGCTGGCCATTCCGAGCGTACGATTTTTCCTTGACTGTGTCCTGTTTTCTGATTCGTTTTTGGGTCAGAACAAGCTTCGCAAGAATCCCTTGAAGGGAATTCACGTTTTCTTACCAAGTGTTACGGGTCATGGTTGATTCTTGCCGCAGAACTGGCGTGCTTTCGAGGTCCAGTTACCGAAGCCACTGGCCACCATGTTTTCGATCACGCGGCAGACATAATATTGCTGGGCGGGATCATTGTTGGGCCCGGCGTGATAGCGGGCGACCGCCATAGTCCAGCTTCCCTCGCGCGAACGGAGCCCCTTTAGAAACCGCGCTGCATAGTCGACATTGGCCTTGGGATCGAGCATTGCGGCGACGGAGGGAAATGCGTCCGCATGATAATGCTGGTTGATCTGCATGCAGCCGAGGTCGATGAGTTTGGCGCCCTGCATCTGTGCTTGGGCGAATTTGGCCGCTGCGGCGGCGGCAGACGGCATGAAGTATGGCGTGCCGTCGATATTCATGGCGTAAGGCTGGAGCGATTCCTTATGCCCGGTCTCGGTGAGGCCGACGGCATAGAGAATGCCGAGCGGAATGCCATACTTCCCCGACGCCCGGTGCATTTCGCGCTCGCAGAGGTTTTCGGATGATGCGGGGTTCGCGATGGCAAGAAGGCTAGACAACCAGACCGCGTGAAACGTGGCTTTCAATACCAGGCTTACCGGCTTTTTCCTCGCGCTCATCTGCTCTCGTGTCTCCCGGATATTGCTGGCCCGCCGATCCGCCCTGCTTGGCGCCTCCGGATGCAGCCTGTCCCTGCCCATAGGCCCGCGCATCCGCTTGCGCGTCCTGCCCGCCGGAATTGAGCTGGCCACCGTGCGCATTCGAAGACGGGCTCGACCGGTCGATCACGGCGATCGTAATCGACGAGCTGTCGTCGCCAACACCAGCCAGTTTCAGTGCCTTGCCGAGGGCCTCATGATCGCGGGCGAGATGCTCGGCCGCCACATTGTTCTCGGCGTTCAGCTGAATGTGCATGCCTTCGGACGTCAGCCGCAGCCGTGCTGTCACAGTGCCGAGTTCTATGGGTTGAAGCTGGATCACGAGCGTCCGCGTGGCGCTGGTGCTGCGATCGGAAATGACATGGACATCGCTGATACCGGGACGCCCGGCAACCGGCGCGGCAGCGGCCGGCGTTAACGGCGTTGCGATCCTGAGATCAGACTGGCCTCCAGCGCTCGCGTTCGCCATCGCAGCGTTTGTCGATGGCGCAGGAGAAGGCTCCGCCAGGCGCGTAACGCTTCGTTCCGTCGAAGGCGACTGCACGTTCGCTTCGCCTGCTTCCGGACGCGCGGAAGGCGGCGGGGCCGCAGGCGTAGTCTCTCCGTTGCGGGGCTGCGCGGCCTCGGTCTTCACCGGGGGTGCTGCCGGGCCTGTCTCAGCCGCTTTGTCAGGCAATGCAGCTTCGGAAGCGGGCTTGCCGACGGGTTTCACCGAAGTCGTGCCGTCAATCAGCGCCGCTGCGTCGTCGACGATGCTGGCCGCAAAACGCGGGTCGGCTGTAGCGAGGGACTGTTCCTGTGCCTGCTGCTGAGTTTGGAGCAATTGCTCGAGTGCCAGCATGGTCTGGCCGAACATCCCCTGCCCGGCGGCGGGGCCAGTCTCTTCGTCGTTTTCGGCTTCAGCTTCTTTGTCCGGCGTATCGCGCACGCCTTCCTTCACCTCGCAGCTCTTTCCGCGATGATGTTTCGGCGCCGTCGCCTTTACCATGGTCTCAAAGTCGAGAGCCGCCTTGCCGTTCGCCGGCAACAACAGTTCGATAGGGGATTCGCCTTTGCCGCTGTCCTTGATGCGGGCTCCGATCAGCGATTTCAACGGCATGTCGGCTCCAATCGTCATTTGCCTGTCCTCCCGAGGAGCGCGTCAATAGCGTCTAGCTTCTTTCGTGTCTCAAGGACGAGTGGATCTGGCTCATCCGTGGTCGGCGCTGCGCTGGCCGCCGCTGGCGCGCTGGACTGCGCACTGGCTTGTACGGGCGCGCTGCGGGCTGCCGGCTTTGGCGGTGCTGCCAGTTCGGGAATCGGTTGCGCCAAGATCCGGCTCGACATGGCAAGCGCTGCGTCGAGAAGCTTGGCATCGCGTTCGTGCAGGCGGTCGCGCGGCAGCTTCGACAGCATGAACTTCGCATCGCCGGTCTTGTCGGAGCCGACATTGCTGACTGCAAGATAGAGCTTGGCCTGTGTATCGTCGGTCTTGAGTTCGGCCGCCAATTTATCGGCTCGCTCCGAAACAAAACGAGCGCGTGCAAGATCGCCTGCGACCAGTGCTCCCCGCGCTATCCGCAGGTAGAGGGGCAGCCGCGCGCGCGGCCAGGCCAGTGCTGCGATCTCTTCGATTTCGTCGTTGCTGACGCGATCTTTCAACTCCATCAACGCGTCGACGAGCTGGCGGAAGAAATCTTCCGAATAGGGCGAATAGGAAAAACGCTGCAGGTAGTTGCGGGCGAGAAGCCTGACCTTGTCCTTGTCGCCGAGGCGAGCGGCAATCGTCAGTCCGCGGCGCAGCGCCGCTTCCTCAAGGAGCGTGCCCGGCGCATTGAGCCGGATATAATCCAGACGCTTCAGCGCTGTTCCAGCATCGATGGCGGCAAGCTGGGTGGCGGTCACGAGATAGATCGAAGCGACGAGTTCGCTTGGAACATTTGGCGGAATTTCCTGGAAGTTCTCGACGAAGTGCAGCGTATCGCCGTCAGCATAGGCCAGTGAGCCCGCGACCAGCTTGGGATCAACCTGGTCGAGCTTCGCCGAGGCCAGGATCGCACGCACCACCTCCGGGTTACCGCCGTTCAAGAGGTAAACGAAGATCGCATAGGCATTTGCCGGCTTCTGCCAGACTTCCGGTTTCGCCGCCCGCAGCTGTTCGGCGATATGGCCGAGCACCCGATTGAGCATCGGCAAGGCTTCCGGTTTGCCCGACGCGACCTGATCCTGCAGCATCCGCATGGAGCGCACGAGGAGATAGGGTTCGGGCGTCGGCAGATTGACCTGCGCGGCCGCGCCGGCAAGCGGCAGGCTGAAAAAGCCGAAGACCAGCCAATGGATCGCGCTCCCTGCCCTCATCTGGACCCCGTCTTCAGGAAGATGTCGATACGCCGGTTCTGGGCCGCATAGGGGGCGGATGCGATCTTCGGATCGCGGTCAGCGTAACCCTCGACGCGTAGAACGCGCTTGGCGTCGAGGCCCTTGCGGGTCAGCATGTAATAGGCCATCTGCGCCCGGGCGGATGAGAGCCGCCAGTTGTCGTAGGTATCGCTCTTGAATGGCCGGCTGTCGGTATGTCCGCTGATGACGACCTCGCCGTCGCGTTTACCGATGATCTTGGCGATTTCGTCGATTACCTGGATGACGCGTTTGTCGGGTTTGGCCGATCCGATCGCGAACATGCCGTAATCGACCTTGTCGGTCAGCTGGATCAGCAAGCCGTCATTCCTGGCGACGACGGTGATGTCTGGCGCCTTCGCATCGCTGGCCGCACCGGTTTTCTTGGCGATTTCGTTGGCAAGCTCCCGCGCCGATTCAACCTGTGCGGCATCCGGTGCTTTTTCATCCTTTGAAGGAGCAGCCGGTGTTTCGGCGGTGATGGGAGGCTTGGCCTCCGGCTGATCGGGCGCCGATCTAGCCTCGCCCGCGGCGATGCGTTTCTCGAGCGCCGCCTGCTGGGCATCGGCATCGGCCTTGGCATTCGACGCCGATATCCTTTGCTCCTGCGAAGGCGGCGGGACGGCGGGGCTATCGGTCAGCGGGAAAATGTCGTCCTCGACATGGGTCGACCAGTAATTTGGATTGAACGGATCGCGGTAGGCGTCGCCACCCTTGGCGCCCGTCGAAGGGCCGGCCTGGCTCGAGCCGCCTTCGCCCTTGGCAGAGCGGTTCTGGAGAACGCCGGAGTCGGTGGCGATCTCGGCGAGAACCGCATAAGGATCTTTGAAAATCTGCCGCTCCTCACGTTCGGGGACGGGCTCGACCTGTTTTTCGTTGCGGGCGCTCTTGGTAATGGGATCGACGGATTCGGGCCGCTCGAAGCGAACCTTGCCCTCCTCGTTGTCGATCTCCTCGATGCCCTTCGGCTGCGCCTGCCGGTCCATCAGCTTTACAGGATTGAAGTAGCTGGCAACGGCGGCCTTCGTCTCCTCATTGGCGGCATTGATCAGCCACATGACGAGGAAGAACGCCATCATCGCCGTCATGAAGTCGGCATAGGCGATCTTCCAGACGCCGCCATGGTGGCCTTCCTCACCGTCGCCGCGACCGCGCCGGACGATGACGATTTCGCGATGCGTTTCAGGGTCGATGTTCATCGGGTTTGGTCCTTCAACGCGTCGATCAGGTGGCCGAGGCGTGTTTCGATCACGACATCATCGAGTTTCATCGTTAGCTCGGATTGGTTTGCCTCGCGGAACGTAAATCGGATCGGATCGATCTCCGGCCGCGTGCGTAGCGCGTCAAGCAGGTAGCGAGGCCCGGTTACGTCGATAAGAACGCCTTCGAGCCCTTTTGTAAGGCGCTCGAGTTCACCGACAAAACCACCGATCGCCCGTTCACGCAGGTTCGCCTCGACGAGAGGAGTGAGCGCAGCCGCAAGGGAACCGGAAAGATCTGCAGCAATGCCTGACAAGCCATCGGCAAGTTGCGCGGCAAGGCGCGCGCCAGTATCGGCAAGAAAGGCGGCATCCGCAGCGGCGAGTTGTTCCTGGAACTCGCGCTCCAGCCGGACTTTCTCGGCTTCGAAAAGTACCGCCGCTTCCGCCTGACCTGACTCCCGCCCGGCTGCGAAGGCTTCCTTCACCTTGAGTTCGTAGTCGATGATGTCGACGATTTCCTCGGCCGGCTCGATGACCTCGTCAAGCGTAGCTGCTCGCTCGCGAACGCTGGTGAAAACCGTCACGCGATCTGGCGGCACCCGTTTCGGGGTAAAATCGGTAAGAACGCTGGCGAGGGATCGTGCGCTCATCTCAGGCGGCCTCGTGGACCCATTGCTTCAAAATCGCCGCAACCCGTTCCTCGTCCATGTCGATCATCTGTTCGAGACGATTCTGGGCAGGAACGCGCATGCGGCGCCTGAGTTCGCTCAGATCGTCATAGGGCATGCTTTGCTCGGAGCGAGCGGGCGCGACGGCAGGAAGATTTGCTGCCATTGCAACATTCGGGACAGCAAGCTCTGACACGCCGGCAATTTGCGGGACCTCCGCGGCCTTGCCCATTTCGCGCATCAAGGGCCGGACGCCAAGCCATAGAATGAGGGCAACAGCGGCGATGAGCGCAGCCGCGTTGACGAAGCTGCCGGCCTGGCGGAAGACCATTTCCGATATAGGCGTCGAGGTCGGCTGCAGTTGCTCGTCGGTCGTTTCCATGAAATTGACGGCGGTGACGTTGATGACGTCGCCGCGCTTCTGATCGAGGCCCGCCGCCGTTGCTACAAGCTCGGTGATCTTGGCGATCTGCTGGTCGACGAAATTGGCCGGCGGCGGCGTCGCGCCAGCCGTTTGCAGAAGGCGCGCCTGATCGATGACGACCGCGATCGACAGCCGCTTGATCTGGTAGCTGTCGCTGGTGGTCGATACGGTTTTCGAGTTCAGCTCGTAATTCGTCAATTCCTCGCGCTTGTCGGTCTTTTCAGACGAACTGTCTCCGTTCTTGCTGGCGATCTGTTCTTGCGGGATGTTCTGTTCGACACCCGTGGCATTATCGCTGGTCGAGTTCTGCGAATCGCCGCTCTCACGGACGACCCGAACCGAGCGTTCAACCCGGGACTCCGGATCAAATACCGTCTCATTGGTCTGTCGCTTGTCTGTATCGAGCGCCACCTGGACGCTCGTCTGGAAGTGTCCGACGCCGAGATAGGGGGCAAGCGCCTTGCGAATGTTTTCATCGACGGAGGTGGAAACATTCTGTTCAAGGGTCGCCGACATGACCGCACCGGCGCTCGTTCCGTCGTCCTTGGAAGCGAGGAGGCGGCCATTGGTATCAAGGATGGTCACTTCGGCGGCGGTCAGTTGCGGCACCGCGGCGGCCACAAGCTGGCGGATCGATTGGGCGGATTCGATCGCAAAGTCGCCCTCGGTGCGGATGACGACCGAGGCGGATGGCGCCTGATCACCGCGGCGGAAACTTCCTTTCTCTGGAAGAACGATATGAACGCGCGCCGCCTTGATGCCGCGGATTGCCTGGATCGTGCGGGAAATCTCGCCTTCAAGCGCCCGTACGCGCGTAATTTCCTGCATGAACGACGTAAGACCCAGCGAGCCCATATTGTCGAAGAGTTCATAGCCGGCATTGTTGCTGGTGGGCAGACCTTTTTCCGCCAGGTACATGCGGGCCTGGTCGGCCTTGCCGAAGGGAACGAGAATCGAGGTGCCGTCGGATTTCACGTCGAAGGGGATGCCGGCCTCGCCGAGCGCCATGCCCATTCGGTTCACATCATCGCGGCTGAGGCCGACATAAAGCGTCTCGTACTGGGGACGATTGAGGTAGAAACTCGACACGAGAATTACGCTGAACAGCGTCACACCAACGATGCCAAGGGCAATGAGCCGCCGCGCCCCGAGCTTCTTCAGCGCTGCAAACAGCTGCTCAAATGTGTGCCTGATATTCTTTTCCATCGATTCCCACCACGATCCCGTAACCGAACCATAGAGGTCGAAGCTTGCGCGAAGTTAGAGCCGCGCGTCACCATGTACCGATGAAAATTCTCCCGTAGTATCCGGCTAGTACCGATAGGCGATCTGCATTTGCTAGGCTTTCCTTCGTTGAAACCTTGGGAGGAAAAACATGCCAAGCGCCAAGATCCTTATGATTACCGGTGACTATACAGAAGATTACGAGACGATGGTGCCGTTTCAGACACTGCTTGCCTGCGGCCACACGGTGCATGCGGTCTGTCCGGGGAAAAAGGCCGGCGACACGGTCGCAACGGCCATTCACGATTTCGAAGGCGACCAGACCTACTCCGAAAAACGCGGCCACAACTTCGCACTCAACGCAACGTTCGCCGAGATCCGTCCCGAGGATTACGATGCGCTTGTCATTCCCGGCGGACGGGCGCCGGAATATCTTCGGCTCGATCCGAACGTGATCAAGGCCGTCCGCCACTTCTTCGACGCCGACAAGCCGGTTGCCGCGATCTGCCATGGCGCCCAGCTTCTTGCCGCAGCAGGGGTAATCGAGGGGCGCAAATGCTCGGCCTATCCCGCATGCCGCCCCGAAGTCGAACTCGCCGGCGCAAAGTTTGCGGAGATCGCCATCAACGATGCCGTTACCGATGGCAAGCTCGTAACCGCCCCAGCTTGGCCGGCCCACCCTGCCTGGTTGCAGCAGTTCATGGCTGTGCTCAACGCGTAAGCGCTGCTAAGCTCAATGGGTGTTTGCGGGTTTGGGAGGCAGCATGTGTGAATTGTTCATCAAGGCGGATGCGCGTCTATGGGAAAGCACGACGCGCTCGCTGCGAATCGACGGTATGGTCACCAGCGTGCGGCTCGAGAATTTCTTCTGGTCTAAACTGGAGGAAATCGCACGGCGTGACGGAATGAACGTCGTGCAACTCATTACGCGGCTGCATCATGAGTCGATTGACGCCGGTCATGATCTCGGCAACTTCACGTCGTTCCTTCGCGTCTGCTGCGCGCGCTATCTCGATCTGCAGCTGTCGGGGGATATACCTAGGGATCTGGCGCAGCCGATTGCGGGTCTCAATGCCCGAGCGATCCTTGGCCGTGAACGCGAAAAATATCACTGAGGTTAGCAAAACGAAAAAGCCCCGGATTTGAAGTCCGGGGCAAATTTCTTGTAACGATATTATTTATCCGATTAGCCGCGGAAGAGCGACAGGATGCTCTGGTTGCTCGAGTTTGCAATCGAGAGAGCCTGTACGCCGAGCTGCTGCTGAACCTGGAGAGCCGACAGACGAGCCGATTCCTTGTTCATGTCGGCATCGACGAGCTGGCCGACGCCGCGATCGATGGCGTCCATCAGGTTGTCAGTGAAAGCCTGCTGCGTGTCGATGCGGGTCTTGGCAGAACCCAAAGCGGCAGCTGCGTCCTTCATCGTGCCGATTGCAGTTTCAACAGCCGACGAGGTCGTTGCAGACGTCAAGGCAGCTTCGAGGTCGAAAGCGGCAACGGACATGGTGGTGACGCCGGTACCGGATGTATATCCCGTCACGATGCTCTGTGCGGTGCCACCGGTAGCAAGCAGATTGACGCCCTGGAAGGTTGCGCCCTTGGCCATTTCGACGATCTGAGCCTTGAACTGGGCAATGTCGGCGTCAATAACGGTGCCGTCGGTGCCCGGCGTTTCCTTGGCGACATACTTTGCCTGAATCTTCTGAGCGAGATCGATAGCGCTGTTGAGGGACGTGTAAGCCGTATCGACGATCGAAGCGCCGAGACCGAGGCCGTCCTTGACTGCGGACAAAGCCGTGTTCTGGGTGCGCATGCCGGTCGCGATCGACCAATAGGCGGCATTGTCAGAAGCCTGGGCGACGCGCTGGCCCGTAGCGATACGGTCCTGCGTCGTAGCAAGATTCTTGTTCGTTGTGTTAAGCGTCTGCAGCGCCGTCATTGCCGACGCATTGGTAAGAATGCTGGTCATGGAAGTAGGTCCCTGATGAGATACAAAAAAGGGGACATACCGGGTTTTCACCGGTGTGACGGAGCGGCCTGATGCCTATTGCCCTGAAGGCAACCCGCCATATTGTGATCAGTACGTCTAATGTATTACCGTTTTAATAACAAGGTCCTATGGATTTTATCTAATATGAAAATTCCGCCGGCGAAAGGAATTTCGCCGGCTAACTGACGCGTCACGTATAGGAGCGGATCAGGCTCCCGACCAGGATGTTCCATCCGTCGATCAGCACGAAAAACAGGATCTTGAACGGCAGGGAGAGCACTGTCGGCGGCAGCATCATCATGCCCATCGACATGGTCAACGTTGCCACGATGAGGTCGATGACAAGGAATGGCAAAACAATCAGAAAGCCGATTTCAAACCCGCGACGCAATTCGGAAATCATGAATGCCGGGATGAGAATGCGCAAATCGACGACGCCGGCGGCCTTGGTGCGAAATGATTCGTCGGCGAGGTCTTCGAACAGGCGGAGATCCTTGTCGCGTACCTGCCGGAGCATGAATTCACGAAACGGCGTCGTGATTTCATTCATCGCGACATCCTGGGTGATCTGGTTGTTGACGAGCGGCTGGACACCATTCTGCCACGCGCGATCGAACACGGGAGCCATGACGTAAAAGGTCATGAACAGCGCAAGGCTGATCATCACCAGATTTGCCGGTGTGGTCTGCAGACCAAGGCCTGCACGAAGTAGGGAAAATGCAATGGCAAAGCGGGTGAAGCTGGTCACCATGATCAGGAGGCCTGGCGCAATCGACAAGACCGTGAGCACCGCCAGCATCTGGATGATCTGGCCACTTGTCGAGGCGCTGCCGGGCGGCAGGAGCCCTTCGAGGATCGATGGCGTTTGGGCCATGGCGGTCCCGCCGAGTGCGAGGACCAGCAGTGGCGTCAGCAGACGTATTTTCATTCCATCACCAGCGCCCAGATATAGACTTTTTCGATCTTGCCCTCGGAGCGCATTTTCGCTCGCTCTTCAAGGTCCGTGCGCAGATATTCGAGCCCGGCCGGCCCACGAAGCTGCATGAGGTTGACCGTGCGCAGAAACGCCATGAAATCGCCGGTGATCGTCGCGGCAAGCTCGTCCGGAATTTTCTCGCCCGGCCGCGCCACAACGCCGGCTTCAAGCCGCAACCAGACATTCTGCGGAATTTTCACATTGGTGAGGATAGGCTTCAGCGGCACGACCGTTCCAAGCGGCATGTCCTCCGCGGCAGGCTTGCGACTGGTTTCGGTAGCCGTCTCCGCCGCCTCGTCTTTCGCGAGTCCAAGCTTGCCGCCAAGGAACCATCCGCCGCCGGCAGCTATGAGGGTCAGGATGACGACAACGCCGATCAGGGCTACCAATGATGGACCCTTTGGTGGTGGTGTGGTTTCTTCGGCGACGGCGCTCATCGGTTTCGACCTTTAGAATGGTGCAACGGTGTCAAGGACCTGCTGTCCCCATGGCGGCTGCTGCACTTCGCTTTGCCGTCCGCGGCCTCCGTAGGAGATGCGCGCCTCCGCAATCTTGTCATAGGAGATCGTATTGGAACCCGAGATGTCTCGCGGCCGCACGACGCCGGCGACGTTGAGGATACGCAACTCGTAGTTCACGCGGACTTCCTGCGATCCCTGGATCACCATATTGCCGTTCGGCAGGATGTTGGTGACGATCGCGGCGACGCGCAGGTCGATCTTTTCAGAACGCTCGATCTTGCCCTCGCCCTTCGATTTCGTATCCGAGTTCAGGTCGAGATTGCCGCTGATGTCGCCGCCCGAAATCCCGCTGCCGCTGATATCGGCCGTTGCGCCGTAGACTTGCGAGGAGGCGCGCGAACGATTCGACTTGTTGTCGAACTTCGCTTCCTCGTCGAGCCTGATGATGACCGTGAGCACGTCGCCGGGATTGGCCGCGCGCGGATCGCGGAAGAATCCCGCCTGGCGGTCTTGCCAGAGCGAATATTGCTGCGGCTTCGGCTGCGTCGGATAATAGGCGGGATCGGTGACGCTGAAAGTCTGGCCGACGCCTGCTCCCACCGGCGACATGGCTGGCGCCCGGTTGAGATCGCGGAAATTATTGGCGCAGCCGGCAAGGCCCATAAGGCTGGCGACCAAGATGAAGGAGGCCGCTTTTTTCATTGGGCGGTTCTTTCTTTTTGTGAAACGACGCGCGATCCGACAATGACACGCGCGAGCTTGGAGGCCTTATCGGGCGGCATCTCGTTGAGTATGACGCTCGATACGCGCGGATTGAGCTTGAGCAACAGCGCCGCTGCCGCTTCATCGCCGAGCAGCGCCATTTGCGCAGCGGCGGCATCTGGGCGCATCTTTGAAATGATGCCGACGAGCGAATCTTCGGCCTTGTCGACGAATTCATCGCGGCGCTTCAGCCAAACTTCATATTCCTGACGCTTGGCTTCGAGTTCCTGGATGCGGCTATCGACATCGGCGCGCAGTTGCTGAAGTTCGCGCGTTTGCATGGCGTAGCGCGCATCGGCGGCCTTGTCGTTGATGTTGGTGCAATAGCGGTCGATCTCCTGCGTGGCATCCTCGTGCCCTGCATCCTGGGCGCCTGCCACCCCGGCAAAGCTCAATGCCGCGCCTAGAATCATCCCGAAGAGGGCTCGATAGGCTCTACCCGAAGGCGTCCAGGCGTAACTCATTGCACCACCAGTTCCGCATGCAGGGCGCCCGCCGTCTTGATACCCTGCAGGATGGCGATGATGCCCTGAGGCTTCACGCCGATCTGGTTCAACCCCTTGACGAGACTTTCGAGATCAGTTCCACCGAGAACGCCGATATTGGACGTTTGCGTTGCCTGGATATCGGTATTGGGCTCGACCGCGGTCACGCCATCGCTGAAGGGCTCAGGCTGGACGACCATCGGCGTTTCCGTAACGCGCACCGAAAGGCTGCCGTGGCTGATGGCGACACGCGAGATGCGCACCTTTTCGCCGATCACGACGGTGCCGGTACGCTCGTCGACGACTACGCGTGCAACCTCGTCCGTCGGTACGGGGAGACCTTCGATCTCGGCGACGAAGCGGGTGGCCGAGATGTCTTTCGGCTTGCGCAGGCGGATCGATTTCGAATCCCGCTCCTTGGCGACCGGCTGCTTGTAGCGGCGCTTGGCGAAAGCATTGATCGTGTCGGTGATGCGGACGGCGGTCGTAAAGTCTGCCTCACGCAGCTCAACCACCAATTCGTCCTGGCCGAAGTTGCCGGTGACTTCCTTTTCAACAAGGGCGCCGTTTGGGATGCGGCTGCTGGTCGGAACGCCCTGTGTCAGGCTCGCCGCATCGCCCGATGCGGAAAAGCCGGAAACGACGAGATTGCCTTGCGCAACGGCATAGTTCTGCCCGTCCGCGGCGGCAAGGGCCGTCATGACCAGTGTGCCCCCGGCGAGCGAAGTGGCATCGCCGAGCGACGACACCGTGACGTCGATACGCGAACCGCGCCCGGCGAAGGGCGGGAGGTTTGCTGTGACGATGACGGCCGCGATATTCTTGACGCGCGAGGCTCCGGGAGGCGGACTGATGCCAAGGTTGTCGAGCATGGCGCGCATCGACTGTTCGGTGAACGGCGCATTGCGCAGGCTGTCGCCAGTACCATTGAGGCCGATGACAAGACCATAGCCGACAAGCTGGTTCTCGCGGACGCCCTGGATATTGGCGATGTCCTTGAGGCGTGCGATCGCACCGCCCTCGCCCAGCGGCGACGCGGCACTGCCCCAGCGCTCGGCTTCGTTCTCGGCGCGGCGCCAGGCAGCGTTGGCTTCGGCAGGGGTTTTATAGCCTTTGTCATTGGACTCGCCAGCATTGGCCGCAATCGTCCCGGTAAGAATGAAGGCAAGGAGTAAGGCGAGAAGCCGCATTATTGCATCCCGACCTGAATCGAGCCGTCGGCTAGTATCGTGCCGGTCACGATGATGCCGCTGTCGACGTTGCGTACCTTGACGAAATCGCCCGCATGGCCGGGCTCCATCGCCACGCCCTTTGCGCTGATGACGAGAGAGCCGGTGTTGTAGACCAGAGGGACCGCAACGCCGCGCTGGATAAGGTCGGGCTCGTTGACGGCGGTCACCAGGATAGGCTGCCCCGGCAGCAGCGTCCGTCGCGCAACCTTGCCGACGAGCTGATTGACGTGGAGCACGTAATTGCCGGCAGCGCTGGCCTTGATGCTGAAGATCTTTTCGGACAGACCCTCATTGCCGATGGTCTGGCCGGGGTAGATAATCTGCGACGGCACGATGAACGCAATACGCTCGGCCATGGCGCCGGTGGCATGGACCATGGCCCATAGCGCGAGCGCGATGCCGACTGCGATGTTTGCGAATGTGCGTCCTGCTGTCGTCATGATTATCCTCAGCCGCCAAGATTCTTCGAGACGACCGATGCCATTTCATCGGCGGCCTGGATGACCTTGGAGTTCATCTCGTAGGCGCGCTGTGCGGTAATGAGATCCGTGATCTCCTTGACCGGATCGACATTCGAGCTCTCGAGATAACCCTGCTTGAGCGTACCGAAGCCGGGATCGCCCGGAACGCCAACCACGGCGTCGCCGGAAGCATCGGTCTGGCGGAAGAGATTGTCCCCGAGCGGTTCGAGGCCGGCTTCGTTGGCGAAATTGGCGATCTGCAGCTGGCCGAGGTTCACGAGCTGCGTCTGGTCGGCCATCTTGGCAAAGACCTGCCCGGTATCCGTGATCTTCACCTCGACCGCATCGGTCGGGACGACGATATTAGGTTCGACGAGGTTCCCGTCGAGTGTCACGAGCTGTCCCGTATCATTCGTGTTGAACGCGCCGGCGCGGCTGTAGAGCGTTTCGCCAGCGGCGTTCTGGATTTGAAACCAGCCGCGGCCGACCATGGCGACGTCGAAGGGATTGCCGGTCTGATTCAGCGCGCCCTGGATATGCAGGTTGCGGACGGCAGATGTCTGCACGCCGAGGCCGACCATGGCGCCTTCCGGAACGACGCTCTGGTTCGAGGCATTCGGCACGCCAGCGCTGCGTTCGGCCTGATAGAGCAGGTCCGAGAACTCTGCCTTGGCGCGCTTGTAACCGGTCGTGTTGATATTGGCGATGTTGTTGGCAATCACTTCCAGGTTCAGCTGTTGGGCATTCATGCCGGTCGCAGCGATCGTGAGCGCTTTCATGGAATTTCTAATGCCCTTCCGGCCATGTCGGCCAAGTTCCGTTGATGTGCCTAGATCGGCATGCGGCTGATTTCGAGATAGGCCTGGACGATCTTGTCGCGGATGGCGATCGCCGTCTGGAGCGACTGCTCGGCATCCATGACGGCGTTGACTACATCACGCGTCGGCACGTCGCCGGTCATGCTCTTCATTGACATCGCCTCGGCATTTTCGAGCTTGCCGCTGACCGATCCGGCGAGCTGCGAGAGAACGTTGTCGAAGGAAGGCCCGCCGGTGGTGGCTGCGGGCTGAACCTGAGACGCCCCGCCGGTTCCCTGGCTCACCGTCTCGGTCAGTTTCGAAAGAGCGTTGCGGGTGGAAACACTGAGAAGTTGATCGATCATCAGGAATTCCTCAAGAGGTCGACGGTCATGGCAATGAGTTCGCGTGCTTGCTTGACCACCTGGAGATTGGCTTCATAGGAACGGTTCGCCTCGCGCATGTCCGCCATTTCGACGACCATGCTGACGTTCGGATATTTGACGTAGCCGCGCGAATCTGCGGCCGGGTGGCTGGGATCGTACTCTTCGACGAACTCGGAGGTGTCCTTGCCGACCTCGGCAATACGTACGGTTTCGACGCCGGTGCTTCGATCGAGTTCGGTGGCGAACGATACGGTCTTGCGGCGGTAAGGGTCGCCGCCGGCTGTCTTGGCCGTCGACTGGGCATTGGCAAGGTTTTCCGAAACGATGCGCAGTCGCGTCGATTGGGCGTTGAGACCGGAAGCGGCAACTTTGAGGGCGGCCTGTAGCGGATCGGACATCGGCTTAGCTCTTTACCGAAGACAGCATCATTCGGTGAAACGCCTTCACGATGCTGGTGTTGAGCGCAAACTGTCGGTTGACCTCACCGGATTTCACCATCTCGCTTTCGAGGCTGACGGTGTTTTTCGAGTGGTTCTGCTCGGCAACCGCATCCTTGCGCATGGTGGTTGCTGCAATTCCGGACGCGTCGATTTCGAGGTGTTTCGGATTGGTCGCAGCCATCGTCAACTGCGTCTGCTGCAGCACGTCCTTGAACGGTTCGACGTCCCGCGCCTTGAAGCCGGGCGTGTTGGCGTTGGCAACGTTGCCGGCAACGGCCGCTTGCCGCACCGACAGCCATTCGGCCTGACGCGATGCCAGTTCGAACAGATGGATTCCCTGCATGTCTTCCTCGCACGTCAGAAGCGCTTAATCTTTGCTTAAACCTACGCTGCCAAACTTGCGTGAGACTTGCGGCCCGAGCCAGCTTCGGAACTTGTGTCGTTGGCTCGAGTCAGTTGGTTCGGGTGATGACGTCGCCATCGGAGGTCTTGATCGAGAAACTGCCCGGATCGGCGCCGCGCTCGATGGCGACAAGCGTGCTTCCATCCGGCAAAGGCGAGCCTTTTTCGACGAACCAGTAGCCGCTTTCGTCCTCGATCATCACCAGGCCGCCTACAACCTCGCGCAGCAGGAATACCGGTTTGCCGGGGAAAGGCTGCTTGCTCGCCTCCTCGATCTGCTTGAGCCTGTCACCCGTGAGTTCCGCCGTCGTGGCCGTGGTCATCGCATCGACGCCTTCTCCGGTTTGCGCCTGTGCCGAGCCGCGATTGCCGTGTGTTTCCCTTACAACCTTTTGATTGGTCCGATTGAGGGGGTCACGCACCGTTATTCCGGAAGCAAGCGGCTTTGGGCGCGCATCGAGGATGTCGTAATACATGACGAAGGGGAGGACGGCGCAGATCGTGGCGAGCACGATGCCGGCGCCCTTCAGGTAGCCGTCGAATCGCTTGTCACGGACGGGCACTGGCGGCGGGTCAATCGCGTCTGCCTTGCCTGACGCTGGACGCTTCGTGTCGCTGGGCTTCATGATGGCTCCTTTGGTCTCAGCGCGGCGGCGAGATCGCTATAGGGATCGATCGACAGTGGCGATGCCGGAGTCTGCTGCATGGCATTGTAAATGAGCGGAACCAGTGTGACGGCCTGATCGATATGCGGATCGTTGCCTGCCTGGTAGGCACCGATCATGCGCAGGTCGCGCGTTTCCTCGAACCGCGCGATCAGACCGCGCAGGCTGGTCGCAAGCTTTGCCTGTTCGGGTGTCCAGTTGTGCTGCGCGAGGCGCGAAATCGAACTCAGGATATCGACTGCGGGAAACCGCCCCTGCGCGGCAATGGCGCGGTCGAGCACGATATGCCCGTCAAGCGTGCCGCGGATTGCATCGGCAACAGGATCATTATGGTCATCTCCGTCCACAAGGACCGCATAGATGCCTGTGATCGTGCCTTCGCCATCGAGCCCCGGTCCGGCCCGCTCGAGCAGGCGCGGCAACTGGCTGAACACGCTCGGCGGATAACCACGCGAAACCGGGGGTTCGCCGGCCGCAATCGCGATCTCGCGTGCGGCATGGGCGAAGCGGGTAATCGAATCGACGATAAGCAGAACATTGTCACCGTGATCGCGGAAATACTCGGCGATGGCCGTCGCGGTGTTTGGCGCAAGCCGCCGCATCATCGGGCTTTCGTCGCCCGTCGAGACAACCGCAATCGTCTTGTCGAGCTTGCCCGCCATCGTGTCTTCGAGCATGTCGCGTACTTCGCGGCCACGTTCGCCGGTAAGGGCGAGGACGACTGTGTCGAAGTCGGCGGCCCGGGTCATCATGGCGAGCAATGTCGATTTGCCGACGCCGGAGCCGGCGAAGATACCCATGCGCTGCCCGAAGCACATCGGGACGAAGACGTCGACGACGTTAACGCCGCAGCGCAGGCCCTTTTCGACGCGGCCGCGCTCCATGGCCATCGGCGCTGCGCGATCGACAGGCACGGGTTCGATCCCCGCTGCGAGCAGCCCCTTGCCGTCAAGCGGTTCCCCAAGTGCGTTGATGACCCTGCCCTTCCAGCTTGCCGCTGGCGACAGGCGCAGTTGTCCCTCCGGAAAGACCGGCGTTCCGAGCGAAGGCACGATGCGGTCATCGAATGGCTTGATCAGCACGCGCTTCTGTTCGAGGCGGACGACTTCCGCCGGGTGCAAACCTTCGGTGGTCCGGATCATCACCATGTCGCCCAACTGCGTGCTGTCGGAAATGCCGCGCACGCCGATCGCCGAGCGGGAGACATCCTCGACGTAGCCGCCGGTCGCCGCGGCGCGTTCGCCTGTCGCCTTTGAAATCAGGCGGGCCAGCGCGTCGAGATTGCCCTTTCGCTCAGCTATGGTCTGAAGTGCGTCTTCGAGTGCGTGCATGAGCTAGCTATCGGGCGCCAGGGAAATGGCTCATGTGCTGGACCCCAGGGTCCTGACAGCATCCTTGAACGTATTCTCGCTACCACGCAGCAGCGCATCGACGCGTTCAAAGGCGCGGGAGACATTCATCAGGCGCGTCATTTCGCTGATGGCGTCGACGTTTGACCCCTCGATAGCGCCCTGGATGACACCAGCATCCGGATTGTCGATCGCAGGCTGCGCCGCAACACTTGGAATGACAGCTGAATTGTCGAAGTAAGTGAGCTTCGCATTTGGATCGATCGTGAACAGTCCGATCACGCCAAGCTGGCGGCCGTTTTGGGTAACTGTTCCGGAAGGCGAAATCTGCGGCGGGCCACCATTGGGATCAATGGTCAGCGGCTGGCCGCCGGCATCGAGAATTGGGTAGCCCTTGACCGACAGGAGTTCGCCGGTTGTCGACATCTGCATGCGCCCGTCGCGGGTGAAAACCTGTCCGGCGGGGGATTGCAGGGAAAACCACACATTGCCTTTGGCAGCGACGTCGAGCGGATTGCCGGTCTGGGTAATCGGCCCTGCCTCGGTCTTGATGAAGCTCTCGCCGGCGCTGACGAAGCTCGAATTCTCGGCCGCCTTCGAAACCATGACGTCGAATTTCATGCCGGTGGCGCGAAAGCCTGGCGTCGACATGTTCGCGACATTGTGTGCCAGCGCGTCCATGCGCCGTTCAAGCGAGATTTGCGAAGACAGGCCGACATAGATCGAATTTTCCATCAGCGGCCACCAAGCTTGAACGACTGCAGCGTTGTCAGGATGCTGTCGGCGATGCCGATCTGCGTGGAACCGCCGACGAGCAGCGACGGTATGCTGGTCGAGGTCGAAGGGTTTTTCATCTCATACATCGCGGTGAAGCGCGTGATCAGCTTGGCGAGCTTGGCGGGGTCCTTGAGGTCCGCCAGGTTCAGCTTGTCCTCGACCATCTTGGCCTGGCGGTCGATGTCCATGCCGGATGTCTGCGCAGGGATCGAGAAAGTGGTCTGAAAGACCTCAAGCAGCGCTTTGTCGCCAAGAATCTCGTAGGAGTTGGTAATCGCGGGCGCCTTTCGGGCGAAATAGAGCGCCAGCCGAACCCCCTCATTCTGTTGGCCAGTCTCCACCTCGAGTGTCTGGCGGACATATTTGTCGACGATCGGCTGCAGCGTTCCTGGCTGGCTCGTGGCCTTGTCGCCGTACTTCACGAAGTTGAACGCGGTCGCAAGCTCCTTGTAGCGCCCGTCATTGAGTTTGTTGGCGAAAGCCTCGTTGCTGTCGATGCCCTCGGTCAACACCTTGCGGATGAACGCCTTGGCATAGGCCATGTCACCAAGGCCGAATGACTTCAATGCAAAATTGTAGAGCCGCGTGTCCTTCATGAAATCGTCGACGGATTTCACGTTCTGGATGTTCTTCAGGTAGTACTCGCTGTCGCGCTTGACCGCGGGTTCTGCAGATACACGGGCAAGTGACCGCGGCAAATCCTTAGCGATCAGGGTGTAGCTCGTCAAAGTGTTCATGATGCGCCTTTCCCGAAGGGTTTGCGCATGTGTCGCAGACCAAGCTTGCCTGAAGCTGTCCGCGCCGTCCCTCCAATCCTGCAAGGTTCACACAAGCCGCAACTGCTAGCTCTTGGCTTCGCTGGCAAACCTGCGGGAGAGTGACTTGGGTATTCTTATTGGACTGGTTGTGACGATGGGGTGCCTGCTTGGCGGATTTATCGCCATGGGCGGACATGTTGCCGTTCTTATGCAGCCATGGGAATTCGTCATCATCGGCGGCTCCGCCTTCGGCACCTTCCTCGTTGCCAATCCGTTTTCGGCGGTCAAGGATACGGGCCGCGCCTGCATGGAAGCGTTCACCAACAAGATCCCCAAACAACGCGATTATCTGGACGTCCTCGGCGTGCTCTACGCATTGATGCGCGAACTGCGCGCGAAATCGCGCAACGAAGTCGAAGTTCACATCGACAATCCAACGGAATCGCCGATCTTTCAGGCGTTTCCGAGCGTGCTGAAGAATCACGACCTGACGAACTTCATCTGCGACTACTGCCGCCTCATTATCATCGGCAATGCCCGGTCACATGAGATCGAAGCGCTCATGGATGAAGAACTCCACACGATCGCCCGCGACAAGCTGAAGCCATACAACGCCATGGTCGCCGTATCGGAAGGCCTGCCGGCGCTCGGCATCGTCGCCGCCGTGCTCGGGGTCATCAAGGCGATGGGCGCGCTCAATGAATCGCCGGAAATTCTCGGCCATTTGATCGGCGCCGCGTTGGTCGGCACCTTTGCCGGCATATTCCTTTCCTACGGTGTCGTCGGTCCGATCGCAACGAAGATCAAGACAACGCGCGAGAAGCAGAACCGCCTCTACATGATCGTGAAGCAGACGCTGCTTGCCTACATGAACGGGGCCCTGCCCCAGATCGCGCTCGAATACGGACGCAAGACAATCTCGGCCTATGACCGTCCGTCGATCGATGTGGTCGAGCAGGAGACGTTGTCCCCGGCGCCGATGCAGCAGGCAGCATAGGGTGATCATGGAAGCCGAAGCGGAAACCAAACGACCTGACGTCCTCGCCGAGAGCATTCTTCGCGCCGCCGGAATGTCGGTCGATGACCTCAAATCGCTGGAGACCGTCTTCCGAGAACTCGCGGCATCGTTCGGCGCGCGGTTTGCCGCACAGACCGAGGTGCCTGTTACCGCTGAGCTCGCTGGCGTCAGGACCCTGGAGAAAGACGCGATCACGAACACGCTCGCGCAATCCGGTCTTGTCGGGATGGTGCCGGTATCGAAATGGGGCTCCCACGTCGTCCTCGCTGCGGACCGCAGCTTTGTCGATTGTGGGATCGAAGCGCTTTTCGGCTCGGGAACGAGTGCCGGAACCGGGAGCGCCGCTCGTCCGCTCACGTCGGTGGACCTCATCATCGCCCGACAGGTCTTTGCGGATGTAACGGCATCGCTCGACCATATGTTTGCCGCAGGTGCCGAGGGGCTGTTCCAAGTCGGCGATCTGGTCGAGCCGGCTCATCTCGCGCCAAACACGATTTCTGAAACCCGCATGATTTGCTGCGCTGTCACATTGAAGTCAGCCGGTCGCTCCGGGCAAATACTGATCCTCCTGCCGCGGTCGAGCTTCAAGCCCATGCAGGACGCCATCGCCCGCATGCTGCGGCAACCGGCCCATCATTCCGACCCGGCATGGGCGAAGAAGCTGCGGCTCGAAGTCAGCCGCGCCCACATCGATGTGGAGGCCTATCTCCAGCAAGGGTCGATGACGCTCGAGCAACTCGCGCTCCTGAAGCCGGGCCAGATACTGCAACTGCCCAAGGATGCGATCGACCAGGTCCGGCTGCGCAGCGGCCACCAGGCACTCTACAAGTGCCGTCTCGGCAAGGCTGGCAGCGCATTCACGGTCCGGATCACCGACCCCATCAATGAAGAAGAGGATCTCCTTGATGAGCTTGCCGCTGGCTAATCTCGTCTCGATCGTGCTGACCGCCGTCTCGCTTGTGGTTTTCCTGGCGGCGCTGCGCAAGGCAAATCGCCTCAACGCGATGAGCCGGATCGTGGCCCACCAGGTGGCCAGTTCAGCCGCCAACCTGCAACAGGCCCTGGCGATCCTCCAGGCGGAACGCGAGACCTGCCGCGACGAAAGCGTGCGCCTCGAAGCGCGCCTGCGCGATTCCGATCGCGTCCGTTCCGAAATTACCCGGGCCATCGATCTCGTCGAGCGCGCCAAGTCGGATCTGAAGGATGGCGTCCGCACCCCGGCGGTCTCGGTACAGCCTTCCTTTACTGCTGCAAAGGCGGCATCAGCCCCGGCACAGCCCGAAATTCCGGCAAAAATCCTTCCGGTCTTTGTCAACCGCATCGTTCGCAGCGCAGATGTCGCAAGCGTCGTCCTCTAACCTTCATCGGGATAAATAGATCATGGCCCCCCACGACAGGAATTCGATCGAAGACGAGCTCAACGAAGCGATCGAGGAATTGAAGCGCGATGACTCGCAGCCTCGCAAACAGGCGGGCGCAAAACCCAATATCGATCTCATCATGGGTATACCTGTCGACGTTCAGGTCGTGCTCGGCAGCACCTCCATGCCAGTTGCAAATCTTATGAAGCTCGGCCGCGGCGCCGTGGTGACGCTCGACAAGCAGATCGGCGATCCAGTCGACATCGTCGTCAACGGCCGCGTCATCGCGCGCGGTGAGGTCATCGTCCTCGAAGACGATTCGTCCCGCTTTGGCGTCAGCCTCACCGAAGTCATCGGCAGCGGTGCCTGAGCCGAATGAGCGATCAGGAATCATCCGAAGCGGCAAGCGCCATCCATGACCTCAGCGGTCCGGAGAAGGTTGCTGCATTGCTAGTGGCGATCGGACGGCCGTCCGCATCGCGGCTTTTGAAGCATTTTACTGCCGATGACCTCAGGTCGCTCGCCGGCCATGCCCGCAAGCTGGAGCCGATTACGCCCGGCGACTTTGAGGAACTGGTCAAGGAATTCGAGAATGCTTTCGCCGACGGCGCGCCGGTTTCGGAAGCCGGCATGCGCTTCGAGGGTCTCTTGCGCGATACGCTATCCGCCGAGGATGCGAGCGCGGTCATTGAAAATCGGCGCCCCGAACTCATCACGCAGGAATCGGTCTGGGACCAGCTTCCGCGCGTTCCGGCGGATGTGCTCCAAAGCTATCTTATGGCGCAGCATCCGCAGGTCTCCGCCTACGTCATTTCACGCCTGCCCTCGGACGTCGCGGCAAAGTTGCTCATCCGGTTTGCTGCGGCAGAACGCAGCGCCATTATTCAGCGGACCTTGCACATTCGGAAGGTCACGCCTGCCATCTCGACCATGCTCGAAGGTGTCCTGCAGCAGGAGGTGACCGGCAAGGAGAATACGAGCTCGGAAAAGAGTCATCATGGCGCCATCGCCAACATCATCAATCAGCTCGACAAGTCGGATGTCGAGGAAATCCTTGCCGGTCTTTCGGACCTTGGCGCGGACGACCTTGCCAAGATCAAGGCAAAGCTCTTCACCTTCGAGGATATCGCGCGGCTGTCGCAGCGGGCCCGGCTTGTGCTCTTCGACGAGATCCAGACCGATGTCGTTACCACGGCGCTGCACGGGTGCGACCCGCATCTGCAGGAACTCATCCTGCAGTCGCTCTCGACCCGCGGCCGCCGCATGGTCGAAACGGAGCTTTCGAACCAATCGAACGTCAACACAAGTGCCGTCACCGAAGCGCGCCGGGTTATCGCCCGCACCGCGATCAGTCTCGCGGAGCGCGGCAACCTCAAGCTCGACGTGGAAGAGCCGGCATCGTGAGACGTGGATAGCCCATGTCGGACGGCGCCGATAAAGACAGCAAAACCGAGGAAGCGACTGAAAAGAAGATCAGCGATGCCGTCGAAAAAGGAAATCTTCCCTTTTCGCGCGAAGTGCCGATCTTTGCATCGATCGTTGCCTTTCTCATCCTCACGGTTTTTGTCGCGGTTCCAGGTGGCATGAAACTGACCGCGGTTCTATCCGAACTGCTCGACAAATCGGATGACTGGCGGCTTACGAGCGCCGACGATGCGCGGCAGCTGTTCGGAATTGTCGGCGCTGCAGTGGCGTTGGCGCTGCTGCCGGTCCTTATCATCGTGCCCGGCGCCGGCATCCTTGCGTCTGTTCTGCAGAACGCGCCGCGCATCGTCTTCGATCGAATCGAGCCGCAATTGTCGCGAATATCGCTCGCCAAGGGCTGGTCGCGCGTTTTTGGCACTGCCGGACAGGTCGAGTTTCTGAAATCGACGGTGAAGTTCGTAGCAGCCAGTGTGATCGTCTTCATGATCTTCTTTGAAGACAGCCATTTTTTCGTCGATGCCATCATTACCGAGCCGAATGCCCTGCCGGAACTTATCCGGACTCACATTGTTCGCCTGCTTTCGTCTGTCGCCATCGCTGTAACCGTTCTGGCCGCCTTCGATCTGGCATGGACCCGTATCCATTGGCGCAGCGAACTGCGGATGACGCGACAGGAAGTGAAGGACGAGCACAAGCAGGCGGAGGGTGACCCCCTCGTCAAGTCCCGGCTCCGCTCGCTGGGTCGTGACCGGGCACGCCAGCGTATGATCGCTTCGGTCCCGGGTGCAACGCTGATCGTCGCAAATCCGACACACTTCTCAGTTGCATTGCGCTATGTTCCGGCAAAGGATTCAGCGCCGGTGGTCGTGGCCAAGGGTCAGGACATTATTGCGCTGAAGATCCGGGAGATCGCCGAAGCAAATGGGGTACCGATCTTTGAGAATGTCCAGTTGGCACGGGCGTTGTATAAACAGGTCCAGGTCAACAGTGTAATTGCTCCGGAATTTTACAAAGCAGTTGCCGAGCTCATTCAGTTCGTTAATGCACGTCGAAAATAATTGCCCAGACCGTTATCGGATCAATGCATGAAGAAAACGCAGTATTCCGCAACCCGCGTCGACATTATCTCCGGACATTTGACGGAGGTTGTGGATGATCTTCGGCTCGTGGACGTTGCGGACTACATTGCGTTCATCCGCTGCGAGCTCTTTGGCAATATTGCCGACATCGTCAATTCAGCGACGGAGCTGACATTCTATCCCGACACGCTCACATTCGGTCTAGGCGGCGAGTACACGCTCGACTGGAATACGGCACCGAAGGTAATGCTCGATCTCGAGTTCAAGAACATGGGTGTTAACGCCTATTTCCGGCTGACACTTGGCGCCGATTCAACCGAAATTGATCTCCACCACGTCAGGTTCGCGGAGACGGGCCGGAGCCCGGCCGACAATACCGCCCTTCTCGCCGCGGCCTTCGAGAATGCGCGCCTGCCACAACTGACCGCGTCCGAGAACCTCGGCTAGAATTTGTTGCTGATCGCAGGCATCTCGATCACGCCGAGCGCCAGTGCCGTCGCGACGGTAGAGGTTCGGTTGGAACAGCCGAGCTTGTTCTTGGCGTTGGTCAGATAGGTGACGACCGTCCAGCGTGCAATATTGAGAATCTCACCGATTTCCCCATCTGTCTTGCCGTTCGCCGCCCAGTAGAGGCAGTCGATTTCCCGTTTGGTCAGGAGACTGGCGACGGATGCCGCCAGCGCGGGATTGCGGTTGCTGTGGAGGCTGTTGTGAAGCTTTGCCGACACGCCGGCCAGTCGCTTGCCGATGGCGCCGATCGAGGCCATCTGTTCGGCTGATTGCACGTCGAAGGTGAATTCGGTAACGCCGCGAAAACCGTGCGAGTTCGATGTAGGCACGACGAGAAAGAGGTTGCCGAGGCCGCGCAACTGGCTGTCACGCAGGAACTTCCTTGATTCCAGCGGTAAGCTTTTGTCTTCCGCAAGATTGCGAATCGTGCCGATCGCATCGAAATGCCGGCGCGCCTGCATGATGCCCTGCACCAGCGGATCGACGCGATAATAGTTCTTAGCCGAATAGCGCACGACCCAATGGACCGGCAAGGTCGTCAACACCGAGATTTCAGGATCGCTGCCGCGCTGCGGCTTCGTCAGATCTGAATAGCCGATATGAGTGATATAGCGACAGCCTAATTGCTGGCGAATATCCCTCAGCATTTCCAGTGTATCTAGTTTTAGGCTGCCACTGGAAAAGCCTTCCTGGAAATCCGGGAAATGGGCCAGATCAAAATGCATGTACAGCGCAAACCATTATTTTCAGCATAATATGCTGGCATCACCAAATAACTCTAGAAAATCAATCGTAGTTTGACGTTCAGAATCAATCACGTGTGGATGGTTGCACTAGCTTGACGCAGTGCACAAGACGCGCACAACTCTATTTTTGGTTCTACACACTTTTGCAGCAATTGAACAATTCATGTTTCGTGCAATTGGTAGTTGAAGATTTCACATCCCGCCACTGTCTCTTATGGTGCATTAAATAAAGACCCAGTTGTATTGCCGCCATGCAGCTTGAAGACTAAACCGGATCGCCTGCTACCGGCGATTGTGCTAATGGCAAACAATGTCCACACAATCGAGCGAAAATTTCTTTGATAGGATCCCCGTCTTTGTGGAATTCGAAGGCGTTGTCGATACGGCGAACTACCAGCCGCTACCCGATGACTGGGTGCTTGCGACAGCAGATATTGTCAGTTCGACCGAGGCCATTGCGGAAGGCCGCTACAAAGCGGTCAATACCGCCGGGGCAAGCGTGATCTCGGCACTGCTCAATGCAGTCGGCAAGAAGGACTATCCCTTTGTTTTTGGCGGTGACGGTGCGCTGGTAGCGCTTCCAGTATCGCTCTCGGAAAAGGCGCGCGAAGCGCTCGCCGCCGTTCAGTCCTGGGTCGCCGAGGAACTCGGGCTCAATCTTCGCGCCGCCCTTGTGCCCATCGCCGACATACGGGCGATCGGGCTCGACGTCCGTGTTGCCCGTTTTGCGGTGAGCCCTGACGTTTCCTATGCCATGTTTGCGGGCGGTGGCACGAGTTGGGCAGAAGCGCAAATGAAGGGCGGCAAATATGCGGTGGGTCGCGCACCCACAGGGACGCGGCCCGACCTCACCGGCCTGTCCTGCCGGTGGAATCCGATTGAAGCGCGCAATGGCGCAATCGTCTCGATCATTGCGGTTCCGGGCACGACCGGTGCCAACGTGCAGTTTCGCAAACTCGTCTCGGATGTCCTTGCTGTTGCCGCTGGCCAGGGACGCGGCGCGCACCCGCTGCCCGCGGAAGGTCCAACCGTCAAGTTTACGACGGCGGGCGTCGACGCCGAAGCGCGCGCAGCAGCGCCGCCGGGCAAGCGATTTACCCGCAAGCTCGCCATCATTGCACAGATCATCCTGATATACGTGCTCGACAAGTTCGGACTGACGGCCGGGGGATGGGACCCGAAAATATACAAGCGCGAGCTGGCCCAGAATTCCGACTTTCGCAAGTTCGATGACGGGCTGAAGCTGACCATTGATATCGAGCCTGAACGCCTGCGCCGTATCGAAATGCTGCTCGACCAAGCTTCGGCCGCCGGTATCGCGCGCTATGGCCTGCACAAGCAGGATTCCGCCCTGATCACGTGTTTCGTGCCGACGCCGATGGCGCACGATCACATCCATTTCATCGACGGCGCGTCGGGCGGCTATGCGATGGCAGCGAGCAATCTGAAGGCTAAGCTTTCTTAGCCCGGTTAGGACTTCACGATGTGTTCGACCGAAAGTCCGAGCTTCGCAAAGACGTTGCGCGTATCGATGATCAAGGGCGACCAACGTGCGAGGTGAGCATAATTGACATTATCGTGGTCTGTTGCAATGAGCACGGCGTCATAGGACCGAACGATCTCCTCGGTCAGAGCGATGGATTTGCGTCCTTTCAGACTCATATGTTCACGCGTGGTCGGCACGGTCGCAACGAAAGGATCATGATAGTCGGTAGTGCCGCCGCGTTCCTCGATGATTTCGATCAGGCGCAGGGAGGGGCTTTCGCGGATGTCCGGAACATTCTTCTTGTAGGCAAGACCGACGATGAGGATACGCGAGCGGCTGAGCGCCTTGCCCGCGCGCCTGTCGAGCGCTTCGGCGAGGTTGGCAACGACATAGCGCGGCATCGCTGCGTTGATCTCGCCGGCAAGTTCGATGAACCGTGTCGGCAGTTCGTACTCGCGCGATTTCCAGGTCAGATAGAACGGATCGATTGGGATGCAGTGGCCGCCTAGCCCGGGGCCGGGGTAAAAAGGCATGTAGCCGAAGGGTTTTGTCTTCGCGGCCTCGATGACTTCCCATATGTCGATCCCCATTGCCGCATAGAGTGTCTTAAGCTCGTTGACGAGCGCAATGTTGACCGCCCTGAAGATGTTCTCGGTAAGCTTGACTGCTTCGGCTGTCGCGTTCGAGGAAACCGGAACGACGGTCTTCACGGCGGCGCCATAAAAAGCCAGCATCAGGGCGCGTGCCTCGTCCCCGTCTCCGGCGACGATCTTGGGAATGGTGGCGGTATCGAAATCGCGGTTGCCCGGATCCTCACGTTCCGGCGAAAAGCCGAGAAAGAAGTCGGTTCCGGATTTAAGCCCGGTCTCCTCGAGGATGGTTTTGACGATATCGTCGGTGGTGCCGGGGTACGTTGTCGATTCCAGCACAATCAATTGCCCGCGACGCAGCGTACGGGCGATCGAACGGCTCGTCGCCTCGACATAGGATAGATCGGGATCGCGGTGCTTGGTTAGTGGGGTCGGCACGCAAATGACGATAACGTCGCAGGTTGCGAGCAGGCTAAAGTCAGTCGTGGATTTGAAGCGCTTTGTCTTCATCTCGTCGGAGAGCGCTTCGTTGGAAACGGCTTCGATATAGGACTGGCCGGCGTCGAGCGCGATGATCTTCTCCGGGTCGATATCGAAACCGGTTACGGCAAACCCGCTCCGCGCCAGCGTTATCGCCAATGGAAGGCCGACGTAGCCGAGACCGATCACTCCCGCTTGCGCCTGGCGTGTTTCGATTTTGCCGGAAAGAGCAAGATAGGGTGAAGCGGACAAGGTAATCTCTTTCGTGCCAAAGCGTGCGCAAATCTGGGTGCTTTAGATGGCGGCAATGAACAGGAGTGTCAAGCAAGTGCAGCTCCTCCGGCGCATGTCAGCTTTTTGAAGACCGGACGTTGCGACCTATTGCTTCGGCCGGTCGTGACACCCATGTGTGGGAAATAGAACAATGATCGATAAAGGACTGCCCGACGAAGTATCCCCGGTTGCATCGGACTGGTCTTGCCAATGCTGACGTGCCCCACGGGCGACGTTGACTCCAAAGCCCGATTCACTCATTTTCGATCTACACGGATTGGTTGTGCCGATCCGAATTGTGGGGAACGGACGTGGCTCGTATTTTTGTAAGGACAAGCGATGAGCGCGACCCAATCTGATGTCTCCACCATTCTCCTCGACAAGGTAGCCGACTGGCTTACGCACGCCTCTCTTGCCGGCGACAATCTTGAAACCATCGTCAGGGGTTTTTGCGAACGCATAGCCGCGGCTGGCCTCCCCATCGCGCGCGTCAACCTGTCCTTTTCCATGCTGCACCCGCTCTACGACGCTTTGGGTTTTACATGGATGCGCGCCACGGGCATGAGCGTCGAGGGATATCGCCACGATCCGGCCGGCAAGCCGGAGCGTTTCCTGCAAAGCCCGTATTTTTATCTTCTCAACAATAATCTCGAACATTTGCGCCGCCGGCTCGACAGGGACGGTCCGGTGGAATTCCCGGTCCTCGAAGAACTGCGCCAGGAGGGAATGACCGATTACCTCGCCTTCCTGCAGCCTTTCGGCGGACAATCCACGCAAGGCATGATGGGTTCGTGGTCGACTGACAGCACCGGGGGGTTCAGCGATGCGATGATTGCCGCGCTGTTGCGGCTGCAAAACCATCTCGCCGTTGCGGCCAAGATGGCAGTTCTCGGCAAGCTCGCGGACAATATGCTGACGACTTATCTCGGCGGCAATGCCGGCAAGCGTGTTCTCGACGGCCAGATTAGGCGCGGGGACGGCGAGACCATTCGCGCCGCCCTCGTCATGGGCGATATGCGGGAATCGACCATGCTTGCCGAAAAGGAAGGCCGGCAGGCCTATATCGACACACTCAATCATTTCTTCGACGCGATTGCCGCCCCGTTCAACCGCAGCGGCGGTGAAATCATGAGCTTCATGGGTGACGGCTTCCTTGCGGTCTATCCGTGCGGCCGCCACAAGGATCCGTCGAAGATTGCCTGCGACGCAGCACTTGCTGCCGTTTTCAAGGCGCAGGCGCGTGTTGCCGAACTCAACAAGGATCGCCGCAGCAACGGGCTCAGCGATGTTCGCTACGGCATCGGCCTCCACGTCGGCAATGTGATGTTCGGCAATGTCGGGCTCAAGGATCGCCTGACGTTTTCGGCATTCGGCTCGGCCGTCAATGAAGTGCAGCGGTTGCAGGTGCTGACCAAAAAATATTCGCATGAAGTCATCGCCAGCCAGGCCTTTGCCTCCTATTGCGGGGGCGACTGGACCACGCTCGGCGAAGAACAATTGCGCGGTGTCGGCCACAAGGTGACGGTGCTGCTGCCGAACGCTTCAGGCGATCCGATTAAGATTGATGACGCCTACGACGATGTTGCTTATGATGGCCTCTCGGAAGCCGAACAAGTCATGCTTCTGCACCGTGATGCCAAAACCCGTCGCCCTCTATTGGAAAAATTCATGCAATGATCGGAAAGACGCTTGCCATGGCTTTCTTCGCCGGAACTCTGAGCCTCAGCCCCGCGGCAGCCGATCCGGCAAGCGACTTTCTCCATGACGGGTTTGACGGCGCCGACTTCGCGCCAAGCGGCGGGCTCTACTATCGCAAGAATTTTGAGCAGCGTGCGGGAACGGCCGAATTTCAGTCGGAGGTGAAGCTCACTGGTTCCGGGGCCCTGAAACTGAGCGTGCGGCCATTCTGCCCGGCTTCGCGAAAGAACTGCAGCGAGCGGGCTGAAATCTGGGAAAAGACCGATCGTCGCGTCCCCTATGATCAGGGCGTCTGGTATGGCTTCGCGGTCAAGTTCGCCGATCCAATACCGATGGGCGACCACCGCTACCTGATTGCCCAATGGAAGCGTGAAATCGGACCGGACGCCGTGGGCGATTTCAGTCCTTTCCTGGCGCTGCGCCTCAATCAAGGCAAGCTCTTTGCGACGATCGAAACGAATTATGTGGCGCCTGGCGCCCAGACCACCGACAGCGTGAAGTCGTGCGGCGAAGCCAAGACGCCCATTTGGTATCGGCCGGACGTCAACCAAATGCGCGCACTGATTGCCACAGACCCGACGTGGACACCTGAAAACGGTAGCCAGTTCAGCGCGTGCACCAACGAGATCGTTGTGACCGATCGCGGCAATAAACTGCCGACACCGGATTCAGGCTGGATCGACTTTGCCATTTACAGCAAGCCCGGCCCGGATGGCTCAGGCCATGTCGAGATTTTCGCCAACAAGAAGTGGATTGTCACGGTCAAGGGCCGCATTGGCCATGGTGACGAGGGCCTCGGCAAGAACCAGTACTTCAAGTTCGGTCCCTACCGCGCCGCGGACGATACCAATTGGACGCTCTATTATGACAATTTTCGCCGCTCATCGCGCTGCGAGGACGTGCTTGGCGCGGATGCCTGTCCGGCGCCGTAGCTAGACCGGCCGCCTCACCTCCAACGTAGCTTCACGTTTGGCGATCTTGATAAAGTCCGTGTCGAACGCCATCATCGCTTCGCAATTGGTGCTTGAGGTGAGGTTAAAGGCATCTGCGAAGTCCATGCCTTCTCTCGCCAATGTCAGCGCCTCGCGGCCAGAAAGCAGACACAATAATATCAGAATCGACCGCGATCATGCTTTTCCCTGACGGCCTCTGTTACCGCGTTGTCCATGTCCTGCAGTGATCGCGGTCGGCCGTCGTGTTTCAACATGCCGGCCACGTCTTCGATTCTGGTCGGTGCAAACAGGGGAGCGTCCTTCAATAAGATGCCGTCAGGCGTTTCTTCGATAAGGAGGCGGGTGCCGGCATACCAGTGCCGCTCCTTGCGTACTGCCGCCGGAAGGACGACCTGACCCTTTGTGGATACGACTGTTGTCAGCCTCTCATGCTTGGTCATTGAAAAACCACCTCGTTAGCAAGACGATAGTAAGTTCGTGGCTCCCAGCGCAATTGCCAAGAGCCTTCACTCTAATTGGCAGGCGCACGATCACGCCTGAGCCTATCACGCTAGACTCCCCCAAGACCGTACGATAGTCTCGGCACAATAAACGATAAATGATGTGCTGCGGGGAACAGTTGGCTCTCATGAAATCCGGGTCTGATCTTCTGCGTATCGAAAACCTGGGTATCTCCTTTTCGATGCTCGGTGGCCGTTTGCACGTCGTCAAGGGCGCCAATCTGCGCGTGCTCCCCGGGAAAGTCACAGCGCTCGTCGGCGAGTCCGGATCCGGTAAATCCGTTATAAGCCAGTCGGTCATGGGTATCCTTCCGAATACGGCAAAGGCGACCGGCAAGATTCTCTTTACCGACCCCCTCGATGGCAGGACCACCGACATTCTGCAATTGCCGACTGACGGCGAGCAGATCAGGGCGCTGCGCGGCAGCCGCATGGCCAAGATTTTTCAAGAGCCCATGACGTCCCTGTCGCCGCTTCATACTGTCGGCAACCAGATCAGCGAGGTCTTGGCGATCCACACTGAGTCTTCCAAGGAAGAGCGCCGCGCGCGAACCGAGGAGATGCTGGATAACGTCGGATTTTCCAATCCAAGCCGCACCTATGACATGTATCCTTTCGAGCTTTCGGGCGGTATGCGCCAGCGTGCAATGATCGCCATGGCGCTGATCTGCCGTCCGGCGCTCCTGATTGCCGACGAGCCGACGACGGCGCTCGATGTGACGATCCAGGCGCAGATACTGGAGTTGCTTCGGGAATTCCAGCACAAGCTGAACATGGCGATGCTTCTGATCACCCATGATCTCGGCGTTGTCGCCAACATGGCCGATGAAGTCGTGGTGATCTATCACGGCGAGATCATGGAAGCCGGACCCGTCGAAGCGATTTTCCGCAATCCGCAGCACGCCTATCTCAAGGGGCTCATGGCCGCGGTCCCGCATTTCGATATGAAGCCGGGCGAGCGTCTGAAGGCTCTGCGCGAAGTCCCGGTGAAGACCGACACGCTGTGGGCCAAGAAAAAGGAAGTTGCGAACGCCCCTGAGATCCTGCTTTCGGTCCGCGATCTGACGAAATCGTACAAAACCCGAAAATCTGGTCTTTTTGGTCGCAAGCATACAACGGAAGTGCGCGCTGTCGATGGCGTCAGTTTCGATATCAGGCGCGGCGAATGCCTTGGCCTTGTTGGTGAAAGCGGCTCGGGCAAGACCACAGTCAGCAAGATCCTCATGCGGGCCGTCACGCCCGACAGCGGGTCGGTGACGTTCGATGACGGCTCTGGCAAGATTAATGTACTCACGGCCCAGGGCGACGATCTCATGGATCTGCGCACCCATATCCAGATGGTTTTCCAGGACCCGGTGTCGTCGCTTTCGCCGCGCATGACCGTCCAGAATATCCTGAGCGAGCCACTTGAGATCCATGGACGTGGCGACCGGGCCTACAGGCTCGAAAAGGTCCGCGGCCTGATGCAGGCGATAGGTCTCGACCAGCGCTTTCTCAATCGCTACCCGCACAGCTTTTCCGGCGGTCAGCGCCAGCGTATCGGTATCGCCCGGGCGCTTGCCCTTGGCCCGCAACTGCTGATTTGCGACGAGCCAGTATCAGCGCTCGATGTGTCGGTGCAGGCCCAAATCCTCAACCTCCTCAAGGACTTGCAGAAGCAGCTCGGCTTGACCTATCTCTTCATTTCGCACAACCTCGCCGTCGTTGATTACATGGCGGACCGTATCGCGGTCATGTGGGGCGGGCGCATTGTCGAACTCGCCCCGAGGGAGGTCATCCTGCGCAACCCGGTCCACCCCTATACGCGCGGTCTTCTCGCCGCCGTCCCCTTCCCCGACCTTGATCGTCCGCTCGATTTTACGACGCTGCAGGCGAGCGGCGCCTCCGAACAGGGCGAGTGGGCGCCGCAATTCAGGCCCGATGAAGCGGGAGACCCGCTGATACCCGCCGATCTCGGCGACGGCCATTTTGTCCTTGCACGAAAGAACGTTGACGTTCGGGAGCTTCGCCCTTGGTAACGCGTCGCACAGTTCTCGGCGCACTCGGCTGCGCCGTCCTGCCCCGGGTCGCGCGCACAGCAGACCGCGAGATGGAGCACGAGCCGGATTTCCTTGCCGATCGGCTGCTTGCCCGCAGTCTTCCTCCGATTTCCGAGCGGCTGCCCAAGCAACCGCGCATCGTGCCGCTGAAGAGCATGGGACGGATGCCGGGAAAATATGGCGGGACGATCCGTACCATCATCGGCAGCGCCAAGGATATCCGGCTGATGACGATTTATGGCTATGCGCGGCTTGTCGGGTACGACGAGCGTCTGGTCTTCCAGCCGGACGTTCTCGAAGCATTCCAGTCGGACAAGGATACGGTCTTTACCTTCAAGTTGCGGGAAGGACACAAGTGGTCGGACGGATCGCCATTCACGACCGCTGATTTCCGCTATTGGTGGGAAGACGTCCTTTTGAACAAGGACCTGACACCGGGGGGCGGTGCGCTTGAGCTGCGCGTCGATGGCAATCTGCCGCGTTTCGAGGTCGTGGATGATCTGACGGTCCGCTATACCTGGGAGCGGCCCAATCCTAATTTTCTCCCTGCCCTCGCCGGACCGCAGCCCCTCATCATTGTTGGCCCGTCGGCCTATATGAAGCAGTTCCACAAGAAGTATCAGGACGAATTTCGGCTTTCGGCACTGATGAAGGAAAACCGCGTCAAGAAATGGGCTGATCTTCACATCAAGATGGCGCGCGAGTACCGCCCCGAGAACCCTGAACTGCCGACGCTCTATCCCTGGAGGAACACCACCGCACCGCCGGCGGAGCAGTTCATCTTCGAGCGGAACCCCTATTTCCACCGGGTCGACGAGAACGGCAAGCAATTGCCCTATGTCGACAAGTTCATCCTCAATGTCAGCTCATCGTCCATTATCCCGGCCAAAACGGGGGCGGGTGAAAGCGACCTGCAGGCGACGGGTATCGATTTTAACGACTACACGTTCCTGAAAGACGCCGAAGATCGCTATCCGGTGAAGGTCGATCTGTGGAAACTGACGCGGGGCTCGCGGCTCGCCATCCTGCCGAATCTGAATTGCGGTGACGATGTATGGCGAAACCTTTTCCGCGATGTCAGGGTGCGGCGTGCGCTGTCGCTTGCCATAGACAGGCATGAGATCAACATGGCGGCTTTCTACGGCCTCGGAAAGCCCAGCGCCGACACTGTTTTGCCGGAAAGCCCCCTGTTCAAGCCGGAATATGCCAAGGCGTGGATCGACCATGATCCTGAGCAGGCCAACGCATTGCTCGATGAAGCCGGTCTTCAGAATCGCAATGACGATGGCATTCGGCTTCTGCCGGATGGCCGGCCTGCGGAGATTACGGTCGAGACTCCGGGCGAAAGCACCCTTGATACCGACGTTCTCGAACTCATCACCGATCACTGGCGCAAGGTGGGCCTGGCCTTGTTCACCCGAACATCCCAACGCGACATCTTCCGTAGCCGCGCGCAAGGCGGCCACATCATGATGTCGATCTGGTATGGCATCGAAAATGGCGTGGCAACCGCCGACATGAACCCGCAGCAGCTCGCCCCGACTGCCGACGACCAGCTGCAATGGCCGCTCTGGGGGATGTACTATCTCTCGCTCGGCCAAAACGGCAAGGCCCCCGATCTGCCGGAGGCCGTGGAACTCGTCAATCTGCAGAACAGCTGGCGCGCATCCTCCAGCATGGCCGAGCGTACGGAAATCTGGCACAAGATGCTGTCAATCTATACGAGCCAGGTTTTCTCGATCGGTATCGTGAACGGCACGCTGCAGCCCATCTTGCGCACAGCGCGCTTGCAGAATGTTCCGAAACAGGCGCTCTACGGCTTCGATCCCACCTGCTATCTCGGAATTTACATGCCCGATACGTTCTGGCTGAACGAGGAGCAGGTTTAGAATGTTGTTGAAGTACATCTTGTGGCGCATCGCCGCGATGATCCCGACCCTGCTCATCATATCCGCTCTCGTGTTCACCATCATCGAATTGCCGCCCGGCAACTTCCTCGACAGTCAGATCGCGGAGATGCAGGCACAGGGCGAAACGGTGAACCTCCAGGATATCGAGGAACTGCGCCATCAATACGGTTTCGACCAGCCGCCTGTGCTGCGCTATTTCCACTGGCTCGGCGGCATGCTCCATGGCGATTTCGGTTACTCCTTCGAGTATCAACTGCCGGTCAGCGAAGTCGTCGGCGAGCGTATGTGGCTGACGATACTCGTGTCGTTCGTGACGATCATTTTTACGTGGCTGATTGCATTTCCGATCGGCATGTATTCCGCGACGCACCAGTATAGCTGGGGCGACTACGGACTGACGCTTTTTGGTCTCCTTGGCATTGCTATTCCGAATTTCATGCTGGCGTTGATCCTGATGTATTTCGCCAATATCTGGTTCGGCACGTCCATCGGGCATTTGATGGACCAGAAATTCCTGAACGAGCCGATGAGCTGGGAGAAAGCCAGGTCGATACTTTCGCATCTTTGGATCCCCGTCATCATCGTCGGAACGGCCGGCACCGCAGGCATGATCCGGCGGCTGCGCGCCAACTTGCTCGACGAGTTGCAAAAGCAATATGTCATGACGGCGCGCGCCAAGGGGCTGCACCCGTTCAAGACATTGGTCAAATATCCGTTGCGGATGGCGCTCAACTTCTTCGTTTCCGATATCGGATCCATTCTGCCGGCGATCATCTCGGGTGCGGAGATCACGGCCATCGTGCTTTCGCTCGAGACCACCGGTCCCATGCTCATCAAGGCGTTGCAAAGCCAGGATATGTACCTTGCCGGCTCCTTCCTGATGTTCCTCGCTTTCCTGACGGTCATCGGCGTCCTGATATCGGATATCGCTCTTGCCTTTCTCGACCCGCGAATTCGGCTTGCCGGCAGGAGCACCAAATGACGGCACAGCTCCCCTCTCCCGGTGCGCCGCTGCAGCACTATGTTTCGACGGCGCCGTTCGATCCCATGTCGATCGAGGTGATGACGGAGGAGCAGGCGAAGCTTCATCTGGCTTCGCAGCGGAAGCTCATGTGGTGGAAGTTCAAGCGTCACAGGCTCGCGCTTGCTTCGGGTATATTCCTGCTCCTGCTCTACGGCATGATCGTCATTGCCGAGTTCCTGGCGCCGTACAACCTGCATACGCGCAATGTCGACTTCATCTATTCGCCGCCGCAGCGGGTTCGCCTGTTCCACGACGGCAATTTCGTCGGGCCTTTCGTTTACGGGCGCCAGATGTCGCTCGACATGGATACGCTGAAGCGCAACTATTCCGATAACCGCAATGACGTCCAACCAATCCGCTTCTTTTGTCGGGGTGACAGCTATAAGTTCTGGGGAGCTATCGAGAGCAACATCCATCTTGTTTGCCCGGCGGTGGGCGGGCAGATGTTCCTTCTCGGCACGGACCGTCTTGGCCGCGATGTCCTGTCGCGCATTATCTACGGCGCCCGCATATCGCTCACGATCGGCCTTATCGGCATAACGATCAGCTTCGTCCTCGGCATCGTTATCGGCGGGCTTGCCGGCTATCACGGCGGGGTCTTCGATCTCCTGGTGCAGCGCGTCATCGAAGTGTTGCAATCTTTGCCTAGCTTGCCGCTCTGGATGGCATTGGCGGCTATCATGCCGGTAAGCTGGAGTCCGATCCTGATCTATTTCGGTATCACGCTCATTCTCGGCATGCTGGACTGGACGGGGCTGGCGCGATCCGTACGCTCCAAGCTGCTTTCGCTGCGCGAGGAGGATTACGTTCTCGCGGCACAGCTGATGGGCGCCAGCAGCGCCCGCATAATCGGGCGTCACCTGGTGCCCGGTTTCATGTCGCATCTAATTGCAACGGCTACGATTTCGATTCCCGGGATGATCCTCGGCGAGACCGCGCTGAGTTTTCTCGGACTTGGCCTGCGGCCACCCATAACGAGCTGGGGCGTCCTGCTGACTGAGGCGCGCAGTGTCAATGTGATCGCATTCTATCCCTGGCTGCTGTTTCCAATGATTCCGGTTATTCTTGTCATTCTCGCATTCAATTTCTTGGGAGATGGGTTGCGCGATGCCGCCGATCCATACAGATAAGGGCCCAACAGGTTCGGGTGCACTGTGCGGGTCAACCCGCAAAACAAAGGGTTTTGACCATGATGCGGCGTTTCGAAGATGCTCGGATCCTGATGTACAGTCACGACACGTTCGGACTCGGCCACTTGCGCCGTTGCAGGACCATTGCGCATTCGCTGGTCGAGGATTATCGCGGGCTTAACATCCTCATCATCTCTGGCGCCACTATTGCGGGGGCGTTCGATTACCGTGCCCGCGTCGATTTTGTGAAGGTGCCGAGCGTCATCAAGTTGCGCAACGGTGAATATACCTCGCTTGCGCGGCATATCGATCTGCATGAAACCTTGAAGATGCGCCAATCGATCATCCGGCACACCGCAGAGACGTTCCAGCCGGATATCTTCATCGTCGACAAGGAGCCGATGGGGCTCAAGGGCGAAGTCGAAGAAACGCTCGCTTATCTCAAATCGCGCGGGACCACCCTCGTCCTCGGGTTGCGCGAGGTCATGGATGCGCCGCATCTGCTCGAGGCTGAGTGGAAGAACAACAATGTGATGCGCAAGATCGACCAGTTCTACGACACGGTGTGGGTCTATGGTCCCCCGGACTTTTACGACCCGCTGGTCGAACTCGACGTGCCTACGTCTGTGCGCGACAAAATGAAATTTGTCGGTTTCCTCCAGCGTAGCCTCTCGAACGACAGTGCGCCCACACATGTCCCCGAGGGCGACTATATATTGGTGACGACCGGCGGCGGCGGTGACGGCGCCGATCTCGTGCACAATGTCATCCACGCCTACCAGCAGGACCCGACCCTGCAGCACAAGGCGTTCATCGTGCTAGGACCCTATATGCCGGCCAAGCAAAGGGCCAAGCTGGTCCAGAAGGGCAGCAAGATACCGCAGATCCAGGTCATCGAGTTCGATAACCGCATGGAAGAACTGATCGCGGGCGCGAAGGCCGTGGTCGCCATGGGCGGCTACAACACCTATTGTGAGATCCTCTCCTTCGACAAGCCGGCGCTTATCGTTCCGCGCGTAGCACCGCGCGCCGAGCAGCTCATCCGTGCGCGGCGGGCCTCCGAACTTGGCCTTGTCGAAATGCTGCTCCCCGAACAGGCGGACAATCCGCAGCTTCTGGCAGAAGTGCTCAAGCGCCTGCCGCATCGTGCGCCGCCGTCGCAGACCGGCAAGGGCATGCGCCTCGAAGGGCTCGTCCATATTTCCGAGATCGTCGGCGACTGGCTCGACGAGCGCGAGCAGCCGCTCCCGGCCGTCGCGGAATAGCTTTTACATGCATTCGCCTCTGATACGTCGAAAGACGCTTGTCGTTCTTAAAGGCTACCCGCGCCTTTCGGAAACGTTTATCGCTCAGGAACTGCTTGGACTGGAGCGCGCCGGCTTCGATCTCACGCTCATCTCGATGCGAAGGCCGACCGACAAGAAGCGCCATCCCATTCATGACGAAATACGCGCGCGGGTGGTCTACCTACCTGAGTATTTGCACGAAGAGCCCTTGCGCGTATTGCAAGCGCTAGTTGCCGGATGGCGCAAGCCGAACTTCAGCGAACTCCTAAAAAGATTCTGGAAAGATTTGCGCCGCGATGTCTCGCGCAACCGCTTCCGCCGGCTTGGCCAGGCGCTTGTCCTTGCCCATGAATGGCCGGACGCAGGCGAATGGCTCCATGCCCATTTCATCCATACGCCGGCCTCCGTCACGGCATATACCAGCATCATGACCGGCGTGCCCTGGTCCTGTTCGGCACATGCGAAGGATATCTGGACGTCGCCCGATTGGGAGCTGACTGAAAAGCTCGCTGACGCACGGTGGAGCGTGACGTGCACGCGCTCGGGGTTCGAGCATATGCGCGACCTTGCTCCGGCCAAGGACCGGGTGCATTTGAGCTATCATGGGCTCGATCTGGAGCGGTTCGGACGCTTCGATGCCGAGCGGTCAAGACGCGACGGATCGGATGCGTCCAACCAGGTACAGATCTTGAGCGTCGGCCGTGCTGTGCCCAAGAAGGGTTATGATGTGCTTTTGGAGGCCTTGGCGCTTCTGCCGCGCGACCTTCATTGGCGGTTTGTGCATATCGGTGGGGGCAATGAACTATCGCGGCTGCAGCCGCTTGCCACGAGGCTGGGCATCGCAGATCGAATCGACTGGAAGGGCGCCCTCGCTCAGGTGGATGTGCTGGACCACTATCGCCGCGCTGATGTTTTTGCTCTCGCCTGCCGGGTAGCAGCAGACGGCGATCGCGACGGCCTGCCCAATGTTCTGGTAGAAGCGTCCAGCCAAAATCTCCTCTGTGTTTCAACGAATATTTCGGGCGTTCCGGAATTGCTGACGGATGACGCGAATGGTCTTGTCGTCGCGCCCGAAGATCCGCAAGCGCTGGCGGCCGCGCTCGAGCGTGCCATCCGCGATCCAGACCTGCGGCATCGGCTCGGTGAAGCAGCAGAAGCCCGCGTGCGCGAACATTTCGACCACGATTCGAGTATCCGGCAATTGACGCGGCTCTTCGAAAGCGAATGGCAGAAGGTATGACTGCACCACGCATATTCTTTTACGTTCAGCATTTGCTGGGTATCGGTCATCTGGCGCGGGCGAGCCGAGTAGCTTCGGCGCTCGCTGCCGCCCATTTTGACGTCCTGGTCGTCACAGGAGGCACAAAGGTTCCAGGATTTCCCGCAGAAGGGATCAAATCTGTCGCCCTTCCCGCCGTTGTCGCCGCCAGCGCCGGTTTTTCGGGCCTTGCCGACATCAATGGTGACACGGTGGGTGAGGAATTTCTCGCCCGCCGCCGCGCCCTTCTGCTGGAAGCTTTCCACGAGATGCAGCCTGATATCGTGATTACAGAGGCTTTTCCGTTCGGCCGCCGCCAGATGCGCTTCGAACTCCTGCCTCTACTCGGCGCGATTGAAGCCATGGCCCCGCGTCCGATTGTCGTGGCGTCGATCCGCGACATCTTGCAGGAACGCGCGAAGCCTGGACGGGATGAAGAGACGGTGGCACTCGCTAAAGAGCATTTCGATCACGTGCTCGTTCATGGCGATCGCTCCTTCGTCAGCCTGCCGGAAACCTTTCCGCTGGCGGGCGAGATCGAGGAGAAAATCATTTATACGGGGCTCGTCGCCGCACCGGCCCCCGAGGAACCGGATGACGTGTTCGACATCGTTGTTTCTGCCGGTGGAGGCGCGGTCGGAATTGACCTTATTCTTGCCGCCCTTGCTTTAGCGCGACGGTCGAACCCGAACAGATCCTGGTGTCTTATCACCGGCCCCAATCTGTCAGAGACCGAGTTCGCCGGACTTGCAGCGGACTTGCCTGATCATGTCCGCCTTTTTCGCTTTCGCAAGGATTTTCCCGCCTTGCTCAAGCGCGCAGAGCTTTCCATCTCGCAAGCCGGGTACAACACCGTCTGCGACATCCTTCAGGCGGGGTGCCGCTCGATACTGGTTCCCTTCACTGCCGGCGGCGAAACGGAGCAACGCTTGCGTGCAACGCGGCTCGCGACCATGGATCGCGCGGTCGTCGTGCCGGAAATGGGGCTGAATGCCGGGACGCTCGGCAATGCGCTGGAGGCGGTTCTTGCAAAGCCGCGTCCGCTTCCTGGCGGGCTCGATCTGAGAGGCGCGCAACGCACCGCCGAGATCTTGCGGGAACTCGTCGAGGCGCGCAGGATTTAAACAAATCGCGCTTGCGACCTGTCATATAGCCTTCGCGGAACGGATGCTGTAGGCTAGGACGATTCAACCATGGAGTTCATCCATGTGCACTTCAAACGTTTCAGTTCTTGAAATGCCTGCTGGATTCACAGCGTACGGTTACCAATGGAAAAAAGCCTAACCCGTTATATCTGGTCGCATACCCGGCTCCAGCAGATGTGGATTCTGTTCGTCGTCGCGGTTTCGATGATTCCGTACTTCCTCTCGTTCGACCTGCCGAAACAGATCGTCAACGGTCCGATACAGGGAACCGGGTTTGACACGCCAGGTTCGACGCAAACCTTCATGCGCATTGAGTATGACTTTCCCTATATCGGCAACATTCTGTTCTTCGAGGGATTGCAACTGACGCGCTTCCAGATGCTGATGGCCCTCAGCCTGGTATTTCTCTTCCTGGTCGTCATCAACGGTCTCTTCAAGCTTTACATCAACACCTATAAGGGCCGGCTGGGGGAGCGAATGTTGCGGCGCATACGCTTCGAACTGGTCGACCGGGTGCTGCGTTTCCCGCCGGCAACTTTCAAGCGGGTGAAGTCGGCCGAGATCGCGACGATGATCAAGGACGAGGTCGAGCCGATGGGCGGCTTTACCGGCGATGCCTTCGTTCAGCCCGCGCTTCTGGGCGGCCAGGCAATCACGGCGCTGGTCTTCATCATCATGCAGAATTTCTGGCTGGGAATGATTGCGGCGGGCATTGTCGCCGTGCAGGGCGTCGTCATTCCGCGCATGCGCAAGCGTTTGCTCGAACTTGGCCGCCAACGCCAGCTGACCGCGCGCGAGCTTTCGGGGCGCGTCGGCGAAATCGTCGATGGCATCGGCACGATTCACGGCAACGATACGTCTAATTTCGAGCGTGCCGACATTGCGGCCCGTCTCGGCCTTATCTTCTCGATCCGTTATGACCTTTACCAATGGAAGTTCCTGGTGAAGTTCATCAACAACTTCCTCGCGCAGGTAACGCCCTTCCTGTTTTATTCCATCGGCGGCTTTCTGGCGCTGCAGGGACGGCTCGACATCGGTCAGCTCGTCGCGGTGATCAACGCCTACAAGGATCTGCCGGGGCCGCTCAAGGAGCTCATCGACTGGGATCAGGCCCGGCAAGACGTTCAGGTCAAGTATGCGCAAGTTGTCGAACAGTTCAACGTCGAGCGCCTGGTCGATCCCAAGATCCAGGCCCTGTCGACCGATCCCATCAGTCCGCTCGAGCATTCGCTCCATGCAGTGAATCTAACCGTGTCGGACGATGCAGGCGCGCCGCTCCTGCGGCATGTCTCGCTGGAAATCATGCCTGGCGAGACCGTTGCCATCGTCGGCAACAGCAGCAGCGGCGCGGAGGCACTTGCCGAGGCATTCAGCCGTCAGGTCTGGCCGGATCAGGGCCGCATCACCATTGACGGGCGCGATATTCTGGAACTGCCCGAAGCGATTACCGGGCGACGCATCGCCTATGCTTCGTCCGACACATATTTCTTCCAGGGAAGCTTGCGGGACAATCTTCTCTATGGCCTGAAGCATGCGCCGATGGTCCCGGTGGAGTATGAGGGCAAGCTTGCGGATCAGTACAAATGGAACATCATCGAGGCCCGCAAGGCCGGCAATCCCGAGCTCGACGTAAATAGCGACTGGGTCGATTATGCTTCGGCCGGGGTGACAGGGCCCCAGGATCTCTTTGACGTCTTGCGGCCGGTGCTCGATGCCGTGCTGATTTCGCAGGACATCCTCGACATGGCGCTGAATTCGCGCGTCAATACCGCCGCCCACGGCGATTTGACGAGCCGTATCGTGGAATTGCGCGAAGCGCTGCGCGAGCGTCTGAAAAAAGAAGATCTCGACGACCTGGTCGTGCCGTTCAAGCTCGATGCCTACAATCCACAGGCGACAGTCGGCGAGAACTTCCTGTTCGGGTCGATGAAGCGGCCGATGATGACCAATCGAAAGCTTGCGGCGAATCCCTATTTCCGTTCGGTTATGCGCGAGACCGGCCTGCTCGATGACCTTTACGCAATGGGTCTCGAGATTGCCGAGAACGCAGTCGAACTCTTCCAGGATCTGCCCCCCGACCATCCGTTCTTCCAGCAGCTCACTTTCATGACCGCCGACGATATTCCAGGCTATCAGCAGCTCCTGCAAAAACTGAAGGGCCGCGACATCGATGCCGCCTCCTCGGATGAACGCACCAGCATTATCCGCTTGAGCTTCTCCTATATCGAGCCGCGGCACCGTTTCGGTCTCTTGAATGATGAATTGATGGCCAAGATCGTCGAAGCGCGCGGTCGGTTCCATCGCGATATGCCGGAGGATCTCAAAGCCGTCATCGAGCGCTACGACCCGGAGAAATTCATCGCCTCGGCGACACTCATGGACAACGTTTTGTTTGGCAGGGTTGGGGTTACGCAAGCAGATGGGACGGACCGCATCCGCGCCATCCTTCGCGATTTGTTCGACAAGCTCAGCCTTTTCGAAAGCGTGCTCTCCATCGGCATGGATTTCGATGTGGGTTCGGGCGGCAAACGCATCACAAATGTGCAGCGGCAGAAGCTCAACGTCGCCCGTGCCCTGTTGAAGCGCGCGGACTATGTGATCTTCAATCGCCCGCTTCCGGCACTCGACCAGCGCGTTCAGGATCAGATAACCCACAAGATCATGGAGGACCTTCACAAGGAAGGACGCCCGCCAGCCATCGTCTGGGTGCTGTCGAATTCGGCGCTTGCAAACCTCTTTGACCGTGTCATCGTGTTCGACAAGGGCACGCTGGTCGAAGAGGGAACGCACGCGACTCTTCTTGAGAAAAACGGTATATTCAAGGAGCTGGTATCGTAGAATACCACGGAACCAAGGGGCGAAGTGGAAGACCTAAAAAGGGGGCAGTGTACGTTCATGTTGCTGAAAGACGAAGTCGAAATGCTACGGCGGGTGCCGCTGTTTTCGGGTGTTGCCCCTGCCAAACTCAAGCTGCTGGCCTTCACCTCCGACCGCGTGAGCTACAAGGCCGGGCAGACCCTTTTTCGCCAAGGGGATCCAGCCGACGCCGCCTATGTCATCCTGACCGGCCGCGCCGATATTCTGTCGGAGACCCCGAGCGGCGAGATCAAGGTCGCCGAGATCGAACATGATTCCATCGTCGGTGAAATCGCCATTCTGTGCGACGTATCGCGAACTGCGACCGTGCGCGCCAACTCGGCGCTGGAAGCGCTGCGCATCAGCAAGGATCATTTTTTCAAGCTTCTGAGCGACTATCCGGAAATGACCATTGAAATCATGCGCGTCCTTGCCGACCGTCTCAGCCATACGACGACCGAGCTTAGCGAAGCACGCAGCAGGCAAAAGCAAACGGCAAAGTAGTCCACGGCCTTAGGCTTATTCGATTTCGCAGATTTTTCCGGTTGCGAGATCGATCGTGAAATTGCGTGATGGATGGCCAGATAGATATCGGGCCATCATGCGAAACAACCGCATAAACGTGTCCTGTGCCTCGCCCGATTTCACCGAACTTTGGTCGGAAAAAAGCTCCATGAGGTAGCGGTACATCCTCATCTTATCGCTTGGAATGCGATCCAGCCCCAATTCACTGCCAAGCCGCAGTTTGTACCAGTCCCCGAGTAGTTTCAGGCACGTTATGGCGTCGAGTTCATCGAGAGTAAGCCCCGCGGCTCGCAATGCGCTTCGTATCCGCTCCATGGACTCGTAGCGGCCGCGTTCGGCGTGAAGCAGAACGGTGGCGTCGGCAAGTGCGACCGCCTGATGGTGATGGCCGAGTACGGCCAGGTCCCCCAGATTAATCTGCGCAAGGACCCTAGCTAGATCCTTCGGCCATTCCCTCCGCAGGTAGCGGTGGACGACGAGTTGATCGACATGTTCCGCAATGAAGGTACCGTAATCGGGTGCATCGAGTATTTGGCCGACCTTTTTACCCGTTACGCCGATCTCGACACGGTATTGCTCGATCAGGAGCGGATCGATGGGCACTTTATCGAGCGCCACGGTTTCGACCTTGAGGCTGTCCTCGCCAAACGTGATGATCTTGAAGACCGGGGGAAATGCGACAAGCGATGGTACGCCGATGTTGATAAGAAATTTGTCATCCAGCTCCGCGCGTGCCGTATCGTTGACATGCAGGTGGCCGCTGAAGTGGATGTGGAGGCCTGCATCCATGAGCGCATCCGCAACGGCGCGGGAGGGTATGCGTTCAATCGAACTCGTTCTGCCGATCACTGCAAGCTCGTCATCCATCGTACCGTCGAGCATGTCGAGCGCCGGATAATGCGAGAAGGCAAGCAACGTCTTGCCGTTGAGCCTCGCCCTTGCAGCGACGTCTTTCGCCCAATCGAGGATGAACGCCTTGTGTTTGAGCATGGCATTCCAGCCGGCATTGGTGCTGTCGACAAACGCGCCTGCATAGCCCTCGACGAACTCGCCATTGCGCGGCTCAAACACGTTTGCGTCGATCATTAGCAGCCAAAGGCCCGGCACTGGCTCAACCAGATAGGAAGCATCCATCAAGTGGTATTCGTTGCGGCCATCCTGCGATCGCACCGTGTAATGCCGCCGCTCGGGTCGGTCGTCAGTCCCGAACGGTGTTTCCCAGTGCAGGTCGGATGCCTTTCGAAAGAAGCCGAGATCGGGCAGCGCGCTCAGCCCGGCCGGATAGCCGGAGCAATACATTTTGTCCGTCGTCACCATGCCGTCCGCATCATCGTCGACGAAGCCACCGTCGCTGGCAACAATCGTATAGGTGCCGTCCGGATTGAGAAGGCGCTTGGCATGGTGGCGTCCGGTGGGGCCGAAAATATCGTGATTTCCAGGAGTTGCGATGAAATTAAGCCCGTGATCGCGCGTATATCCATCAAGAACCTCGCGCAGGGCGCGTATGGTCGCCGCCTGCCCGTCGTCCGAATAGTCGCCGAGCAGGACAACATGCTTCATGCCGCGCTCGATCACCGTGTCCAGGGCCGCGCGCAAGGCGCGATAGCTTTCGTTGAAGACACGGGTCGACCTTACGGTGTCGGTCAGCCGCCGCGCGGACATGTTGCGCCCGGCAACATCGATGCCGCTGAAATCATAATCGCCGTAGAGATCGTGAAAATGTGCATCCGCGATGATAGCAATGGGCGGGAATTGCGAAGACGACATGAACGAAGCATTCCGGTGGAAAGATACGCAAACTTATACATTTGTATCGACAATTGTCATGAAGCTTAAAAAGCGTATGACTATCGCTTATATACGTTGTGTTTTGGGTGTTTATTGCGCCCATGGCAACTAATTCGAAAGCCAACGCTCGCATTAGGAAAGCGGTTTGGCTACGATACCCGACAGGCGCGGGGGATTGGGTGTAAAAATCGGAATGAACGACGAAGTGTTTCGGGTAAAATTCTGGGGGACGCGTGGCAGCGTCGCCGTTTCGGGACCCGAGTTCGAACGGTACGGTGGAAACACCGCCTGTATTGAAGTTCAGTGCGGCAAGCACAGGCTGATTTTCGACGCCGGATCGGGCGTGCGGCAGGCGGGAGAAGCTCTGACGCGGGAAGGCGCCGATGAACTGGATATCATCTTCACCCACTGCCACTACGATCATATCATCGGCCTGCCCTATTTTGCGCCGCTCTACAATCCAATGATGAATGTGCGCATCTGGTCGGGCCATCTTGCCGGCGTCATGTCAACGCGCGAGATCGTCAAGCAATTCATGCGTCCGCCCTGGTTTCCTGTCGAGCCGGAAATCTGCAAGGCATGTCTGGGCTTTCGCGATTTCCGTTCCGGCGACGTGCTGGAGCCATTTGAGGGTGTAAGGATCGAGACGGGTAGTCTCAATCATCCGGGCGGCTGCATCGGCTATCGCATCGAATGGGCAGGCAAAGTGCTGGCATTGATCTACGACACCGAGCACGAGGCCGGGAAGTTTGACCCCGAGGTGATGCGGCTTATCAAGGGCGCCGATCTCGTCGTCTACGATTGCACCTATACGGAAGATGAAATGCCGCGCCGGTTTGGCTATGGACATTCAACCTGGCAGCATGGCGTCCTTCTTGCCAAGGCAGCAAACGTGAAGAGGTTTGCATTGTTTCACCATGCGCCGTCGCGCACCGATGACGAACTCGATGAGTTCGAACATCTGGCAAAGGAGCACTTTCCGGGTGCATTTTCCGCGCGCGATTTTCAGGAGATCGATCTTTAGATCATCGACCCTGAATGAGCTCGCCAAGCGCGGCCCAGCGGGCATTCGGCGCTGCCGCGATGATCGCAAAGAGCTTATGCAGGAACTGCCAGGCCGCTTCGTCATGGACAAGGTGGTGGGTCAGTATTCCGATGGGCTCGCCCAGGCCGTCAAATCTCTTCTGAAGTTCCTTGACGATAGCGGCAACGAGTTCGTCATGATTGCGGCCACCGCGCGTTCCATGCCAGTCCATGAGATCGACATGGGTGTTGACGACGGGAATGAATGCAGTCTGCTTCGCCTTGGCCGGGCCGAAAACGGAAAGCGCGTCAAATCCAAGTCGAGGCAACTCGGCAATCAATCCTTGGTCGATGCGATTCCAGGGTGGCACCAGCGCTGGCACAAAACGCTGTGGGAACAGCGCGCGAATACGCCCGACACCTTCTCCGATTTCGCCGAGGACCATTTGGCGCGGCCGATGGGAGCCGAGTTCCTGCTTCTTCTCGGTGATCGGGGCGTGATTCTGGTGCGACCAGCCATGGACGGCGACAAGAATGCGCAGTTCATCGGTCAATCGCTCGGCAAGCGTCGCCTCGGCATGAGCAGGGACTACCGCCAAGGTCATTGGCACGTCATTCTTGTTGCTGAGCTCGAGCAGCCGCTCCAACGCGGACGTTGGTTTGACCGCATCGTCATCGCGCAGCCAAAATTGCGCCTGGCGCCCGGCGTCGAACCAGCGCTGTAATTCGGCCTGCAGAGGCTGCCAGGTCGCATCAATTCCCATTATGCTGTCCCAGATTGTCGCAAAATTTGATCAAGCCGCACCGACGCACCTTCAAGGGAACGCTCTTGCGCAATGAAGCGGTGTGCCTCCGAGCCCATACGTGTGCGCCTTGCCTCATCGTCAAGCAATGTGGCGATGGCCCGGGCATATGCCTGGGTGTCACCGGCCGGAGTGAGGATGCCGGTCTCACCATCTTTTACGACTTCGGGAACACCTGCTACGGCTTGCGCCACGACTGGCACCCCTGCTGCCTGCGCTTCCATGTAGGCGATCCCATAGGCTTCGCCGACACCCGGCCAAACGTAGACGGACGCCTGTTGCAGGACGCTCCGGATGACGGCTGGAGACTGTTCTCCAAGCCATTCGATGCGTTCAGGCTTGAACTTCGAGAAAAGCGCCCTTGTCTCGGAGGCCGCCGGTCCGTCACCGATGATCGTCAATGTCCAGTGCTCGTCCTCGATCGCCATCAGGGCGTCCGCCAATATTCTATAGCTCTCTAGCTTGTCGCCGCTGCGCATCATGGCGATTGTCATCAGCTTTCGCGGCTCTCTTTGCGCTTTTGACATCTTGAAGGGCGCGACATCGATGAATGGAAACAGACGTTCGAGCCGCGCCTCGGGGATCGCCGCCGCAAGACCCTGCCGGTCCCGCTCGGTAAAGCAGAGATTGACGTCCGCCTGCCGCACGGCGTCCGCCACGAGCGATTGCAGGGCTGCCCATCCGCTCTTGTCGCGCCGATGCGAAAAGGAGGCCTCCGCCGTGACATAGGGTATATTCAACGCGGCAGCCACTCGAGGGCCGATGAGGTCCGGCGCCTTATAATATGGATGGTAGGAGAGCCAGACATCCGGCCTTGGCTCCCACCAGCGGCCAAGCCGCTCTACCTCCTGCGCCGCTGCGGCTGCTATCTCCCCGCGCCTGCTATCCTCGGGAGTGGCGGTAAAACTCCGCAACTCCGATGCCAGATCGACGCTATGGCCGGCAAGCTCCAAAGCAGCGATCAATAGCCGCGCCATCTGACGGTCACCCGACGGGACCGGATGGTTGGGCGATTTCAATGGTGCATAGAACGCTATGCGCATGAGCAATGATTGACTTTCTGTCGGCAGCAACTGCCATCCTGATGGAATCTGCATGGCACGATTTCCAGCGCGGCGCCAATTGCTTCGGATGTTGCTAACGATATTTTGATGGTTCGTGCGTTCTGGAATGTTCAAAAAGCCATTGTTGTAGACCACCAAGCTTGCGTTTGAGTTATACAGCCCGTATCGCCAAAGGGCCGGACTTCGCATAGACTGGTCGAGGAAAATCAGGTGTTTATGACAGCAGCCACGACCAAGCCGACCGGTATTTCAGAACGATCCTTGCGCCGGACAAGGCTGGCCTCCGGCTTGATCATGCTTGTCTTCGTATCACTCCATCTCGCCAACCACGCACTCAACCTCATTTCGCTCAGTGCCGCCGAAGCGGGTCGCCTGTGGTTCATTGCCATCTGGCGCAGCCCGCCTGGCACGGTGCTGCTCTATGGAGCGGTTGTCGTCCACGTGGCGCTGGTCATGCGTTCGCTCTATCAGCACCGCACCCTGGTAATGCCTGCGCGCGAAGCGCTGCAGATCGTGCTTGGATTGCTCATCCCTCTTTTCATCATCGAACATGTGGCGGCAACACGTATTCGTTTCGATCTAGCGGGAATTGAGCCGACCTACGAAAGCGTCATTCGTGGATTGTGGATCGACTCGCCAGCCAATGGCCTGCGGCAAAGCATTGCCCTCTTCATTATCTGGACCCATGGTTGTATTGGCGTCCACTTCTGGCTGCGTTATCGCTCCTGGTACAACAAGGCTGCACCGTACCTTCTGACCGTTGCCATCCTGCTTCCTGTTCTTGCACTGCTTGGATTTGCCGATACGGGCCGCGTTCTCGAGAGCGAGCCAATTCAGTCAAGTTACGGCCGGGCCGTCGAACCGGCGCCTGCAAGGCACCTTCGTGAAGCGAGGCTTGAAGACGTTCAGACCGTCAAATACACGCTCTACGGCGCTTTCGCTGCAACGCTGCTCAGCGTTATCGGCTTGCGCACACGCCGAAGCTGGCGGGAGCGCATCGACCAGATCGAGGTTCGCTATCCGGGCGGTGAAACGGTGCGGGTTCCGCGTGGATTCAGCGTTCTCGAAGCAAGCCGCCTTGGCGGAATACCGCATTATGCAGTCTGCGGTGGCAAGGGGCGATGTTCCACCTGCCGGGTTCAGGTCATTGAGGGTGTATCGAAACTTCCCCCGCCCGAATCCACTGAGCTTGCGACGTTGAAGCGTATCGGCGCAGAACCCGGCGTGCGGCTGGCCTGTCAATTGCGCCCCTCTGGCGACATCAGTGTCGTCCCTCTCCTGCAGCCGTCAAACGAGGGCATCGTGCCCGTCGGCAGCCAGCAAACCAATCCGGGACGTGAACAGGAAATTGCAATTCTCTTCTGTGATATCCGCAGTTTTACCATGCTGACGGAGGCGCGCCTTCCATACGACATTGTCTTCCTTCTCAATCGCTATTTCGCCATTGTCGGGCAGGCCGTCGAACGGTCGGGTGGCCGTCTGGACAAGTTTATCGGCGACGGTGCCATGGCGCTGTTCGGCTTGAACGGCTCGGCGGAGGAGGGTTGCCGCAATGCGCTGAAGGCGGCGGCGACGATCACGCACGAGATGGAACGACTGAACGAAGAACTTGCTGGAGAACTGTCGATGCCGATACGTGTCGCCATCGGCGTTCACGCCGGGCCCGCAATTATCGGTGCCATGGGTTACGGAACGGTGAAGAACCTTACAGCGATCGGCGATACCGTCAATGTCGCGAGCAGGCTTGAGACGATCGCGAAGGAGCTCGATGCGACCATTGTCGTCTCCGAGCCGACCATCCGTCTCGCCGGGTCCGACACCGAAACGCTTGAAAGCCGTGAGATTGCCATTCGGGGCCGCGTCGAACCGCTTCGTGTCTACATCATCCCTCAGGAATTGACCGTGCGTTTTGTATAATCGGGGCCGCATACATGTTCGCTAACAAGCCATTTGGCAGGCACTGGCGCAGGCTTCGGGATCGAGTAGCCCGGCGAATGTTCAATACGCGGCTCGGCCGCGAAGTCCTGATTCACGGAATTGGACCGCGCGTCCTTACCATGACAGTGGATTGCGGCGACCACGTCATGAGCTTTTCCCCGTCCGACTACATCGGCAGGAAAGTCTTCCGCAAAGGTAATTTCGACCGCGATCACGTCGATCGCCTGCTCAGTATTCTGCGCGACCGGCAATTGCTGGGGCCCCAAACCACGCTGTTGGAACTTGGCGGCAATATCGGCACCCAAACTGTCTATTTCGCCTTGAGCAAGGCATTCGGTCATATCGTCAGCGTTGAGCCCGATCCGCGCAATTTCGAACTCCTTCGGCTCAACATCGAGCAGAACAGGCTGACGGACAGTGTTACGCTCCTCAATTGCGCTGCGGGCGACACGGACGGTCAGATCGATTTTTTCCAGCACCGCGACAATCACGGGAAGAGCAGCATGATCCGGCAAAGCAGCAAGGATCATTGCATCGTTGTCGCCGTCAAGCCTGTCGAAGCGATCCTGCAGGAAGCACAGGTAAGGTGCGAGGAAATTGGCCTGGTCTGGATGGATATAGAGGGCTACGAACCGCAGGCTTGCAGATCAATGGAAGTGCTTCTCGCGCGGCGTGTCCCCGTCTACCTTGAATTTTCGCCGGCCTTCTACGGCCAGGGACGAACTGCTGACTTTGTCAAATATCTGGCCAAATTCTACGAGGATTGCCTGATTTTCCGTGAGGAAAGCATTGAGGCCTCGAAGGTCGCCACGATCCCTGTCAATGAACGGCAATTCGACCTGCTGCTATTCGATGCGGCGATAAAGGAAGTAACGGCCGACCGGGACGCTTGAGCAAATGGGCAATGCTTCAAGTTGCGGGTGAAGCAGTTCGAGACCGCTCACGACAAGGCCTTGCGGACGAAGCAGGCCAGCAGCGAGTTGCGGCAACCAGGTGAGTGTGATCGCATCCTTGTCGTCATAGCCGGTGCCTATATCAACATGGACGAGCGCGGCGCCGACGCCGACGAAGGTCTGGGCGGTTTCGCGAATTTCGCCAAGGACGATGTTTTCGGGCGCGGGCGTCGACGTCTTGTGCGAGCCGACCGCCCGGTCGAACGCGATGATGCGTTTGTCTGGAAACAACGCGCGGAGATGATCGAATGTCCGGCCGTTGCCGAGTCCGAGTTCAAGCACCGGCCCTTCAATTTCGTCCACCGTCTCGCGAATATCGTTAAGAATATCGCGTTGCGCGGTCAAGCGGTGAATGAAGCTGTCAAGCCGGCTCATGAATGCCTCCGTTCTCAATCATATCGTTGACCCGCTTAACATGTTCGCCCCATTGGGTCGACCTGTACGGATCGCCATTCGGATATGATCCATGTCTCCCTCAAGGGGGCGTTATTCGCAACCAGAAGGGGATGTTAATGTTGCACGGACTGGCGGCTGCCGCGGATGATCAGCACCGCAAAGATCGGTCCGCCAAGCAATGTTGCAACGAGACCCGTGGGTAGTTGCCACGGGAAATAAATGGTTCGGCCGATAAAGTCGGCTGCCGCCATCAGCAATGCCCCGAAGAGCGCCGACCCCAGGATGTGCGTCGTCCCGCGCGGCAAGCCGACGCGTTGCGCGAGATGAGGCGCCATCAATCCGACGAAACTCAACGGTCCGACGACCAGGGTGGCAATGGCCGTCAATAGCGCGGAAAGGCCCAGGATAAGGGCGCGGAAGCGCTTGATGTCGACGCCATGGGCATGGGCGGAGATGTCCCCCAGCGCGAAATGCTGCAGGGGCCGCGCGAGCAATATCACGGCGAAGAGGCCGGCGATCGCAAATGCCGCGGACGTCCATGCCAGCAGGGGCGTAACGCCATAGGTAGAACCGGCCATCCAACTGAGAAGGAAGAGCGCGCGCGGATCGCCGGAAGCAAGGATGACAGAAACGAGCGCCGTCAAAAGTGCCCCGAGCGATACGCCAAAGATCAGAAACTGGTTTCCCGCATGCGATCGCCGGTTGACGGCAAAGAGGATCACGAGCACCACGCCGGCACCGGAAAAGCCGCCGATCAGCCTGTGAGCATAGGTCGGCTGCGCGACAAGAAAAAGCATGCACAGCAGTCCCAGCGCCGTGCCGGCGCTCACGCCAAGCACCTCGGGACTGGCGAGGGCGTTGCCCGTCAGCCTCTGCAAAAGGCTTCCTGACAAGGCGAGCAGAACGCCCGCAGAAATGGCGGCAACTAGACGCGGCACGCGCCATGGCAACAACGACCGCAGGGTTTCGCCCGCCTGGCTTGCCCATCCTGCATTGATGTCGCGGCCAACAACGATAGCAAGCAGAGCAGCCGCCGCCAAAAGCAACAAAAGCAATGACAACAGCAAGCGAGGCCTTGGAGTGGCTACGATAAGCGCTTTCCCCTGAACCGCGATCGCGTTAGGCACGTTGCGCCTCAACATCAGAAACAACAAGAAAGGTGCCCCGATGACTGCAGTGACTGCGCCGGTCGGAAGGCTAACCCCGGATACCGCCCCGTAAAACTGCACAAGCTGATCGACGATGATGAGAAGTGCCGCGCCTGCAAGCGAAGCCGCGATCAACCGCGTTGCGATGCGCCTTGCCCCGATGGCCCGCGCGATGGCCGGCGCCGCCAGACCGAGGAAACCAATGATCCCCACCGCGCTGACCGTAAATGCAGTCAACGCAACGGCAACGAAGAGCGCGCCGGCGCGAATGCTTTGTATCTTGACCCCGAGGGCCTGTGCGGCATCTCCGAGCGTCAGAACACTGAGCTGTTTGACCAGCAGGAGTGCGAGAACAGAGCATCCGATGATTTTTGGTGTGAGGGTCGCCACCTGCCGCCAGTCGTTCTGATTTAGTGAACCGCCTCCCCAGATGAAAAGGCCGGCAAGGTAGTGGTCGTTCATGAGGGTGAGCAACGTGACGACTGCAGTGCAGTAGAGCCCCGTGACCATGCCTGTCAGAATGACGACGACGGGATTGAATCTATATTTCCAGCCCACGGCAAAAACGATGCCGACAGCGGCGAACCCGCCAAAGGCAGTGGAAATATCCCGGCTCCAGCCGAGGATTACCGGAAACCAGAGCATGGCAATGCCAAGGCTGAGTTGCGCGCCGGCCTCGATGCCGAGCGTTGACGGCGATGCGAGAGGATTGCGCAGGACATGTTGGAACAGCATGCCCGAAAGTCCAAGTGCGAAGCCGCAGATGGCTGCCATCGCGAGACGGGGAAGGAGGCTGTAATGCGCGAGTACCGCACGGCTGTCGTCGGGTGATGGGGTCGAGAACAGGCTGCCGAGGCTGAGCCCTTCCAGCGATGGCAAAAGGTTCAAAGCGGTAATGGCAAGCGCGGCGGCCCAGAGGGCGCCGATCCATAGCCATGGCTGGGCGTCTTTACGTTTCATGTGGTGGCTTCCACCAGCAGGCGCGCAAAGCGGGTCATCGAGGGCAAGGTGCCGAACATGAGCACACTGTCCATGCGTCGCGCACGGTCTTTCTGGACGAACGGCATGCTTTGCCAAAGCGGGCTTCCGGGAAGCGTGGCGAGAACATCCGGTGGCACCGGATCCATGTAGAAGAGCCAGTTATCGCCGACTTCAATGAGGTCGGCGATGCCGCCATCGCTGAAACCCCATTCATTGGTTGGGCGCTTCCAGGCATTTTCGAGACCCAGGCGGTCGAGAACATCCTGAAAATTGCCACCCGGTCCATAGAAGCGGATGTTGCGAGCATCCATGAAGGTCATGACGGCGAGCTTGCCAAGATGTTGCGCTTTGGCCTTGGCGGCCTCAAGTTCGCTTGCGGTACGCTCGATAAGGGCTTCCGCTTCCGCCGTTCTGCCGAGCAGGCTCCCGAGCTCGCGCGTCGCGGCCACGATATTGGGATAGGGCGAGGTACCTGTCGCATGGATAGGAAAGGACCTCACAGGCGCAATCAGTTCGAGCTGCGGCCTGACCCATTCGAGATAGGGCGTCGACAGGATAAGGTCAGGCTTCAGGAGCTGCAGAAGCTCCATGTTGATCTCATGGGCCGCGCCCATGTTGGCAATCCCTTGCGGGAGGGGGGGCTCGACAGCCCAGATGGGCCAGCTTGGGGTATCGATCAGGCCGATGGGGGTAACGCCGATTTCGATCAGCGTTTGCGCCAGGCCATAGTCGAGACTGACGACACGCAGTGTCGCTGCGCCGCTTCTCCCAATGGAAAGCGTGGGCGCGAGCGCCATGGTGCCGAGAAGAAATGCGCGTCGTGAGAGGGTAGCCATGGCTAGAGAACGTAGCTGATTGGCGATTGCGTCTGCGGGTGCGGAAAAATGCCCATGCGAACGCCGTAGATCGCATCGAGACGCTCCGCCGTGATCAAGGCGGCGGTTTCGTCGTGGGCCACCAGACGGCCACCGGCAAGCGCGATGAGCCGGTCGCAGTAGCGCGCCGCCATGTTGATATCGTGGAGCACGATCAGCACAGTTTTCTTGTGCTCATGCGCCAGCATGCGAATGAGTTCCATGACCTCGATCTGGTGGCTGATATCGAGCGCCGATATCGGCTCATCCAGCAACAGGCATTCAGTATCTTGCGCGATCAGCATGGCGACAAAGGCCCGCTGACGCTCGCCGCCCGAAAGCGTATCAACGACGCGGTCGGCGAGCGCCGTCATCGAAGTAAGCTTCAACGCCTCCGCCACCTTCAGCTTGTCTAGGGCAGAAAAGCGGCCAAGCGCGCCGTGCCAGGGATAACGTCCCAGGGCAACGACCTCGCGCACCGTCATGCCATCCGTATCAGGCGTCTGCTGCGGCAGGTAAGCCACGCGCCGTGCATAGTCCTTGGTGCGAAACGATACGAGATCCTGTCCGGCATATTCGGCCCGCCCCGCTGTCGCGGATTGGAACCGCGCCAGTATCTTCAGGAGCGTGGACTTTCCCGAACCATTATGCCCGAGTATGCCGACGACCTCCCCGGTTGGAACGCTCAACGTCAATGGATGCAACAGTGCCTTGCCATCGACCTCGAAGCCAATGCCATCTAGCGAGAAGGAAGTTCCAGTCATTGCAGCCATCAGAACTTCGCCGAAAGCGTGGCCTTGATGGCCCGGCCCTCGCCATAAATGCACATGGGATTGCCGATGTCGTCGCTGGAACAGGTCGAGTAATACTCCTTGTCGAAGATGTTGCTCGCCTTCAGCGATCCCTTCCAGCCGTTCTTTTCATAGCTGATCAGCGCGTCGACAAGCGTGTAGCTATCTACCTTGATCAGATTGGCGTTGTCGCCATACGTACTTCCGACATAGCGAACACCCGAGCCGACGTTAAGACCCTCGAGAGCGCCGGTCTCGAATGTATACTTGGCCCAGAGACCCGCCTGGTGTTCGGGCACCAGCGCCGGACGGTTGCCAACCTCCCCGTCGATGTTGCTCGACGTGATTTCGGCGTCGAGATAGGTGTAGCTCGCGATCAGGCTGACGCCATGGAACAGGTTGACGACGGATTCGAGTTCAAAGCCGCGATGTCGGACCTCGCCGGTTTGCACCTGGAACGTCGGGTCCACCGGGTCGGGTGTCAGCACGTTGGACTTGGTGATCTCGAATACCGAGCCTGTCACCGTGCCAGGGAAATAGTCGGGCTCATATTTGACGCCGGCTTCGTACTGCTTGCCCTCCGAAGGCGCAAAGGTCTGGCCGCTGGAGCCCTGGCCAATGACCGGACTGAACGATTCCGTATAGCTGATATAGGGCGTAAAACCGTTATCGAAGAGATAGCCAAGGCCGGCCTTACCGGTGAAGGCGTTGTCGTCCTGGGTATCGGAGGTGTCGCTCAACCGGTCGAAATTCTTGTTCGTCACCCACGACTGGCGCCCGCCCAGCGTAAGAAGCCAATGATCGTCGAACTTGGTCTGGGTCTGTCCATAAAGTCCGATTTGATCGACCGTCTGCTTGCGGTCGACATAGATTGCGGGCGATTCGATGTCGAGATGGTAGTCGGGGTTGGTGATGTCCAGAGTCGGACCCTCACCGTAGCCGTTGTGGCCGTCGACAGTCTGGCGCGTATAGTCGAGACCCATCAGCAATGTGTTCTTGATGCGGGCATTTTCGTAATCGTACTGCACGTTGTTGTCGACGCTGAAGATCGTCGCTGTCTCATCCACCGTGAACAGCGTCCGGTTCATGGTCGTATCGTCAGCCATGCTTGAATAGTAGAGATGCCGATAGTCGGTATCCTGCGATGAATAGCGAAGGTTCTGCCGAACCTTCCATGCGTCGTTGAAGCTGTGTTCGAAAAGATAACCGATCGAGCCGTGATTGGCGTCGAAGTCGTTGAAGCCCGGTTGTGCAGTGGTGAAGCTGCGCGAGAATTTCGGCAGGTCGGGAAATGCCGGGTTGGCAACCGGAAGGAATGCATTGGGAGTGAGCTTGTCCCACTGGTAGTTGGCAAGGACTGTCAGCGACGTGTCAGCGCTGGGCGACCAGGTAATTGCCGGGGCGATGTACACGCGATCGTTCTGGGAGAAATCGGTCTCCAGTTCGCCGTCGCGCAGCAGGCCTGTCAAGCGATAGGTCCAGACGCCTTCCTTATCGAGCGGTCCACCGGCGTCGATCCCAAGTTCATAGGTGTTGAATGATCCATAGCCGGCATAGGCGCTGTAGAACGGGTCGGTTGTCGGTCGCTTCGTCACCAGGTTGACGAGGCCGGCCACATCATTTTCGCCGTAGAGAACCGAGGACGGTCCCTTGAGGACTTCGACTCGTTCCATTCCATAGGGTTCGGATTTGAAGCCGGAAAAGTCGATGGCTTTTTGCGGCAGACCATCGCGGAATACGGCATAGGTACCAACGTCAAAGCCGCGGATCAGAAACTGATCGAAGCGCTCGTCGACCCCCCAGGGCGATGCCGTAACGCCCGACGTGTAAGCTATGGCGTCTTCGACGCGGTCGACGATGCGGTCATCCATCTGCTCGCGCGTAACGACGGAGATCGACTGTGGAATTTCGCGGATCGGCACGTCGGTTTTCGAGCCCGTCAGGGTGTTCTTTGCGATATAGCCCTTATCAGGACCGACTGGGTTGCTGTCGCCATCGATGACGATCGTATTGAGCTGGATATTGCCTGCGTCCTGGGAGCGCGCGACGCCGGCCATCATCAGACTGGCGACCGCTGTCGACATCAACAGGAACGTCAATTGCTTTGGCGCTACCGAATTGAAAGACCGTCTATCGGTTTCGTGAACGCGCATAACCCACCCCATGTATAATCCATTGACATTGCTGGAAGTTTCATGAGTTCTACTCATGTTTAAACATGACTACATTTGTCATATTAAATAAGTCAAGCCAGGACCATTACTTTTCCAGTGCGCACCTCGTGGTTGCAATCCAGGGTGTGACTTTGATGTTACACGCGGGACGAGGCGGCTTGACCTCGCTCGATTTCACGACGCCCGCATCGCGTCGGCCGGCGAGCTAGTCGGATTGGACCTTGCGGATGGCAAAGGCGTGCTGAATGGCGCGATTGACCGCCACGGGCAGCACCGACATGTGGGTTTCGCCCGAGTAAAGCTCGAACGAGGCGCTGATCGGACGGCCCGGCAAATTGTTCAGGCGATCCCGCATTTCGATCGCCAACACATCGTTGAGCGTGACCTTCTTTTGTGCAAGGCGCTCCGCCTCGTCGGGTGCGCCGATCTGGAACGGCGCCAGGTTCTCGGTCTCGTACGCGCCGCAGGAAAGATACAGCGCCGCGCCAGCGTTGGTGTCGGGTGTAGCCACGAATGCCGGATAGAATTGTTCGATGGCGCGGTCTTCCCAATAGATCGAAGGGCTGGCCGCAATCCAGGTGGTGAATGCCGAGGGACGTGTGAAGAGGCTGTACAGCACAAAGAGGCCGCCGAAAGAATGGCCGAACAACGCCTGACGCTTACGATCGATCGGAACGGTCGCTTCGACCATCGGCTTGATCTGATACTCGATGAACGTGATGAAATCCTCGGCGCCTCCGGTCTTAACGGGCGGCGTATTTTCATAGAAGGGTGGATAGGTCTTGCCGGGCGGCACGCCGAGATCCCACGAGCGGCGCAAGGGATCATATGCGGCATCGACCGGGTAACCGATCGTCACAATCACCCCTGGCGCAACATTGGTGCCGCTCGGATAATCAGCCTGGGCACGTATCACATCGACCGCGGTCCCGATCACGGCATTGCCATCGGTCATGTAGATAACGGGCCAGCCTTCCTTGGGCGCATCGCCATGCGGGCGATAGATGAATACGCGGTACGTTGCCCCATTCTCTGCCGATACGACATCGTGGAATGTGGTGCCGCCGATCAGGGCAGCGTTGCTATTTTGGGTTGTCATGCCCCGACGGGTTAGTAAACATGAGTTGAACAGTCAATATTAAATTGAGCCCGCTAGGTGAAGGCATAAACCGAGCTTGGCTTCACGGCACGACCTTCGGCGTCGGCAAAGTCGCTGACGAGGTACTCAGCGATCAGGCGCAGGTGCGTGCGGGGCAGATAGGAGCGACCAGGATCACCAATAAGAATTTGAATGCCGGCAGCCGCGCAGCGAAGCAGAAACCCGGTAACCCGGCGTGCCGTTGCTTCATCATAGAAAAGATCGCCTACAAGGATCAAATCGACACCGGGCGGGTCACCAATCGTGACGTCGCCATTCATCGGTTCAATGTTTACGCCATTGATGAGAGCATTAAGCTGTGTCGCGACAAGCGCGTTCGGATCGGTGTCGGCGGCGATGACCTTCCCTGCGCCAGCCTTTGCTGCGGCGATGCCGACAACGCCTGAGCCTGATCCGAGGTCGAGGACACGCAATCCCGAGACTACCTCCGGGTGATCGAGTATATGGCGGGCAATGACCGTCCCGCCTGCCCAGTGATAGGCCCAATAGGGTGCCGGGGCGTTCTCTGAATCGACGAGCCGTCCGAGCCCGCTTCCAGGATGCGCCCTATACAGGTCAAGTTCCGGAACGTGCGGTGCCCGACGCACCTCCATGTTCGCGATGATGAACGATTTGACGTCCACCCGGACGTCTGAGGCTATCCTGCGCAAATGCGGCGAATCCTTAATGAGGGCGGTGGCAGCGAGCGCCTATTTCTTGTTCGTGCTATCGAACATGCTCTTGGTATCCGCCATCTGATCGTTTGCAAGCTTGTCGACGCCGCCTTGCAGTAACGAAGCGAGGTCGTCATCGATCCTCTGCTTGAATTGCGCGGGCAGCCGATGCTGTGTGGCCAGCACATCGGTGGAACACGCCGCATCGATGGAATTGATCGCCGCGTAGGCCGGGCCGAGCGATGCAATGTAGCCGGGCAGTGCGCGCGCGACGTCGGTCTCCTGCAATGCGATGTTGATCTTCATCTTTCCGATAATGCTTGCATAGCGCGCAGAGGCGAGAAGCTGGGTAGCCCTGTCGAGGGCGAACTTTGCGCCCAGATAGTCGTCGACTGCAGCCTCATAGGTAGCCGTAGCCCGCTCGCAGGTTTGCGCCAGCACCGGCCCCGCACTGAACACACCAAGGGCGAGAACCGCTGAAACAAGAGTCCACTTGTGCATACCGGTCCCTCCCATTTTGAGTGCGGTCGGCGGCTTTCCCTAGGCGAATCGAGCACGCGAACGTTCGCGCAATTTTTCGGCCTCGACCTCCCGGTCACGTGCCGGCGCGTGCGTATGGAGTGACGCCAGCAAACGGCGCGCGGAAGCGGATACCTCCGCCACTGCGCGGTCAAATGCTTCGGCATTCGCCTGCGACGGCTTGTTGAAGCCGGAGAGCTTGCGCACGAATTGCAGTGCGGATGCATCGATTTCGTCCTGTGTTGCCGGAGGATCGAAATTGAACAGTGTCTTGATGTTGCGGCACATGGCTTGCTTCCTGTTCTGACAACAAAATAGTCGGCCTGACCATATGAAATAGCACGAATGGCTGTCAGAGGGAAAGCAAGGGCGCTATTGGCGCTCAAGGTGCCTTGGATGCTTCGTGCTTCCATGGGTCGAAGCATGCGACCTCAAATGGCGTGAAGTCCGCAATATTGCGGGTGGCAATCCGCAGTCCATGTTCGAGGGCCGTCGCAGCAATCATGGCATCCGCTGACGGGCGTTTTTCCGCGGTTGCAAGCGTGCCTGCGCGCATGGCGACATCGAGGTCGAACGGCAGGACACGGCCCGCGAAGCTTGGCAATACGATCCCATCCAGCCAGCGCTCGAGATCGGCGGCAAAGACCGGGTCGTTCCGCTTTTCCCGTTCAATACCGAATTTGATCTCCATGATCGTGATTGCAGAAAGGAAGGCAGTTGCAACGTCGAATTCCTGCAGGAATTGCTGGAAAGCACGGCCTTGCTTCTCCGGCCGCCTTGCTGCCGAAATCACATTGGTATCGAGCAGCAATGCCATCAGAAGTTGGGCGTCCTGCGATCGAAATCTATACGTTCCGGATCGAATTCCTTGGTCTCGGGAGCATCAGGATCGCTAAGCGCCTCGTAGAGGGTCCTGGGCTTGTTCCAGTTTGCTTCGAATTCGCTGTAGCGCAAGAGCACATAGCTCGCCTCCCCATGGTCTGTTATGACCACGGGCCTCTCATTGGCTTCCTTCTTGGCCCGACTTGGATTCTGATTGAAGGAAGCGCTTGTCATATAGGTAACACGCACGGCATTCTCCATCTAGTATATTTTTCTATAAATATACTACTTTTGCCGGCGCTTCAAGCCCAACCGACCCAATGGCGCCATTGCATGAAGGCATCGCCGAGAAAATAAGGTCCAAAGGTCCACACACTCGCCCAAAGCAGGCCGCCAAGCGCATTGGCGATTAGAAATCGTCCGAAATGCATGCCGACCGAACCGGCCACAAGCCCGTTCAACTGGCGCAGGATAACGACGAAGCGGGCGCCGAAAACAATGATCGGACCGCGCTTTTCAAAAAGCTCTTCCAGGGATCGTTGCCGCTCTGGCGTGAGACGCACGATCCAGCCATAGCGACGGAGCAATGGACGACCGCCGAAATGACCAATGGCATATCCGGTACTGTCGCCGATAACGGCAGCAACCCAGACGGCCAGGAAGAGTTCAATTATGGCAAAGTCGCCGCGCGTTGCGAGAAGCGCAGCAGCCACCAGCGCACTCTCGCCTGGAAGTGGCGCGCCGAACGATTCCAGATAAATAATGACGAAGATGGCGTAGAGGCCATATTGCCGGATGTAGGGTTCGAGGAAGGCTGTTCCATCGGTGAGAAATTGCAAGCGGCCGCGTCCCTGTCCAGCGTGTTTCTAAAAAACAGCCTAGACATTCGGGATGCGAATGGAAAGATGGCTGGCAAATGCCGTTATCTGTGCAACATCGCAGGCTGGGCCGATCCGGTCAGCAGCACCGAGGGCTTATCGTCGGGCGGCCCGAATTGCGGTTCGGTCATATCGCCGATACAGGGTGTACTGACTTTCGCATTGGGATTGTCGAGGAAGTCGGCAACCACCTCCCCGCCGCATTCGGTCGTATCAAGCACATCATGGCCGACGCCGCGGAAGAGTACCAATTGACTATGGCCGGTTGTCCTGATGACGCGCTCTGCCCAGCTTGTCGGGGTTGCGGGATCGTAATCGCCGGCGAGCAACAAGACCGGCACCCTGTTCTGGGCCAATGATTTATAAGCTCTCTTCGGCGTGGCGGTAGGCCATAGTGGGCAGGCCCAGCTGTAGAAATTGTTCTGCGCCCAGCGGTCGAGAAGCGGAAACGCCGCAAAGGACGCCGCCGCCGAGACACCGTCATTGCAAACGATGGAAAGATGCATGCCGTCAGCAAAGGCGTCGCCGTCGTCACCGCTCAAGCCTATCATTTCCGCCAGCGGGCCATAGTTCTGATTGGCCGTGTCCTTGATCAGCTGCGGCAGGAGTTCGATCGAGTCGCGATCATAAAACTGGTTGAACAGGACCTCGAGGAAGTCGTTGCCCGATACGCGCGTGAATGCACTGGGTTCTCCCGCCGCCTTGAGGCGCAGAAGCACGGGCTGGGCGTCGAGTTGCTGAACGATTTCGGTGATCATCGTTCTAAGGCTTGTGCCGTCAGATCCGCATTCCTGGCGCGCCGCGCAGTCCTTCTCAAGCTTCTTCAGGACCCCGTCAAAGTTGGCGGCGTCCTGGTCGACATAGTCGACGTCAAGCGGCAGCGTGGAATCGAGGACCACTGCAACGAGGTTCTCCGGATGATCTTCCAGAACCTGCAAGGCAAGTTTTGTACCGTAGGAAATGCCGAAGACGACCCATTTGTCGATATTGAGAGCGCTGCGCAAGTCATGGATATCGGCTGCATTCTCGGCGGTGTTATAGGCGGAAAGGTCGATGTGCCTGGCCTGAAGCGCGTCGCGGCAGGCTTTAACCTCGTTCTTCTGCGCCCCGTCGAAATCGACAATCTCCTCCGGGCGGGACATGATGCCGCCCCAGACCTTCGGGCTGTAATGTTCGGCACAGCTCAGCGACGGCTTCGAAAGACCGACGCCCCGCTGGTCCACTACGACAAGCCGCCGTCCGCGCAGCCAGTCGCCGTTGTCGATGAAGCTCCACCAATCGTCGATCTCCTCGCGCGTCTCGATGCGTGCAGCCTGTCCGGGCCCGCCATTAAGATAAACGACCGGGTCATGGCGAACGCGGTCCGGTTCGAAGATCACCACTGCAAGTTCTATGGTGGCGCTATCGGCCTTGCTGCGGTTTTCCGGGACCAGCAGATGCCCGCAGCGCATGTCCCGGTCCTTGGGCAAGGCAAACCAGCACGGCGTTTCCCGGAATTCGGCCGCTGCAGCCAAGGCTGGTACTGCTGGAAGCATTGCGGCAAGCAATAGCAGCGTTGCAAACAGCATCAGGCACAATGCTGGCGAATCCAGATGAAATCTGTATTTGGTCGCAGCCATGTTCGTTGGTCCCCATTGCCGCGTGGGCTGCTTTCGCGAAAGTGCCCCACAGCATTGCCAACAAAATACCTGTTTTTGGCCTCGGAGGGCATCACCCCGGCGGGTTAATTCCGTTCGCTGCTTTGATGTACGAAAAGTAACTCGATGATTTTATCGAGGGATTGTCCTCTGGCCATGAGAATGAATGTTGGGACGCCCGTCAGCGTCCCATCATTGTTGAAAAGAGTGCATGCAAATTGGTTATTGCCAGTCCAGCACGACCTTGCCGGAGCTCCCGGATCGCATGGCGTCGAAGCCTTCCTGGAAATCGTCGATCGGCAGGCGATGCGTGATGATGGGCGAAAGGTCGAGGCCGCCCTGCACAAAGGCTATCATCTTGTACCAGGTCTCGAACATTTCGCGGCCATAGATGCCCTTCAGATTGAGCATCTTGAAGATCACCTTGTTCCAATCGATCTCGAACCCTGTCGGAGCAATGCCGAGAATTGCGATCTTGCCGCCATTGTTCATCTTGTCGATCATGTCGCGGAAGGCGGGTGCCGCTCCCGACATTTCGAGGCCGACATCGAATCCTTCGGTCATGCCGATCTCGCGCATGACGTCCGCCAGGTTCTGCTTGGAGGCATCGACGACATAATCGATGCCGAGCTTCTGTGCCAGTGCGAGGCGCGAAGGATTGATATCGGTGATCACCACCTTGCGGGCACCGGAGCGCTTTGCCACCAGCGCGCCCATGATGCCGATCGGGCCCGCCCCGGTTACCAGCACGTCTTCACCGACGAGGTCGAAGGAAAGCGCGGTGTGAACGGCATTGCCAAACGGATCGAAGATCGCCGCAATTTCGTCGGGAACGTCGTCCGGTATGGGCACGACATTGGCCTCGGGAATGCAGAGATACTCGCCGAACGATCCCGGACGGTGAACACCGACGCCGAGCGTGTTTCGGCAGAGATGTCCCCTGCCCGCGCGGCAATTGCGGCACGTTCCGCACACGATATGACCTTCGCCGGAAACGCGCTGGCCGACCGTGTATTTGGTCACGGCCGAGCCGATCTCGGCGATCTCACCGCTGAATTCGTGCCCGACGACCATGGGAACGGGGATCGTCGCCTGCGCCCACTTATCCCAATTGTAGATATGCACATCGGTCCCGCAGATGGCGGACTTCCTGACCTTGATGAGCACGTCGTTCGGTCCGGGTTCCGGAACAGGCACGCGTTCCATCCAGATGCCAGGCTCCGCCTTCGCCTTGACCAGTGCCTTCATCATGTTCGACATGGTGTTTTCCTATTTGATGATGCCGAGATCACGCCCGACTTCGGCGAAAACCTCGATCGCCCGGGCGACGTCTTGCGTGGTGTGGGCGGCAGACATCTGCGTCCTGATGCGAGCCTGGCCGCGCGGTACCACCGGGAAGGCGAAACCGATGACATAAACGCCCTTCTCCAGCATCCGCGCCGCCATTTCCTGCGCGAGCGTCGCTTCGCCCAGCATCACCGGAATGATCGGGTGATCGGCACCGGCGAGGGTGAAGCCGAGCTTCCACATGTCGCGGCGGAAATGTTGCGCGTTGGCTATCAGCCGGGCGCGAAGGTCCGCGCCATTGTCGATGAGGTCGAAAATCTTGAGCGAGGCAGCAGCGATGACCGGCGCCAGCGTGTTGGAGAAAAGGTACGGACGCGAGCGTTGGCGCAGCCAGTCGACTACTTCCGCCTTGGCGGACGTATAGCCGCCCGACGCGCCGCCGAGCGCCTTGCCGAGCGTGCCGGTAATAATGTCGACGCGTCCCTCTACACCGCAATGTTCGGCGGAACCGCGGCCATTTTTGCCGACGAAGCCGACCGCATGGCTGTCATCGACCATGACCATCGCACCATATTTTTCGGCGAGATCGCAAACACCCTGCAGGTTGGCAATGATGCCGTCCATCGAAAACACGCCGTCGGTAGCGATGAGCTTGAAACGGCTGCCTTCGGCCTTCTTCAATTCTTCTTCGAGCGCGGCCATGTCGTTATTGGCGTAACGGAAGCGCTTGGCCTTGGAGAGGCGCACCCCGTCGATGATCGATGCATGATTGAGCGCATCGGAAATGATCGCGTCTTCTTCGCCGAGCAGGGTTTCGAACAGTCCGCCATTGGCATCGAAGCAGCTCGAATAGAGGATCGTATCTTCAAGGCCGAGGAAAGAGGAGATGCGCGCTTCCAGTTGCTTGTGCTCTTCCTGTGTGCCGCAGATGAAGCGCACTGACGCCATGCCGTAGCCGTAGCGATCGAGCGCCGATTTTGCGGCAGAGGCGAGTTCCTCGTTGTCGGCAAGGCCGAGATAATTGTTGGCGCAGAAGTTCAAGACTTTTGCGCCCGTCGAAATCTCGATTTCGCCTGCCTGCTTGGAGACGATGACGCGCTCGCTCTTGTAGAGGCCGGTCTCCTTCAACTGGGCGAGTTCGTGTGACAAATGGTCGATAAATGGCTTGGTCATGATTATTCCCGCTTCATGCGTACATCCGTTATGGCGGTTCTCATCTCACGATCGGATGAATGTCTCAAGCCCAAGATTGAGCAAAGGTCGAACCGCACCGAGGATAGCGTATTCCTCGCTGGACCGGTCGGCAACTAGAACGGGAAGCGCCAGGCCGCTCATGATTCCTTCCGCCTGGAATGCATCTGAAAACGCTTGCCAGAGTGCGGTATTGCCGACAAAGGGACCGGTGACAATAACTCTCTTCGGGAACAGCAGGCGGCAAACATTGCCAAGCGATCGAGCCATGAGGTGGATTGCCGTCGCAATCTCCGGTCTTTCAGCGATATCAAGGCTGGTCAATTGCCCGGCAACCCGTTCCTCGTCCTCCGAAAGCTCCGGCCAGCTTGCTCGCAGCTGAGGCAATAGGGCCCAGAGCGCCGCAGCCGTTTCGAGGCAGCCATGGTTGCCGCAGCCGCATTGTCGCTGATCGAGCATATTGAAGCGCCAGTGGCCGATTTCGCCAAAGGGATTGCTCGCCGACATGAAAGGCTCGCCTTCGACGCTGTACGCAAGTCCTACACCCCAGCCCCAGTGCAAGAGGAGCGTGCTGTCCCGGCCCTGCGCACCGTCCTGCATGGTCCGCGCCGTCAATTCGGCATCGAGATGACGGCAGACGAAGACGACAGGCGTAACCGGCGCTAGAGCGGCAGCGAGGTCAAGATCGCGGACATGGGGCCAGCGTGATGTGATCAGCCATTTGCGGTCACGCACGTTCACGACACCGGAGACCGACACCGAGGTTCCCATGTGGCTCATGCCCGCCGGCAAATCCGTCAGTAGAGAGTTTATAAGACCGCGCATCCGCGCAGCCATGGTCTCATTGTCGGCGCTTTCGGGCACGTCGGCAGTGCAGCGTCCGATCACGCGGCCACTCAGATCGACCAATACGCCGAGCAGCGAACGGCTGCTCATGAGAACGACCGTCGCGCCCAGCCGTGAATGGTTCAGGGCGATCTGGATCGCAGGCCGGCCGCGTCCGCTCTTTTCGCCTGCTTCCCCGATGACGAGGCCGCGCTCCAGCAGTTCCGCGACGACACGCGATGTCGTCGTCGACGTCATTTGCAACGCTTCGCTCACATTCGGACGTGAATGCGATTCTCCATCTGAAAGCAAGGCCGCAACCCGCGCGCAATCGCGTTGGTGGGCATCCTCATAGCGGGTCTCGTCAATCGTCAAAATCATGCCGGAAAAACCTAATCCTTATTTTTGAATAATATTATTCGAAAATGCTTGCGATGCCAGGGGCAGCTGTGGTTACATTGCCCGCAGCCCGATAAAGCACAAGCAGATGAACGGAAAATTGATGGTGGATATACGCATTTTGAACGACAAGGAGGCGCTGGGCGCTGCTGCTGCCGATCTTGGCGCTGAAGCCATTCGACGGGCGATCGCGGAGAAAGGCAAGGCGTCGATTATCGTTGCTACGGGCGCGAGCCAGTTCGAGGTCCTGCGCAATCTCGTTGCGGCCAAGGACATAGACTGGTCGAAAGTGACGGCTTTTCACCTTGATGAATATGTCGGCATGGACATCGGCCATCCGGCAAGTTTCCGCAAATATCTGAACGAACGCTTTGTCGAACCGCTAGCAGGCAAGGTGACGTTTTATCCGATCGACGCGGAGAGTGATGCGCACGCGGAAGCCGAGCGGATCAGCAAGCTTATCAGCGGGCACGAGATAGATGTATGCTTTGCCGGGATCGGCGAAAACTGTCATCTCGCGTTCAACGATCCTCCGGCCGATTTCGAAACCGAAGAGCCCTATATCGTCGTGACCCTTGATGAAGCCTGCCGCAAGCAGCAGTTCGGCGAAGGCTGGTTTCCCGATCTCGCTGCGGTTCCCGAGCAGGCGGTTTCAATGAGCATCCGGCAGATCATGAAGAGCAAGTTCATAGTCCTCTCGGTGCCCGATGCGCGCAAGGCGCAGGCGGTAAAGGATGCGATCGAAGGAGAGGTGGATCCGCGCCATCCCGCCTCGATCGTGCAGGAACATCCCAATGTCGTGCTCTTGCTCGATCCCACCTCGGCGTCGCTGCTCGCATGATCACGGCCGGCCTCGTCGATATCCAGGTCAATGGCTTTGCCGGTGTCGATTTCAACGACGCTGGCCTGACCGCAGAAGCCTTGGACCGAGCGCTCGAAGCGATGCTGGCGAGCGGCGTGACGACCTGCCTTCCGACGATCATTACAGCCACCCCGGCGGAACTCGACGCCCGCTTCGCCGCCCTGGACCGGAGCGTTGCAGAAAGCCGGCTCGGTCCGCTGATGTGTCCGGGCTACCATCTGGAGGGGCCCTTTCTCAACCCCGCTGACGGATTTTCGGGGTGCCATCCGGCGAGCGCCATGACCGCAGCTGATCCGGCGCTCGTCCTCGACCTTGAGAAAAAGTTGAAACGGCCGATTTTGCTCGTCACTGTCGCTCCGGAAGTGGGCAATGGGATCGGATTTATCGAAGCGATGGTTGCGCAGGAAAGGCTTGTGTCGATTGGCCATTCCGCGCTCGATTTTGAAGGTGTCGATGCGGCCGTCGCTGCCGGCGCGGGCCTTTCCACCCATCTCGGCAACGGCCTGCCGCAGGTACTGCCAAAGCTTGCCAATCCGCTCTTCGCGCAGCTTGCCGACGATCGGCTGCTCGCAACATTCATCGCCGATGGCATTCACGTTCCGCCGCCGGCGCTGAAGGCGCTCATCCGCGCCAAGGGTTTCGCGCGGTCGGCGTTGGTGACCGACGCGACGGCAGCTGCCGCTGCCGAACCCGGCGACTATGACTTTGCCGGCATGCGCATCCGCCGCTCGGCCGACGGCAGCGTCGGACTGGCCGGGCTCGCCGGGCTTGCCGGATCGGCGCTTCGCCTCGACGATGCGGTGCGCAACCTTGTTCACTGGGACATCACCACCTTCGAGCAGGCCGTGGAAATGGCATCCCGCCGGCTTGTCGATGCGCTGGCGCCTGTCCTCGGCGCGCGGGGAATCACCTTGCCTGCCGCGGAAATCAAATGGACGGACGCGATGAACATACGCCGCGTCCGGATCGGCAGCGAAGAACGGACTTTCAAGTGAACGCGATAAAACAAAGGGGAATTTGACATGACAAATACTCGCATCAACCGCCGTACGGTACTCGGCGGTATCGCCGTATCCGCAGTAGGCGGCATCACAGGCGCATGGGCGGCGGCGCCTGCACTGCCCGCCGCTCCTGTCCTGATCACCGTCATGGATGTCGGCGGCGCACTGGCCCTGATGCAGCCGGCCTTCGAGGAATATGCCAAGACCTATCCCGAACGGGCCTCCCGCATCGTCTTTACCAAGGCGCCGGTAACGGAACTTGCCGGCAAGCTGAAGGCGCAGCAGGCGGCAAAGAGCGTTGACATCGACATTGTGCTGACTGGCAGCGATGGGTTGGCGGCAGGCCTCGCCAACGAAACCTGGATGAAGATCCTGCCGGATTTCGCCGACAAGCTCCCCGGCCTCGAAGAGAACTACGAGCCGGCGGCACTCGCGCTACACAAGGCGCAAGGCCAGGGTTTCGGTGTGGTCGTCAATTACTACCCGTCGGGGCCACTGATCGAATACGATCCCGAGCGCGTCAAGCAGGTGCCGACGACCGCCGAGGAACTCCTCGCCTATGCCAAGGCCAACCCTGGCCGCTTCATGTATGCGCGTCCGACCAATTCCGGACCGGGCCGGACCTTCATGATGGGCCTGCCCTATCTCCTCGGCGACAAGGATCCGCACGATCCGGTCAATGGCTGGGAAAAGACCTGGGCCTATCTTACCGAGATCGGCCAGTATATCGATTATTATCCGGCGGGTACCGGCGCGACCATGAAGGAATTCGGCGAGGGTTCGCGCGACATCATCATCAGCACGACCGGATGGGACATCAATCCCCGTGCCCTCGGCATTGTGCCCGAGACGGCGAAGATCGGTACGCTGAAGGGCTTCCATTGGGTGTCGGATGCGTTCTTCATGTGCATGCCGAACGGTATCGCGAACGACAAGGTCGCTGTCGTGCTTGATTTGATGGCCTTTCTGCTCACCCCCAAGGCGCAGGCCTATGCCTATGATGAAGGCTATCTCTATCCGGGCCCCGCCGTAAAGAACGTGCCGATCAGCATGGCGCCGCAGCACAGCCAGGATGTCATCAAGGAGTTCGGCAGGCCTGAATATGCCGACCTCATTGCCAACAACCCCATCGAACTGCCGCTGAAGCCGGACCAGATGGTCTTGGCGTTCCGCAAGTGGGACGAACTCGTCGGGTCGCAGAAGAAAGCACAATAAGCGTATAGGTTGGGAGCCGCGGCGAACCTGCCGCGGCCTCTCCTACATCTGCACTAGGTGTCCGCTTGAGACTTCCGCATATTGGCGCGACGGAACGACGAAGTCCGGGGCGCGCACCGGGCTTTTGATTTCGTCGTTGGAAACCGGGCGCCTGACGCCGCGACGCGCGGGATCAGGCACCGGAACGGCCGAAATTAGCTTCTTAGTATAGGGATGTTGCGGATTCTCGAAAATTGCTGCACGCGGACCGATCTCCACGATTTCCCCGAGATACATCACAGCAATGCGATGGCTGACGCGCTCGACAACCGCGATGTCATGCGAAATGAAGAGATAGGCCAGGTTGAGGCTGGCCTGCAGGTCGAGGAGCAGGTTGATGACCTGCGCCTTGATGGAAACGTCGAGGGCCGAAACGGATTCGTCCGCAACGATAAGCTTCGGATCGAGCGCCAACGCACGGGCAATGCAGACGCGCTGGCGTTGACCGCCGGAGAACTCATGCGGATAGCGTCCGGCCATATCCGTTTTGAGCCCGACACGTTCGAGGAGATCGGCGACGCGGTCGCGGGCCTGTGTGCGGGTTCCAAGCCTGTGCTCGAGATAGGGTTCGGCAATGGCGGCGCCGACGGTCATGCGTGGATTAAGGCTGGCGAAGGGATCCTGGAAGATCATCTGTATGGTGCGGCGCATGTCGCGCATCTGCTTCGGATCCATGCCGAGGACGTTCTGTCCGTTGAGCAGCACCTCGCCGCTCTGCGGCTGAACGAGGCGCATGATCGAGCGGCCGGTCGTTGATTTGCCGCAGCCAGACTCGCCGACAAGCGAGAGTGTCTCTCCAGGCTGCAGGGTGAAGGAGAGGTTTTCAACCGCGTGGACCCGCCCCTCCAGCTGGCCGAACATGCCGGAGTGAATGTTGAAGCGCGTCGTCAGGTTGCGGACCTCAAGCAGTGGGGGCTTGTCGGCCTGCACCGTATCGGCGGTCTCGACTGGCGTATCCGATGTGCCAGTCGCGCGATCGACCACCGGGAAGCGCAGCGGCCGCTCGTGCCCTTTCATCGAGCCAAGAACCGGCACGGCGGAAAGCAGTGAACGCGTATAGGGATGCTGCGGGTTCGCGAAGATTTCGTCGGTGTTGCCGGTTTCGACCGCCTCGCCATTATACATGACGACCGTGCGGTCAGCGATTTCCGCCACGACACCCATGTCGTGGGTGATGAAGAGGACGGAAGTGCCCTCCTCCTCCTGCAGAAGTTTGATGAGATCGAGGATCTGTCCCTGGATCGTCACGTCCAGTGCCGTCGTCGGCTCATCGGCAATCAGCAGCTTCGGTTTGCTGGCGAGTGCCATCGCGATCATCACGCGCTGTCGCATGCCGCCCGAAAAGCGATGCGGATATTCGTCGAAGCGCGAAGCAGCCGCGGGTATGCGAACCTTTTCCAAAAGCCGGATCGTTTCGGCCCTTGCCTCTGCCCGCGAGATATCGCGATGACACAGCAAGGCCTCGCTGATCTGGCGTCCGACCGTGAAAAGCGGGTTGAGGCTGGTCATAGGCTCCTGGAAGATCATGGCAACGTCATTGCCGCGCACAGACCGCATCTGCCTCTCCGGCAAGGCGAGAATGTCCTTGCCATCCAGCATGATCTTGCCTTCGATGCGGCTTTTGTCTTTTTGCAGAAGCCGCATGATCGAGAGCGACGTCACGCTCTTGCCGGAGCCGGATTCGCCGACAATCGCCACCGTCTCCCCCGGTGCTACGTCGAAGGAGACATTGCGCACGACCGGTCGCCACTGGCCATCACCAAGGAAGGACGTGGTAAGGTTCGAGACGGAAAGAACGGGGGCGGCGGGCTTTTCCATAAGCTGTCCTCTCAAATCAGTCCGGCCAGCGCATCAGGCCGGAGATACGACGGGCGTAGCGCTCTTCGAAAGGGGTTGCGATGATCTCGTTTGAAGCTCTCGCTTTGCGAAGTTCCTCTTCGAGGCGACCGGCGACGATCCTTTCTTCGCCCGGATGGAGGTTGCACGGGTCCATGTAGAAGTACCCGTGCTCGGCCTCGTGATCGCGAACGATGATCGGCCGCTCGCCTTTCGCCAATGCGTCGGCGAAGTCCCAGGCGGTGATATGCGCCTCGCGCGGATCGATGGTAACCCGCAGGCGATCCAGTGGGTTGTGGGTCGGATCAGCTTCGATCTCCGCGGTAACGCCCGGTTTTCCGGTCAGGGTCTGCTTCCAGAGGTGGAGGTAGCCGGTTTCCTTCTCGCGAATGCCGGCGTGGTCGCGCTTCTCCCAGGCTTCGAGCGCTGCGATCGTGCCGAGGATGCTTTCCTTGCCGAGCTTCATGCCCCGTCCAACGCCCATGTTCTGCAGGAACGCACTGCGCACGAGGTCCTTGCGCCCGGCAACAATGCCTCCCGTGGGGCCGCCGAGAAACTTGTGCGAGGAATAGATCGCTATGTCGGCGCCTTCGGCGAGGAAAACCTTGAGGTCATATTCCGATGCCGCATCAACAATCACCGGCACCCCGCGGGCGTGGCATATTTCAGCGAATTTCTTCAGCGCAACGAGGCCGTACTGAACGGTATGGTGCGAGACAACAAAGACGGCCGCAGCCGTACGCTCATTGATTGCCCCTTCCAGATGATAGGGGTAGCAGGACGTAGCCTGGCCGACCAGTACGGCCTTGGCGCCGGCAAGCTTGATAGCCTGATCGACTGGAGCCCCGTAACTTACCACATGGCCGGTCTGAATAAGGACCTCATTCTTGAGTCCGGTTGCATCAGGCAGGCGCTCGATCGCGGCCAGATCAGGTCCGGTCATTGTCGCGGCAACCGCCAGGGTAATGCCGGCGGAACAGGACGCCGTAACGAAACCGGCCTCGCCGCCTGTCAGACGGGCAATGACGGGACTTGCCATGCGGTGCAGGTCGTTGATTTCGACGAATTGCGGCAGTATGGAACTCATGGCCGCGATTGCTTGCGGTACGACGATCGAAGCGCCAAGCGAGGTCATCGTGCCGGATACGTTGATGACGCGGCGAAGCCCGAGGGATTCGCGTATATCGGACGGTGTTTGTTGGTCTGTCATGGTCTTCCCCTTGAGGTGCCGGCCGGCAAGTATTCCATCGGCTTGGCAGCTATGCCTTTATAATGTAATAATTCGTTGAATGACTCGAACGGTGCGGAGTGTGGCGTGGACGCAAAGATTTCAGACATGGAGAGCACCGGCGGCATCGCGAAGGAAGACAGCGCGAAGGCGCGCCGCTCGCGTGTGAGCGGCATCGACCGTGCCTTGCAAGTCATCGATTATCTTTACGAGACCGGCAGCCCGGCGGGTGTCTACGCGATCGCCAAAGCAATTGGAGCACCGCTCTCCACGGTCTATGTGATCGTCGATGACCTTGTCGAAAAGAACATGCTGTCGCGCAACAGCGACAGTTCGGTATGGCTTGGCGCGCGGCTTTATCACTACGGTCTTGCCTATGCTCGCTCGCTGGATTTTCTCAACGTCGCCAACCACGAAATGCACAATCTCAGCCGCATATCCGGCGAGACGGTGCAGGTGTGCGGACGCGATGGCGACCATATGCTGGTTCTTGCCATGGCCGACGGGCCGGGTCATTTTCAGGTGACGTCCCGCGTCGGCACGCGCGTTCCACTCAACTGGACGGCGTCGGGACGCCTGCTCGTAGGGCATCTGCCGGAAGCCGAGCGCCTCGACCTTTTCGAGCATTGCGCCAAGTCCTCGCCGACGGGCCGCGCCGTCATTGACCCCGCCGTACTTTCGGCGTCCGCCAGGCAGGCGCTTGATGCGCGGCTTTCCATTCAGGCCGGAGAGTCCGATTATGCCGTTGCCTGCGTTGCCGCGCCGATCTGCGACGACAAGGGCGCATGCATCGCCACGATTTCCATCGTTCTGCCGGAACAGAAGGTCAGCGACAACCCCGAACGCTATACCAACGAGGTGAAGGCCTCGGCGGAGCGGATCGAAACGGTAATGGGCTGGCGCAGTCATACGTAGGTTCCTGGCGTTCAGTTTTTGAGTGCGACGATCGCCTCGATCTCGACGGTTATATTGCCCGGGAGCGAGCCGAAGCCCACTGCCGAGCGCGCATGGTTGCCGGCTTCACCGAAGACATTGATGAAAAGGTCCGAGCAGCCGTTGATGACCGAGGGGTGATCGGCGAAGTCGGGAACGGCATTGACCATCCCCAGCAGCTTGACGACCCGCTTCACCCGGCCAAGATCACCCAGCGCCGAATGCATGACCGCAAGGAGATTGATGCCGGTTAGGCGGGCATGCTCGTATGCCTCCTCGACCGAAACATTGCCGCCGACCTTGCCGGTGTGAAGATAGCCATCATTCTCGCGCGGCCCCTGCCCCGACAGATAGAGCATGTTGCCCTCCTGGATATGGGTGACGAAATTGGCGATCGGGCTTGGCGCCGGCGGCAGGGTCAACCCGAGCGCCTTCAAACGATCGTAGGGTGATTTGCCGGCGCTGACTGCCGGGCTGGGTATGGTGCTCAAGACGTGTTCCTCAGCGGTAAGAATAGGGCGCTATCGCACCCGAAGTTTCAGGTTTGGCGGGTTGGTAACGACCTGCCTTGACCAATTCGTTGCCGAGCACTGCCCAGCGCGGTTCGAAGAGCTTTTCGAGCCTCGCTTCGTAGCCCATGGAGTCGATGACAGTGAGATCGGAGTCGTCGAGCTCGAAGATGGTGAAATCGGCGCGGGTGCCGACGGAAAGCAGGTTTTCGGTAGGCAGTCCAATGGCCGAGGCAGGCGAAAGGGTCACGGCCTCGACGACCTTGTCGAAGGGCATGCCGACGTTCAAAAGCTTGGACATGGTCGTCGCCAGATCCCAGACGGCAAAGTTGAGGCTGCGCAGGTGTATGTCCGTCGAGATCGAGAAGGGCAGAAGACCGCGCTGGATCGCCACTTCCGCGACGCGGAACGAGAAGGATGCGCCGCCATGGCCGATGTCGAGGCGGATGCCCTCCCCGGCGCAACGCGCCGCGAGTTCGAACAGGTCTTCATCCTCGATGATGCTGCTGCCGACCTTTCCGTTGAAGCAATGGGTGATGATATCGCCGGGTCCAAGAATCTCGAGTACTTCATCATAGAGGGCGGGCGGTTCGCCCACATGCACCATCATCGGTATCTTGAGGATCTTGGCGATCTTCTTGCCGACCTTGACGGGCGTAACGCCCCATGAGCCGGTGATTACGTGGCTGGCGCGGACCTTGAGGCCGACAATATGGTCGCGGTTTTCGTTGACGCAGGCGACGGTACGGTCGATGTCGATCGAACGGATATCGCTAAGCTCGCTGACGCGGTTGCAGGCAACGAGGCCGATGGAGCCGAGGTTCAGGAAGGCCTTGATGCGCTCGCGCGCCGGATCGATGATATATTCGCGAAAGCCGTGAAAATTGGCCTCTCCAGCCGATCCCGCATCGACGATCGTCGTAACGCCGCGCTCGGCGCCGCATAGTTGTGGGCGCACAGAAATGTCGGTGCCGCCATGCCAGATATGTGTATGCAGATCCACCCAGCCTGGGGAAATCCAGGCGCCGTTGCCGTCGATACGGCGAATGTCGTCCTGAACATTCAGCGAGGGGCCGAATGCAGCGATCTTGCCATCGGCATCGACAAGAATGTCAATGCGGGACGACGGCATACCGGGTCCGAAGGCAACCGGCCTTACGTTGGTCACAAGCAGGCGACCATCGGTTGCGGGGGAGGCAGACATGATCAGAGATCCTTTCTGAGGCGGGGGTCAAGAAGATCGCGGAAGCCGTCGCCGACCATCTGCAGCGACAGAACGGCGAGCACGATCGCGATACCGGGGAAGAGGGTCATCCAGTCGGCCTTGCCGATATATTGGCGACCTGATGCAATCATCGTCCCCCAGGTGGGTACTTCCGGGCTGACACCAAGGCCGAGGAATGAAAGTCCGGCTTCGGCCAGCATGGCGCTGGCGAAGAGGAATGTGCCCTGCACGAGAATGGGAGAAAGAAGATTGCGCAATACGTGCCGGGTCATGATGTGGCGTGTGGAAATCCCGAGCGATGTCGCCGCTTCCACATAGGGGAGTTCACGAATGACAAGTGTCGAGGCCCGCACGATACGGGCAAGGCGCGGCGCATAGACGATACTGAGCGCCACGATCACGGTCGTGAGCGATGGCCCAAGCGCAGCAACGAGCGCGATGGCAAGGAGAATATCCGGGAACGCCATCATCGCATCGATGAGACGCGTGATCGGCGCGTCGAGCTTCTGGAAGAAGCCGGCGAGCAGGCCGAGCGTGACGCCGATAAGCGAGGCAAGGACGACCACTGCGAAACCGACGAGAAGTGAAAGGCGCGCCGAGTAGATCGTGCGCGAGAAGACGTCGCGGCCGAACTCGTCGGTTCCGAAGAGGAACTTCATGTCCGGCGGCTTCAACCGGTTGACGATCGAAAGCTTGCTTGGCGAGAACGGCGTGATCAGCGGTGCAAAAACGGCAAGCAGCACGAAGATGGCCAGCACGATCATGCCGAACAGCACAGTCTTGCGGCGGATCAGGACGCGGAAGAATTTGGAGCGCTCGCTGACGGGCGCGGTGGACACGATTTCGGTCATCAGTAGCGCACCCTTGGATCAACGACGAGATAGAGCATGTCGATGGCGAAATTGATGAGAACGTAGAGCGCCGCGATAATCAGCAATGCGCCCTGGATCACCGGGTAATCGCGGCGCAGCACTGCCGAAACGACAAGGCTGCCGACGCCGGGAAGTCCGAACACCGTTTCGGTCACGACCGCGCCGGAAATCAGTACCGCGGCGGTGAGGCCGAGAACGGTAAGGATCGGAATGAGTGCATTCTTGAAAGCGTGTTTCAGGACGACGCTCGCCTCGCCGACGCCCTTGGCTCGAGCGGTTCGAATGTAATCGTCGCCGAGCACGTCAAGCATCGAGGCGCGGGTGAAGCGCATGATCAGCGCGGAAGATACGATGCCGAGCGCGAAGGCCGGGAGGACCAGATAAGACAGGCGTTCGCCAAGCGAGGTTCCCGGGCCGCCATAACCGGAGACCGGGAACAGTCCGAAGCGCACGGCAAAAACCTGCATAAGAATGAGGCCGAGCCAGAAACTCGGAATACTGGCGGCGAGCATAGCAAGGGCCGTTGCCGCCTGGTCGAACAGCGAGCCCCGCCGATAGGCGGCGTAGACGCCGATCGGAATGGCAATCACGCTGGCGATCAGCAGGGAGAAGATGGTGAGGAAAAATGTAGGCTCGGCCCGTTGCGCGAGCGCCTGCAATACCGGTTGGTTGAGAAAGATCGACTGGCCGAGATCGCCTTTGAGAAGGTTGCCGATGAAAAACACATATTGCACCGGTATCGACTGGTCGAGCCCGAGGCGCTGGCGCAGCTCGGCGATATCGGCAGCGGTCGCTTCAGGCCCGAGCATGACGGCGGCGGGATCGCCCGGCGTGACGCGGACGATGACGAAGACAATCGTCACCACCAGGAACATCACGACAATCATGCCGATAAAGCGTTGAATAATGTAACGGAGCATCTGTGGCCAATCGATCCCAAATTGACGAGGACTGGGCAGCCGGGCGCAGTTGGCACGTCGCCTACCGCACCCGGCAAAGCACTACTGCTTGAGCGATACGTTCCAGAAATATGGCCACGGTGCAGGCGTGAAACCTTCGAGCTTCCGTGACTTCGCCGAAAGCGCATTGAAATCGCCGATCTTGATGATCGGTACTTCGGCATAGATCACCTTCTGCACCTCGGCCCACCGGGCGATGCGCTTTTGCGGATCCACCTCGGAGTTGAACGCATCGACGGCGGCCTTGCGCGCCGGCGTGTCCCAATTGCCCGGTGCGCTCGTCGACATGGCACCGATCAGCGCCGGTTCGGGCAGGAAAGGACTGTGGCTGATATAGATATCCCAGAGCTTGGGATCGGCACGGCGCTGCGTAAGCGTCGCCCAATCGACGACCTGAAGATCGACGGTGAATCCGGCAGCCTTCAGATATTCCGCCGCAACCTGCGCCATCTTGTAATGGAATTCATACTGGCGGCTGGTGAGAATGCGCAGCGGCTCGCCATTGTAGCCGGCCTTTTTCAACTCCTCGGCAGCCTTCTCCGGATCGGCGACATTATAGGCGCCTTCGGTTCCGGCTTCAGTCTTCCAGTTGTAGCCATCAGGATACATGGACGGATTGAGCGCATAGAAGTCCGTGCTGCCGAAGGCGGCAGCCAACATGTCTTCTTCGCTGAGCGCATCACGGACAGCGAGGCGCAGATCCTGATTCTTGGTTATGCCCTGACTTGTGTTCATCACGAAGACCGGCCAGCCAAAAGGCTTGAGGAGGACCGCCTCGGTCGTTTTCTGGCCTTTCAACTGTTCGTAGGATTCGACCGGGAGGCTGTCGACATAGTCGAACTGACCGGAGAGAGCGCCCTGCACGCGCGTGTTCGCGTCCGGTACGGGAACGAAGCGGATTTCATCGAGATATTGATGACGCGCGCCGCCATAGCCGTTCTCGTCGCCTTCGGGCGACTTGTAACCGTCAAAGCGGGTCAGCTGGATATACTGGTCGGGCTTGCGCTCTTTCAGCATATAGGGTCCGGTGCCAACCGGTTCGGTCATCGGGTTCTGCTGCTTTTCGCTGGGAAGGATAATTGCAGCTGCATTGTTGAACGCGAGCAGCGAGACCAGCGGCGCGTAAGGGGTATTGAGCGCGATCTTGACCGTGGCGGGATCAAGAGCTTCGATCGAGGTGATCATCGAAGCCGTCTGCTTGCCGCGCGATGCAATCTGCGTCCAACGTTGCAGCGATGCGACCACATCGGCCGAATCCATATCCGTGCCATCGTGGAATTTCACGCCCGTGCGCAGCTTGATCGTATAGACCTTGCCGTCAGCCGAAACTTCCGGAAGGCTCGCGGCAAGAAGCGGTGTAACGTTCCAGGCCTTGTCGAATGTATAAAGCGTTTCAAAAATGTGCTGCGAGACGATGCCGACAAGATCGGCCGTCGAGGCCATGGCATCGAGCGTTGGTGGTTCGCCGATGGTGGCAACATTGATAACGCCGCCCTTGGACTGGGCGAAAGCCGACGGGCTTAGAGCAACAAGTGCCGAACCTAGAAGGAGCGCAAGCTTCAATGACTTCATGACAGTTCCCTTCGTATTCCACTATAATGGATTATAATGCTTTATAGTAGAATAAGACCAAATGTGTAGAAGGCTGTCAATTCAAAAAAGGAAAAAGCAGCGCCCGGGCGCTGCTTGGTAATCCTCGTGAGTCGAAAATGGACTAGACGATCCCGCCGCTTCCCGCGACGCTTGCGGGACGCTTGTGGCTTACGAATTGCCGATAGCCGCTATGGCGATAGGCGGCGATCGGATCGATGGCCCCACCCGCGCGCAGGCGCGCTTCCGCGAGAATTGGCTCCACATCGGTGCGATAGGCGCGCTTCAGCGTATCGGACGCCATGAGCGCATCGTTGTCGTCCTGATAGCCGGCAAGAGCTTCCCGATCGACGAGCAAGGCCTGGGCATAGGCACGGCGGATCTCGTTGGCGCTCGATATCAGGCTTTCGATCGGATCGGTCACATTGTGCGACTGGTCGATCATGTGCGCAGGATGGAAATCCGTCACGCCGCGATGATCGGCATCGACCAACTCGTTGAAGACGAGAAAGAGGCGGTATGGATCGATGGACCCGGCATCCAGATCGTCATCGCCATATTTGGAATCGTTGAAATGGAAGCCGCCGAGCTTCTTGAACTGGATGAGACGAGAAACGATCATCTCGATATTGGTGTTGGGCGCATGATGGCCGAGATCGACGAGGCAGAACGCCTTTGGTCCGAGCGTCTGTGCGATCAGGTAGTTAGTGCCCCAATCCTGCACGACCGTGGAATAGAAGGCGGGCTCGTACATTTTGTGCTCGGAGAAGATGCGCCAGTCATCGGGCAACGCCTTGTAGACGTCCTGCATGGCGGCGAGATAGCGCTCGAAGGACTGCGCGAAATTTGTCTGGCCCGGGAAATTCGATCCGTCGCCGATCCAGACGGTGAGCGCCTTGGAACCGATGGCCTTGCCGATCTCGATGCACTCGATGTTGTGCTCGACGGCTTGCGCGCGGGTGGCGGCGTCGACATGGCTGAGCGAGCCGTACTTGTAGGAATTTGTCTGTCCCGGTGCATCCGAAAACGTGTTCGAGTTCATTGCGTCGAAGCCGAGACCGAGTGCGTCAGCATGCGCCTTGAGTTCCGCAGGATCAGCCTTGTCCCAGGGAATATGCAGCGACACGGTCGGGGTTGCGCGTGTCAGTTGCTGAATGACGGCGCAATCGTCGAGCTTGTCGAAAATGCCCCTCGGCTCACCCTTGCCGGGAAAGCGCGCAAAGCGGGTTCCGCCGGTTCCGACACCCCATGAGGGCACCGCAACGAAAAATCGCGCTACCTCTTTCGTGACTGCGCCGATGTCGATGCTGCGCCGCGCCACATGAGCGCCAAGCGCCTCGTAGTCGCTCTCGTGGGCGGCAAGCAGCCGCTCGTTCTCAGACGCGATCAGGTCGTTGGATATCTTCTGTTCAGCCATCATGTCCTCCCGAGACAATCCTAACGCGTGAAGCTCTGGGCGTTGCCGGCATCGACGTTGATGATATTGCCCGTCGATTTGGCTGACGCGTCCGAGGCAAGGAAGTATACGGCCTCCGCAATATCCTCCGGCAGCACGTTGAGCTTCAACAGCGAGCGCTTGCGATAGTGCTCTTCGAGTTCGTCCACCTGAAGGTTCGAGGAAGCCGCACGCTGCTCGCGCCATTCCCCGTTCCAGATTTTCGAGCCACGCAGCACGGCATCGGGATTGACGGTATTGACCCGGATTCCTGCCTCCGCGCCTTCAAGCGCCAGGCAGCGCGCAAGGTGTATCTCGGCGGCTTTCGCGGCGCAGTAGGCACTGGCGTTCGGCGAAGCCGCAAGACCGTTCTTCGAGGCAACGAACACGACATTGCCGCCGAGCTTCTGCCGCCGGAACAGCCTGAAAGCTTCGCGCGAGACCAGGAAATAACCCGTCGCCAGAATGTCGATGTTGCGGTTCCACATCGAAAGTTCGGTCGTCTCAATCGGAGCCGAGGAGGCTATGCCGGCATTCGAGACCAGGATATCGACACCACCGAATTCCACGGCCGCTTCCGCATAGCTGGCGATGACACCGGCCTCGTCAGTCACATTCAAGGGAACGCTGCGCACGGCATCAGATGAATAGCGCTTGGCAAAATCGTCATGGGCGAGCTTCAACGCCTCCTGATCGATATCCGCGAGCATCACGCAGGCGCCCTCCCCGAGCAGGCGTTCCGCCGTCGCACGTCCGATGCCGCCGGCGCCTCCGGTAACGAAGGCGACGCGACCGGCGAGTGATTTCGGCTTGGGCATCCGCTGCAGCTTTGCTTCCTCGAGCAGCCAGTATTCGATGTCGAAGGCCTCCTGTTCGGAAAGCCCCTGGTACTCGGACACAGAGGATGCGCCTCGCATCACGTTGATCGCATTGACATAGAATTCGCCGGCGATGCGCGCTGTCGCCTTGTCCTTGGCAAAGGACAGCATGCCGACGCCGGGAATAAGGAATATCACCGGATTGGGATCGCGCATGGCGGGCGAGTTTGCATGTTTGCACGCGTTGTAATAGCGCGCATAGTCGGTGCGGTAGTCTTCGAGCGCCTGGTCAAGCGAAGCAACGACAGCATCCGCATCCGGATTGGCGGGATCGAACTGGAGCACCAGCGGACGGATTTTCGTGCGCAAAAAATGGTCCGGGCAACTTGTTCCAAGCGCCGCAAGCGGGCGCAAATCGTGCGAATTGACGAATTCGAGAACAGCGGGCTGGTCGTCGAAGTGGCCGAGCTTGCGCTCCGAAACCCCGATCTTACCGCGTATCTCCGGCATCAGGCGCGCGGCAATCGCGCGCCGGATTGGCTTATCGAGGCTCGCGGCGGCTTCACCGCCGAAAGCCTCGCGTCCGCCCGACTTTGCGTCAAGCCAGACGATTGCCTTGTTGATGATATCGAGCGTGAGTTCGTAGCATTCTTTTGCATCTTTGGCCCAGGTGAAAAGCCCGTGGCTTTCGAGCACGACTCCCTTGGAATTGGGGTGGGCGGCAACATAGGCACCGAGATCGAGACCGAGCTGGAACCCGGGACGGCGCCAGGGCAGCCAGCCGATCTCGTCGCCGAACACTTCCTGCGTCAGTTCGCGCGAATTTTTCGAGGCGGCAATGGCGATGATCGCATCGGGATGCATGTGGTCGACGTGCTTGAATGGCACAAAACCATGCAAGGGGGTGTCGATCGATGCGGCGCGGCTGTTCAGGTTGAATGTGCAGTGTGGTAGGAACCCCACCATGCGGTCTTCATCCTCGACGCCCCTGTAGATCGACTTCAGCGATTCCAGCTTGTCCATATACAGCGTCGCGAAGCCATCGAGCTTGATGGTGCCGACATCCCCGCCCGAACCTTTGACCCACAGGACTTCAACGGTCGCGCCCGTCAGCGGATCGGTTTCGCTGACTTTAGCCGAGGTATTGCCACCGCCGTAATTGGTAATGCGCTTGTCGGCGCCGAGCAGATTGGAGCGATAGAGCAATTTGCCAGGCTCATCGAGCCCGGCTGCTTTTGCATCGTCCCAGCGGTTTTCCAGAAGTTGGACCCTGTCTGCCATATTCGCCTCCCGATAGGTCAATTGCCGGTCTGGCGCGATTTGCCAGCGCCGCGATTTCCTTTAGCTATGGAGCACAACCGGTTTTATTGTCAATCACAAACAATCAAATCCAATCATATTAGCATCATTGTGCAGTGCAATATGAAATTATTTGATTGAAGTTGATTGACACTGATCACAACTTTGCGCAATAAATCTTGGCAGGAGGAGACGACGAATGCACGAGCGTGAGCGCCACCGCATCATCTTGAGCGCTGTTCAGGAAAAGCCGGTCATCACCATTCAGGACATCGCCGATCTGACGGAAGCGTCAGAGGCAACGATCCGCCGTGACATCGCTTCGCTTCACGTCAAGGGCAAGCTGCGCCGTGTGCGTGGCGGCGCCGAAGCCGTCCATCCGCCGCAACTAACGCCGCTCGCAGGCAGGCACTTCCATGTTTCAGAATCCGAAAACGCGGACAAGAAACGCGCCATTGCCAGGGAGGCGGTGGCGCTGTGCGAGGAAGGGGACGCCATCATCATCAATGGTGGCACCACTACTTTCCAGATGGTGCATTTCCTCGCGTCGCGACGGCTGCAGGTCATGACCAATTCTTTTGCCATTGCCGAACATCTGGTGAAGAACTCCAAAAGTTCGGTGATCGTGCCGGGCGGCGCCATCTACCGCGAGCAGAGCATCATCCTGTCGCCTTTCGACAATGACGTGACCCGCAACTTCTACGGAAAGCGCATGTTCATGGGGGCGCAGGGCGTTGGTCCGTTCGGCGTCATGGAATCCGATGCGCTTATCATCCAGGGCGAGCAGAAGCTGATCAACCAGGCCGACGATCTGGTGCTGCTGGTCGATTCGACGAAGTTTGCGCGCCGTTCCAGCCTGATCCTGTGTCCGTTGCAACGGGTGGCGACCATCATCACCGATGACGGCATTACCGATGCTGACCGGAAAATGGTGGAGGATGCTGGCATTCAGCTGATCGTCGCCAAGGTCAATCAGGACAAGTCACGAAATTCCGCTTCGGTCGCTTGAGGGCGTAGCGGTCACTATCCAACGCATGGTTCAAACTCTGGGAGGACAGACAATGAAACTATTGAAGAAACTCATACTGGGATCGGCATTCGCCGTTGCCATGCTCGCAACGCAGGCGCAGGCCGCCGATACGGTAAAGATCGGGCTGGTCGTCAAATCGCTGGGCAATGGCTTCTTCGAAGCTGCCAACAAGGGCGCGCAGGAAGCTGCCAAGGAACTCGGCGGCGTCGAAGTCATCTATACCGGTCCGACCTCGACCACGGCGGAAGGCCAGATCGAGGTGATCAACGCTTTGATCGCGCAGAATGTGAACGCCATCGCTGTCTCGGCTAACGATCCCGATGCGCTTGTGCCGGCACTGAAGAAGGCCATGGCCCGCGGCATCAAGGTTATTTCCTGGGACTCGGCTGTCGGCAAGGATGGCCGCATCATGCACCTCAATCCGTCATCCAACGAACTCATTGGCAAGATGTGCCTGCAACTCGCCGCCAACCATCTGAAGGACGGCAAGGGTGATTTCGCCATTCTCTCGGCAACCACCACCTCGACCAACCAGAACACCTGGATTGCCGAGATGAAAAAGCAGTTGCCGAACTTCCCGGGCCTCAACCTCGTTACCACCGTCTATGGCGATGACCTTTCCGACAAGAGCTACCGCGAAGCACAGGGCATCCTCACCTCCCAGCCGAACGTGAAGGTCATCGTCGCGCCGACAACGGTCGGTGTCCTTGCGGCCTCGCAGGCCGTCGCTGATGCCAAGAAGATCGGCGATGTCTATGTCACAGGCCTCGGCCTGCCTTCGGAGATGGCCGGCGCTATCAAGTCGGGCGTTACCAAGGAATTCGCCATCTGGAACCCGATCGACCTTGGCTACTCAGCCACCGAAATCGCTTATCGCCTCGTCAAGGGCGAGACGGATGGCGCGCCGGGCAGCGAGATCGATGCCGGCCGCATGGGCAAGATCAAGGTGGGCGAGAACGGCGAAGCCGCCATGGCCGATCCATTCGTCTACAACGCAACGAACATCGACCAGTTCTCGAAAATCTTCTGATTTTCGACACTGCCCCCCGCCCGGCAGCACGTCTGCCGGGCATTCCTTCACTCTCGGAATGCTCGATGAACCAGATTGCCATGTCAGATCAACGCCTGGAGACGCCGCTTCTCGAAATGCGCGGAATTTCCAAGTCGTTTCCCGGCGTCAAGGCACTCAACGACGTCAACATTGCCCTCTATGCGGGGAAGGTGACGGCGCTGATCGGCGAGAATGGTGCGGGCAAGTCGACTCTGGTGAAAATTCTGACCGGGATTTACCAGTCTGATGAAGGCGAGATCCGCGTCGATGGCGATGCCGTCAGCTTCACCAATGCGCAGGACGCCATCGATTTCGGCGTTACGGCGATCCATCAGGAGACGGTGCTCTTCGACGAATTGTCGGTGGCCGAAAACATCTTTCTCGGCCACGCGCCGAAGACCAGGTTCGGTTTCGTCAACTGGAAAGCCGTCAATGCGCGGGCTCTTGCGCTGTTGCATTCGCTTGAAAGCAATATCGATCCACGCACCCGCCTGAAGAATCTTTCGATCGCACAGCGCCATCTCGTGGCGATTGCGCGGGCACTCTCCGTCGAAGCTCGCATCGTCATCATGGACGAGCCGACGGCGGCACTATCGCGCAAGGAGGTCGATGATCTGTTTCAGATCGTTCGGCGGCTGAAGGGACAGGGCAAGGCGATTCTTTTCATCAGCCACAAGTTCGACGAAGTTTATGAAATCGCCGACAACTATGCGGTGTTCCGCGACGGCAAGGCTGTCGGCAGCGGCGTGCTCGCCGGCACCGGGCAGGACGAGATCGTGCGGCTGATGGTTGGCCGTTCCATCGAGCATGCCTTCCCCAAGGTCGAGATTCCGCTCGGTGAAGCGGTGCTGTCCGTCGAGAACTACACGCATCCGACGGAATTTCGCGATATCACCTTCACGCTGAGGAAAGGCGAGATTTTCGGCATCTATGGCCTGGTGGGTGCCGGCCGTTCGGAGATCTGCCAATCCCTGTTCGGCGTGACCAGGCCGTCTGGCGGCAAACTGCGGCTTCATGGCGAAGAGATCACGATCGGCTCTCCCGGCGAGGCGATCAAGGCTGGTATCGTCTACGTTCCGGAAGAGCGCGGCCGTCACGGCGCGGTTTTGGAACTGCCGATCTACCAGAACATATCGCTGCCTTCGCTGACGCGCACGTCGCGCTCCGGCTTTTTGCGCGCGGCCGCGGAGTTCGCGCTTGCCAGGAAATACGCCGAACGGTTCGATCTTCGCGCCGCGGCGCTTTCTGTTCCTGTCGGAACGCTCTCGGGCGGCAACCAACAGAAGGTCGTCATCGGCAAATGGCTGGCGACACAGCCGAAGATCCTCATCCTTGATGAGCCGACCAAGGGTATCGACATCGGGTCGAAGGCGGCCGTTCACGCATTCATCAGCGAGCTCGCCGGCGAAGGCCTCAGCATCATCATGGTTTCCTCTGAGCTGCCGGAAATCCTCGGCATGTCCGACCGTGTGCTCGTCATGCGCGAAGGGCTTTCGGCGGGCATTTACGAGCGAAACCACCTCAATGCCGAGACGCTGGTTCGAGCCGCAACCGGGAATGCGTGAAATGATCAGACAGTTGTTCAAATATCGCGAAATGCTGCTGGTGGTGGTCATCGCCATTCTCGTCGCAGCATTTTCCACGCGCTCACCCGGCTTTGCCCGCCCCGCAAATCTTGCGAACATCTTTAACGATACATCGATCCTGATTATTCTCGCGCTCGGGCAGATGACGGTGATCCTGACGAAGTCGATCGACCTTTCCGTTGCCGCCAACGTGGCATTTACCGGCATGGCGGTCGGCATGTTGAATGCGGCTCATCCCGATTTGCCGCTCGCCGCCATCGTGCTTGTGGCTCTCGGCATAGGCGCTGTCCTTGGTGCAATCAACGGTCTGTTCGTCTGGAAGCTGGGCATCCCGTCGATCGTCGTCACGCTCGGAACCCTGACGATTTATCGCGGCATGGCGTTCGTTCTTTCCGGGGGCGCCTGGGTTAACGCTCACCAGATGACCGAGCCCTTCTTGCAGACGCCGCGGCAGCTCTTTCTCGGCTTGCCGCTTCTCGGTTGGACGGCAATCGTTATCGTCGGTATCATGTATCTCATCATGTCGCGCACGTTCCTCGGACGCGCTATCTATGCTTCCGGTGGTAACCCCACGGCAGCAGTCTATGCAGGCATCGATGTCGGGCGGACGCGGTTCTATGCTTTCGTGATCTCCGGCACGCTTGCCGGGCTCTGCGCCTATCTTTGGGTATCGCGCTATGCGGTGGCCTATGTCGATATCGCTGCCGGTTTCGAACTCGATACCGTCGCAGCTTGCGTCATCGGCGGAATCTCGACCCTTGGCGGCATCGGAACCGTAGCGGGCGCGGTGCTCGGCGCTCTGTTTCTCGGTGTCATCAAGAATGCGCTGCCGGTTATCGACATATCGCCCTTCGCCCAGATGGCGATTTCGGGTTCGGTGATTATTGCCGCCGTAATATTCAATGCGCGCCAGGAACGCCGCCGGGGCCGCATCATCCTGCGCGATCGCGGCGCATCTGAAGAGATAGGGGTGGCAGCATGAGCGCGGTTTCCGAAAGACGACAGATCCCCGATCGCCTCGGCACATCGACGACGCGGCTTTTCGCGAGCTGGGAAGCGCTCCTGTTCATGGTGGCGGTACTGATCTTCATCGCCAACGCCTTCGCCTCACCCTACTTCCTCAACGCATGGAATCTGTCGGACGCGACGTTCAACTTCACGGAAAAGGCCATGGTCGCCTTTGCCATGGCGCTGCTGATCATTTCCGGCGAGATCGACCTTTCGGTGGCCGCAATCATCGCCCTCGCCTCTACCGCCATGGGCGCGGCGGCGCAGGTAGGGATCGGCACGCCCGGACTCGTCCTCATCGGTATTGGCGTCGGCCTCGCCTGCGGCCTCATCAATGGTATTCTCGTGGCAGGACTGCGGTTGCCGTCCATTGTCGTGACCATTGGCACGATGAGCCTGTTTCGCGGCATCGCCTACATCGTGCTTGGCGATCAGGCCTATGGCGGCTATCCACCTTCGTTCGCCTATTTCGGCCAGGGCTATGTGTTCTGGGTCATTTCCTTCGAGTTTTTTCTCTTTGGCGTACTTGCCGTAATTTTCGCTGTCGTCCTGCACGCGACCAATTTCGGCCGGCGCATTTATGCGATTGGAAACAATGAGTTCGCGGCGCGTTTCTCCGGCATCCATGTCGAGCGCATCAAATTCACCCTGTTCCTTTTGACGGGTCTCATGGCGGGAATTGCTTCCGTTTGCCTGACCTCGCGTCTTGGATCGACGCGCCCCTCGATCGCGCAAGGCTGGGAACTAGAGATCGTCACCATGGTCGTTCTCGGCGGCGTCTCGATCCTCGGTGGCTCGGGAACGATTGGCGGCGTCGTTATCGCAGCCTTCGTCATGGGGCTCGTGACGTTCGGACTGGGGCTCCTCAATGTGCCCGGCATTGTAATGTCGATCTTCATCGGGTTGCTGCTGATCACAACGATTACCCTGCCGATCATCATCCGCCGGTTGGGACGCAGGAAGCCAGCATGAGCGAGCTTGAAAAATATGCTTTCAAGATGCACCTCAATCCTGGCATGGAAGCCGAGTATCGACGCCGCCACGATGCGATCTGGCCGGAACTCGTCAGTCTTCTCCATGATGCGGGCGTCAGCGACTATTCGATTCATCTCGACCGCGAAACCAACACGCTCTTTGGTGTCTTGACGCGTCCGAGCGATCACGGAATGCAAGGTCTGCCCGATCATCCGGTCATGAAGAAGTGGTGGGCGCATATGGCCGACATCATGGCGACCAATGAGGATAACTCGCCGGTGCAGAGCGAACTTGTCTGCCTGTTCCATATGCCATGACGTCGCGCCACAACATAGCCGTCCTCGATATAGGCAAGACCAATGCCAAAGTGGTGGTCGTCGATGCCGCGACTGGAACCGAGATTGCCGCGCGTAGTGTCACCAACAATGTCATCCGCGAGGGTCCCTATCCGCAGTACGATGTAGATGCGCTCTGGGATTTTGTTGTCGGCGCGCTGGCAAGTTTCGTCAAGGCGCCGGGTGTCGATGCGATTTCCGTTACTGCACACGGGGCGGCGGCGGCGCTGCTCGGCGATGATGCGCTGGCCATGCCGGTGATCGATTACGAATATGAATACCCGGAAAGCGTGCGCTCCGCTTACAGGAAGCTGCGCCCGCCCTTTGCGGAGACCAGTTCACCGCTTCTCTCCGGAGGATTGAATGTCGGTGCGCAGATACATTTTCAGAAGACCGAGTTTCCTGAAGCCTTCGCCAAGGTGCGCACGATCCTCACCTATGCTCAATATTGGGTGTGGCGGTTGACGGGAATTGCCGCCAACGAGGTTACCTCGCTCGGCTGTCATACGGATCTGTGGAATCCGCAGGCAAATGCCTATTCGAGCCTCGTCGATGCCTTGGGTATTCGTGATCTGATGGCGCCAATTCGCTCCGCCTTTGAGCGGATCGGCAATTTGACGCCCGCTGTCGCAGGTAAGATCGGCGGCGACAGGGCTATCCCGGTGTATTGCGGCATTCATGATTCCAACGCTTCGCTGCTTCCCCACCTTATGACCCGAAAATCGCCCTTTGCGGTCGTATCGACCGGAACCTGGGTCGTTTCATTTGCCGTCGGCGGGCAGTTCGACCGCCTTGATCCTGACCGGGACACGCTCGCCAATGTCGATGCCAACGGCCATGCCGTGCCTTCGGCTCGGTTCATGGGCGGGCGCGAATTCGACATTCTCACCGCAGGCGACAAGCGCGAACCCGATGCCGGTACGCTGCGCGATGTTGTGGACAGACGGCTGATGATATTGCCGGGCGTCGTCAATGGGTCAGGCCCCTTCCCGCAGCGTAAAGCCGTTTGGCCGAACGGGGAACCTTCAGATGCTATGGAGCGAAATTCCGCAGCATCGCTCTATGCCGCCATGATGACGCATACCTGCCTTGGACTGATCGGCGCTTCGGGGCCGACTGTCGTGGAGGGCCCATTCTCGCGCAACGGCGTTTACCTCTCGGCGCTGCGCTCGCTTACCAGCCGCGAGATTATTGCGCTGCCAGGCTCGACGGGTACCAGCCTCGGAGCCGCTTTGCTCGCTGGCGCCACATGCGATCTTCAACAGTCAAGCGCTATGGTTGAGCCCCTTGGCGAAGAATTCCTGGCCTATGCCGCGGAATGGCGCGAGCGACTGTCCGACAAATGAAAAAGGCGGGCAATTGAGCCCGCCTTCCCTTCGAGACGCTGGAAGTATTACTCCGCGGGGACGAGTGCCTCGTCTTCGCTGAAGCCGCCGTTGAGGGCGAGATCAAACTGGTTCTTGTCGAACTCGCCTTCCCAGCGGGCAACTACGATCGTGGCAACTGCATTGCCGACGAGATTGGTGAGGGCACGGCATTCGGACATGAAGCGATCTATGCCGAGGATGAGTGCCATACCGGCAACGGGGACCGCGGGAACGACCGATAGGGTGGCAGCAAGGGTGATGAAGCCCGCCCCGGTAATGCCGGCAGCGCCTTTCGAACTCAACATGGCAACGAGCAGCAGAAGCACCTGGTCGGTAAGCGTCAGCGGTGTGTTGGTCGCCTGGGCGATGAACAGGGCTGCCAGGGTCATGTAGATGTTGGTGCCGTCGAGATTGAAGGAATAGCCGGTGGGAATGACAAGGCCGACGACGGATTTCTTGCAGCCCGCCTTCTCCATCTTGGCCATCAGTGTCGGCAATGCCGCTTCCGACGAACTCGTACCGAGGACCAGAAGCAGTTCTTCCTTGATATAGCGGATCAGCGCGAGAATGGAGAAGCCGTTATACCAGGCGACGGCGCCAAGGACGAAGAACACGAAGAGCAGCGAGGTCAGATAGAAGGTTCCGATCAGCATGATCAGATTGGCGACCGAGCCGATGCCGTATTTGCCGATCGTAAAGGCCATCGCGCCGAAAGCGCCGATTGGGGCGGCTTTCATCAGGATCGCAACCAGCTTGAAGATCGGGGCGGCAAGAGCCTGGAGGAAGTTGGTGACCGGCTCTGCCCTTTCGCCGACCATTGCCAGCGACACGCCGAAGAGAACCGAGAAGAACAAGACCTGCAGGATGTCGCCGGAGGCAAACGCACCGACGATCGTTGTCGGGATGATATTGGTGAGGAACCCGACGACGCTCTGTTCATGCGCCTGCTGCGTATAGGTTGCCACTGCCTTTGCATCGAGCGATGCCGGATCGATATTCATGCCCGCGCCGGGCTGAACGAGATTGGCAACGATAAGACCGACGATGAGCGCAAGGGTCGAGAAGGTAAGGAAATAGATCATTGCCTTGCCGGCGACGCGGCCGACTTTCTTCAGGTCGCTCATCCCGGCGATGCCGGTGGAGACCGTCAGGAAAATGACAGGGGCGATGATCATCTTGACGAGCTTGATGAAAGCATCGCCGAGCGGCTTCATGCTCGTGCCGATTTCCGGATAGAAATGGCCGAGCAGAATGCCGATTGTGATGGCAACGATGACCTGGAAATAGAGATGGGCGTAAATTGGTGTCTTGCCGCGCGATGGCTGTGGCGCTGTGTTGATTGTTACAGGACTCATGACTTCCTCCATGGTATGAGCCGCGTCTGGCAGAAAAGCCTGTCAGCCTCCCGAGGCTCGTTTAGGGCTGGAATGGTCCATGCCTTGAGATTTGGTTTTGCAAGCGTCGTGCCAGTTTCGTAGAAATTAATAAAGCATTGAAAACAAAAGATATTATTTGCACATAAAAATGGGTTATCGTGTGTTCGTGCGAAGTTTCGCACGATATTATTGTTATTTGTGCGGATTTATGCACAGGTGGATTAATGAAGCACGCTTCAGAAATCGGTCCTGTCGACGCCAATGGCAAGTCAAAGCCTGTGGCGAAATATGTTTTCGCCGTCGTTGCGGCAATCCTGATCGGCGCATGCCTTTTGGGCGCGGCGCGCTATGGTCGCGAACGCGCCTATGACTCGCTGCGGGCTCGCGCACAAAGCAGCGCCGAGCTTAACGCCGTCCTCTTGCGGACGGTGCTTGAAAAGCAGCGGTCCCTGCCGCTGGTCCTTTCGCAAGACCGTGACGTTCTCAGCGCCCTGTCGTCGGGCAGTGAGAGCATGTTCAAGCTGATTAGCGGCAGGCTCGAAAGCCTCGTTCCCGGAACCCGGGCGGCTGTCATTTACCTTCTCAATGCCAATGGCCTTGCGGTTGCCGCGAGCAATTGGCGTGAACCCACCAGTTTCGTCGGTATCGATTACAGCTTCCGTCCCTATTATACGCGGGCGGTGGAAAATGGTAGCGCCGAGCACTACGCACTTGGAACCATAAGCAAGCGTCCTGGCCTTTATATTTCCAAGCGGATCGACGGTCCTTCCGGTCTCCTCGGGGTGATTGTTGTGAAGGTCGAGTTCGATGAACTGGAAACCGATTGGCGCAAAAACAGCGACCCGACCTTCGTCACCGACCAGCGCGGCATCGTCCTGATCACCAGTTTCCCTGAATGGCGCTTCATGACTCGCGAGGCGGTTCCCGCCGACCAGAAGCGGCCGCTGCGCGAAAGTCTCCAGTTTGGCGATGCGCCGCTGGAGCCCCTTAATGTCGCTCCTGCTTTGCCGCAAAGCCAGCCTGATATCGTGGCGGCGCGCTTGCCCGGCGCGACCAAGAGCGCGGAGTTCGTGCGTGTCGAAGCTGCAGTGCCGACCACCAACTGGACATTGCAGCTGTTAACGCCATCGACAGCCGCCGTGGCAGAAGCAACCCGCACGGCGCTTTCTCTCGCACTGCTCGTGCTCGCCCCGTTGGCCGGACTGGCGGCATTTGTCATGCGACGACGGGGCCTTGCACTGCGCCGGGCCCGCGAACAGGACGCGGCCCGGATCGAGCTTGAGCGCCGGGTGGCCGCACGCACGGCCGATCTCAGCGCCGCCCACGCGGAACTCGTCATGGAATCGGAAGAGCGGCAGAAGACGGAAGCAAAGCTCCAAACGGTTCAGCAGGAACTTGTACAGGCAAACCGCCTCGCCATCCTCGGGCAGGTCACAGCCGGCGTCGCTCATGAGATCAACCAGCCTGTCGCCGCGATCCGCGCCTATGCCGACAACGCCCAGATCTTTCTTGACCGCACGCAGTTCGATTCGGCCAAGGCAAATCTCGCATCGATTGCCGGGCTCACCGAACGGATAGGCAGCATCACGGATGAACTGCGTACATTTTCACGCAAGGGCACGGGCGACACCGGTCGTATCGCCGTCTGCGACATCATCGATGGTGCCATGCTTCTGCTCGGTAGCCGGTTTCGCCAGACGGTAGGACACATCACAACCGACATCCCGCCTCCCGAAATCAAGGTGAACGGCAATCGCATCCGGCTCGAACAGGTACTCATCAACCTCATGCAGAACGCCCTTGAGGCAACGGAAGGTGGGCCAAAAAGCCGTATCAATCTGCGCTACACGGTGAACGAAGACGAAGTTGCGCTCATCGTTTCTGACAATGGCCCCGGTATTCCGGACGCGATCATGCAGGCGATGTTCACGCCGTTCAACACGTCGAAGGAGCGCGGCCTCGGCCTTGGGCTGGTCATCTGTCATGACATCGTCGCCGAATATGGAGGCCGTATCGAAGTCGTATCGAGTTCGAGCGGGACGACGTTCACTGTGCATTTGCCGAGGGTCGCATGACGGATATCCAGCCAACGGTTGCTTTTGTCGATGATGATGACGAGTTGCGCAACGCCAACCGCCAGACGCTGGAACTTGCCGGTTTCAATGTCGCTCCCTTTGCCGATGCGATGAGCGCGCTGCGGTTTCTGACGCCTGATTTCCCGGGTATCGTCGTCACGGATGTGCGCATGCCGCATATGGACGGCTTCGAACTGTTCCGCCGGTTGGGCGCAGTCGATCCTGATCTGCCGGTTATCCTCATCACCGGGCATGGAGATATCGAAATGGCCGTCGAGGCCATGCACCAAGGAGCATATGATTTCATCGCGAAACCCTTTGCCGCCGAGCGCCTGGTGCAGAGCATAGGGCGTGCGTTGGAGAAACGGCGGCTGGTGATCGAGAACCGCCAATTGCGCCTGGCACTGGAATCTTCCGAGGAGGCGATGCCTCTGCTCGGCCAGACCCCGGTCATGCAGAATTTGCGCAAGACGTTGCGCCATGTCGCCAATGCCGATGTCGATGTCCTGATCGCCGGCGAAACCGGTACCGGCAAGGACGTAGCCGCCGGCCTCTTGCACGAATGGAGCCGCCGCAAACAAGGAAATTTCGTCGCGCTCAATTGCGGTGCGCTACCGGACACGGTCATTGAAAGTGAATTGTTTGGCCATGAGGCGGGAGCGTTTACGGGGGCCCAGAAGAAACGCGTTGGGCGTATCGAATATGCGAGCGGCGGCACGCTATTCCTCGACGAGATCGAAAGCATGCCGCTTGCGACGCAGGTTAAATTGCTGCGGGTTCTGGAGACGCGCGAGGTTGCGCCGCTCGGAACCAACGAGCACCGCTCCGTCGATCTGCGGGTCGTCGCTGCCGCGAAGGTCGATCTTGGCAGTCCTGAACAGCGCGCCAATTTTCGTGAGGATCTGTTCTATCGTTTGAACGTCGTCACAGTCTCTATTCCGCCTTTGCGCGAGCGCAAGGACGATATCCCGCTTCTCTTCACGCACTTTCTCAACCGCGCGGCCGCTCGTTTCAAATCGGAACCGCCGGAATTTACCACTGCGATTCGATCACGGCTTATGGAGCACGACTGGCCGGGGAATGTGCGCGAGCTTGCGCATTTTGCTGAGCGGATGGCGCTTGGCCTCCACGATGTTTCCGATGTCAAACCCAGTCAGGCGACGAACCCGAAGAGCTTGCCTGAGACCATGGAAAAGTACGAGGCGAAACTCATTCGCGATGCCCTTGCAGCAAATCAGGGTGATGTGCGAACGACAATCGAAGCGCTCGGCATACCCCGCAAGACGTTTTACGATAAACTGCAACGGCACGGCATCGATCGAAGCGACTATGTGAAGAGAAAATCCGAGGCCTAGCGATATGCGGCTTTCCGCTCGGCGCAATCGGTCACCGACAGTCGCTCGACGAGCGGACACTCGAGCTTCGTGACCGGATAGCGCTTGGCGGGGTTGTGAAGATAGCTGTCGAGTTGCTCGATTGCCCAACGACCCATCGCGCGATGCGGCAGAACCGAGGTGGAAAGCTGCGGATGCAGATGCCGCGAAATTTCCTCGTCGTCATAGCCGATAACGGAAATATCCTCGGGAATGCGCAAGCCGGCTTCCTTCAGGGCTTCATAGCAGCCGATGGCGGTGCGATCGTTCTGGCAAAAAATGGCGGTCGGCCTGTCGTCGAGCTCAAGCAGTTTTCGCGTCGCGGCATAGCCCGCACTTGCCGACCAGTCGCCTTCGATGACGAGTTGCGGGTCGAAGGGAATGTCGGCCGTGGCAAGGGCGCGCCTGTAACCTTTCAGGCGATCCTTGGCCGCTTCCATCCACGGTTCGCCGGTGATCGTTCCAATGCGGCGGTGGCCATGGTGAATGAGGTGGCGGGTCGAATGCTGGCCGCCGGCAATTTCGCTGGGCACAACGGCGGGAAAGGCGTGATCGGCCGAGTAGCAGTTCAAGAGTATGACCGGCACGTCGAGTTCATAGACCGCCTTGGGAAGCACCACCTCGCGCGTGAAGATCGCCATGTAGATGAGCGCCGATATGCCTTGCTCGCGCAGGGCATGGATGGTGCGTGGCTCCATTTCGGGATCGTTCAGCGTCTGCGCAACAAGTATGATATTGCCGGCGTTCCATGACGCCTGCCGCGCACCCTCGATGGCGACAACGGCCTCGGGACTTGTGGCAAGCTGATCGACCACGAACCCGATCTTGCCTTCAATGCGGGGGATATGGGCCTCGCCAGGTTCCATGTGAGCAAAGCTCGGCGCGGCATATCCGAGGGTGCGCGCAGCTTCGATGACGCGCTCGCGCGTCTCGGCGGCGAGCTTGATGCCCGGGGTCTTGTTGAGAACGAATGAAACGGTCGCCTGCGAACATCCCGCCGCACGGGCGATGTCCGTCATGGTCACGCGTTTGCTGACCCGCTTGCGGCGGGTGGTCACGCGAGCCCTTTTGGGTTTCTCAGTGGGGTCTTTTTCCACTGTTTCGCTCATTTGCGTTGTTCACCCTCCTGCCCGGCGCATCGACTCGCGCCGAACCTCTGGCGATATTAGGAGCAGTTGATCCGACTAATCAATATAAATAATTATTGACTAATTTTTATAAGCAGCGATGATCGCTTAGTGGGACGACCCCGCTGATTTCTGGGAGGGAATTTTTATGACCATCACTCGCCGCACTCTGCTTTTAACTTCGGCCGCAGGATTTGCTGCTGCCGTGTTTGCCGCCAACGCCTTCGCGGAATCGCCGCCGCTGAAGAAGAAAGATACCTACAAGGTTGGCTTTGCCCAGACCGAGAGCAACAACCCGTGGCGTCTCGCTCAGACCGCCAGCATGCAGGACGAAGCCAAAAAGCGCGGCTGGCAGCTCGTCTACACCGACGCCGCAAGTTCCGCCGCAAAGCAGGTCGCTGACGTCAACTCTATGATCGCCCAGGGCGTCGACCTCATCTTCCTTGCCCCGCGCGAAGAAAAGCCGCTGATCCCGGCCATCAAGGCCGCCAAGAATGCCGGCATTCCGGTCATTCTGCTCGACCGTAATGTCGATGCCTCGCTTGCCAAGCCGGGTGAGGACTACGTTACCTTCATCGGTTCCAACTTCATCGAGGAAGGACAGCGAGTCGCCGATTGGCTCGTCAAGAATGCAAACGGCAAGACGACGATCATCGAACTTGAAGGCACCACGGGTTCGTCGCCCGCCAACGACCGCAAAAAAGGCTTTGACGACGTCATCGCCAAGAACTCGGACTTCAAGATCGTAGCCTCGCAGACCGGCGACTTCGCGCGCGACAAGGGCCGTCAGGTTGCCGAAACTCTGCTCCAGGCCCATCCCGACGCCAATGTCGTCTATGCCCACAATGACGAAATGGCCATTGGTGCGATTTCGGCTATCGAGGCAGCCGGCAAGGTGCCGGGCAAGGATATCCTTGTGCTTTCGATCGATGGCGGCAAGGAAGCCGTGCAGGGCGTTGTCGATGGCAAGATCGCGGCAGTCGTCGAATGCAATCCGCGGTTTGGTCCAAAAGCGTTTGATACGGCTGTCGCCTACGCAAACGGCGAAAAGATACCTGCCAAGCTCATCAATCCGGACCAGTTCTATGACGCCAGTAACGCCAAGGACCTGCTGAGCACCGCCTATTGATTTTATCAACATGCCAGCGCTCAATAGGGCGCTGGCCATCCTTCGACGTGTTGTTTTGATAGTCGAAGCTTTTCCATGTTCTGCAGAAACGGCTTGGTAATGAACACCGGTACACTTCTATCGATGACGGGGATCGACAAGCGGTTTGCCGGCATTTCGGCTCTGTCCGGCGCTTCATTCGAGGTGGGGCGTGGTGAGGTCCACGCACTGATCGGCCAGAACGGTGCCGGGAAATCAACCCTGATCAAGGTGCTGACGGGTTATCATCGCCGCGATGCCGGCGAAGTGACGTTTGACGGCCGGCCGTTCGAGGTCTTCTCGCCGCATCAGGCCCAGGCGAGCGGCATCAGCACGATCTACCAGGAGATCAACCTCGTCCCCTACCGCTCCATCACCGAAAACATCTGTCTTGGCCGGGAAGCACGGCGCTTCGGCTTTCTCGACTGGAAGCGCATGCACCAGGAAGCCGAAACATTGCTGCAGCGATTCAACGTGCGTATCGACGTGCGCCGCCCGCTGATGGAATTCAACACGGCGACCCAGCAGATGGTCGCCATTGCCCGCGCCATCGGCTTTTCTGCCAAGCTGGTCATTATGGATGAGCCCACCTCGTCGCTCGACGAACGCGAGGTGAGCGTGCTTTTCGACGTTATCCGCCAATTGAAACAAGAGGGTGTCTCGGTCATTTTCGTCAGCCACAAGCTCGACGAACTTTACGAAGTTTGCGATCGCGTCACGATCATGCGCGATGGGCGGACCATCAAATCTGCGCGGATGATCGAGATCGACAAGATCGGGCTTGTCTCTTCCATGCTGGGGCGCACGATCGACCGCGCCGAGGGGCATGCGACCGCCTTCAGCGAGCGGGATCGACGCAAGATCGGCGATGTTCTGTTGTCGGCAGAAAATCTCGCAATCAACCAGGCGGTCCAGGATGTTTCCTTCGACGTACGGCAGGGCGAAATTGCGGGGTTTGCTGGTCTCCTCGGTGCGGGGCGCACCGAGACGGCGCGGCTTGTCTTCGGCATCGACCGGCCACGCGCCGGTACGATGCAACTCGACGGGCAAAAATTCGCACCACGCGGCCCGGCAGAAGCTATTGCCGCAGGGATGGGATTTTGCACCGAGGACCGCAAGAGCGAAGGCATCGTGCCTGAAATGAGCGTTGCCGAAAACATGATGCTGGCCTTGATGCCGAAACTCAGCAAATCCGGTATCATCGACGAAAAGGCGCAGCGCGAAATTGTCGGACGTTTCATCAAGCAACTCGGCGTAAAATGTTCGGGACCTGACCAGAAAGTGCGCGAACTATCCGGCGGCAACCAGCAGAAGGTCCTGCTTGGACGCTGGCTCGCCATGAACCCGCGCCTGCTCATCCTCGACGAACCTACGCGTGGCATCGATGTCGGCGCCAAAGGCGAGATCCAGTCATTGATCAAATCGCTCGCCGATGAAGGCCTCGCAGTATTGATGATCTCATCGGAACTCGAAGAAGTCACCGAGGGCGCCGACAGGGTCTTCGTCCTGCGGGAAGGCTTGAGCGTCGCCACGTTTGACCGCAGTGAGGCGACGGAGGATGCGGTGATGTCGGCCATGGCGCATGGCAGCCCACCGACGATTGCGGAGGCCCTGTCTTGACCGATACGACCCGGCAGCAGAGCGTTTCGCGACCCTTCGTCCCCATGGATTTCTTGGCGCGCTACGGTACCCTGATTGCGCTCGTCGCGCTCCTCATCTTCAATTTTGCTTTTACCCGTAATTTTGCGACGATGCAGACGCTCAACGTCAACCTTACGCAGGTCTGCACCATCGTCATCGTTGCAGTGGGAATGACGCTCGTCATCGCAACCGGCGGTATCGATCTTTCCGTCGGCTCGCTGATGGCGATTTCAGGTGCGCTGGCACCGATGATCTTCCTGGGCAAGATCGTTCCGATCGACAATGTCGCCCTGGCAGTTGCCGCGGCCATGATCGTCTCGGTCGGCATTGCCGGGCTGCTCGGTCTTTTCAATGGCTGGCTAATAGCCAAGTTCCGCATTCAGCCGATTGTCGCGACACTCGTGCTTTTCATCGCCGGGCGTGGCATTGCCCAGGTGTTGACCAACGGGAATTTGCAGACCTTCCGCGTGCCGGAATTTCAGTTCATCGGTCTCGGCCGCATCTTCGGCATTCCTGTCCAGGTGGTGCTCATGGCGCTTTTGGTCGTCGCCGCCGCCTGGGTGCTGAGACGGACCGTCTTCGGCAGGCAGATTATCGCAATTGGCGGCAATGAGCGGGCGGCGGAACTTGCGGGCATTGCCGTCTCGAAGGTGAAGCTGGCGGTTTATGCCATCAGCGGACTGTGTGCAGGGATCGCGGGACTCATCGTCATCGCCATCAACTCGTCGAGCGACGCCAATCTCGTGGGGCTCGGCATGGAACTCGATGCGATCGCGGCCGTCGCGGTCGGCGGAACGCTTCTCAGCGGCGGGAAGGCAACCATCATCGGCACGCTTCTCGGCGCGATGACCATCCAGCTCGTGCGCTATACGCTGCTCGCCAATGGCGTGCCGGACGCAGCGGCCCTCGTCGTCAAGGCTGGCATAATCGTGCTCGCGGTCTGGATACAGCAACAGGGCAGGCGCGCATGACCAGAACCAGATTGATCTCCCTGCTTGGAAGTTATGGTGTCGTGGTTGCGTTGCTTTTGCTCGTCCTCTTTGGCTGGGCGCGCTACGACTATTTTCTCGGTTTCTTCAACATCACCAGCGTGCTTCGCTACAACTCCATGTTTGCGCTTGTCGCCCTCGGCATGTGCTTCGTCATCATGACCGGTGGCATCGATCTTTCGGTCGGTTCGACTGCGGCGCTTGGCAGTGTCGTTGCGGCGCTCGCCAGCCCCTACGGCGTCTGGATCGGACTTGGTGCCGGCGTTGGTGCTGGCCTCTGCGTCGGTCTCGTCAATGCGATCCTCGTGACGCGTCTGCGGATAATGCCTTTTGTCGCCACACTCGCCATGATGCTCGCTGCGAGCGGAACGGCGTTGCTGCTTGCCGACAATCAGTCGGTATCCGTATCCTATGACAGCGGCTTCACGTCGATCGGACAAGACAATTTCCTCGGTTTTCCCATTCCCGCATGGATCGCGATGCTCGCCTATCTCATTGGCTGGATCGTCCTGAACTTCACGGGAACGGGTCGCGGCGTCCTCGCCGTCGGCGGCAATGAGGACGCGACGCGCCTTATGGGTCTGCCGGCCGACCGGATCAAGTTCCTCGTGTACCTCGGAAGCGGCGGGCTTGCCGGGCTTGCCGGCGTGATCCTGGCCTCACAATTCGGCGCCGGCCAGCCTATCGAGGGTGTCGGCTGGGAGCTTTTTGCCATTGCCGCAGTCGTTGTCGGCGGCACGTTACTGACTGGCGGCGTCGGCTCGGTCGGGGCGACACTTGCCGGCGTGCTCCTTTTGGGCATCCTGTTCAATGTCCTCAATTTCGAGAACGGCAAGGGCTGGATTTCGCTTTCGGCCTACTGGCAGTCGGTCATCCGCGGGCTCTTCCTGCTCGTCGTCGTCATGCTGCAGGCGAAGCTTGCCGCGCGCAGCCGAATCGTTGCAGGAGAACACTGATTTTGCGTGGCGTCACAAATACGAAAGACTTCGGTGAGTTCGAGGGCGACCCAGTATTGGAAGTCACCATTCGCTCTGCAGCGGGCGCGGTTGCCCGCATATTGAATTGGGGCGCCGTTATTCGTGATCTGGAAGTCCCGCTGGCCGATGGCACACTTCAGCGCGTGGTGCTCGGTTTCGATGAGTTTACCCCCTACCCCCAGCGCTCACCCTATTTCGGCGCGCTCGTTGGACGTTATGCCAATCGCATCGCCAATGGCAGCTTCGTGCTCGACGGCAAGACCATCGTTCTCGACCGCAATGAACGGGGTGTCCAAACCCTCCATGGGGGCAGCGGCGGCGTTTCCCAGCGTCTCTGGAAAATCGTCGACCACGACGAAAGTGCGGTAACCCTCGCCCTCCACCTTCCGGACGGCGATCAGGGTTTCCCAGGCAATCTCGATGTGCGCTGCACGTATCGGTTCGTGGAAGATGCGACGCTGCGCGTCGATATCGAAGCGACGGCCGATGCGCCGACGGTCGCGAATTTCGCGCAGCACAGCTATTTCAACCTCGACGGTTCGAACCACATTCGCGATCACCGCCTGCGCATCCTCGCCGACGCCTATACACCGGTCGATGCGGGTCTCATTCCCACCGGGGAGATCGCTCCGGTCGCCGGTTCGCCTTACGATTTCCGCTTGCCGCGCCGCATTGCCGTCGAGGGATCGACGCCCTATGACCACAATTTCGTCCTCTCCGAACCGTTGAGCCAGGGCATGCGATTTGCCGCGTCGCTTGCCGGCGGCAATGGCCTTGCCATGCAAGTTCATACCAGCGAGCCCGGCCTGCAGTTCTACGACGGCGCGATGATTCCTTCGCTTGTCGGTCTTGGCGGCAGAAACTACGGGCGGTTCGCCGGACTGTGTCTTGAAGCGCAGCATTTCCCTGACAGTCCCAACCAGCCACATTTTCCTAGCACGATCCTCATGCCCGGCGAAACCTACCGGCAACGCACGGAATTTCGCTTCCACAGTTCCTAGACAATCGCCTCCTGCCGTCCTATTCCGGTCCCATTCAAACCGGAGGATAATCAGATGAGCACCAATGTTGCACTGACGGGACTGGCGCGAGACATGCAGGCGCGGGCGGATGCCGGGCGGCCGATCCGCATCGGGCTGATTGGTTCGGGCGAGATGG
>NZ_JMLL01000017.1:0-205249 GCF_000686005.1 Phyllobacterium sp. UNC302MFCol5.2
ATGGCTAAGAGCAAGTTTGAACGTAACAAGCCGCACGTCAACATTGGCACGATTGGTCACGTTGACCATGGCAAGACGTCGTTGACGGCAGCGATTACGAAGTATTTTGGTGAGTACAAGGCGTACGACCAGATCGACGCAGCGCCGGAAGAAAAGGCGCGCGGCATCACGATCTCGACGGCGCACGTCGAGTACGAGACGGCCAACCGTCACTATGCCCACGTCGATTGCCCCGGCCACGCCGACTATGTGAAGAACATGATCACTGGCGCGGCGCAGATGGACGGCGCGATCCTCGTCGTTTCGGCTGCCGACGGCCCGATGCCGCAGACCCGCGAGCACATCCTCTTGGCCCGTCAGGTTGGCGTTCCGGCGATCGTCGTGTTCCTGAACAAGGTCGACCAGGTTGATGACGCCGAGCTCCTCGAGCTCGTCGAACTCGAAGTGCGCGAGCTTCTGTCGAAGTACGACTTCCCGGGCGACGACATTCCGATCGTCAAGGGTTCGGCGCTTGCCGCGCTTGAAGACAGCAACAAGGAAATCGGCGAAGACGCGGTTCGCGCGCTGATGGCGGAAGTCGACAAGTACATTCCGACGCCGGAGCGTCCGATCGACCAGCCGTTCCTGATGCCGATCGAAGACGTGTTCTCGATCTCGGGCCGCGGCACGGTTGTGACGGGTCGCGTCGAGCGCGGTATCGTCAAGGTGGGCGAGGAAGTCGAGATCATCGGCATCCGTCCGACCTCGAAGACGACGGTGACGGGCGTTGAAATGTTCCGCAAGCTGCTCGACCAGGGCCAGGCCGGCGACAACATCGGTGCACTGATCCGCGGCGTTGGCCGTGAGGACGTCGAGCGCGGCCAGATTCTGGCCAAGCCCGGTTCCGTGAAGCCGCACACCAAGTTCAAGGCGGAAGCCTATATCCTGACCAAGGACGAAGGTGGCCGTCATACGCCGTTCTTCTCCAACTACCGTCCGCAGTTCTACTTCCGCACGACCGACGTGACGGGTGTTGTGACGCTGCCGGAAGGCACGGAAATGGTCATGCCCGGCGACAACATCGCAGTCGATGTGACGCTGATCGTGCCGATCGCCATGGAAGAGAAGCTCCGCTTCGCTATCCGTGAAGGCGGCCGCACCGTTGGTGCCGGCATCGTCTCGTCGATCATTGAGTAAAATTAAGGTTTTATGCAGAGGCGCCTGTTACATGGCGTCTCCGCTAAACAAGGAAAAGATGAAATGAACGGTCAAAACATCCGCATTCGCCTCAAGGCGTTTGATCATCGGATCCTTGACGATTCGACGCGGGAAATCGTGTCGACTGCCAAGCGTACCGGTGCCAACGTGCGCGGACCGATCCCGCTTCCTACACGGATCGAGAAGTTCACTGTTAACCGGTCGCCGCACATCGACAAGAAGAGCCGCGAACAGTTCGAGATGCGCACTCATAAGCGTCTTCTCGATATCGTAGACCCAACGCCGCAGACTGTAGACGCGCTGATGAAGCTCGATCTCTCCGCTGGTGTTGATGTCGAGATCAAGCTGTAAGGCTTGAGGACGGAAGGACGAACCGATGCGTTCAGGTGTAATTGCACAGAAGCTGGGCATGACTCGCGTCTATAACGACGCAGGTGAGCATGTGCCGGTGACAGTACTCCGGATGGAGAATTGTCAGGTTGTGGCTCAGCGTACAGTCGAGAAGAATGGCTACACGGCCGTTCAGCTCGGTGTTGGTCTGGCCAAGGTTAAGAATACGACGAAGGGCCTGCGCGGCCATTTCGCGACTGCCTCGGTCGAGCCGAAGGCCAAGGTCGCGGAGTTCCGCGTCTCTGCCGATAATCTTCTTGATGTCGGCGTCGAGATCACTGCGGAGCATTACGTTGCCGGCCAGAAGGTCGACGTGACCGGTACTTCGATCGGCAAGGGTTTTGCCGGTTCGATGAAGCGGCACAACTTCGGCGGTCACCGCGCTTCGCACGGTAACTCCGTTACCCACCGCGCACACGGTTCAACTGGTCAGCGCCAGGATCCGGGCAAGGTGTTCAAGGGCAAGAAGATGGCCGGTCACATGGGTCAGACCCGCGTGACGACGCAGAATATCGAAGTCGTTTCGACCGATCTCGATCGCGGGCTCATTCTGGTTCGTGGTGCGGTTCCGGGTTCGAAGGGTGCTTGGATTCTGGTACGCGATGCCGTCAAGGTAGCGCTGCCGGACAACGCTCCGAAGCCGGCTGGTCTCCGCCAGGCAGCAAACGCGACAGCCGCTGTGTCTGATGCAGAAGTGGCGCAGACAACTGAGGGAGCCGAATAATGGACCTTTCGATTACAACACTTGAAGGCAAGGACGCCGGCAAGGTGGAACTCTCCGAGGAGATTTTCGGCCTTGAACCGCGCGACGACATCCTTCAGCGCATGGTCCGTTACCAGCTCGCCAAGAAGCAGCAGGGAACGCACAAGGCAAAGGGCCGTTCGGAAATCGCACGCACCGGCGCCAAGATGTACAAGCAGAAGGGTACGGGCCGCGCCCGTCACCATTCGGCACGTGCACCGCAGTTCCGCGGCGGCGGCAAGGCTCATGGTCCGGTTGTTCACAGCCACGAACATGCGCTGCCGAAGAAGGTCCGCGCCCTTGCGCTTCGTCATGCCCTGTCTGCCAAGGTCAAGGCTTCCGACCTGATCATCGTCGATGACCTGGCCGCAGCCGAAGGCAAGACCAAGGTTCTTGTTTCGCAGTTCGCCAAGCTTGGCCTCGAAAATGCGCTTCTCATCGGCGGTGCCGAGATCGATGCGAATTTCCGTCGCGCTGCTTCGAACATTCCGAACATCGACGTCCTGCCGATCCAGGGCATCAATGTTTACGACATCCTGCGCCGTGGCAAGCTCGTGCTTTCCAAGGCAGCGGTTGAAGCTCTCGAGGAGCGTTTCAAATGACTGATCTTCGCCATTACGACGTGATCGTCAGCCCGGTCATCACCGAGAAGTCGACCCTGGTTTCTGAAAACAACCAGGTCGTCTTCAACGTAGCCCGCAAGGCAACGAAGCCGGAAATCAAGGCCGCAGTCGAAGCGCTGTTCCGCGTGAAGGTCACTGCAGTCAATACAGCTGTGCGCAAAGGCAAGGTGAAGCGGTTCCGCGGCATCGTCGGGCGCCAGAGTGATGTCAAGAAAGCAGTCGTGACGCTCGCCGAAGGGCAGTCGATCGATGTTTCGACTGGTCTCTGAGGGGCCGTGGAGTAAAGACAATGGCACTCAAGAATTATAATCCAACCACACCAAGCCAGCGTCAGCTGGTGATCGTGGACCGTTCGGAGCTCTACAAGGGCAAACCTGTCAAGGCTCTGACCGAAGGTCTCGTATCGAAGGGTGGTCGCAACAACACGGGTCGCGTCACTGCACGCTACCAGGGTGGCGGGCACAAGCGCACCTATCGCTTCGTCGACTTCAAGCGTCGCAAGCATGATGTCGCTGCCAAGGTTGAACGGCTTGAATACGATCCGAACCGGACCGCATTCATCGCGCTCATCCGTTACGAAGATGGCGAGCTGAGCTACATCCTGGCGCCGCAGCGCCTGGCCGTTGGCGACAGCGTCATCGCCGGTGCACAGACCGACGTCAAGCCGGGCAATGCAATGCCCCTGTCGGCAATCCCGGTCGGCACCATCATCCACAATGTGGAGATGAAGCCGGGCAAGGGTGGCCAGATCGCCCGTTCGGCTGGCACCTATGCACAGCTCGTCGGCCGCGACCAGGGCATGGCGATCCTTCGCCTGAACTCGGGTGAACAGCGCCTCGTTCACGGCTCGTGCTTTGCAACGGTCGGTGCGGTTTCGAACCCGGACCATGGCAATATCAGCCTCGGCAAGGCAGGTCGCAGCCGCTGGCTGGGCAAGCGCCCGCACGTTCGCGGCGTCGCCATGAACCCTGTCGATCACCCGCACGGTGGTGGTGAAGGTCGTACGTCCGGTGGTCGTCATCCGGTTTCTCCGTGGGGCAAGCCCACGAAGGGCAAGAAGACGCGCTCCAACAAGTCGACGGACAAGTTCATCGCTCGTTCGCGTCATCAGCGCAAGAAGTAAGAGAGGTAGTCTGAAATGGCTCGTTCAGTTTGGAAAGGCCCGTTCATCGATGGCTATCTTCTCAAGAAGGCTGAGAAGGTACGTGAGGGCGGTCGCAGCGAAGTTATCAAGATCTGGAGCCGTCGCTCCACGATCCTGCCGCAGTTCGTCGGTCTGACGTTCGGCGTCTACAACGGTAACAAGCATGTTCCCGTTTCGGTCAACGAAGAGATGATCGGACACAAGTTTGGTGAATTCGCTCCGACGCGGACCTACTACGGTCACGGCGCGGACAAGAAGGCGAAGAGGAAATAACGATGGGCAAGGCTAAGGCTCCGCGCCAGCTTAAGGACAACGAGGCGAAAGCCGTTGCCCGCACGCTCCGCATCAGCCCTCAGAAGCTTAATCTGGTGGCTGCAATGATCCGCGGCAAGAAGGTCAATGCCGCTCTTGCCGATCTGGAATTTTCGCGCAAGCGGATTGCAGGCACGGTGAAAAAGACTCTCGAATCGGCTATCGCCAACGCGGAAAACAACCATGACCTGGATGTTGATGCTCTGGTTGTTGCCGAAGCCTATGTAGGCAAGTCAATCGTGATGAAGCGCTTCCATGTTCGTGGTCGCGGTCGTGCAAGCCGGATCGAGAAGCCGTTCTCGCATCTGACGATCGTCGTTCGCGAAGCACAGGAAAAAGGGGAGGCCGCATAATGGGCCAGAAGATTAATCCGGTTGGCTTCCGCCTCGGTATCAATCGGACCTGGGATTCGCGTTGGTATGCGAATACGGGTGAATACGGCAAGCTGCTGCATGAAGACCTGAAGATCCGCAAGTATCTGATGGACGAACTGAAGCAGGCTGCGATCTCCAAGGTTGTGATCGAGCGTCCGCACAAGAAGTGCCGCGTAACGATCCATGCCGCCCGTCCGGGCCTGATCATCGGCAAGAAGGGCGCCGATATCGAGAAGCTGCGTCGCAAGCTGTCAGAAATGACCAATGCCGATGCCGCGCTCAATATCGTCGAAGTCCGCAAGCCGGAGACTGACGCAACGCTCGTTGCCCAGTCGATCGCTCAGCAGCTCGAGCGCCGCGTTGCATTCCGCCGTGCCATGAAGCGCGCCGTTCAGTCGGCCATGCGTCTTGGTGCTGAAGGCATTCGTATCAATTGCTCGGGTCGCCTCGGCGGCGCGGAAATTGCGCGTATGGAATGGTACCGTGAAGGCCGCGTGCCTTTGCACACCCTTCGTGCCGATATCGATTACGGAACTGCTGAAGCTCACACTGCTTATGGCATTTGCGGCGTCAAGGTCTGGGTCTTCAAGGGCGAAATCCTTGAGCACGATCCCATGGCTTCCGAGCGCCGTGCTGTCGAGGGTGATAGCCATCAGGGTTCGAACCGTCGCCGCGAAAACGCTTAATTAGCGTCTTTCCGGATCGTGAATTTTGGAGTAGAGAACAATGCTGCAGCCTAAGCGCACAAAGTTCCGCAAGCAGTTCAAGGGCCGTATCCACGGCGCGTCGAAGGGCGGTACGGATCTTAATTTTGGTGCTTTCGGCCTGAAGGCCCTCGAGCCGAACCGCGTTACGGCGCGTGAGATCGAAGCCGCTCGCCGTGCAATTACCCGTCACATGAAGCGTGCCGGTCGTGTTTGGATCCGGGTATTCCCGGATGTTCCGGTCACATCGAAGCCTACCGAAGTCCGTATGGGTAAGGGCAAGGGTTCGGTCGATTATTGGGCAGCCCGCGTCGCACCAGGCCGCGTCATGTTCGAGCTCGACGGCGTTTCGGAAGAGCTTGCCCGTGAGGCACTGCGTCTCGGCGCGGCCAAGCTTTCGGTCAAGACGCGCTTTATTCAGCGCATCGCAGAATAAGGGGTGGATGTTATGAAATCCGCAGAAGTCCGGGCGATGAGCCTCGATCAGTTGAATGAAGAATTGGGTTCCCTGAAGAAAGAGCAGTTCAACCTGCGCTTCCAGAAGGCAACCGGCCAGTTGGAAAAAACCGCTCGCGTCCGGCAGATCCGCCGTGATATTGCGCGCATCAAGACTGTCGCCCGCCAGAAAGCGGTCGAGAGCAAGGCTTAAGGAAGAAAACCATGCCTAAACGCATTCTGCAGGGCGTTGTCGTGAGCGACAAAAACGACAAGACCGTTGTGGTCAAGGTCGAGCGGCGCTATTCGCACCCGCTCCTCCAGAAGACTGTGCGCCAGTCGAAGAAGTACAAGGCGCATGACGAGAATAACCAGTTCAAGGTCGGCGACGCGGTTTCCATCGAGGAATCCAAGCCGATTTCGAAAGACAAGCGTTGGGTTGTCGTAACGGACGCCCCGGCGAGCTAATTATCTGTATGTAAGTACGCAACAATCGCGAGGGGCAAGGAAAGCCCAGTCCGGTTGAACAAGAAGAAGGCGGCTAGTCATGATTCAGATGCAAACAAACCTCGACGTGGCGGATAATTCCGGCGCACGTCGTGTCATGTGCATCAAGGTGCTGGGCGGTTCGAAGCGGAAATATGCTTCGGTCGGCGACATCATTGTCGTTTCGATCAAGGAAGCAATTCCGCGCGGCCGCGTTAAAAAAGGTGACGTGATGAAGGCAGTGGTTGTTCGCACTGCCAAGGACATCCGCCGCCCGGACGGTAGCGTTATTCGTTTCGACAAGAACGCAGCCGTTTTGATCGACAACAAGAAAGAGCCTATCGGCACACGTATCTTCGGACCGGTTCCGCGCGAACTCCGCGCAAAAAGCCACATGAAGATCATCTCGCTGGCTCCAGAAGTTTTGTAAGGAGCAGACGATGCAGAAGATCCGTAAAGGCGACCGCGTTGTCGTTCTGGCTGGTAAGGACAAGGGCCGTACCGGCGAAGTAATCAAAGTTTTGCCGAAGGATGAGCAGGCGCTCGTTCGCGGCGTCAATGTTGTCAAGCGTCACCAGAAGCAGACACAGAACCAGGAAGCCGGCATCATTTCGAAAGAAGCGCCGCTCCATCTGTCGAACCTCGCGATCGCCGACCCTAAGGATGGCAAGCCGACCCGTGTTGGCTTCAAGGTCCTCGAAGACGGCAAGAAGGTACGTGTAGCAAAGCGTTCAGGAGATCTGATCGATGGCTGATGCAAAAATCGAACCCCGCTTGAAGAAGCAGTACCAGGACGTGGTACGCAAGGCTCTTCTCGAGCAGTTCAAATATGACAACGAGATGCAGATCCCGCGCATCACCAAGGTTGTTCTCAACATGGGCGTTGGTGAAGCTACTGCTGACTCCAAGAAGCCAACTGTCGCAGCTGAAGATCTGGCATTGATTGCCGGTCAGAAGCCGGTTATTACGCGTGCGCGCAATTCGATCGCTACCTTCAAGGTTCGTGAGAATATGCCGATCGGAACGAAGGTCACTCTTCGTAAAGAGCGCATGTATGAATTCCTGGATCGCCTGATCACGATCGCGCTGCCGCGCGTTCGAGATTTCCGCGGTCTGAATCCAAAGAGCTTTGACGGTCGTGGCAATTTCGCCATGGGCATCAAGGAGCACATTGTGTTCCCGGAAATCAACTACGACAAGGTTGATCAGATCTGGGGCATGGACATCATCGTTTGTACGACTGCAAAGACGGATGATGAAGCACGCGCATTGCTGCGCGCCTTCAACTTCCCCTTCCGGCAGTAACGGCAAGCGTAGCGAGGTATTAGAAATGGCTAAGACGAGCGCAGTCGAAAAGAACAAGCGCCGTGGTCTTCTGGTGAAGCGTTTCGCTGCAAAGCGCGCGCGCCTGAAGGCTATCGTGATGAACCAGTCGCTGCCGCTGGATGAGCGCTTCCGCGCCACCATTCAGCTGGCAGAACTGCCACGCAATTCCACCAAGGTCCGTATCCGCAATCGTTGCGAAGTTTCGGGCCGTCCGCGCGGTTACTACCGCAAGCTTAAAATGTCGCGTATCGCATTGCGCCAGCTGGGTTCGTCCGGCCAGGTGCCCGGCGTCGTGAAGTCGAGCTGGTAAGGGAGCAAACAGATGTCTGTAAATGATCCTCTCGGCGATATGCTGACCCGCATCCGCAACGCGACGATGCGCAAGAAGGGCAAGGTTTCGACCCCTGCCTCTAAGCTTCGCGCCCGCGTTCTGGATGTTCTTCAGTCCGAAGGCTATATCCGCGGATACAGCCAGGTTGATTTCGAAAACGGCAAGTCCGAGATCGAAATCGAGCTGAAGTATTTTGAGAACGTACCGGTAATTCGCGAGATTACCCGTATTTCGAAGCCCGGCCGTCGCGTTTACGTTTCGGTCAAGTCGATCCCGCAGGTTGCAAACGGCCTTGGTATTTCGATCCTGTCGACGCCGAAGGGCGTGATGGCGGATCACGAGGCACGTGAACAGAATGTTGGTGGCGAGTTGCTCTGCCGCATATTCTAATGCGTGGGCTGTAAACAGGAAGAAACGGACAGGTTGAAAAATGTCTCGTATCGGTAAAAAACCCGTGGCAGTCCCGCAGGGCGTAACAGCCAGCGTAGACGGCCAGACCATCAAGGCCAAGGGCCCGAAGGGAGAACTCTCCTTCGTCGCCAATGACGACATTGTGGTCAAGTTCGAGGATGGCGCGGTAAGCGTCAATCCTCGTGACAATACGAAGCTCGCACGCTCGAAGTGGGGCATGAGCCGCACGATGGTCGTCAACATCTTCACAGGTGTTAAGGACGGCTTCGAAAAGCGTCTCGAGATCAGCGGCGTCGGCTATCGTGCGGCAATGCAGGGCAAGAACCTGCAGCTGTCGCTCGGCTTCAGTCATGAAGTGGTCTACGAAGTGCCAGCCGGCATCACTGTTGCCGTACCGAAGCCGACGGAAATCGTCGTGACCGGTATCGACAAGCAGCAGGTCGGCCAGGTCGCTGCCGAGATCCGCGAATATCGTGGTCCGGAACCCTACAAGGGCAAGGGCGTCAAGTACGCGGGCGAGAAGATCGTTCGCAAAGAAGGCAAGAAGAAGTAAGGAATTCGTGTCATGGCATCGCCGAAAGAAATCATTCAGCGTCGCGCTGCGCGTGTTCGCCGCCAGCTCAAGGCGGTTGCCGGTGACCGTCCGCGGCTCAGCGTCCACCGTTCTTCAAAGAATATCTATGCGCAGGTCATCGACGACGCGCGTGGACATACGATTGCATCCGCATCTACCCTCGAAGCTGACCTCAAGGGCAAGCTGAAGACCGGTGCAGATTCGGATGCAGCAGCCCTCATCGGCAAGCTCGTCGCCGAGCGCGCCGTCAAGGCTGGCATCAAGGAAGTCGTCTTCGACCGTGGCGCCTATATTTACCACGGCCGCGTGAAGGCGCTTGCCGAAGCTGCTCGCGAAGCTGGCCTTAGCTTCTAGGGTCAGACTTTAAAAAACCATTCGTGCTACCGGAAAAGAAAAAGGAATTAGGAGCATGGCACAGGAAAAGAGAAGCCGCGAAGATCGCGGCCGCAACGAAGAGCGCGATAGCGAATTCGTTGACAAGCTGGTCCATATCAACCGTGTTGCCAAGGTCGTCAAGGGCGGCCGGCGTTTCGGTTTTGCTGCTCTCGTCGTCGTTGGCGACCAGAAGGGCCGCGTAGGCTTCGGTCATGGCAAGGCACGCGAAGTGCCGGAAGCCATCCGCAAGGCAACCGAGTCCGCCAAGCGTGAGATGATCTTCGTACCGCTTCGTTCGGGCCGTACGCTGCATCACGACGTCGAAGGCCGTCATGGCGCCGGCAAGGTTCTGCTGCGTGCAGCAACGGCAGGTACCGGCATCATCGCCGGTGGTCCGATGCGCGCCGTCTTCGAAACGCTCGGCGTTCAGGACGTTGTCGCCAAGTCGCTCGGTTCGTCGAACCCCTACAACATGGTTCGCGCGACCTTTGATGCCCTCAAGCATCAGATGCATCCGAAGGAAATCGCTGCACAGCGCGGTATCAAGTATTCGACACTGCAGGCTCGCCGCCGCGACGTGGTCGGTTCGGAAGAATAGGCCAGGAACTGGCGCAGCGGGGCAGGGGCCGTTGGCTCCGCCCACTGTAGACAAAGGACAAAGTCATGGTTGAGAAAAAGAAGGGTAAGACGGTTACGGTCGAACAGATCGGTAGCCCTATCCGCCGTCCGGTTGAACAGCGCGCAACGCTCGTCGGCCTGGGCCTCAATAAGATGCATCGCCGCAGCACGCTTGAAGATACGCCTTCGGTGCGTGGCATGATTGCCAAGGTTCAACATCTCGTCCGCGTCGTGGACGAGGCTTGATACCGGAGATATTCAGATGAAACTCAATGAACTGAGTGAAAACACAGGCGCCACCAAGGCTCGCAAGCGCGTTGGCCGCGGTATCGGCTCCGGTTCCGGCAAGACTGCCGGTCGCGGTGTGAAGGGTCAGAAGTCGCGTTCGGGCGTTGCCATCAACGGTTTCGAAGGCGGCCAGATGCCAATCTATCGCCGCTTGCCGAAGCGCGGTTTCACGAACATCTTCGCCAAGAGCTTCAACGTCGTTTCGGTCGGTCGTATCCAGGCTGCCATCGATGCCAAGAAGCTCGATGCGAAGGCGTCGATCACCCTCGAAGCCCTCAAGGCTGCCGGCGTCATCCGCCGCGCCAAGGATGGCGTTCGCCTGCTGGCCGATGGTGACATCAAGACGGCGGTAACGCTTGAAGTGGCCGGTGCCTCCAAGGCTGCGATCGAAAAGATCGAAAAGGCTGGCGGTACCGTCAAGCTTCCGGCAGCCCCTGCTGCTGCAGAATAAAATCTGACTATTCGAGCGGCGATCTCCTGATCGCCGCTTGTACCTTTTATCAAGGGCACATATCTGGGTAGAGCCGCCGATTCCCGTTCGGGTGGCGAGGCCCCGTCGGGCACAGACCGGAGACTATAATGGCTTCAGCCGCAGAACAGCTCGCGTCAAATCTTAATTTCTCTGCTTTCTCGAAGGCTGAAGAGCTCAAGAAGCGCATTTGGTTTACTCTTGGCGCATTGCTGGTCTACCGTCTCGGTACCTACATTCCGCTGCCGGGCATCAATCTTGCCGCTTACGCACAGGCATTCAATCACCAGGCACAGGGCATCCTCGGGATGTTCAACATGTTCGCCGGTGGTGCCGTCGCCCGTATGGCGATCTTTGCGCTCGGCATCATGCCTTATATTTCCGCCTCGATCATCGTGCAGCTGATGACGTCGGTCGTACCGGCGCTGGAGCAGCTGAAGAAGGATGGCGAGCAGGGCCGCAAGGTCATCAACCAGTATACCCGCTACGGCACGGTGCTGCTCGCAACGGTCCAGGCCTATGCGATCGCAGTCGGCCTGCAGGGCAGCCAGGGAATTGTGACCAATCCGGGTCCGTTCTTCCTGTTCTCGACCGTCATCACGCTCGTCGGCGGCACCATGTTCCTGATGTGGCTGGGCGAACAGATCACTGCCCGCGGCATCGGTAACGGCATTTCGCTGATCATTTTCTCGGGCATCGTCGCCAACCTGCCGCAGGCAATCTCCGGAACGCTGGAACTCGGCCGTACCGGCGCTCTGTCGACTACGGTTATCCTTGCGATCATCGTCCTGACGATTGCCGTCATCGGCATCATCGTCTTCGTCGAGCGCGCACAGCGCCGCCTGCTGATCCAGTATCCGAAGCGCCAGGTCGGCAACCGCATGTTCCAGGGCGACACGTCGCATCTGCCGCTGAAGCTGAATACGGCCGGCGTCATTCCGCCGATCTTTGCCTCGTCGCTGCTGCTTCTGCCTGCAACGATCGCCGGCTTCGCGCAGAGCCACAATCTGCCGGCATGGGCAACGACGGTGCTGTCGTCGCTCGGCCATGGCCAGCCGATGTACATGGCGCTCTATGCAGCGATGATCGTGTTCTTTGCCTTCTTCTATACGGCGCTCGTCTTCAATCCGAAGGACACCGCCGACCAGTTGAAGAAGCATTCCGGTTTCATTCCCGGCATTCGCCCCGGCGAGCGTACGGCTGAATACATCGATTACGTCCTGACGCGTATTACAGTTCTTGGCGCTATCTATCTTGTCATCATCTGCATGCTGCCAGAATTCCTGATTTCGTGGGCGGGTGTTCCTTTCTATCTCGGCGGTACGTCGCTGTTGATTGTCGTGAGCGTGACGCTCGATACGGTTGCACAGATCCAGGGTCACCTGATTGCGCATCAGTATGAAGGGCTGATCAAGAAGTCGAAGCTCCGTGGGGGGAAACGCAACAGATGAGATTAATACTTCTCGGACCACCGGGGGCAGGTAAGGGAACTCAGTCTCAGCGCTTGGTAGAAAAACTAGGGATTCCACAGCTCTCGACGGGCGACATGCTGCGCGAGGCGGTGAAAGCCGGAACGGAAGTTGGCCTGAAGGCCAAAGCGGTGATGGATGCCGGGAACCTCGTTTCCGACGAGATCGTCAATGCGATCGTCTCCGAACGCATCGACCAGCCGGATGCGGTCAAGGGGTTCATCCTCGACGGCTATCCGCGCACGCTGGTACAGGCGGATGCGGTTGAGGACATGCTTGCGGCCAAGGGGCTCGAGCTGGACTGCGTGATCGAGCTTGAAGTGGACGACAATGTTCTCGTCGAGCGTATTTCCGGAAGATACTCCTGCGCCAGGTGCGGGACCGGATATCACGACACCAACAAGAAGCCGCATGTTGCCGGCGTCTGCGACAAGTGCGGATCGACCGAGTTCAAGCGCCGGCCGGACGACAATGCCGAGACGGTGCGCACGCGCCTCGAAGCATACTACAAGCAGACCTCGCCATTGATTGGCTACTACTATGCCAAGGGCAAGTTGAAGAAGGTCGATGGCATGGCCGACATGGAAGATGTCACCGCGTCGATCGAAAAAATTCTGTCGGATTTATAGATCTGACATAATTTCATCGAAGGAGTTGACTTTTTGCGGCGATTCCTTCAAGTACGGCGCAAATTCGCTTGGATATGAAGCGGTCGGCGCCGATCCGGTAAAGCAGGTTCGGGGCTGATCGTTTATGTTTGTCCCGGATATAAGTTTTCATCCCGCCATCTGGCTGCCGTGTTGGCACTCCAGCTCTGCCGGTCAACAAGGAGAATAGACGTGGCACGTATCGCTGGCGTCAACATCCCGACGAACAAGCGCGTTGTAATTGCGCTTCAGTACATTCACGGGATTGGTCAAAAGTTTGCGCAGGAAATCGTCGAGAAAGTCGGCATTCCTGCAGAGCGTCGTGTCAACCAGTTGACCGATGCGGAAGTTTTGCAGATTCGCGAAACGATCGACCGCGATTACCAGGTTGAAGGTGATCTGCGTCGTGAAGTTTCGATGAACATCAAGCGTCTGATGGATCTGGGCTGCTACCGCGGTCTGCGTCATCGCCGCTCGCTGCCGGTTCGTGGCCAGCGCACGCATACCAATGCGCGTACCCGCAAGGGTCCTGCCAAGGCAATCGCGGGCAAGAAGAAGTAAGTTCATGCCGGCGCGATTGCTCGCGCCGGCTCTGCCTCTGGCAGATGCAGTGCTGGTTTCGCACTTTAAATGAAACCACGGTGGAGCCTCTGGAAATACGGAGGCGTCGAGATCAACTGAAAGGACTACCATGGCCAAGGAAGCCACGCGCGTTCGCCGCCGCGAGCGCAAGAATATTTCGTCGGGCGTTGCCCACGTCAATTCGACATTCAACAATACGATGATCACCATCACGGACGCACAGGGCAATGCGATTGCCTGGTCTTCCGCAGGTGCACAGGGTTTCAAGGGTTCGCGCAAGTCGACCCCCTTCGCTGCACAGATGGCCGCTGAAGATTGTGCCAAGAAGGCACAGGAACATGGCATGCGTTCGCTTGAAGTCGAGGTCTGCGGACCTGGTTCCGGCCGTGAATCGGCTCTGCGCGCGCTCCAGGCTGCTGGTTTCACGATTACGTCGATCCGCGACGTAACGCCGATCCCGCACAATGGCTGCCGTCCGCGCAAGCGTCGCCGCGTCTAATCTTCGCGACAGGATTTTGACCGCATGAGCTGGGTTTCCAGCTCCTCTGCGGTTTCCACGCCTCAATGCCACGATTGGATGGTGGTAAAGGCAAGGATAGGGAAAAGCTAAATGATCCAGAAGAACTGGCAAGAACTTATCAAGCCGAACAAGGTCGAGTTTCAGACCTCCGGCTCGAAGACCAAGGCAACGGTAGTCGCCGAACCGCTCGAGCGCGGTTATGGCCTGACGCTCGGCAATGCCCTGCGCCGCGTGCTTTTGTCCTCGCTGCGCGGCGCTGCCGTGACGGCGGTACAGATCGACGGCGTTCTGCACGAATTCTCGTCGATTCCGGGCGTTCGCGAGGATGTCACGGATATCGTCCTCAACATCAAGGAAATCGCAATCCACATGGAGAGCGATGGTCCGAAGCGCATGGTCGTGCGCAAGGAAGGCCCGGGCGTCGTTACGGCTGGTGACATCCAGACCGTTGGCGACATCGAGATCCTCAACCCGGAACACGTCATCTGCACGCTCGACGAAGGCGCTGAAATCCGTATGGAATTCACCGTCAACACCGGCAAGGGTTACGTGCCCGCCGACCGTAACCGCGCTGAAGACGCGCCGATCGGGCTCATCCCGGTCGACAGCCTCTATTCGCCGGTACGCAAGGTTTCGTACAAGATCGAGAACACCCGTGAAGGTCAGGTTCTCGACTATGACAAGCTGATCCTTTCGATCGAAACCGATGGCTCGATCTCCGGTGAAGATGCGGTTGCTTATGCAGCGCGCATTCTGCAGGACCAGCTTGCGATCTTCGTCAACTTCGATGAGCCGCAGAAGGAAGTTCAGCAGGAACAGGTTACCGAACTGGCGTTCAATCCGGCCCTTCTCAAGAAGGTCGATGAACTCGAGCTTTCGGTCCGTTCGGCAAACTGCCTCAAGAATGATAACATCGTCTACATTGGCGATCTCATTCAGAAGACAGAAGCAGAAATGTTGCGCACCCCGAACTTCGGCCGCAAGTCGCTGAACGAAATCAAGGAAGTTCTGGCTTCCATGGGTCTCCATCTTGGCATGGAAGTACCGTCGTGGCCGCCGGAGAACATCGAAGATCTCGCGAAGCGCTACGAAGACCAGTATTAAGAACCCGGGCAGATCGCCCGACAGTCTAAAGCCCGGGCAGTGAGCCCGAACAAAGAAACTAAGGAGAAGGCTCATGCGCCACGGTAATTCAGGCCGCAAGCTTAACCGGACTGCCAGCCACCGCAAGGCGATGTTTGCCAATATGGCCGCATCGTTGATCGAGCATGAGCAGATCGTGACAACGCTGCCCAAGGCCAAGGAAATTCGTCCCATCGTTGAAAAGCTTGTCACGCTCGGCAAGCGGGGTGACTTGCACGCTCGTCGTCAGGCCATCTCGGCTATCCGCGATGCCAAGCTCGTTGCCAAGCTGTTCGATACGCTTGCACCGCGCTATGGCCAGCGCAACGGTGGTTACATCCGCATCATGAAGGCAGGCTTCCGCACCGGTGATAATGCACCGCTCGCAGTTGTCGAATTCGTTGATCGCGACACCAGCGCCAAGGGTTCCAAGGACTTGGCTCGCGTTGCTGCCGAGCAGGCCAACGAAGCCGAAGCAGCGTAAGCACCGCGTGCCAGCTATAGCAGTTGATTTGGGGGCCTCGTGCCCCCTTTCCGCGTTAAAGGTGCTGCCGAGCTAGGACACCACGACCCGCTCCAAGACGGGCGATGGAGTACAAAGGCTGGCGGCTCTGGCGCTTGTCGGAAATCGCTTTACAACGTCCGACTTGTTGTCAAACCTGCATGGTCCGTTCCACACGTTGCAGAAGTCGGGCGCGATATGATCCCGATCAGGGAGTTCCTTGGTTATGGCACGCTTTGTAATTGGCCCTGACGTTGCCTTGCATCTTGCGGAGATCGGCGCGGCAGTCCCTGCGAAACATAAGCTGCTCGCGCCAACGCTTTTAAGGTCGCAAGTTCTGGCGCTGCTCTATAAGGCCGTTCGGCGTGGGGATATCAATCGCAACGCCGCCAACGCAAAACTTGACTATCTTCGGGCGCTGAAGCTCCGTCTGCTCGGTGATCGGGTCCTCCAGCGGGTTGCTTGGGACATTGCCCAGCAACTGGATTGGCCTGACACTTATCAGGCAGAATATCTCGCCTTGACCCGGCTTCAGGCCGATGCCTTTATCACGCTCGACTGTGATCTTGCGCAAACAGCGCAGGCCATCATACCGGTGGCGTCAATCGAAGACCTCATCACCGAGCCCGACTGATCATTGTAGGAACGACCGCAGCCCACCGTCGTGCAAGGCTCTTTCGTGATCGTGTGCCCGGCTCGGGTAACCCTTTTACGTACTTGTGTTGAGGGACCCCGACCGGCAATCTGCCCGCGGTCTATTCCGAGGGAGGGTTCGATGAACGACGACCGGGAAGCAGCATTTCAAATAACAATCAGGCATTTGCAACGCAGCGCGGCTGCATTGGGTGCGTTCGTGGCGGCTGGTATGCTGTTGCTGACGCTTCTTGTCGGAACCGCATATGCGCAGCAGCCGACAGCGGCCCAGCAAAATGCCATCAAGTCCAACTGCCGCAACGATTTCATGGCGCAATGTTCGGGCGTGCAGCCTGGAGGGCAGGCCGCCCTCTCATGTCTGCAACAGCATAGTTCATCACTTTCATCTGCCTGCAAGAGTGCGGTTGCGGCGATCGGCGGATCAAGTGCTCCCGCGGCAGGAGCGACGACACCCGCGCCCGCTGCGACCGCGCCTGCTGCGGCAGCGCCCGCTGCCAAGGCCTTTACGCCGCGCGAGGAAATGGCGATCGCCCGGCAGGAATGCGGACCCGACTTTCGTGCATTCTGTCGATCGGTGGCGCTCGGTGGTGGTCGGGGAATTGCCTGTCTGCGCGAGAACATGGCGCGGCTTTCGCCCGGATGCCAGAAGGTGCTGAGCGCCCGCTAGCGGTCGGCCAGCGCAAGCTTCATCCCCAGCACGACGAATGCGCCGGCAAAACTCCGGCGCAGCCAGGTCAATATGCGTGGCCTGGCGATGACCTGATTGCGTACCGATGCCGCGAATAGTCCATAGAGCACGAAGACGACGAACGTCATCAGCATGAAAACGCTGCTCAGCCAAAGCATGCGCAGCAGCGGATGCGGCTCGTTCGCGCTGACGAATTGCGGCAGGAAGGCGAGGAAGAAGATCGACAGTTTCGGGTTGAGGATGTTGATCAGGATCGCCTTCAGCGTAATTCCCGCCATCGAACTCTGACCGCCATCGGCATCGATCTTGAGCGAGCCGTTCTCGCGCAGCGCGTTCCACGCCATATAGAGCAGATAGGCGACGCCCAGATACTTGAACGTGTGAAACGCGACGGCGCTGGTGTGCAGGATGGCCGCCAATCCGCCGATTGCGGCCGCCATATGCGGTACAATGCCGATCGTGCAGCCGAATGCGGCAGCGACACTCGCCCAGGCGCCGCGGGAAAGGCCGGTTGCCAGCGTATAGACCACGCCCGTGCCCGGCGAAACGACGATGATGAATGATGTAATGAGGAATTCGAGACCCACTTGTGTGCTCCTTTTGTTTCTCGGCCGAAACTGGAGCAAGCCGAACGTGGCGTCTTGAATGAGATTGCAAGGTCAGGCGTATGACGCCGCGTAGGCACCCGGAGAGACCCCGAATTTGCGAACAAAGAGGCGGGTCATGTGGCTCTGGTCAGCGAAGCCGCTGGCCGCTGCGGCTTCCGCAAGGCTGGTGCGCTGCGCAATAAGGTGCCGCGCGAGGTGGAGCCGGCGTTGCATCAAATAGGCATGCGGTGAAAGACCCGTGGCCTTGACGAACCCGCGAAGCACTTGAAAGCGGCTGATACCACAGATGTCGGCGAGATCGGCAAGGCTGATATTTCTCGCAGGATCGTCATCGATCTTCGCCATGGCGCGCAGGACCGGGGCAGGGAACCTGTCCTGGCCCTTTCTTCGTTCGTGATTCATGCTCTTAAGAATGTGCAAGAGCAGTTCGTCGGATAGCAGCTTGCTGGTCCCGTGGCCGGTCGCAGTAAGCGCTTTGAACAGGCTGACAAACGGCACAGCAAATCGCGCATCATCGATCACCGGAAGCGTGAACTCGAAATCGCCATCCACACCCTCATCGAGTTCGCTTGTGGCTTCGGCAATGACGGCCGGATCAAAATAGAGCATGCGCCAGCTGCGCCCGGCATCGCCGATCGGCATCCCGTCATGGATCTCACCGGGATTGACCGTGATCATGTTGCCGGCCCCAGCTTCCACCATGCCGCGGCCGCTCGCGGATTTCTGTGCGCCTTGCTCGATGAGACCAAAACCGTATTGCTCGTGAAAGTGACGCGGAAAGGCATGGGCCGTGGAAGCAGCTACAGCTTCAACCCCGGCAATATGACTGGGGTAGATATGGAACTCGCCCTTGGCCATGCTCGTCTCGCATTGAGCGCCGGTACCACGCCCGCATTTGTTCTACGCCAAATCGCCGATCTTCAGAAGCGGCAATTTGCGCGGGGCAAGCGCACGCTTGCGTCTCAAATTTGCTTTGTTTCTTCGCTGGTATTCGGCTCTAAAAGCGCCACATTGGTCGAGAGTTTGACTGATTCATCACTTCAGGAGATCGCCATGAGTTCCAAGGTTGCCGCCTCGGCGCGGACCCTCATTCTCTGCACAGCACTGCTTTCCGGCGCTGTAGCGCCCGTTTTCGCGCAGACGGCGGCAGACACGACCAGGCAGCTGCCAGCGACGCGAAGTGACATGCAGCTTTCCTTCGCGCCATTGGTCAAGCAGACGGCGGGCGCCGTGGTGAATGTTTATGCCGCCCACGCCGTTCAAAGCCGCTCGCCTTTCGCAGGCGATCCATTTTTCGAGCAGTTTTTCGGCGGTCAGTTCAATGGGCCGCCGCGCGTCCAGTCCGCGCTCGGTTCTGGCGTCATTGCCGATGCTTCCGGCATCATCGTGACCAACAACCACGTGATCCGCGATGCCGATACAGTGAAGGTTGCGCTGTCGGACGGCCGCGAATTCGACTCCAAGGTGCTGCTGAAGGATGAATCAACAGATCTTGCCATCCTCAAGATTGAAGCGGGCGAAGCATTGCCATCGCTTCAACTGGCCGATTCCGACAAGGTGGAGGTTGGTGACCTCGTTCTTGCGATCGGCAATCCCTTCGGTGTCGGCCAGACCGTAACCAGCGGCATCGTCTCGGCGCAGGCGCGGACGCGCGTCGGCATTTCCGATTTCGACTTCTTTATCCAGACCGACGCCGCGATTAATCCGGGTAATTCCGGCGGCGCACTCATCGACATGAGCGGCAAGCTTATCGGCATCAACACCGCGATCTTCTCACGCTCAGGTGGTTCGATCGGCATCGGATTTGCTATTCCTTCCAATATGGTACGCGCCGTTGTTGAGACGGCCAAGGGCGGCGCGGATACGTTCGAGCGGCCCTATATCGGTGCTGCCTTCCAGAACGTGACGCCGGATGTCGCCGAGAGCCTCGGCATGAAGCAGCCCTATGGCGCGCTTGTGACTGCGGTGACCAAGGATAGCCCGGCCGAAAAGGGTGGACTGCTGGTCGGTGACGTCGTCCTCTCCGTCGATGGCGTGCGCATCGAGAATCCGGACGGTCTCGGCTATCGCCTGACGACGGCGGGTATCGGCAAGAGTGTAAAGTTCGACGTGCTCAGCCGCGCGAAGGAAAAGACCGTCACCGTCGCGCTAGAAAAGCCGCGGCCGGATTCTGCCGACAATCAAATGCTTATTCAGGGACGCAATCCCCTTTCCGGCGCGCATGTGATCAAACTCTCGCCCAGCAGTGCGTCGCGTCTCGACCTTCCGTCGGATACGGAGGGTGTGGCAATCGATAAGGTGTTTCCAAACACGCCGGCCGCGCGCATCGGGCTGCAACCCGGCGATATTGTTCGCGGTGTTAACGGCGCGGAGATTGCGAGCGTCTCCGACCTCAGCAAGGCGATGTCAGCGAAGCCGACGCTTTGGCGCTTCGATTTCGAGCGCGGCGGTGCCATAATCCGCCAGGTCATTCGCTGATACGGAAAAAGGAAACATGGCGGATCTCTTTTCAGTCGGCGAGGATCCGGCATTGGACAAAAGTCGGCCGCTTGCGGATCGCTTGCGGCCGAAAACATTGCAGGAAGTAACCGGCCAGGAACATCTTACCGGGCCGGAGGGCGCGTTGACGCGCATGATCGAATCCGGTTCGCTCGGCTCGATGATCTTCTGGGGGCCACCGGGGACGGGCAAGACGACGGTGGCGCGGCTCCTCGCCAATGAAACCGATCTGGCGTTCGAGCAGATTTCCGCGATATTCTCAGGCGTCGCCGACCTGAAGAAAGTCTTCGACGCGGCACGTGCGCGTAAGATGTCGGGACGGCGCACACTGCTTTTCGTCGACGAAATTCATCGTTTCAACCGCGCACAGCAGGATTCCTTTCTGCCTGTCATGGAGGATGGGACCATCGTGCTTGTCGGCGCGACCACCGAGAACCCGTCGTTCGAGCTTAACGCCGCTCTCCTGTCGCGTGCCCGCGTGCTGGTATTTCACCCGCATGATGAGGCAAGCCTCAACGCCCTGATGGAGCGGGCGGAGATTCATGAGGGCCGCGAGCTTCCGCTGACCAAGGAAGCGCGCGCCAGCCTGGTGCGCATGGCCGATGGCGATGGCCGGGCAATCCTCACACTTGCCGAGGAAGTGTGGCGGGCGGCGCGCGACGGCGAAACCTTCGATGCGGAACGGGTCCAACAGATCGTGCAGCGGCGTGCGCCCGTCTATGACAAGGGGCAGGACGGCCATTACAATCTGATCTCCGCGCTGCACAAATCGGTGCGGGGCTCCGATCCGGATGCCGCTCTCTATTATCTCTGCCGTATGTTCGATGCCGGGGAAGATCCGCTCTATATCGGCCGCCGGCTGGTGCGGATGGCGAGCGAGGATATCGGGCTTGCAGACCCGCAGGCGCTGGCGATCTGCAATGCAGCCAAGGACGCTTATGACTATCTCGGCTCACCCGAGGGCGAACTGGCGCTTGCCGAGGCCTGTGTCTATCTGGCGACCGCGCCGAAATCCAACGCCGTCTACACCGCCTACAAGGCGGCGATGCAGGCGGCAAAGCAACATGGCTCCCTCGTGCCGCCCAAGCATATCCTCAACGCGCCGACGAAACTGATGAAGGGCGAGGGCTACGGCAAGGGCTATGCCTATGACCACGATCAGCCCGACGCCTTTTCGGGCCAGAACTATTTCCCCGAAGCCCTTGGCCGCCAGACCTTTTACGACCCGCCGGAGCGCGGGTTCGAACGGGAGTTGCGCAAGCGCATCGATTATTGGAACAAGCTGCGCAAGGAACGCGGTGAGGAGTGAATACAAAAAGGGCCGCTCTTCAGCGGCCCTTGATCATTTCATGTCAGTCTTTTCAAGCGGCTTCCGGCTTGCGCGGGAAGGGCGTGACATTTGCGGTATCGTCGTCGAGCTTCAGGCCACCGGCCTTGAGCAGCGAGGTAAAGCGGCCATTCTGGCGTGCAAGCTCGTCGAAGCTGCCCTTCTCGACGACTTCACCCTGATCCATGAAGAGCACCAAGTCGGCATCACGGACCGTCGAAAGACGGTGAGCGATGATGAAGGTGGTGCGGTTCTGGCAGAGCTTGTCGACTGCAACCTTGACGCGGGCCTCGGTCTCGACGTCGAGCGCACTTGTCGCCTCGTCAAGGACAAGTATCGGCGCATCCTTGAGGATGGCGCGGGCGATAGCGACACGCTGGCGCTCACCACCGGAAAGCTGCGAACCGCGTTCGCCGACGACGGTGCCGTAACCCGCCGACTTGGAGAGGATGAAATCGCTAGCATCGGCTGCTTCCGCTGCGGCCAGAACGTCTTCGTCGCTCGCCTTCGGCCGGCCGACGCGGATATTGTCCTCGATCGAGCGATTGAACATGCCGGCATCCTGGAACACGGTCGCGATGGCATTGCGCAGCGAGCGACGGCTGATCGTCCTCGTATCGATATTGTCGACAAGAATGCGGCCTTCCTTCGGATCGTAGACTCGCTGCAGGAGGTTGATCAGGGTCGTCTTGCCGGCCCCGGTCGGGCCGACGATGGCAACTGTCTGGCCAGCCTTGGCCTTGAACGAGACGTGCTTCAGGCCCTGTGTCGAATTGGCGAAGGCGAAGGAAACGTCCTCGAACTCCACATCGCCCTTAACATTGTCGATGTCGTGCGCCGACTTGGACTCGACTTCATATGCTGCCGAAGCTTCCATCTCGAAGAAGTCTTCGAGCTTGGCGCGTGCCGCAAAGATCTGGTTGACGAAGGCGCTCAGCTGATCGAGGCGGCCGATGAGGAGGGCGGCGAAGCCGGTAAAGGCAACGACCTGGCCGACATTCATCTCGCCGTGGGCGACGAAGTAGGAGCCGAGAAACAAGACGACGATCATCGAAATGGTAGCGGCCATGCGGTTGATGCCGCTGGCAAGGGCCCACCAGTTGAGGACCGGATACTGCGAATCGAGGAGCTGCTTCGCATAGGTCTGGAGCGCACGGGTCTCCTCGTCTATGCGGTTATAGCTCTGCAACACGGAAATGTTGCCCATCGAGTCGGTCACGTGGCTGAACGCCTTGATATGATGACGCTCGACCTGCGCCTGACCATCCTTGGTCTTGGCGGTGACAACGCGGCTGACGATGACATAGACAACGCCGAGCACGGCGAGAACCGAAGCAAGACGCCAATCCTGGGCCAATGCCAGCGGTATGAGGCCAACCAGGGCGACCATCGTAGCAAGGTGCGTGCGCATGAATTCGAGCCACAGACCAAACAGCGTCTCGATGGCGCGCAACAGCGTGTGCATGGAATTAGACGTGCCGCGCTGATGATGCCAGGATAGCGGCATGCTGATGACGCGGTTATAGGATTCGGTCAACACAGCAAGCTTGCGCCGATGCGCCAGGCGATCTGCCTCGCGGGACACCAGTACGTTTGCGCCGATGTGGAACAGGCCGACGGCAGCAAGCTGCGTCAGCGGAAACAAAACGTCCGCTTTCATAGAGATTGCATAGATGACGCGGCCTACAAGAACAGGCTCGATCAGCATGGTTAAGGCCAAGGCGATGTTGACGACACAGATGAATACTGTCGCGCCTTTCTCTTCGCCAAGATATTGGAGCGATTTCCAATAGATACCTAACAATGACACTTTGCCACTCCGCTTGCTTGGGGACGCTACTCGCGCGCAGATTTGACTCTGCATCAGACTCTTGTGCACCGCAATATTCAACACCTGAAAGTCTTCGTAGTTTCAAGCTCCAGGCAGGAACAATTTTCTACGTCGCGTAACGTCCCGTGAAGATTCAACCATTTGAGTTTGCAAAATAAAGAAGCGCGCCTGAATGTAATATGAACGAAATTATACTTGTGGTTTAGGAAGCGTGTTGCCCGCGGTGCGGCGGGTAATCGCATGAGCCTCGCAATATGGCTCGCAAGAGTTGCCGCATAGTGTTATGCGCATGCCTGAAAGGTCAGGTTTATGGCAGTTGTAGAACAAAAAACAGTCGATACAGGTGAGGCGGAGATGCGCCTCGACCGATGGTTCAAGGTGCATTATCCGGGGCTCGGCTTCGGCCATTTGCAGAAATTGCTACGGTCGGGGCAGATCAGGGTCGACGGGTCGCGGGCAAAGTCGGACACCCGCCTGCAGGCGGGTCAGAGCGTGCGAATTCCGCCGCTGCCAGTCGATTCAAAGGCCGAGGGCAATCTCACCGGCAAGAGCATACGCGGCCGTGAGGATGGCGACGTCCTGTCGCAAATGTTGCTATACGAAGACCCCAAGGTATTCGTATTCAACAAGCCGGCGGGGCTCGCGGTCCAGGGTGGCTCCGGAGTCAATCGCCATGTGGACGACATGCTCGAAGCCTGGCGCAACAAGAAGGGCGAAAAGCCGCGTCTCGTGCATCGCCTCGACCGGGATACCTCCGGCGTTCTCGTCGTTGCAAGGACCCGCGGCGCCGCGCAGGCACTCACCGCGGCGTTCCGCGAGCGCGACACGAAGAAGACCTATTGGGCATTGGTGAAGGGCGTGCCGCGCAAGCGCGAGGACAAGATCACCACCTGGCTGGTGAAGGAGGCGACAGCCGATGGCGACCGAATGCGTATCGCCAAGCATGGCGAGCCGGATTCCGACCATGCCGTTTCCTACTACCGCGTCATTGAATCGGCGGGGCAGGTGCTGACCTGGCTCGAGATGGAGCCATATACGGGACGAACCCACCAGTTGCGCGTTCACGCCGCCCATATCGGCTGCCCGATCATCGGGGATCCGAAGTATTTCGAAGCGGATACCAACTGGTCGTTCCCGGGCGGGATTCAAAATCGCCTGCATCTTCATGCGCGGCGCATCCGCGTTCCCAATCCATCGGGTGGGATAATCGATGTCACAGCGCCCTTGCCGCCGCACATGGTGCAATCCTGGAACCTGCTCGGCTTTGACGAGGCCGATGCGGACGAAGAGATGTAAGCGGCTTGCCCGCGCATTCTCTCGCGCCTATATCCGCCGCAACGAATTGAACATCAATGGGTAACGACATGCGCAACGATCTCTTCAACCTCGATGCGAAAGAGGGGCTTTCTGATCCCGATCCGGTTCGGCGCGCCCAGATACAGTCGAAACTCCCACTGCCGAAGCGGTTCTACAAGGAAGCGCAGGTCGCTGAGCGCGACGGCAGGTTCGTCGTCGAACTCGACGGCCGCAGGGTCAAGACGCCGGCGCGCCAGGATCTGGCATTGCCGACGCAGGCCGCTGCGCAATTGGTAGCAGACGAGTTTGCGGCGCAGGAAAAGGAAATCGATCCAGCGCGGATGCCGGCAACGCGCATCGCCAACACGGCGATCGATGGTATCGTGCACGATCCGCAGGCGGTGCTCGAGGATGTGCTGCGCTTTGCTGCGTCGGATATGCTGTGCTATCGCGCCGGCTCGCCCGAGCGGCTGGTGGCACGTCAGACCGAACTTTGGGATCCGCTGGTCGACTGGGCCGGGGCCAGCCTCGGCGCGCGCTTCATGCTCGCGGAAGGTGTCATGCATATCGAACAGCCGCGCGAGGCACTCGCCGCTTTCAGCGTGCATCTCGGGCAGTTCAGCGATCCCTTTGCTATCGCCGCGCTCCATACGATCACGACGCTGACGGGATCTGCCATTCTCGCGCTGGCCGTCGCCAAGGGTGAAATCTCCGGCGCCGAAGCCTGGAAGCTTGCTCATGTGGACGAGGACTGGACGATCGAGCACTGGGGCGAAGATGCGGAAGCGAGCGAGCGCCGGGCGATCCGCGAGCGGGAAATGATGGCGGCCGTCCAAATGCTGGAAGCTGTCGGAATCTGATTGGTCCAAGAGAGGGCCAATAAAAAACCCCGGCCCAAGCCGGGGTTTTTCGTTTTTATATGAGGTGCTTACACCGAGTAATACATGTCATACTCGACCGGATGCGGGGTCATTTCAAAGCGCATAACCTCGGCCATCTTCAGTTCAATGAACGAATCGATCTGATCGTCGTCGAAGACGCCGCCGGCCTTGAGGAAGCCGCGATCCTTGTCGAGGCTCTGCAGGGCCTCGCGCAGGCTGCCGCAAACAGTCGGGATCTTCTTCAGTTCCTTGGCCGGCAAGTCATAGAGATCCTTGTCCATCGGCTGGCCGGGATGGATCTTGTTCTTGATGCCGTCGAGACCAGCCATCAGCATCGCGCTGAAAGCGAGGTAAGGATTGGCCGAAGGATCGGGGAAACGGATTTCCACGCGCTTCGACTTCGGCGATGAGCCGAAGGGGATGCGGCAGGAAGCCGAACGGTTGCGGGCGGAGTAGGCCAGCAGAACCGGCGCTTCGTAGCCCGGTACCAGGCGCTTGTACGAGTTGGTCGACGGGTTGGTGAAAGCGTTGATTGCCTTGGCATGCTTGATGATGCCGCCGATGAAGAACAGGCAGTTCTCGGAAAGACCGGCATATTCATTGCCGGCGAATGTCGGCTTGCCGTCCCTCCAGATCGACATGTGGACGTGCATGCCCGAGCCGTTGTCGCCGAAAACCGGCTTCGGCATGAAGGTCGCGGTCTTGCCGTAGGCATTGGCAACCTGATGCACGACGTACTTATAGATCAGCATCTTGTCGGCGTTGCGGGTGAGCGCATCGAACTTGACGCCGAGCTCGTGCTGGGCAGCCGCCACTTCGTGGTGGTGCTTTTCAACGCGCACGCCCATTTCGGTGAGGACAGTCAGCATTTCCGAGCGCATGTCCTGGCAGGAATCGATCGGCGGGACCGGGAAATAGCCACCCTTGATACGCGGGCGGTGGCCGAGATTGCCGGTCTCGTAGTCGGTGTCGTCGTTGGACGGCAGTTCGGTCGAGTCGAGCTTGAACCCTGTGTTGTAGGGATCGGCCTTGTACTTGACGTCGTCAAAGACGAAGAATTCGGCTTCCGGGCCGACGAAAATCGTATCGCCGACGCCCTGTGCCTTCATGTAGGCTTCGGCCTTCTTGGCGGTGCCGCGCGGGTCGCGATTATAGGCTTCGCCGGAAATCGGGTCGAGGATGTCGCACAGGATGACCATTGTCGACTGGGCGAAGAACGGGTCCATGTGAACCGTGTCAGTGTCGGGCATCAGCACCATGTCGGACTCGTTGATGGCCTTCCAGCCGGCAATCGAGGAACCGTCGAACATGACGCCATCGGCGAACATGTCTTCATCGACTTCTGCAATATCCATCGTCACGTGCTGCAGCTTGCCCTTGGGGTCGGTGAAACGAAGGTCAAGGAACTTTACATCGTTGTCCTTGATCTGTTTCAGGATGTCTTTGGCGGTGGTCATGTTTTTTCCTCACTCGGTGACGATGATTGGGTTTGCCGGCCCGAACGTGCCAGCAGATGGGAGAGTTAGCTTTAGATTGCGTCGATGCCGGACTCGCCTGTCCGGATACGCACGACTTCCTCGATGTTGGAGACGAATATCTTGCCATCGCCGATGCGGCCGGTTTGCGCGGCCTTGCGGATCGCCTCGATGGCGGCCTCGACGGAATCGTCGCCGAGAACGATCTCGACCTTCACTTTCGGCAGGAAATCGACGACGTACTCGGCGCCGCGATAGAGTTCCGTATGGCCCTTCTGGCGGCCGAAGCCCTTTGCTTCGGTAACGGTAATGCCTTGAAGCCCCACTTCCTGCAGTGCCTCTTTCACCTCATCCAGCTTGAATGGTTTGATGATGGCTTCGATTTTCTTCATCAGAGAATAATCTCCCTATGTACACAAAACGAGCCTCTTGCCCGCTTGCCTCAACAAAAGCAGGAACTATGCCAATTCGGCGGCGTAGTCACAAATATCGACGTTACGGCGTAGCAGGCGGCGCATTTGTCCCCGCCGCATTATTCCAAGGTATCACTGCCTCGAAAACCGGTGAGGAGGCAGATTAAAAAATAAGCACACTGCATAAAAATTATGCGGTAATCCGAGGTGCAAGTGTCGGCTTACTGCTTGATTCGCTGTGCGAGTGCCTGAGCTGCCTGCGGAGCGCGCACTTTGCCTTCATGGATGAAATAAACAAACACGTCGCGTTGGCGCTTCTGTGCCTTCTCGTTGGGAGCGGCAAGCGGCAGATCCTCGGGTACGTTGCCGTTTGCCCAATCCTTGGCGCGGTCGGCCCATTTGTCGAGCGCTTCCGTTGGATAGGCGGTCTCCACCGCATCGTCACCTTTCTGCAAACGCGCATAGACGAAATCCGCGGTCACATCGGCGATTTCGGGATATTCGAAGTGCTCGGCGTAAACCACCGCAACGTTCTTCTTGCGGGCAAGCGCAATGAACTCCGGATCGACGAAGGAGGGGTTGCGGACTTCCACGGCATGGCGCAACGCGTGACCGGCCTCCTTCTCCGGCAGAAGATCGAGAAACGCGCCGAAATCCTCGGCGTTGAATTTTTTCGTCGGCGCGAATTGCCAGACGAGAGGGCCGAGCCTGTCCCCAAGTTCGACCACTCCGGACTTGCAGAAAAATTCGATAGATTCACCGGCTTCCGCCAGCACCCGCCGATTGGTGACGAAGCGATGGCCCTTGACCGAGAAGATAAAACCATCCGGCACCTGCGAGGCCCATTTGGCGAAGGTCGCCGGCTTTTGCGTGCTGTAGTAGGTGCTGTTGATCTCAATGGTCTGGAGGTGCTGGCCGGCATATTCCAGTTCCTTGGTCTTTGACAGGCCCTTCGGATAGAAGGTGCCGCGCCAGGGCTCGAAGATCCATCCGCCGATGCCGGTGCGCACGGTGCCGCTGTCGGTCATTTATTCTCCTCCGCTATGCCAATACGAAAAACCCGCCACGGCCGTGGCGGGTTCTTGATCACTCGGCGGCGGCCTGCGCCTTATGGCCGGGACGCCGGTTCAGAAGTTCCTTGAGGAAATGACCGGTATAGGAGCGATCGACCTCGATAATGTCCTCGGGACGTCCGACCGCAACGATCTCACCGCCGCCGTCGCCGCCATGCGGCCCAAGATCGATCACCCAGTCCGCAGTCTTGATCACTTCGAGGTTGTGCTCGATGACCACCACCGTATTGCCCTGGTCGACCAGTTCGTGCAGCACTTCGAGGAGCTTCGCCACGTCGTGGAAGTGCAGGCCGGTCGTCGGCTCATCAAGGATGTAGAGCGTGCGGCCGGTAGCCTTGCGCGACAGTTCCTTGGCGAGCTTGATGCGTTGCGCCTCGCCGCCGGAAAGCGTGTTTGCTTGCTGTCCGACGTGAATATAGCCGAGGCCGACCTTGGCCAGGGTTTGCAACTTGTCGCGAACGGCCGGAACGGCGGCGAAGAACTCCGCGCCTTCCTCTACCGTCATATCAAGCACGTCGGCGATCGACTTGCCCTTGAACAATACTTCGAGCGTTTCGCGATTGTAGCGCTTGCCGTGACAGACGTCGCAGGTGACATAGACGTCGGGCAGGAAGTGCATTTCGATCTTGATGACGCCATCGCCCTGGCAGGCTTCGCAGCGTCCGCCCTTGACGTTAAAGGAAAAGCGGCCGGGCTGGTAGCCGCGGGCTTTCGCCTCGGGAAGCCCGGCAAACCAGTCGCGTATCGGCGTGAACGCACCGGTATAGGTCGCCGGATTTGAGCGCGGCGTGCGACCGATGGGAGACTGGTCGATATCGATCACCTTGTCGAGATATTCGAGCCCATCGATGCGATCGTGCTCCGCCGGATGCTCCCGCGAACCCATGATGCGCCGCGACGCAGCCTTGAAAAGTGTTTCGATGAGGAAGGTCGACTTGCCGCCGCCCGACACGCCCGTCACCGCTGTAAAGGTGCCGAGCGGGATTTCCGCCGAAACATTCTTGAGATTGTTGCCGCGTGCGCCGACGACCTTGATGCGCTTCTTGTTCAGCTTGCGCCGCTCTGATGGCACGGCCACTTCGATCGCGCCGGAAAGGTATTTGCCGGTCAGCGATTTTGGGCTCGCCATGATGTCGGCGGGCGTTCCCTGGGCGATGATTTCGCCGCCATGGATACCAGCCGCCGGTCCAATGTCGACGACATAATCAGCCGTCAGGATCGCGTCTTCATCATGTTCTACGACGATTACCGTGTTGCCGAGATCCCGCAGGTGACGCAGCGTCTTCAATAGTTGCTCGTTGTCGCGCTGGTGCAGGCCAATTGACGGTTCATCAAGGACATAAAGCACGCCCGTCAGGCCAGAGCCGATTTGCGAGGCGAGCCGGATACGCTGGCTCTCGCCGCCCGACAAGGTGCCGGAATTGCGTGACAGCGCGAGATAATCGAGGCCGACATCGTTCAGAAAGCGTAGGCGCTCGCGGATCTCCTTGAGAATGCGCGCGGCAATCTCGGTCTGCTTGTCATTGAACGTCTTGTCGATGTCGCGGAACCAGGCGTCGGCATGGCGGATGGACTTCTCGGTGACCTCGCCGATGTGCAATCCGCCGATCTTGACGGCCAGCGCCTCGGGCTTCAGCCGGTAGCCGTTGCAGGCCGGGCAGGGGGTGCCGGACATGAAGCGTTCGATTTCCTCACGCGACCAGGCGGAATCCGTTTCCTTCCAGCGACGCTCGAGGTTCGGAATGACGCCCTCGAAAGGCTTGGTCGTGCGGTACGACCGCAGACCGTCATCATAGGCGAACTGGACTTCGCGGTTCCCGGTGCCATAGAGGATGGCTTTTTGGGCCTCTTCGCTCAAATCGCTCCAACGGTCGCCAAGCTTGAAGCCATAGGCTGCGCCGAGCGCGTCCAGCGTCTGGTTGTAGTAGGGCGAACTCGACTTCGACCACGGTGCGATGGCTCCGTTCTTGAGTGTCACATTCTCATCAGGCACGATCATGGTCGGATCGATGGCCTTTTGCGTGCCAAGTCCATCGCAGGTCGGGCAGGCGCCGAATGGATTGTTGAACGAGAACAGCCGCGGCTCAATCTCGGGAATGGTAAATCCCGAAACCGGGCAGGCAAATTTTTCCGAGAACATGAGCCGTTCATGGGTCTCGTTCTTCGACTTGTTGGCGGATTCACTCGCCGTCTCGTCAGCCGGCAACGGCTTGTCGGCAAATTCCGCGATGGCGATGCCGTCGGCGAGTTTCAGGCAGGTCTCGAGACTGTCGGCAAGGCGCGCCGACATGTCCGGGCGCACGACGATACGATCGACCACAACGTCGATATCGTGCTTGTACTTCTTGTCGAGGGCGGGGACATCGGCGATTTCATAAAAGATGCCGTCCACCTTGACGCGCTGGAAGCCGCGTTTCTGCAGATCCGCCAGTTCCTTGCGGTACTCACCCTTACGGCCGCGGACAATCGGCGCGAGAATGAAAAGGCGCGTGCCTTCCTCAAGCGCCAGGACGCGATCGACCATCTGGCTGACCGTCTGGCTTTCAATCGGCAGCCCCGTTGCCGGCGAATAGGGAATACCGACGCGCGCGAACAGCAGGCGCAGATAATCATAGATTTCCGTAACCGTGCCGACCGTGGAACGCGGATTGCGGCTGGTTGTCTTCTGCTCGATCGAGATAGCCGGCGACAGGCCATCGATCTGGTCGACGTCCGGCTTCTGCATCATTTCAAGGAATTGCCGCGCATAGGCCGACAGGCTCTCGACATAGCGACGCTGTCCCTCCGCATAGATCGTGTCGAAGGCGAGCGACGACTTCCCCGATCCGGACAGCCCCGTCATGACAATCAGCTTGTCGCGCGGCAGATCGAGGTCAATATTCTTCAAGTTGTGTTCGCGAGCACCGCGAATGGAAATATACTTCTGATCGCTCATGAGTCTTGCCTTTGAGGCACGCCGTTTGGAAGGAGGGATTGCTCTCAGGCGAGAGACTTTCCCTTATTTAGAAAGTCTTTGGCGATTTGCGAGATCAAACCCGGTCGGAATCACCATAGCCATGTTGACATTGCTAGGGCAAGTGATAGAACAAAAATAGAACAAAGGGCAAGAGACTTGCCGATCGTCGCAAAGCGCTTCGCGATGAAAGTGCATTGTGCGGCATCCTGGCGACAGGTTGCACAACAATCATATGCCAAACCTCCTGACAGATTTGGCAGGAGCCTATCAGCTGGACGGCGAAGCGGGAAATGCGCGGGCTGTATATTGTGGATAGCGGTAATCAATTGCCCGCCGTCCATGCGCGTTCTGTATGATGGCCGAAATTTTTAGAACAGGGTTGATGGAGTTCATATCATGGCAGGCAGTGTCAACAAGGTCATTCTGGTAGGCAATCTTGGCGCTGACCCGGAAGTGCGGAGGCTCGGTTCGGGCGATCCTGTCGTCAATCTGCGCATCGCCACCTCAGAAAGCTGGCGCGACAAGAACAGCGGCGAGCGCAAGGAAAAGACCGAGTGGCACAGCGTCGTCATCTTCAACGACAATCTCGCCAAGGTCGCCGAGCAATATTTGAAGAAGGGCATGAAGGTCTATCTCGAAGGCGCCCTGCAGACACGCAAATGGCAGGACCAGACCGGGAATGACCGCTACTCGACCGAGGTCGTGCTGCAGAAGTTCCGCGGCGAACTTCAGATGCTGGATTCGCGCGGCGAGAGCGGTGGCCGGTCCTTCGACAACAATTCGGCGCGCGGGCAGGTTTCCGACAATGACTATGGCTCCGACTTCGGCCGTTCCAACGCATCGTCTTCGAGCAGTTCCTCCAGTTCTGGCGGGAATTTCTCGCGCGATCTCGACGACGAAATCCCGTTCTAGGCCGGAATAGTCGAGTATTTGTAAAGCAATCGCACCTACGAGCGGAAGGTACTCCTAATGCCGACGGCTATCGGCTGCGTAGCAGTTTCGGTTGCCAGATGCTCAGCGACGGGCAATCTTCGAACGCAGAGGGCTCAGATTGCCGACTCGCCTTGGCGAATTCTGAGTGCGGCCGCACGCCGATGGCCCTCCATGCCCTCCGTCCGGCTTTGCCGTACTGCCGGCGGGGCCACCGCAGCGACACCTCGCTTGTCGAGCCACTGGTGCGTGCAAACCTTGACATAGGATCCCACCCAAAGGCCGCCAGTGTAGCGTCCTGCGGCCATTGTTGGGAGGGTATGGTTTGTACCGCAGCACTTGTCGGAATACACTACACTTGCAAGCTTCCCGATGAAGAGAGAGCCGTAATTTCGTAGCTTTGCCGCAGTCGAATGGGGATCGCGGGTGTGAACCTCGAGATGCTCAGCCGCGATATGGTCGGAATATGCTATCATCGTGTCTTCATCGGCACAGACCGCGATCTGGCCGTAATCGCGCCAGGCGACGCCCGCAACGTCGGCCGTGGGCAGCGTTTCAAGCTGACGCTTGACCTCCTTCAAGGTTGCCTCGGCCAGCCCTCGATCAGTCGTGATCAGTCCCACACGGGTCCTGACATCATGTTCCGCCTGCGCCAGAAGATCGGTGGCTATCATCTCAGCGTCCCCGGTTTCGTCAGCAACCACGAATATTTCGCTCGGTCCGGCCAATTGATCGATTCCCACTTGCCCGAACACCTGCCGCTTGGCCTCATTGACATAGGCGTTGCCTGGTCCGACGATCTTGTCCACCGCGGGGATGGTTTCGGTGCCGAACGCCATGGCAGCAACGGCTTGCGCGCCACCCACCTTGAAAATCCTGTCGACACCTGACAGGTGGCAGCCGGCAATCATGGCCGGATGGGCATTGGGCGGTAGGCAAGCGATGATTTGGTCGCAGCCCGCGACCTTTGCTGGGACGATTGTCATGACTGGCGCAGACAGGATCGGATACCGTCCGCCAGGCACATAGGCGCCCACAACCTGCACCGGAATGATCCGATGTCCGAGATGCAGTCCCGGAAGCGCATCGAATTCCAGGGGGAGGATGGTGCGCAATTGCGCCTCGGCAAACGCCTTCACCCGTTCGATGGCAAAGTCTGTGTCTTTTCTGGTCTGAGGGTCGAGATTGGCAATGGCTTCCAGCCGCTCCTCCCTGCTCACTTCGAACGTGGCAAGATCTGACCCGTCAAATGTCCGTGCATACTGTCTTACGGCCTCATCTCCCCGCGCCCTCACGTTCGAAATGATATCCTTCACCGTCGTCTCGATTAGGTCGGTGTCCGATGCCAAGGGCGGCTTGGGTGACTTGAGATGTATAATATTTTCGTCCATTTTTAATCTCTTGTTGGTTTGCGCCGTAGGATATCGTCACAATCCTGCACCCGCCGGTCGACTGCAATTGCCCCCAGAGGATTGTTCAGTATACTCACCAGAAGGTGGAGGCGTCAGGTAGTCCCCGAGAGTCCCTAGGCCTTTGCGTAAGGAGGATGTCATGCCAAAGATTGGCATTAAGCTGAGGGAAATGCGGCGCAGGCGCGATTTGGGCGTGCGTGAACTCGCCGCAAGATCCGGCATATCACACTCCACTATTTCCTTGATCGAAAGGGACAAGATGAGCCCGTCGGTCGACACCCTGAGTGCCGTCCTGGACGCGCTTGGAACAACTTTGCCCGGGTTTTTCAGCGATCTCCAATCGAGCCTTCCCTATACCCCCTTTTATAGAGCCGAGGAATTGGTGGAGATAGGCAAAGTCGAGACAATTTCGTACCGGGTCATCGGCCTCAATCATCCCAACAGGCAACTCTTGATGCTGCATGAGACCTACGCGATAGGAGCTGATACCGGGGAGGCTTTTGCGCATGCTGCGCAGGAGTCAGGTATGGTGATCAGCGGATCGGTCGAAGTGACTGTCGGCAGCCAGAAAAAGGTTCTGAATAAGGGTGACGGCTACTATTTCGATAGCCGACTTTTGCATCGGTTCCGCAATGTCAGTGAGGAGAAAAGCGAGATCTTGAGCGCAATAACGCCGCCGACATATTGATGGCATGACAGCTCAATTCGGTGAATTTAATCACCAACAAATTTAATCGGGCTTTCAATCAAATCAAACTGTGATTTGTTAGCTTGTCATACAAAAACAAGGGGAATGACAATGAAAATCCTGAACGCAGCATTGATTGCATGCGCGCTGACTTCAGTTGGAATTGCAGCAGCGGAAGCGCGTGACCTGACGGTCGTGTCCTGGGGCGGCAACTATCAGGACGCTCAGCGCAAGATCTACTTCGAACCCTTCGCGAAGCAGTTAGGCAAGCCGGTGCTGGATGAAAGTTGGGACGGTGGATACGGCGTGCTCCAGGCCAAGGTGAAAGCGGGTGTTCCGAACTGGGATGCGGTACAGGTAGAGGCTGAGGAATTGGCGCTCGGCTGCGCGGATGGCATTTACGAAAAGATCGATTGGGAAAAGCTCGGCGGCAAATCCAAGTTTTTGCCCGCTGCTGTCAGCGACTGCGGAGTTGGTGCGATCGTTTGGTCTACGGGTATCTCCTATGATGGTGACAAGCTGAAAGAGGCTCCCACTTCATGGGCAGATTTCTGGGATACGAAGAAAATTCCGGGTAAACGTGGCCTGCGCAAGGGCGCCAAATATGCGCTCGAATTCGCCTTGATGGCGGATGGGGTCGCTGCCGATCAAGTCTACACCGTTCTCGCTACCCCGGAAGGTGTTGACAGGGCTTTCAAGAAACTCGATGAACTCAAGCCGAATATCGTCTGGTGGGAAGCCGGAGCACAGCCGCTTCAACTCCTTTCTTCCGGCGAGGTGGTAATGACGAGCGCCTATAACGGGCGCATAACTGGACTGAATAGGACCGAGGGCAAGCATTTCGGTTTCGTGTTTCCCGGCAGCATCTATGCAATCGATAGTTGGGTGGTCCTGAAGGATAGTCCCAACAAGGACGCGGCTTTGGACTTCATAGCTTATGCAAGCAAGCCGGATAACCAATCCCAGTTGCCCCAGTATATTGCCTATGGACTGCCTAACATCGAGGCCGGCAAGCTCGTGCCGGAAAAATATCAAGCTGAGCTTCCTACTTCGCCGGATAATCTGAAAGGCGCGATTACGCTGGATGTCGACTTCTGGACAGACAATTCCGAAGCCCTGACGCAACGTTTCAATGCCTGGCTAGCGCAGTAATGTGGACTACAAAGGCGCTGGTTCGTCGGCGCCTTTGTATTCACAGTCATGACGGACAGGTGGGTCGTTTAATGCGCCGTACCCGTCGCGCACTGTTTCGCGAGAGCCGAGGTGATCGACGATGAGCAATCCTTTCATCCGGTTGGAGGAAGTCAGCAAATCCTTCGGCGCTTTGACCGTTGTCGAGGGCCTGAATCTGGAGATCGGCAAGGGGGAGTTCATCAGCCTGCTTGGACCGTCGGGTTCTGGAAAAACGACCATACTCATGATGCTCGCGGGTTTCGAGAATCCCTCACACGGTACGATCTGGGCTGGCGGTCGGCGGATCGATTGCTTGCCACCACACAAGCGGAACATGGGCGTCGTCTTTCAGAACTATGCGCTTTTTCCGCATATGTCCGTCTCTGAGAATGTGGCTTTTCCGCTAAAAATGCGCGGTCTCTCCCGCACAGAGATGAATGGGCGCGTCGGAAAAGCGCTTGATATGGTGCAATTGGGCGCGCTCGCAGACCGGCGTCCCTCCCAGCTCTCCGGCGGCCAGCAGCAGCGTGTCGCCTTGGCGCGGGCCCTCATCTTCGAGCCAGAGGTGGTTCTGATGGATGAGCCCCTTGGCGCATTGGACAAGCAATTGCGAGAGCAAATGCAACTGGACATTCGGGAACTGCACAGGCGACTCGAACTGACGATCGTGTTTGTCACCCATGATCAGTCCGAGGCACTGACGATGTCGGACCGAATAGCAATCTTCAATGGTGGGAAGATCGAACAAATTGGCACTCCTACGAACATCTACGACCATCCGAATACGCAATTCGTAGCCGAGTTCATCGGCGAGACGAATCTCGTCCGCGGGTCAGTTCAAGGCACCGAGGGTCTCACCACCCGCGTCCGATTGCAAAGCGGCCGGGAGGTTGTCGTCGAGCTTGGTTCGAACCGTCTTCCGAAGGGTAACGTGTGCCTATCAATAAGGCCGGAACGGATAAAGGTGGGACGGGAGAAGATTTCCGGGAACATCATCACCGCGGTAATCTCGGATGTGGTCTATCACGGGGACCACCTACGGTTGATTGCGAAAACCGACGGTCAGTCGATTGTCGTCAAGACGGATCGCAGCCAGCCGGCACTCTCGATTGGCGAAGAAGTGCAACTTTTCTTTCTGCCTACCGATTGCTGGGTGGTCGGGCCATGAATCGATCAGGGCTTAACAGGCGACTTGTTTCCCTGATGCTCGTCGGGCCCCTCTTCCTCTTTCTTGTTTTGTTCTTCGCGGTTCCGCTCGTCTCGATGATGAAATCTGCAGTGTCAGACCCCGTGGCGGCGGAGGTGCTGCCCGCCACCGCTCGTGCGGTTTCGGGCTGGGACCGCACAAGTCCTCCATCTGATGAAATGAAGGCTGCTTTGGTTGCAGACCTACGCCAGATCGGGGAGGACCAGTTGTTCGGAGATCTCGTCCGACGCCTCAACAGCGCGAAATCCGGGTTCAGAACCCTGATGCCAAAGACACGCGCTGCGGCTTTGGAAGCGGGCGGCAATATCGACCTCGTCGCTTTGGACAGGCGATGGGCCGATCCTTCCTACTGGCAAGCCGTCACGGTAGCCACATCGTCAACGATTACAGACCGCAATCTTTTGGCGGCAGTTGATCTGCAACGGGATGCATCCAACACAATCGTAGCGCTGCCACCCGATGCGTCTGCGAACAAGGCTATTATGATCAGGACGTTCGTGATGTCACTGACGGTGACGTTGGCTTGCGTTTTGATCGGACTGCCGTTCGCGATGATCGCCGCGTCCGTCGACGGCTGGAAGCGACAATTGTTGCTGGGTGCAGTCCTGTTGCCGCTTTGGACGTCCCTCCTGGTGCGAACGGCCGCTTGGTTCATCCTGTTGCAGGACAGAGGCCCGATCAATTCCATGTTGACGTATCTTGGGATAATTTCCGCCCCGCTGCCGCTGATTTTCAACCGTACCGGCGTCATCATCGCCATGACCCATGTTCTACTACCCTTTATGGTGCTTCCCATCTTCAGCGTGCTTGTCGGTATTCCCAAGAATCTTATGCCCGCCGCCGCGTCATTGGGCGCTCATCCCCTCAGGGCATTCTTGAGTGTCTTATTGCCGCTCTCAATGCGCGGCGTTGTTTCCGGTGCATTGCTGGTGTTCATGAGTGCGCTCGGCTACTACATCACCCCCGCACTGATCGGCGGAGCCAAGGACCAGATGATCAGCTCGGTCATCGCATACTACGCTACGGGCGCGGCAAATTGGGGAATGGCAGGGGCGCTCGGACTGGTGCTGCTCGCCGCGACGATGATCCTCTATGCGATATACCTCAGACTCTCGTCAGACCGGGAGGCGCGTCCATGAACGTCTTGCGTGTTGCTAAGATCGTTTTCGGAGGCGCAACGATCTTCTTTCTGGTCGCACCGCTGATCGCCATCCTGCCGCTTGCCTTCACCGACAGCGTCTTCCTCAACTATCCGATTCCTAGATACTCGACACGGTGGTTTGTGGAATTGTTCACCGCTGGTGTCTGGCAACGTTCGATCGTAAACAGCCTGGTCATTGGGAGTGGCACAACGGTGCTGGCCACCGTTCTTGGCACCGTCGGTGCGCTTGGACTGCGCGACCGGCAGCTTTCGCCCGTCCTTGCGATCATCAAGACGATCTTTCTCTTGCCGATGGTGGTGCCCGCGGTAGTGCTGGGTGTCGGCATGCAATTGATGTTTGCCCGGTATGGCCTGACGAATACCTACCTTGGAGTGATTATCGCTCACACCGTAGTGGCAGTGCCTTTTGTCGTCGTCAACGTCCTTGCGGTTATCCAAGGGATAGACCGACGATTGGAGCAGGCTGCGGCCAGTCTCGGCGCGGCACCCATTACCGTGCTGAGACAAGTCACCCTGCCGCTGGCACTCCCGGGGATCATATCTGGCGCCGTTTTCGCCTTCGCAACGTCGCTGGATGAAGTCGTATTGACTTTGTTTGTGGCGGGTCCCAACCAGCGGACGCTCGCACGGCAGATGTTTTCAACGATCCGGGAAAACATCAGTCCCGCGATCGCCGCCGCGGCCTTCGTTTTTATTGTGGGCACAGTTCTGATAGCGATAGTTTTAAATCTTTCTCGAAGAACCAAGGCCACTGCGCCATAAGCTCGGCTCGCCTCTGCGCACAGCCGATTCTATCTAAAACTGGCTAATTTCTGACCACCAACTCAAATGCCGGGTCCGTTCAATTTGCCGCGAAGCAGTAGAACAGGTCGTCGCCCCCAGTGCATTTGAAGGCCTCCACCGTCCAGCGGCACGCGGGTCGGGTGTGAGGAATTCCAGGATTTCGCCTCGGGCGGCCCTCGATGCCCTAGATCCACCTTTCTCATCCTGTTCCAGTTCCGCGGCTACCACCTCGCCGATGCAGTCGGATCCGGCGCGCTGTTTGGACCCTCACAGGTCGGAGCGCAAGTCATCGAAATGCTGGCAGGCCGCCACTACCATCCTGTCTGAACGATGCTGGCGTTAGTGCTTCTGATCCGCAGGCGTCAAACTGTTGCTGACAAGTTTCCCGCTTCCGGCGATCGCCCTGATTGCCTATCCACTGGCTAATCGTCATCCGTTCTCCCGGCTTCAGGCCAGCACTGACACGCGCGGATTCGCGTGGAAACGGCCTCGGTCAGGCTGCTACTTAGACAATCCGAAGAATACGCAGATTCGCATTCACGGAAGGCGCGATGCTTTAGAGCGTCTGGTCATAAGCGGAGCGGCTGCGGCAGGAGTGCCCAGTTTTATACCGAATTGGCGCGCCCGAAAGGATTCGAACCTCTGACCCCCAGATTCGTAGAAGCCAAATTCTTGGAGTCAGAGTTATGTATTTATTGCCTTATTTTCGATTTTTCGCCAGTTGGAGAAGCGATTGGCATCGAAGCCCACCAATTGGTAATCTCCTCGACCATCTCTTGACGTCTGGCATCATCGACTTCGAAGAGATGCGACCGCCCGCCTGATAATCATCGGTTCAAACCGGATACTTCAAGACGACGTTCCCAATGAGGTCCTCCACAAAATCGATGACCTTGGACTTGTTGATCGTTACGCCAGACGGGTGAGCGCAAGAATTGCGGGTATCCAGCTTCTGATCCAGAATCTTCCGCACGTCGTTCGAGATGATTTTGGCTGTTCGGCAGAACTCGATGAATTTTGATTCCTTCATCTCGGTAAAATCGTCTCGCTGAGCTATCACCCTCACCTTGACACTCTTGTCGGTGTTCAGCGCAAGGGCAGCGTTAAAATCAGCCAGCTTATGGGCGAGTATGTGCGCAAATAGGTGGTCCATCGCCAGAATCCAAACCATGACAATGGTTCCCCGGTTCGCTCCGACCTCAAAGCAGTCGATGGCTTCTTTAAGGAAGTCCTTATCGGAGCCGTCGGGCATTTTGTTTTCGAGTCCACGCAATGTGGCGCTTGTTTGAGCGGCGACCATTTCGGCACCGAGCTTGCGCGATAGCGCTTCGCGCATGTGCCGTTGGAGCTTGTAGCCACCACCCGCCTTGATGTATTTCGGTGGCTTGCCCTTTAAGCCCTCCGACAAGCGCGCGCCAACGTTTTTAGGAACAACGAGATCACACGCCTCAAAGCAAGTAGACACCTGTTTTGGAGTTGCAGAGTCCCTGTCCCAGCTCCACTGTTAAAAAATAAACAAAGAGCTCCACAAGGGCAGCCTGGCTCTGCGCTTCGACGTTCTCAATAGAATTGTAGAAGCGGTTTACAGCGTCCGTCACTCATCACCCTTCTTTTTTAAATCAAAATGAAAATGATTATTCCCTGCTGTGGTAATCCGAATTTCAGTAGGCGGCCTATACTCTATATAACCAAAGCTTTTCCCACTTGTGTCCCGGAAAGCCTGAGCGAATGCTTTCGGAGGCTTTTGGTTTGCTTTGATATAGCAGGTATAAACTTGATCAGTATTCGGAGCTGCAATTCCCAGCTCTTGTGTCAAAAAAGTAAGAAATATCAATATCTTATCCGAATGGTTCTTGGGTTCGAATTGACCATAGAACGCAGCCAACTTGGCCGTATCGAGATCCCGGTCCAACTTAGGCGCGTCTGCACTTATACCGGAGCTTGCTTCATCTCCCGCGCCGCGCTTTTTGGGTGCGGACTTACGCTTTCCCTTAGCGCGTGGTCGACCATTATCCTCGGGTTCAATTGTCTCTTCGCGCTCGTCTTGTGGAAGAGCGGCAGGAGTGACACCGCTGAGGAGATGCGTTTTGAAATCAGCGTAAATCTCACGCACCAGTTCTGAATCACCTTCGACGTCTATGAGGCCCGGTGAAATATTGATGTGAAGCTTTGCGGTCGTCATATTTCCCGCAACAAAGCGCCTCACGCTACGTGGCGCGCGCTTTGCAGTAGTATTATGTGGCTGGGAGGTTGAGTACAAGTACAGACAGCAGCTTATAAGGATGAAAATGCAGTCCATGCACTGCTATCTGAAAACCGCAAATCTATTGTCGGAACTCCGTCTCTCTAGTCTCTTAAATTCCTGTTGCTTTAGTAGCAACATGCATGATTCACCGGGACAGAAAACTGGCCGTAGGTGCTTAAGCCAGTTCAAGGAAATGTAAGGTAGGTCAAAAACCGCTCACGCAAATTTTCCAACACTTTCCAACAGCCGATTGCGCAAGCACGAGTGGGAACGATAATCAATCTATTGAAGAACAAGAGAAATGGCGCACCAAGGATGATGAAATTGAGAACTTCGACCTCTTCCTAGTGTTTAGTTTTCCGATCGATTCAGATGAAACAGTTAAAGAAAACGCTGACTACAGAGGCGCAATGCATAGTGGCTGCGGACATCAAAACATTTTCCATTGATAACATAGACCAGACGGAGACCGTGATCTGGCTCCGAGACCAACTCGTGCGTCTTTGTGGTTTCGTCGTTCAGCATGAAGGCGACGATGATGTGCTTTAGGCTGTCGAGTATCTGATTGAAGACAAAGAATATTGGATTTTTGAGGAAGTTGAGCAAGCTTTAAGAACCGGCGCATTGTCTAAGAGCGTGGGCTAACTGCGTGTTTGTCATCTTCTCCAAACTGTGACTTTTAAAATAGCCGGATTTCAAACCCGATCGCAGTTGTTACCTCAGAATGTGATCAGGGCGCGAAGACAATGATCGCGCATTCTGTTCGGCGATAGACATTCGGAAAAGTCACGCCCTCGTTGGCCTTTGGTCCAACTACCGTTGCAAGCGAATTTGATAGAGAATCGTTGAGCAATGCGCTTGGCTTTCACTCACGGAATACACGCATGAGGCGAAAAGGACACAACCTCACGTGTTTCTTGGAGGTGGCTTAGAAGCGGCTGGCAAATGTAGTTCTGGTTGATTACTTTGGAATACGCATAAAGAATCAGTTGCAACTCACTACACTGATTTTCTTGGACAGGGGATTTGGCGCCTTTATGGCGCAGCGGTGCTCAGAAGGGGTTCGAACGTATCAGAGTATATGTTCTCAACTGTGCAGGTTTGGAATGGCCTTAAAGTCCTTACTTTTGCTTTCTACGGCTTTAATCATCGCCGGGTGCACAGTTGTCCCAAAGCCGCTCGATGAACTTGCTCTGAGCAAGATCGCCAATAGCAATTTGTCCCGTGTCGTGGCGGCACAGGAGCCGGTTAGCGGTTCCATCGACGTGTATGAAGCTACTGCCCGCGCATTGAAGTACAATCTCGATCAAAGGGTCGAGTTGATGCAGGAGGCAGTTAATCTTCAGGAACTGAACCTTGCCACTTACCAGGGGCTGCCGAACCTGGTTGTCAATTCCGGGTATACTGGCCGAGACAATGTGTTGGCGAGTTCGAGCACCTCGGTTCTGACCAATCAACAGTCTCTTGAACCATCGACCAGTACCGACAAGAACATGCTCGATTCAGACATCACACTGAGCTGGAATGTTCTTGATTTCGGCCTTTCCTATGTTCGCGCCCAACAGGCCGCGGACAAGGTGATGATGCAGCGCGAAGCGCGCCGAAAGGCACTTAACCGGATCGTCGAGGATGTGCGCACCGCCTACTGGCGCGCGATTGCCAGCGAGAAGTTGCTTTCCCGCCTCAACTCCCTCGAAGGTAAGACCCGCCGGGCGATAGCCGACTCGCGCGCGCTCGCAGCCGAGCGGCAGACCTCGCCGATCGTTGCACTAACACATGAACGCGAGTTGCTTGAAATCCGCCGTGACGCACAGCAAATCGAAGGCGAACTTCGCATTGCGCGCAGCCAGCTTGCAGCCTTGATGAATGTGCCGCCGAACTCGCATTTCCGGCTTTCCAGTGAGAGAACCCGCATGGGCAAGCCGCCCGTCGACGTGGATCCAAGCAGGCTCATTCGTGTTGCCATCATGAACCGTCCGGAAGTGCGCGACGTAGCCTATCGCCTGCGAAGCAACGAGAAGGAGCTTGATGCTGCGCTGCTCGAGATGCTGCCTGGTCTAGATGTGTTTGTCGGGCCAAGTGTCAGCACCAACTCGTTCCTTTATAACGACAATTGGGTTGGGTGGGGTGCGCAGGCGAGCTGGAACCTGTTGAAGGTTTTCCAGTATCCGCAAAAGAAGAAGCTGGTCGCATCGCAGGCAGAGTTACTGGATCAGCGCTCGCTGGCTCTGACCATGGCTATCATGACGCAGGTCTATGTAAGCCGCGCACGCTATGTGCATGCACAAAAAGAACTGTCGACTGCCGGCGAGTTGAAGAGCGTTCAGCACAGGTTGCTTGACCAGATTGCTGCGTCCACCACGACCGAACAGACCAGTGAACAGACGCTTATCCGTGAGGAGATGAACACCGTCGTCTCGGACGTCCGCTATGATCTTGCCTATGCCAATCTTCAGAACGCCTATGGCAACATCTACGCGTCGATTGGCCTTGACGCTTATCCGCCCGTCGATATTGAAAGGGCCAGCGTTTCGGAGATCAAGGATGCGTTGCGCAGAACATGGGTGGGCCGCGGCGATCTGACCACGGTGCTGGCCCAGGCGGACGCTGCCGCAACCCAATCTGCCCTTCAGTCGCCACCCGATGCCACGTCTAAACTCACGACCGGATCAGTCTCGACGGTGAAACCTTATGCAGCCGTTATGACGGCTCCCGAAACTTCCGTGGTCCAAGAGGTCGCGACGCCCGGACGAGTGATCAAGGTATCCACGACCTCACTACGGGATTGAGGCGGTGTTCCGCGCGCTATTCATCACTGGATGGATAGGCGTGGCGCTCCTTTCAAACGTAGGAACCGTATCTGCACAGGATGTGCAGCAGCCCGTGCGCGGTCTGGTCCGCGCAATCGACGACGCGCTCATTTCCACGGAGCTCAATGCCCGAATTGTGGAAATTACACGACGGGAGGGCGAAGGGTTCAAGAAGGGCGAAGTGTTGATCACGTTCGACTGTGGCAAATACCAAACCGAACTCAACGCGGCCCGCGCCGAAGTGGAGTTCAACAAGATTGCCCTTAATAACAGTATCGAACTCGATAAGCGCAAGGCTATTGGCCGGTTCGATGTTCAACAGAACCGCGCCAAGTATGAGAAGGCGCAGGCTCAAGCGGAAACGCTCGCGGTTCAGGTCGCGGAGTGTACGATTTCAGCGCCATTCGATGGAAGAATCGCCGAAATGCGGGCCAAGGCATATGAGATGTCCAAGCCAAATGAACCGCTTATGCGGCTGGTCAACACGGACCGTCTGGAAATAGAGCTGATCGTACCGTCATTGTGGCTCCAATGGATAAAGCCCGGTTTGAAATTTCGTGTTACTGTCGATGAAACGGATACCGTGCATGATGCGACCGTGCAGCGCATTGCGGCCACCGTGGACTCCGTAAGCCAGACGGTGAAGATAATGGCTGTTTTTGCTGAGAGCTCCCCGAACATATTGCCCGGCATGAGCCTCAGCGCGGAATTGAAACAACCCGGAACCCAGAGGTAGTGCCTTGACTATCCAAGCCGCGCCTAAAACGGTTGTTCGAATAGGTGGCGGTGCGCCGACAGGCGCACCTAATAACCCCAACACGCCCGTGGCCCAAGTGCCGCAAGACGATGCCGTTGCGGCACTGCGCCATTTGTTACGCGTCGAAGGAGAGATTCGGGCTTGCCGAAGCGTCGACGAGCTTAGCGTTCTGCTCGTTAACGAGGTCCGCAAGATGACGGACGCCCGCATAGCGTATTTCCTTGATACTCGTTCGGGAAATCCCCGCATAATAAAGGTGTCGGGCGCCAGCGAGATCGATCGTAACGCGCCAGCTATTCGCTGGCTTGAGAAGGAACTCAAAACGGATCCACCGCCGCTCGGGTGGGAAAAAATGTGCCCCCTGACGTTGAGGAGCGGCTCTGCGGCCGAAGAATACGAGGCACGTACATTCCCGTTTGCGCAAGCATATTGGCTGCCGCTGAGCTACCCGAATGTGAAACCGGCAGCCGGCTTACTTGTGGTTGGGGAGCAGCCTTTCCAGGAGGGACAAATCGCCATCGGCGACCGGATTGCAGGAACGGCAGCGCACGCTGCGACTGTTCTTGTACACAAGGTGCCACGCCACAAGATGCGGCCCCATTTGCGTGGCCTTTTTTACATGCTTTCAATCGCCGCTGTTGCCGCCATGTTTTATCCGGTGCCGATGACTGCGCTGGCGCCCATGGAAGTGGTTCCGCAAGATCCGTTCGTCGTCGCCGCGCCGGTTGACGGTGTGATCGATAATATTGTTTCGGCTCCCAACTCCATGGTCAAAACCGGGGACGTGGTCGTTCAGTATGTGGACACCGTTCCACGCAACCAGTTGCGCATTGCTGAAGAGGAAGTCAGCGTTGCGGTCGCCAAGCTGCGGCAACTGCAGCAAAGCTCATTTGTCGATGAGAGCGCAAAGCGCGAACTTGCACAGTCGCGTGCCGAACTGAAGCTCAAGATCGCCGAGCGCGACTTTGCGCAAGACACATTTGAAAAGTCGCAAATTCGTGCGGCGCGAGATGGGGTCGTGGTCTACGCGGACCGCAAGGAATGGGTTGGCAAGCCCGTGGTTACCGGGCAACGCATTCTGGAAATCGCCGACGTGAACAAGGTCGAATTGCGAGCCAACCTTCCGGTTGCCGAGGTGCTGAACCTCAAGCCAGGTGCCCGCGTCCGCGCGTTTCTCGATGGCGATCCGCTCAATCCGCTTGAGGCCACGGTCACGTCCACCAGCCAACAAGCCCGAATGGTGGAAGGGCAGGGACTTGTCTATCGCATCGACGGGCAGTTTGACGCCGGTCGTCCGCTGCCCCGGCCGGGCGTACGGGGTACGGCCCAGCTATTCAGTGATAAAGCCCCGCTTGGCTACTATCTTTTCCGACGGCCTCTGACCTGGCTCCGGCAGAAGGTCGGTTTGTGATGACGAATCCTCCCCAAGGCCAAGGGTCGGTTGTTGCTCCGGCATTGCGGCAGGACCTGCGCCTGCACTCGGGCTCGAGGGATAGCGGCGAGGGGCATTGGCTGGTCTACGATCCGATCGCACACCGCTATCACGAGGTCGATGAACGAGCGTACCAGATATTGCAGCACTGGCGCGGCAACGTGCAACTCGATGCGCTGGCTGTCCATTTGACCGCACAACTGGGTGATGAGGTCTCGCTTGAGGATCTCTATCAGTTGACAATGATGCTCGATCAGGCCGGCTTGTTTGCCGAACCCATTGCAGGCTGGAAGTCTGTCTACAAGAAGCAGCAGGACAGGCGGCGCGGGCCTCTCTCCTGGCTTTTGCACAATTACCTCTTTATCCGCGTGCCTTTGCTGAAGCCCGACGGATTTTTGCAGACGACGCTGCCTGTTGCCCGGCTGTTCGCATCGCGCGTGGCCCTGTCGACCATCGCCATACTTGGGCTCGCTGGCTTGTTCATGGCTTCGCGCCAATTGGACACGTTCTCTCACACGTTCCTGTTCTTCTTTTCGCTGGAAGGCGCGCTCGGCTATGCGGTGGCGTTGTTCTTCGTGAAGATTTTTCACGAACTGGGCCATGCTTACACTGCGAAGCATTTCGGCTGCCGCGTGCCAACCATGGGCATCGCATTTCTCGTACTTGCTCCGGTTCTTTATACCGACGTAACCGACACGTGGCGTTTGCAATCCCGTCGGCAGCGCCTGTTGGTGAGCGGTGCCGGCATGATGGTTGAACTCGCCATAGCGGCGATTGCAACATTCCTTTGGGCATTGTTGCCCGACGGGATCCTGAAGAGTGCCTGCTTCTTCATTGCGACCGCGAGTTGGGTGCTGAGCCTTGCGATCAATCTCAGCCCATTGATGCGCTTCGACGGCTACTATCTGCTTAGTGATTATTGGCGGATATCTAATCTGCAACCGCGCGCTTTCGCTCTATTTCGCTGGGCAATACGGGAATTTTTGTTCAACCTTGAGGCTCCGTGCCCGGAGGACTGGCCATGGCGCCGGCGAGCAATGATTGTCTTCTACGCTCTCGCCGTTTGCATATACCGCCTTGGGTTGTTCATTGGTATTGCACTCATCGTCTACCACATGACGCAGGTCAAGATGCTCGGCATCCTCCTGTTTACCGTCGAAATCTTGTGGTTCGTCGCACGACCCGTCGCCAATGAAATCAAGGTCTGGTGGGCTCTACGGGATCAGATTGCCGAGCATCGCCGGTATCGGCTTTCTGGTGCCGCCGCAGTGCTCGTCGTGTTGTCGATCATGATCCCATGGCCGCATCGCGTCGAAATGCCTGCTGTGATGGAGCCGGTTTCGGTCCAACGCATCGCGGCCCCCGTCGCAGCGCAATTGAAGCAGATCATGGTCAAGGCCGGCGTTCACGTCAAACCGGGCGACATCCTCTACAGGCTGGAATCGCCCAAGCTGGCGCTCGAACTCGTAAAGACACAAACCTACCTCGACCTGGCCTTGTTGCGCCGTGCGCGCCGGGTCGCTGACCAGCTTGACCGCAACGCCACGATCGTGATCGATCAGGAAATAGCCAGCCTTGACGAGCAGATGGCTGGCCACCGCCGTCTTGAGAACGACCTGACGATGAGGGCAACTGTTGCCGGTGTGATTGAGGACGTCACGCCTGATTTGCACGTGGATCGTTGGGTCGGCAAAGGAGAGGAGCTGGCGCTAGTGGTTGCCGACGGCGGCCACCAGGTACGCGGCTACGTGCCGGAGGATCTCGTCTCTGCAGTTCAAACCGGTGCACGAGGACAATTCATACCGGACGAACCTTTGACTGCCAAATCCGGCGTTCGTCTTGCCTCAATCAGTGCCGGAGGCGTATCGGCGCTCGATCTACCCTACCTTTCCTCCACCAACGGCGGCGCAATTGCCGTAAATGAAGACAAGGAGAAAGGCGCGGTCCCGGTGGAAGCCCAATATCAGTTCATCATGACAACCGATGCCGCCCAGCCGGTCACTTTGCCGGTCCTGCGCGGTGTCGTGAGGATCGACGCCAATCCTGAAAGTGTATTCAGCAGGACGGCAAGGCGCGCACTTGCCGTGCTCATTCGAGAGTCCGGTTTCTGAAGCATACCAGCATGACGTAGTTTGTGTTAAACCAGCGGGTCAAAGCAGGTTTTGGGGAACATGGCATTTGTGCTCCCAATGAGGTCTGCAACCCTTCGTGATCGATACGAGGTGTGTGATTATGTTCCGTGAGCGCGGTGTCAATACTTTCCCCGGTAATGTTGATCTTGGCGGCGAGAATGCCGAGAGGACGCGCAAAGCGACGAAAACGCCAATGCTGCGCACGCTCGAACCCCGCATGGTCTTCGACGCAGCGGCCGACGTTGCCACCCAGCACGCTTTGGCACCCGCACACCCCGAACCTGCCGTCGATGCAGGGCATCCTTCGATTGTCGAGCCGGCCTGGAACCATCTGGCGGAGGCACTGAAGGCCGCTCCGGTCACGCCGGTAGAGAAGTCGGCGGATGCGAACGGTCCGGCGCCAATTACGCCTGCTGCCGCCCACACAGCGGTAGCCGATAAGGCCATCGACACTGTCGCCAAATTGCCGGCGCTGAACACGATCATCGATGATGCAATCAAGCAAGCTTCTACGGCAGCCGGCGACAAGTTCGCCGAGCAGGGGGAGTTAGCCAAGACGGCAGAGCTCCATGAAGAAGAAATCCACGGTGCGATTGAGGCCGCTGTGCAGAAAGCGCTGGCGGTTGCCAACGGGGAGGTCGTCCGCGCAACCGAGCGCCTTGCAAGCGTGCCTCCCACGTCAAATTATGGGCTGGAGTCGCTGAGTTCAAAACCGATTGCTCTAGCTGAAAGGGCGATCGATAACCTTGCCGCAATAGACCCTAAAGGCGCGCCATCGCAATGGGACGATGCCGGATTTGCTGTGTTGGGGGCTTCAGCATACAGGCAGGAGGTCAGCCCCGCTCACGCCTTGACTGAACATTTAGCGAAGGTCGAACCGGCGCCTGAACACGCCGCGACTTCCGAGAAAGTACAGTCCACTGCGACGGTTGAGGCGACAACCGATCGACCGTCGGAGACGGCGAAACCAGATACGCACGCAGAGCCGACGACCGAAAACCATCTGCCGGTTGCGGCCGATCGGGTCGTCACTGATCCCCGTGCCAGCGACACAAAAAGTGCCGATGTCACCGTCGCGGCCGGAGCGACTGAAACGGCGCCGCAGGAGGTGTACTTCGTTTGGGACAATGTGAAGGACTGGCAACAGATCGTCGCGAGCCTCGGCAGCAGCGCGCGCGTTTACGTGCTCGATTCGACCAAGGATGGCGTGGAGCAGATCGCCGCCATTTTGAAAGGCGAGAGCAATATCTCTGCGATCCATCTCATATCGCACGGCTCGGAGGGTAGTCTAAGCCTCGGAACAGCGGTTCTGGATGCATCCAGCATGCAGGGGCAATATCGCGACGAACTGACAACGATCGGCCAGGCGCTGTCGCAAGATGGCGACATCCTCATCTATGGCTGTGATTTCGCCGCAGGTGATGATGGTCTTCAGGCTGCGGTCATTCTTGGTGGTACCACACATGCAGATATTGCAGCCTCGACGGATGCCACCGGGGCTGCAGCGCTCGGCGGCGACTGGGATCTCGAGCGGCAGACCGGAACGATCGAGACTGCGGTTTTGACGGATTATGCCTATCAGTCCTTGCTGGCGGCGCCTGCGATTGATCTTGATGGAGCCGCCGGGTCGACTGGCAGTTTCACAGCAGGCTACACTGAAAATTCCGCTCCCGTTCCCATTGTCGCCGATGGCGCCCTTGGCGCAACCGTTACTGACAGCGACAATGACATTCAAAGTATCGCCATTACCGCCGATGCCGCTCCAAACGGAAATGCTGAGCACCTTACGATCGGCGGCCAGATAGTGGGTCTGGGTAGTGACTTTACAGGTACGGTTGTGGTTGGGGCGACCACCTTTAACGTCGTCTACACGGCTGCGACGCGGACCTTTACCATCACCAACGCTTCCGGCGGAGCGATCCCGAGCGGCGGTGATACCAACACGCTGATACGTTCGATCACATACGATAACACTTCGGATGATCCGACCAACGGCGGGGCAAGCACCAGCCGGGTGTTTACCTTCACCGCGACGGATGCAACGGCCGTCACGTCGGCCGCAAGCACCGCGACCGTTGCAATCACTGCCGTCAATGATGCACCGGTGGCCGCCAACGACACCAACACAATTGCCGAAGATACGGTCGCGACCGGGAACGTGCTGGCCAACGATACGGATGTTGACGGTGCTCTTACGGTGACGCAGTTCGTGGCGGGCGGGACAACCCATCCGGCTGGCGAGACCGCAACGCTCGCCGGCGTTGGCACCCTCGTCATCAATGCCGACGGCTCGTATACGTTCACGCCAGAGGCCAACTATAACGGACCAGTTCCGGTCGCGACTTATACAGTATCGGACGGCAGTTTGACGGCGACGGCCACACTGACGCTGGACGTCACACCGGTCAACGATGCTCCCGTGGATGGCGATGAAACCAATACTGTCTCCGAAGACACGACCCTGACGGTGGCAGACGGTGCTGCGGGCGATCTTCTCAACAACGCCACGGATATTGACGGCGGCCCGCTGACGATCAGCGGCTTTGCGGTCGCGGGCCAGGCAGGCCCCTTTGTCGTCGGCACCGGCTATCTGATCGCTGGCGTGGGCACGATCACGATCAATGCCAACGGGTCATACTCATTTGCGCCGGCTGCCAATTTCGTCGGCACTATTCCGCTGATCACCTACACAGTGTCGGACGGTGCAGGTGGCACCGATACATCGACGTTGGCGCTGACCATGGTCGGGGCCAACGACGCACCCGCAGGCACCAATAATACTTTGACCATAAGCGAGGATACGTCTTACACCTTCACAGCGGCGTCGTTCGGCTTCACCGATCCCAATGACACACCGGCCAACGCATTCCAGGCCGTGATCATCACGACGCTACCATCGCCAAGTGAAGGCACGCTTCTCCTTAATGGCAATGCCGTGACGGTGGGTCAGACGATAGCCGTCGCCGATATCCCGAACTTGACGTTCCAACCTGCCGCCGACGTCAATGGCACCGGTGTTGGCGCGTTTACCTTCCAGGTCGTCGACAACGGTGGCACGGCGAATGGCGGGCAGGATACCGATCAGAGCCCGAACACCTTTGCCTTCAACATTACTGCGGTCAACGATCTGCCTGTTGCCACCGACGATACGGTGACCACGCCTGAGGATACGACGCTTACGGGCAATGTGCTCGCCAACGACACCGACGTGGATGGCGACACCCTGACGATTACAAGTTTTTCTGCACTCAATGTTACGGCAATACCCGGACAGACAGGGACGATACCGGGCGTTGGCCAGATCACCATGAACGCCGACGGCAGTTACACGTTCGTACCGGTTGCCAACTTCACCGGACCTGTACCGGTGATCACCTACACAATTTCTGACGGCCACGGCGGCACGGACACTGCAACGTTGAATATCACAGTCATATCGGTGAACGACCCGCCAGTTGACGGCAATGAGACCAACACCGTCATCGAGGACACGACGCTGACGGTTGCCGATGGCGGTTCGGGGGATCTCCTCAACAATTCCAGTGATCTCGACGGAGACCCGCTGACGATCACCGATTATACTATACCAGGCGTCAATGGCGGCAACCCGATCGCTGCGGGTACAGCGACCCTCATCCCGAACGTCGGCACGATCACAATCAACGCCAACGGCAGCTACTCTTTCGTACCGGTTGCAAATTATGATGGGCCCATTCCGGTCATCAGCTACACCGTCTCCGACGGTACGGACACTGACACGTCAACACTGACCTTGACCATGACGCCGGTCAACGATGCCCCAATTGCAGTGGATGACGCGGCAACGACACCGGAAAACACCCCTGTTTCGGGCAATGTGTTGGGCAACGACACCGATGTCGATGACCCGACGCTCACTGTGACGTTCTTCACGATCAACGGCACGACCTACGGCGCCGGCACGGCGGCGCCGATTCCGGGGGTCGGCACAATGCAGATCAATACCGACGGGTCGTACACCTTTACGCCGGCCCCGAACTATGACGGTCCGGTTCCGCCTGTAACCTATACCGTTTCGGACGGCGAGTTGACCGACACGGCCATCCTGACGATTACCATCACCCCCGAGAACCAGCCGCCTTTTGCCGGCGACGATACCGGCACCACGCTCGAAGATACGACACTGAGCGTGCCGGCCTCGTCCGGCCTGTTGACCAATGACACCGATGTCGATGGTGATCCATTGACGATTACGGAGTTTACCGTCGCGGGCGATCCAACGGTCTATTCGGCCGGCGATACGGCGACGATCGCGGGGGTCGGCAATCTCACCATCAATGCCGATGGCAGCTACACATTCGTGCCGGCGCCAAACTACAACGGTCCGGTTCCTGTTGCCACCTATACGGTCTCGGACGACAGTGGCGCGACCGACCAGGCTACGCTTACGCTTGACGTTACGCCCGTCAATGATCCGCCCGTCACCATCGACGATACGGGTACGACACCCGAGGACACCCCCCTCAGCGGTAGTGTTCTGACGAACGACAGCGACCCGGATGCCGGTGATACGCTCACCGTCGTCGGCTTTTCCGTAAATGGCAATACGTTCTTTGCTGGTTCGACGGCGACGCTTCCCCAAGGCACGATCACGATCAACGCCGATGGTACCTACACACTGGTTCCGGCCGCCAACTATACCGGCCCGGTGCCAGTGATTACCTATGTAGTGGTCGATGAAAATGGGGCGACATCCACCGCGACACTGACACTCAATGTGACCCCGGTGAATGATCCGCCCGTCGCCAACGACGACAATGCCACAACGCAACAAGATACACCCGTTAACGGCAACGTGCTCGCCAATGACACCGATGTTGACGGCGATGCTCTGACAGTTACCGGATTCGTGGTTGACGGCACCACATATGGTCCTGGCGAAACGGCAAATATCCCTGGCGTCGGCAATCTGACGCTAAACGCGAACGGCAGCTACACCTTCGTGCCTGAGCCCGGCTACACCGGGCCGGTTCCTGATGTGACCTACACCGTTTCAGACGGCACTACATCAGATGATGGCACGCTGACCATAGACGTTATTCCGCCGAATGAGGTGGGTGCAAACAACGACGTCGCCACGACGCCGGAAGACATAACGCTTAACGGCAATGTGCTGGCGAACGACGTCGGTCCCGATAGTGCTCCGATCTCGGTTGTCGATTTCCAGGTTGCGGGCGATCCGACCGTATACACACCCGGCTCGACCGCAACCGTTGCAGGCGTTGGCGCACTGACAATCAACCTGGACGGCAGCTACACCTTCGTTCCGGCACCCAACTATTTTGGTCCAGTTCCGGTGGTAACTTATACGGCTACGAATGGTACGGTAAGCGACGCGGCGACTCTGACCATTACGGTGACGCCGGTGAACGACCCGCCCGTGGCGGTGGATGACACAGGTGTCACTCCGGAAGATACGCCACTTAGCGGCAATGTGCTGACCAACGACACCGACGTCGATGGCAATGCGCTGACGGTCACCCAGTTCGTGGTCGGAGGCATTACTTTAAATGCGGGACAGACCGCGCCGATTCCAAACGTCGGTCAACTGACGATCAACGCGAGCGGCAGCTACACCTTTGTGCCCGCAGCGAATTACAACGGTCAAGTGCCGGTGGCAACCTACACGGTCTCCGACGGCAACGGCGGCACAGATACCGGCACGCTGACAATTACCGTCACGCCGGTGAACGACGCACCGGCCGCCGTCAATGATACCGGCACAACGCAGGAAGACACGACACTTAACGGCAATGTGCTGACGAATGACACTGATGTCGAAGGCGCTACCCTGACGGTAAGCGGATTCGAAGTCGGTGGCACGACCTACACGGCCGGCCAGACAGCGACGATAGCCGGCGTCGGCCAGCTGACGATCAACGCAAACGGTGGCTATACCTTTGTACCTGTAGCAAATTTCAACGGTCCCGTTCCATCGGTCACGTATACCGCATCCGATGGCACGTCGACCGCTACGGCGACGCTGACCATTAACGTCACACCCGTCAACGATGCACCAATTGCTAACGACGACACTGCGACCTTGGCCGAGGACACGACGCTGACGGTTCCCGCGGCCTCCGGATTGCTGGCAAACGACACCGATGTGGAGAATGCGTCACTCACGGTGGATGGGTTCGAGGTTGATGGTGTCCTCTTCGGCGCGGGCACGACCGCGACGATTCCCGGCGTCGGTCAACTGACGATCAATGCGAACGGAAGCTATACCTTCACGCCCGTCGCCAACTTCAACGGCACGGTTCCACCGGTGACCTACAGGATCTCGGACGGCAGTGGCGGAACGGACACCGCCGTGCTGACGATCACGGTGACGCCGGTCAACGACGCCCCAATCGACGGCAACGAGACCAACACTGTCGTCGAGGACACGACGCTCACGGTTACCGACGGAGCCGCGGGCGACCTGCTCAACAATGCGACGGACATAGACGGCATCGATACGCTGACGATCACCGACTACTCGATTCCAGGTGTGAATGGCGGTAATTCAATCGCAGCGGGAACGGCAACCCTTATCCCGGGCGTTGGTACGGTCACCATCAACTCGAATGGCAGCTACACGTTCACGCCTGTCGCGGATTACACTGGACCTATACCGGTCATTACCTACACCGTCTCGGACAACGCCGGCGGCACCGATACCTCGACACTGACCTTGTCGATTACACCGGTCAACGATCCGCCGATTGCCGTGAACGATATCGTATCGACACCGGAAGATACGACGCTCACGGGCAATGTACTTGGAAACGATGTGGACGTGGATGGCGATACGCTGAGGGTCACTTTGTACTCGGTGAACGGCCTTGGTGGCTTCCTTCCCGGTGCGCCGGCGGTGATCCCCAACGTCGGTACCCTTACCATCAATGCCGACGGCAGCTACACCTTCGTACCCGTGGCGAACTACAACGGCCCGGTACCGTTCGCAACCTACACAATCGCCGACGCAAGCGGGATCCAGGATACCGCCGACCTCATCATTGTCGTAACGCCGGTGAATGATCCGCCGGTTGACGGCGACGAAACCAACACCGTTACCGAGGACACGACGCTGACGGTGCCAGCGGCGGGTGGCCTGCTTGCCAATGCGACGGACATCGACGGCGGCCCACTTTCGATCACGGGATATACGGTTGCCGGCATTAACGGTACGGTGGGCAGTGCGGTGGCAATCGCCGGGGTTGGCGCGATCACTATCAACGCCGATGGCTCCTATACATTCGTGCCTGAGCCGAACTACACCGGCCCGATCCCGCTCATTACCTACACCGTCTCGGACGGCGCCGGCGGTAGCGATACCTCGACGCTGACCTTGACAATGGTTCCAGTGAACGATCCGCCGGTTGATGGCGACGAGACCAACACGGTCATCGAGGACACGACACTGACGGTTCCGGCCGGCGGCGGCCTGCTTGTCAACGCCAGTGACATTGACGGCGGCGCGTTGACGATATCGGGGTTTACCATTGCCGGCGTTACTGGCACGCAGCAGATCGGCAGTCCGGTGCCGATAACGGGCGTCGGAACGATCACCATAAACGCCGACGGCTCCTATTCCTTCGCCCCCGCCGCGAACTACACAGGACCGATCCCGGTCATCACCTATACCGTCTCCGATGGCGCCGGCGGCACCGACACTTCGACGCTGACGCTGACGATCACGCCGGTGAATGATGCGCCGGTTGACGGCGACGAGGCCAACTCGGTCACCGAAGACACGACGCTGACGGTGGCCGATGGCGCGGCAGGCGATCTGCTGAACAACGCCGTCGATGTCGAAGGCAACCCACTGACAATAACAGGCTATACGATTGCTGGCGTGATAGGCCCGCGGCCGGTGGGTACCCCGGTTGCGATAACGGGTGTCGGCACGATCACTATTAACGCCAACGGCTCCTACAGCTTTATCCCGGTTGCGAACTACGCCGGTGCAATTCCCGTGATTACCTATACCGTCTCCGACGGCAATGGCGGCACCGATACCTCGACACTGACCCTCACGATCACCCCGGTCAATGACGCACCCGCGGGAACCGACCATAGGGCGACGATCAGCGAAGATACGGCCTATACTTTTGCCGCAGCGGATTTCGGCTTTACTGATCCGAACGATAGCCCGGCGAATGCGTTGCAGGCGGTGATCATCACGACGCTCCCACCCGCGGCCGAGGGCACGCTGCTTCTGTCTGGCGTGCCGGTGACGACGGGCCAGGTCATTACACTGGCGCAGATCCCCGATCTCACCTTCCAGCCGGCGGCCAATGTAGCCGGCCTTGGCATCGGTGCGTTCACCTTCCAGGTCGTGGATAATGGCGGCACGGCGAATGGTGGCCAGGACACCGATCAGAGTCCGAATACCTTTGCCTTTAACATAGCACCGGTGAATGATCCGCCGGTTGATGGCAACGAGACCAACGCGGTCATCGAGGACACGACATTGACGGTTCCGGCCGGCGGAGGCTTGCTTGTCAACGCCAGTGATATCGACGGCGACCCGCTGACGATCACCGGCTATACGATCGCCGGCATCACCGGCACGCAGCCGGTTGGCAGTCCGGTGGTGATTGCCGGCGTTGGCACGATGACCATCAATGCAGACGGTTCCTATTCCTTCGCACCTGCGGCGAACTATACCGGTCCAATCCCTGTGATTACCTACACGGTATCGGACGGCAGAGGAGGTAGCGATACGTCGACGCTGACGCTGACGATGACGCCGGTGAACGATCCGCCGGTTGACGGCGACGAGACCAACTCTGTCACCGAGGATACGACGCTGACGGTGACCGACGGTTCGACGGGGGATCTGCTCAACAACGCCAGCGATGTCGAAGGCGACCCGCTGTCTATCACCGGCTATACGATTGCCGGTATCGCCGGCAATCAGTCGCTGGGCACCCCGGTGCTAATTGACGGCGTCGGTACAATCACCATCAATGCCGATGGCTCCTACAGCTTCGTGCCGGTTGCGAACTATGCCGGCCCGATCCCTGTCATTACCTATACCGTCTCGGACGGTAATGGCGGTACAGACACCTCGACGTTGACGTTGACCATGATACCGGTGAACGATCCGCCGGTCGCATCCGACGATACCGGCACGACGCCGGAAGACACGACGCTGACCGGCAATGTGTTGACCAACGATACGGATATCGACGGAGGGCCACTGAGGGTGACGCAGTTCGTCGTTGGCGGCACCACCTACACAGCGGGACAGACGGCCTCTATAGCCAACGTCGGCTTGCTCACGATAGATGCGCTCGGGACCTACAGTTTCGTGCCTGCACTCAATTACAACGGTCCGGTTCCGACGGCCTCCTACACAATCTCAGACGGCAACGGCGGCACCGACACGGCAACCCTGTCAATTACCATCACGCCGGTCAACGATCCTCCCGGCCCCGATCCAGACCGGGGTGCCCTTCCGCCACAGAGCAGTGTTGACGGTAGGGTCGTGGTTCCCGTCCTTGTAGCGGAACATTTCGCTGACGTGGACGGCGATGTGCTTACCTATTCCGCGCGCGGCTTGCCCCCGGGGCTCTCGATCAACCCGGTCACCGGCATTATCAGCGGCAGGCTCCCGAACGACGCCAGCCAGGCAAGTCCGTACATTGTCGTGGTAACTGCCACCGATCCCTCGGGGCTATCAGCGCGAGAAATTTTCGTCTGGACGGTTATTAATCCCGTTCCAATTGCCAATGATGACGTCGGAACAACTGCAGAAGACACCGTCCTGACCGGTACGGTGATCACAAACGACAGTGACCCTGACGGCGATGCCATCAGCGTGGCGCAGTTCACGATTGGCGGCACAACCTATGCTGCCGGACAGACAGCGAACCTTGCCGGCGTCGGCTCACTGGTCATCAATGCCGACGGCAGCTATACGTTTAGGCCAGCGCTTAACTTCAACGGCGTCGTCCCGATTGCAACCTACACGTTGCGGGACAATGACGGGGGCACAGATACTGCCACCTTGGCGCTTGTTGTTACCCCGGTCGATGACGTTCCGATCCTCGTCGATGACTACGCGAGCGGCAATGAAGACACGACAATAACCGGTAACGTTCTGACGAACGACAGCGATCCGGACGGTGACACGCTATTTGTAACGGGCTTCACGGTTAACGGAGATCCGACAAGCTACCTCCCCGGCGAGACAGCGACAATTCCGGGCGTAGGTACAATTTCCCTGCAATCGAATGGCGATTTTACTTTCATACCCGCGCCTAATTTCGATGGTCCGGTTCCCGACATCCTCTACACCGCTTCGGATGGCAATGGCGGCACTGGCCAGGCAAAGCTTGTGATCACCATCACGCCGGTTGACGACTTTGTACCAGTGCCCGACCAGAACGAACCGAACTTGCCTGTCGGCCTCGATTATGGGTTCGAACCGATCACGGCGGACGGCGCTGTGCTCGATGCGGTTGATGAACTGGGCAGTCTGAACGGCATAGACCATTTTGCCGATCGCCCGATTGATGCGCCGGTTAGGTATGTGCTTGAGCCGTTTCTCGGCGGTTCCTCAACCATTGTCGTTGATCAGCCTGGGGGAGGGGAGGAGAAGATCCACGTCGAAGTGATCAAGCACGCCGGTGTCCTTTACTTGCAGATCATCGACGAGAAGGCAGATGGTGGCGAAACCTCCGTCCTGAACTACAGATTGCGAGCGCAGGATGGCTCGCCGGTCCCGGTTTGGCTCAGGCAGGTCGGGCCGATGACCTTTGCCGGCTACCCTGACGCGAATACCGGCACGCTCGATCTCATTTTGTCGATCGTTCGGCGTGACGGGCAGGTGTCAGACTATCGATTGCAACTGGATACAGTCAGTGGACATCTATCCAGACCGCCGGCCCCGGAAAATCAAGGCTTTGAAGGCAGATTGGCGCCCACGTTCGCTCAACAGATGAATGAAAGGCCACTGAACCAGAATATAGAGCTTCTGGAGAGGGCTTTGGGTTTTCCGTGATTGCAACTCAACGCCTTCGGCCGCAAAGCGACAAGGCCTATTAAGCCGCTAGTGAGCGGCTGCCAGTGAGTTGATGGCCGTTGCAACTGCACTTCGGTCGATCGGCTTCAACAGATACCCTGCGGCACCCGCCTTGATGCACTTCTCCCGCATCTTGGGGGCGTCGGCTCCCGTTATGATGAAAGCCGGGATAGCGCTTCCTTCTGCACGCATTCGCGCCAACAGATCGATGCCATTCAGTTCGGGCATGTGCAGATCGACCAGAGCGCAATAGATGGGCTCCTCATGAAGGCCCGTCAGAAACGCTTCGCCGGAAGCGAATTCAATGGGTCGAAAGGAGAGCGATGATATCAGCCGGCGCAAGGCTCGGCGTACCGAGGCGTCATCATCCACAATTGCCACGCGCAGGCCCACCGTCTCCATACCTGTTTATTACAGCATACTGGCGGCGTGGCGTAGTTGGACTTGGGGCCAATGCCTTCCGTCAGATTTTCGCCTGCGTCACCAGACGCACCAGTTCTGCGATGGTCTTGACGTCCATTTTGACCATCATGCGGCTGCGGTGAACCTTGATCGTCTTCTCGACCGTACCGAGGTCGCCCGCGATCTGTTTGTTGAGCTGGCCCGTCACGACATGATCAAGAACTTCGCGCTCGCGCGGAGTAAGGGTCGCCAGGCGCTGTTCGAACGATTTTCGCTGCTGACCATCGTGGCGGGAGCGCTCATCCTGAGCGAGTGCGGTATCCACCGCCGCAAGAAGCGCCGGCGCGTCCACTGGCTTGGTCAGAAAATCAATCGCGCCCGCCTTCATTGCCCTGACAGTCGTCGGAATGTCTCCGTGACCGGTGAGAAATATGACAGGACGCTCAATATTGGCGGAAGAGAATGCGTCCTGGATACCGAACCCATTCAGACCAGGCAGGTTCAAATCGACAACTGCGCACCCTGGTCGTTCCGGACAATGTTGGTCCAGGAAATCTTCGGCATTGGCATAGGTTGCAACTTCATAGCCTGCGGAGGCTAAAAGTCTGTTTAAAGCGCGAAGCACACGCTCATCGTCATCGACCAGATAGATCAGGGGCGTCAAATCCATCATGTTTCGCCTCTATGCCGGTGGCAGCACCAATATAACACGTGCGCCCGGACTGTAACCTTCATCAAATTTCAGCGTACCGCCGTGGGCCTGAGCGATGGTGTTGCAGATCGCCAAACCCAATCCCAGGCTCTTTTTCTTGGTGCTGACGAATGGCTTGAACACTTGAGAACGAAGCTCCGGAGATACGCCGCGCCCCTTGTCGGAGACAGTGAGCTCGCGCGTGCCGTTCTCACGCGTCCGGGTTTCAATTTCTATCTGCCGCTCTGATGCCGGAAGGTGCGACATCGCATCTGCAGCGTTCAGCACGAGATTAAGAATAACCTGCTGCAGCTGCGGGAAATTCGCACGCACGCGGACTTCAGGCATCTCCTGCTGCAGCTCCACACCGGTTTGGCGTGCCATCAACTCGCTGCGGGCAAGAGCAAGTGTCGTTGAGACCACTTCATTGAGGTCTATGCTGTCGAGATGCGTTTCGCCTTTCAGCATCAATCGCCGCAACTGTACGATTACGGTTGCCGCTCTTTTGTCGTCTTCAATGATGTCGCCCAGAATGTCGCGGATTTCAGCGACATCGACCGGATTATTTTCAAGCAGAAGCGCTCCCGCTTGAGCGTTTGCCAGTATGGAGGTCAAGGGTTGATTGAGTTCGTGCGCCAGAGCGCCGGAAAGCTCACCTAGTTGGGTTGTTCTGGAAAGGTGGGCCAGTTCAAGCCGTTCGAGGACCAGTTCCGCCTGAAGGCGGCGCTTGCGGCGGTCTTGAATAATCAGCGCGGCGATAGTTGCACTCTGCAATACGATCACGGTCAGTGCCGCGATGATCTCGAGGTGATATTTTTCCCAGATCGATGGAGAATAATTGAGTATCTGTGAGCCTTTAGGGATGAGAGTGTGATCAATCCCCAATCTTTTGATCACATTCCAGTCGACGATTGGACCGTCCGGAACAAGCGTGGTTTGTGGCCCAGAGGTGTCTCCGTCGATAATCCGGGTTGCGATGGCCCCCATTTCTTCGCCGATGGCCTTGAACGTTCCGACGTATCCCCCGACCATGCCCGCTCCCATATACGAGCTATACACCGTGTAGACGGGGGCATTGGAGGCGGCGGCGATTTCGGCAGCTGCATCGCGCGGAACGAACTTTCGTCCGTCGGCATCTTGAAACACCGTCAACACCAGGAGCAATGTCTGTCGGGGAAGATCGTGGGCCGCCTTTTTGAAACCATCGAGTGAGAGGCCGGAAAGGTAATTGACTTCCAGCCCACCATACCGATCACCCAGGGCTTGCCGGGCTGACTCCTCCCAGCTGCGGTCGAAGGCGGATGATCCAGTGATCACGACGACCTTTTTGGCATCGGGCTGTAGTTGGGTTGCAAGGTCCACTGTCTTGCGCACGTCGAAGTGGCTGATAACCCCCTTTGCGTCAGGGGGCACTTTCCGATCCCTCATGGAATCTTCGGTTACGGCGCCGAAGACCATTGGGACGTTCGCACCGATCTGCGCGCGATGATCCAGGAGAAACTGTACCGCCCCAGGTCCGATGGCCATCACGACGTCGAAGGATACCCCTTTGTATTTTGCAGCAATTGCATCTGCCAGCCGGTTGACGCGATCCACACCCGGAAAGCGCACCGTATCGAGGTATTCGCTGTAGGATTCAAGGTTGGCGGGCATCCGCTTGTGCAAGCTGTCGGACAGTCCTTGCGCGACTTCAATGGCGGCAAACAGGGTGCTCTCGTTCTCGTATATCGCAAGCACGCGTCGAACCGGTTCAGCATGCGAATGAGAGAAGGACAATATCAATACGGCGCAACACAACACCAGCGCTCTTGTGGCGTCTCCAATTTTCTCAATCGCGGTTGCAGGCAAATCGAGAAAAAAACCGTCCGGACGTGAGCGTAGCCAAGGGCTGACCCGGCGTGCTTTCAGTCCTCCGGAAGGTATTCCTCTCGCAATCTGAAGCAAACAACCGTTCTCCTTAGCGCGCAACGTCTGGATTCGTTCGTTGTTCCTCTAGGTAAAGGCCGTGCAACCCTAAGCTGCAAGTTACGATACAGTAACAAACCCACGTGGGTTTCTCCGAAACCGATGGCGACGTGTGTGTGCGCAAACAGATACGGCGCAGTGAATGCATTTTCGGTCGACCGAATGGCTCCTGTAGGCCCAAGGTCCAACTATCGCTGGATCAGATTCCGATAAAAAATATCCGGGTAGCGATCGAACCTGCGAGTGAACAATTCCCGTTTTCAATCGGGTCCGCGCACCAGAGACCTTCGGGGCCTTCGAGATTAGAGTCGCATCAAATATCCGAGACGATCTACCAGCCCATAATCCAGACTTTCTTGAATGACCCCAGGCGGTCTCAACATGAGGAGAAAACGATGGATACCAAAGGTGATATTCAAAAGAGCAACGCCGCCGGACAGAGCAATGAAGACAGCCAGGATCTCGCCTTGAGCCGCAGAAGCCTCCTGCTCGGAGGCACAGCACTCGCCGGAGCGGCATTGCTGGAGTCTGTCGCCACCAGGGAGGCCGTTGCGCAGACTCAAGCGCAACCTGCCGCATCAGGTCGGCCCCCCAACATACTCGTCATCTGGGGCGATGATATCGGCACCTGGAATATCAGTCACAACAGCCGCGGCATGATGGGATACATGACGCCCAACATCGACCGCATCGCTCAGGAAGGCGTGTCGTTCACCGACTATTACGGCCAGCAAAGCTGTACAGCAGGGCGCGCTGCATTCATCGGAGGCATTGTACCGGTGCGCGCCGGCATGACCAAGGTAGGCCTTCCGGGCGCAAAGGAAGGTTGGCAGAAGAGCGACCCAACAATCGCGGCCCTGTTGAAGGACAAGAATTACGCGACCGGTCAGTTTGGCAAGAACCACTTCGGTGACCGCGACGAACACCTGCCGACGATGCACGGTTTCGACGAGTACTTCGGCAGCCTCTATCACCTGAACGCTTCCGAAGAGCCGGAAAATCTCGACTATCCGAAGGATCCGGAGTTTCTGAAGAAGTTCGGCCCCCGCGGTGTCTTGCGCACGAAGGCGGATGGCAAAGGCGGCCAGACGATCGAAGACACAGGTCCGCTGACCAAGAAGCGAATGGAAACCATCGACGAGGAAACACTGGCTGCCGCGAAGGATTTCATTACACGACAAAAGAATGCGGACAAGCCATTCTTTTGCTGGTGGAATGCGACGCGCATGCATTTTCGTACCCACGTCAAGGCGGAACATCGCGGCATCTCCGGTCAGGACGAGTATTCCGATGGCATGGTCGAACACGACACCATGGTTGGTGACATGCTCAAATTGATCGACGATCTCGGCATCGCCGATGACACGATCGTCATGTACTCGACAGACAATGGCCCGCACTACAACGCCTGGCCGGACGCGGGCACCACGCCGTTCCGAAGCGAAAAGAATTCCAACTGGGAAGGTGCTTATCGTGTTCCGGCATTCGTTCGCTGGCCGGGCCATTTCAAGGCCGGATCAACGCTCACCGGTCTCGTTGCACATGAGGACTGGATGGTCACGTTCCTGACCGCAGCCGGCATGCCGGATGTCAAGGAACGCCTGATGAAGGGCGATACATTCGCCGGGCGCCAATACCGCGCACATCCGGACGGCTACAACATGCTTGACTACTTGAGTGGAGATGCGAAGGAGTCGCCGCGCAATGAGTTCTGGTATGTCAGCGATGATGGTCAGGTCGTGGCTGCGAGGTGGCAGGACTGGAAGGTCGTCTTCCTGGAGAACCGCGGGGAAGCTTTCGGCGTGTGGCGGGAGCCATACGTCGAGTTGCGTGTTCCGCTGCTGTTCAACCTGCGTCGCGATCCTTTCGAGAAAGCACAGCACAACTCCAACACCTATAATGACTGGTTCCTCGACCGAGCATTCGTCCTCGTTCCGATACAAGGTCTTGCCGCGAAGTTCCTTTTAACGATGAAGGACTATCCGCCCAGCCAGACACCCGGTTCGTTCAATCTCAGTAAGATTGAGGAACAACTCAGAGGCGGCGGCGGCGATTAATCGCGTATTGCCAATAAAGTGGAGGGCCGGGTAACTGGCCCTTCTTTGCGCGCCACAACCGATCGGCATATCGCCTCGGATCGGTTCACATCAGGAGAGAACAGATGGGCGGGATATCAAGACGCTTTCTTTTGCAGACGACGCTCTTGGCTTCCACTTTAGCAATGCCTTTCACCGCTCTTGCACAGGGGGCAAAGGCGCCGCTTTCCTCGTGGTCCGACGGTGATGCCAAGGCAAGGATCATCGATTTCGTGAAGGCCGTTACCACCGAAGGGAATGCCGACTTCGTCGACCTCGACAACCGAATTGCCGTCTTTGACAATGACGGCACGCTCTGGGGCGAGCAGCCGATGTATGCCCAGCTCGCATTTGTCCTCGACCGCGTGAAAGCCCTCGCGCCGGAGCATCCGGAATGGCAGACCACCGAACCGTTCAAATCTGTCCTTTCAGGAGATTTGAACGGTGTCGCGGCGTCGGGCGAGCGCGGACTTGTCGAACTTGTGGCGGCAACCCACGCCGGCATGACGAGTGAGGAGTTCAGCAAGATTGTTGCTGACTGGATCGCCAAGGCACGTCATCCCAAACTCGACAAACCGTACACGTCGCTCATCTTCCAGCCTATGCTCGAGGTCATCGACTATCTCAAACAGAACGGCTTCAAGGTGTTCATCGTATCCGGCGGTGGCATTGAATTCATGCGTCCATGGACTGACAAAGTCTATGGGATACCAGCCGAGAATGTCATAGGATCGAGTATCAAGACCAAGTACGAAGTTCGTGACGGGAAGCCTGTAATCATTCGCCTGCCGGAGATCGATTTCATCGACGATAAGGCCGGCAAGCCGGTTGGCATTAACAGATTCATCGGGCGGCAGCCGATTGCAGCTTTCGGCAATTCCGACGGTGACTTCGAAATGCTGGAATGGACGACATCCGGTTCCGGCCGGCGACTGGGCCTTCTTGTTCACCACGATGACGGAGAACGAGAATACGCCTATGATCGCAAGTCACACTTTGGCCGCCTCGACCGTGGTCTGGACGAGGGTCCAAAGCGGGGATGGACCATCGTCAGCATGAAGACCGATTGGAAAAGCATCTATCCCGAATAGGTTGGACTTGTGCCGCCAACCAGAATGTGAGGAGAACCATGATGCCATTTCACAGGAATGCGATTGCTCTTATCGCAACGGCGGCCTTGATGCTGTCGGCGGCACCATGGTGCAGCGCCTTGGCTCAAACCCAACCTGCGCCGGCAACGGCGACCGCCGGGGTTGAAGAGCCATCCTTGCTGACGGAGGACGAACTGGAAACGCTTGTTGCGCGCATCGCCCTTTATCCCGATGACCTTGTCGCGCTGGTGCTCTCCGCAACAGTCAATCCATTGCAGATTGTGCAAGCCGCGCGGTTCATGGACCAGGTCAAAGGTAAGCCCGAGCTCAAGCCCGATTCCAGTTGGGATGGCAGTATCGTTTCCCTGCTCAATTATCCGACCGTTCTGACCATGATGAACGACGATCTCGCGTGGACCGAGCAGCTTGGCGAAGCCGTCGCCAACCAGCAGAAGGATGTCCTCGTCGCAATCCAGCAGTTGCGTGACAAGGCGGTAGCGGACGGCACGATCAAATCGGACAGCAAGGTGATCGTCGAAACCAAGAACGACAACGTCATCATCCGGCCGGCGCAAAAGGAAGTAACCTACGTTCCGACCTACGACCCGGTCATTTTGACCAACCCAACCTATGTCGCGACCGCACCGATCGTCTACGGCGACCCGTATCCTTCCTATTATTATCCTTACGCTCCCTATTGGAGCGGCTTTGTCACCGGTGCGGTCTTTGGCGCAGCGGTGGATTGGGACAACTGGCATTCCTGGGGCGGCGATGACATCGATATCGACATCGACAACATCAACCGCAACGACTTCAACTTCGACAGGAACAACATCAACAACCTCAACTTCGACAGGAACAAGTTCAATTTCGATCGCGATTCCGTCGCCAATAACATTCGCGAGAATCGGGGCAACCGCCTTGATGTGAAGAACAATCTGCAGAACCGCGAACGGACGGGTAACCTGGCCGGTGCGAAATCCAAGATCCAGGCCAGCGATATCCGGCGCGATGTGCAACAAGGCCTTAAGCAGAAAGGCGGCGGCAACATCGCCAACAAGGTTCAGGGGCAGGTTGCAAACCGCGATATCGGGCAAAGAGCAGGAGCCAATCGCCCAAACAAGGGTCAGGTCGCCAATCGGGACCGACCCCGCAATGCGGGACAGCTCAAGAACGCCAACCGTCCGACCAACAGGGCGGCCGGGCGCATTGACAACCGTCCGAGGCAGCCAAGCGCGCTGGGCAACTACGGTGCCGGCCGCGACACCCGTATTGCGTCGCAGCGTGGCAATGTCAGCCGCAATGTCGGCGGCGGAGCGAGGGTCGGGCACGGTGGTGGTGGACCGCGCATTTCCCATGGTGGTGGAGGCCGACGGCAGGGCGGCGGCGGCCGAGGTGGCGGTGGTCGAGGCGGCGGGCGCCGTTAGCTCGAACGCTGCCAACCGAGTTCCGTTTTGAAGGGATTTCAAAATGTATCGCACAACTTTAAAAATGTTCGTCCTCGCCGCAGTGCTTGCAGCGCTGCCCGTGACCACGTCGTCCGCGGCAGAGCAGTCGCTCCAGCGCTTTGTCGGCCCGGAGGCTGAAACATTCAACGATCCGGGCGAGGCGCTCGATGCGCTGAAGAAGGGGCTGGAAGCCAAGGATGTCGACGCTCTGGCGAAGTTGCTCGGACTGAATGCCGAACAGGCCAGGAAATCGGAAGATTTGGGCGAGCGGCTCGCGGAACTGCTGCAGGCATCGAAGGAACGCACGGAGCTGAAAGATCGCGATGACGGCGCCAAGGAAGTCATCCTGGGCAGCCGTGTCTGGCCGTTTCCGTTTCCACTGGTCAAGCACGATGCGGGATGGCAGTTCGACACGGTTGCAGGTCTTGAGGAAATCCTCTCGCGCCGGATAGGCGAGAACGAGTTGCAGGCGATCCAGACCGCTCGCGATGAAGTTCGCGCCCAGGATACCTACGCCGAGGAAGATCATGATGGGGACGGCGTTCTTGAATTTGCGCAAAAACTCATCAGCGAGCCCGGAAAACAGGACGGCCTCTATTGGAAATCTGATGGCGGCGAAGAAAGTCCGGCCGGCAGCTTTGCCGATCCGGCTAAGGTCGAGGGTGCAGCCGCATCGGACCATGGCTATTTCGGCTATCGCTATCGCATCCTCAAATCCCAAGGCAGCAATATTGCCGGTGGCAAATACGATTTCGTCATCAACGGCAACATGATTGCCGGACATGCCTTGATCGCCTGGCCGGCAATCTATGGCGAGACCGGCGTGATGACCTTTGTCGTCAGTCATCACGGGACGGTCTATGAAAAGGACCTTGGCCCGCAAACCGCCAAGCTGGTCAAGCAAATCAACGTCTTCAATCCCGACAAGTCGTGGGAGGAAGTCGAAGAATGAGTGAAACCAGGGCGCGCATCGGCAAACATGTTGCTCGCAGCGATCTCTTGCACGCTCAACCAAGCGCTGCCGCGGAACGGAACGACGCCATAATCCGGGTAGGCATGGTTCGCATCGACGCAAAGACATTCCTGATGGGATCCAACGATCATTATCCGGAAGAGGCGCCAGCGCATCCCGTATATGTTGACGGATTCTGGATCGATATCATGCCGGTGACGAACAGGCAGTTCCTGGAGTTCGTCAATGCTACCGGGCATGTAACTGTCGCGGAGAAAAAGCCGGTTGCCGCGGACTATCCCGGTGCGGCGCAGAAAAACCTCCGGGCGGGTTCCATGGTCTTCATCGCGCCGTCGCACGTCGTCGGCAAGCCTGATATCTACCAATGGTGGAACTATCTGCTTGGCGCAAGCTGGCGCCATCCCTATGGCCGAAAAACCAGCATCGCTACCATCCTTGACCATCCCGTCGTCCACGTCGCCTATGATGATGCCAAAGCCTACGCGGCCTGGGCAGACAAGGAACTTCCGACCGAAGCTGAATGGGAACTTGCCGCGCGGGGTGGACTGGAGGCTGCGGAGTATGCCTGGGGAAGCGAATTTATCCCCAATGGCCAACACATGGCGAACACGTGGCAGGGCCGTTTTCCCAACGAGAACCTCGAAGAGGACGGATTCTACCGAACCTCGCCGGTGGGGCATTTCCCGGCCAACGGCTATGGCATTCATGACATGATCGGCAATGTCTGGGAGTGGACAGTAGACTATTGGTCGGATGCCCATCCGGAGCCGGCCGCGAAGGCCTGTTGCATCCCGGAAAATCCACGGCGTGCCGAAGCGCAGGCGAGCTTTGATCCGCATCAACCAGAAATCAAGATTGCCCGCCGGGTTGTAAAAGGCGGTTCGCACCTTTGCGCGCCAAACTACTGCCGCCGCTATCGGCCGGCAGCGCGCCACGCGCAGCAGGAGGAATCCGCGACGTCACATATCGGTTTCCGCTGCATCGTGAGGCAATAGCAATGGCGTACGCGACCTTGCGGCCGGCGCCTTACTATGCGGTTTAATCGATCATCAGTTTTTAATTAACGTTGGCGATCGTCGGCGGTCAGATTAGCGATAAGCCTTCGAGGGGCGGCCACCGATTCTTAATGGTGTTAATGACAGCACGGTTCAGTTAGACCAAATCCAATATGTCGGGCGTAAGGTAGCGCTCGAATTGCCAAGACCCGTACGAGTGGACGGTCGTCACTATGGGCGTGTCCGAATCGAGCAGGGGTTGGATTGCAGAGAATTCTAGAAAACACTCTGGGCGATATCGTGCTGACTGATACAGCGCCATGGCTAAGGGAGTCTGTTGATAGGACCCTGCTTACCGGCGACGGGACCGTAGCGAATCTTCGAATGGGCGAATTGTTCCGTGGTAGACTCACATTGCTACGCTAGCGTCTTGTCAGTTGCGAAAGTTGTCCGGCAGTCGGGACTTGGGACAAGCTTTTTGTTCCTGGGTACCGCGCTTGCCTAGCATTCGCATCGCCTGCGGCCATGGATTGTTGACTTTTTTGCTTGTAGCCAAGGTCTGAGTCGTTCAGTAAAGCAAAAAATTCGATACAAACATCATGTTTAGCAGTGTTTGAAGCCTGTCTTTACGCGTTCCACAACCGTTTTGAGGAACGCATCGGTCCGCAGCGGGGGAACACAGTTCAGAATGAAGTCTTAGGTCCTAAACGACAGTGCAGTCTGCAATCGACTGAGGTTTTTCACTATCTTGGCCGCTTTGGCTTGTTCCCTTTGGCCCCGAAAGTGACATTCGCTCCTTCGCAGCCTGTTGCGCATAAAAAAAGAGGCTCGGTATTGATCCGAGCCTCGTGCCATTACGGGGAAATGTGCACGGGCAAATTCTGCAATGATTTCCGAAAGATAGAAATAGATCGAGTGCTCGGTAAATCGAACTACGACCAAGGGCCCGGGAGTGACCGACCTTAGTCCCAACGGATGTCACCGGCCGTCGGCCCGTCGTATCCTGACAAGTTGCAATGCCTAGGTTGCCTAGAGCCTCCTGGAAAGCCCTGAGGTGTGGCGGCATGGCGACAGTATTGGCTTTCCATGCGTGGTATAGATTGTTCGATGTAGTTGGGATTAGCGCAACATTCGGGGGCGTCGCAGTTTTCCCGATTTTCGTTTGAATGTTGCCGGTACACCCTGGGGGACCTCATGGCTGTTCGAACGCTTCTTTTCTCTTCAGTCGCAGCGATTATAACGACATCGGTGGCATATGCAGCCGATGCGGTGGTCGTCGCTGAGCCTGAGCCCGTCGAATATGTCCGCGTTTGCGATGCCTACGGCAAGGGTTTCTTCTATCTTCCAGGCACGGAGACCTGCCTGAAGGTGAACGGCTATCTGCGCGTTGATGTCGCCGGCGGCGATGATCCCTATACCGGCGGCCACATCGGTGGCGACGACGACACCTGGTATGCGCGCACGCGCGCCGAAATTCGCTTCGACGCCCGTTCCGAAACCGAGCTTGGCACGCTGCGTTCCTTTGCCGATACCCGCTTCCAATTTACCAACGGCAGTGACGGCGGCGCCTCGCTGCACCAGGGCTATATCGAGCTGGGCGGCTTCCAGATCGGCGTGAATGACGTCCTTTTCGGCTCCTGGCTGGGCTATGCGGGCGAGGCGATCATTCAGGATGACGTGATCCAATATGGCTCCGATAGCCTTTCCAGCAATCAGGTCAGCTATACGTTCAAGGGAGGCAATGGTTTCTCCGCGATTGTCGCCGCCGAGCAGGGCGAGGAGTTCAACGGCTACGATTACGTTATCGACGATTACATGCCGCATGTGCTCGCCGGCGTGAAGCTCCAGCAGGGCTGGGGCCAGATCGGCGCCGTCGTCGGCTATGATTCCGTGCAGGACGATGTCGGCGTAAAGGCTCGCCTCGACGTCAGTCTTACCGACTCCATATCGGCGTGGATCATGGCGGGATATCAATCCGACTACGATTCGGATTCCTTCAACACGAACCAGAACCGCAATTGGTACGGTCTGTGGGAGGGTGATTGGGCCGGGTGGGGCGGGTTCGCTGTAAAAGTCACCGAGAAGGCGACCATCAACGGCCAGGCGGCCTATGAAGAGCAGGGCACCTGGGCTCTTGCCCTCAACGTCAACTACGAACTTGTGCCCGGCTTCATCATCAGGCCTGAGATCGACTACACCAAGTTTGGCGGGGCCCGCAAGGAACAGGCGGAGAGCGAGTTCGGCGACGATGACGCGATCGGCGGTATTGTCCGCTTCCAGCGTAACTTCTAGATCCGCCTACGGAAAGTTACCGTAACGTACTTTTTTTAGCCGATCCAACGTGTAGGTTGTAGCTTGCGTGCGTGTGCTTGCACGCTTGGGGCCCGAACTTTCTGCATGTGGGAGGAGGCCGTTATGGCCGAAAAGATGAACCCCGCGGTGGTTGACCATCTGCCGTCGTTTATTCCTGTGCCTGGACACAGCGACTGGCTCTTCAACGCCGTCGTTGTCTTTCTGCTCATCGTGGTGCTGGTCGTCGGCAACCTTTATTTTCAGCTTCACGCAGTGCCGGAGCGCATGGCGCACCGCACGAGCAAGGTACAGATCGAGATTGTCGCCGTACTGGCGTTGATTTCGCTGTTTACCCACAATCACATCTACTGGATCATTGGCCTGCTGCTCGCGATGATCGAGTTTCCCGACTTTTCGACGCCAATGAGTTCAATCGCCCAGTCGCTGGAGCGCATCTCGGGCCGTGAGAGCTCGGCGCTTACCGACGAAGATGCTGCTGCTACCGACGCCGAGAAAATCGCCGGCAAAGGCGAGGGGATCTGAGCCATGTTCGAGTTGCTGCTCTGCTCGATGCTCACCGTGTTTCCCGACTACCTTTTTCGCCGCTATGTCCAGGGCAAGCGCATCGGCCGCGAGATTACGCTTTATACGATGTGGTATGAACTGCGCTGGGGCATAACCGCCTGCCTGCTGCTGACGGTCCTCCTGATTACGACGATTTTCTACTTTCATCCGACAACGAACAACGTCACCGCCATTTTCCGCACCGTCACGATCCTGCCCGAGACCAGTGGTCGCGTGGCCGAAGTCTATGTGACCAACAATGAGACTGTAGCGGCCGGTGCGCCGCTGTTCCGGCTTGACAGCTCGGAGCAGGAAGCCGCCAAGGAAACAGCGCAACGCGGCATTGCCGAAGTCGACGCCGCCTCGGCGGTGGCCAAAACCGAACTTGCGGGTGCGGACGGCATGATCCAGCAAGCGCAGGGCGCGCTTCAGCAGGCCATCGACGAACTCAATACGAAGCAGGAGATCATGCGGCGCAACGCCAACGTGGTCGCCCCGCGTGAGATCGAGCGTCTGCAGGTCGTCGTGGATGGCCGCAAAGGCGCCGTCGATGCCGCTGTCGCCAACAAGGAGACGCTGCAGGCGCGCATCGCTGCGCTGCTGCCCGCGCAACGATCGAGTGCCGAGGCTGCGTTGGCGCAGGCGCAGGTCGAGCTCGACAAGATGATCGTGCGCGCCGGCGTCGCGGGGACCGTCCACCAGTTCACATTGCGACCCGGAGATTTCGTCAATTCGCTGCTGCGCCCGGCCGGGATCCTCGTGCCAACCGAGGCGGGCCGCGTTGCTCTCATTGCCGGCTTCAACCAGATTGAAGCGCAGGTCATGAAGCCCGGGATGATCGCCGAGGCGACCTGTATCGGCAAGCCCTTCACCATCATTCCCATGGTGGTCACCCAGGTGCAGGACGTGATTGCCGCCGGCCAGTTGCGTCCGACCGATCAACTGATCGACGTGCAGCAGATTGCCCAGCCAGGAACCTTGACCGTCTTTCTCGAACCGATATTTGCGGGTGCCCTGGAAGGCATTCCTCCCGGAAGCAGTTGTATCGCCAATGCCTACACCAGCAATCACGCAGCTCTCGAATCAAAGGATCTTGGCAAGCTGCATCGCTTTTTCCTGCATGGCGTCGATGCCGTCGGGCTTGTCCATGCGGCGATCCTGCGGATTCAGGCCATATTGCTGCCGGTTCAGGTATTGGTGTTCTCGGGACATTGACGCGGCCCATGACGTATGGAACGAGGTGCCACGCTTCTCGTGAAAACGGTCCCGATGTTTCGCATGCCTGAACAAAATACCCGGCTGTGGCTGGTCGAGCCGCGCGCATAGCGATGCCAGCAGATTTCGCGGTCTATGCCGGACTGTTCGCCATTGCTTTTGCGGCCGCAACCATCCTGCCAATGCAGTCGGAGGCGGCACTGGCGGGCCTCCTGCTGAGCAATGCCTACCCGTCCTCCGTTCTGATTGCGGTAGCGAGTGCCGGAAATATTTTGGGCTCGGTCGTCAACTGGGGTCTTGGGCGCGGAATCGATCGCTTTCGTGACCGCAAGTGGTTTCCAGCGAACAGTGCGCAGCTCGACCGTGCCGCGTCGTGGTATCGACGCTTCGGGCGCTGGACGCTGCTTTTGAGCTGGATGCCGGTCGTCGGCGATCCGCTGACGGTGGTTGCCGGTGTTCTGCGCGAACCCCTTGCCAGTTTCGTCTTCCTGGTGGCGATAGCAAAGATTGGCCGCTACCTCGCCGTCCTTGGCCTGACGACCGGATTGCCATAGGCCGGTCTTTCCCAGGGATCACGGGTGCATGCGGGCGCCCTTGGTGATCTTGTCGACCAGCTTCTTGTCGGCGCGCATGGCAATTCCCACGACCTTTGCATCCGAAGGCGCGAATTTCGCAAAGATGGCGCGATTTGCCGCGTCATGACCGGTCGAGAACATTTCCTCGACATAGAGGCAGGTGCGGACATCGCGTTCGAGCGAGCGACGATGGATAGTCGAGATCGTTGCCTGGTCGGCCGCAAGAACGATGACGGGCTGAATGGATAAGGGATTGTAGATATTGCCTTCGCGGTCGCGATAGGGCTCGCCGATAACGTTTGGCGTCTCTGCAACTATGCCGCTCATCAGGAAAGCCGTGACATTCAGCGTCTGCCAAGGGGCAAGGTCATCGCGCAGAACAATTGCAATTTTCGTGTCGAACATAAATATACTAGCCTTTGCAGGTTCGGGTTGAGCGGATGATCAATGTTCTAGGGGAAGAGACCGCAGAGCGTCTTGGACGTTTGTGCGAACCATCGCTGAAGGACACGATCGTTGCGGCGCCTTCCAATCCGGGGCTCGAAAGGATCGAAGCGCGCTTTGCCGCCAATGCCTATGAACTGCATCGGCATGATACCTATGCGATCGGCCTGACCCTGCACGGCGTGCAATCTTTCTGGTATCGCGGTGAGCGGCGATGCAGCCTTCCCGGCAACGTCATTGTTCTGCATCCGGACGAGATGCATGATGGCGGGGCGGGGACCGAGGTCGGCCTGCGGTATCGTATGCTCTATCTGGAACCCTCATTGGCACTGGATTCGCTTGGTCCTGCCGGTTCGCTGCCATTCGTGCGCGATCCGGTGCTTAGCGATCCGATGATCGCGGCGGCGCTTTCGGCAGCGCTGGACAATCTCGATGAGGAACTGGACGAGCTTCTTGTCGATGATGTCATCTCGCGGTTGGCGCAGGGACTGTCGCGCGTCGCCCGGCAATCGCGCAAGCCGACCGACAAGCCCGCGTTAAGGCAGGTGGCACGCGTTCGCGATTATCTCGAGGCGCATGCCTTGCGTCTTGTGAAATCGGATGAACTGGAGGCAATAAGTGGCCTTGATCGCTATGCTTTATCGAGGCAATTCAGGGCGGTGTACGCCACCAGCCCGCATCGTTTCCTGCTCATGCGCCGTCTGCAACGTGCCCGCGACATGATCCGGATGGGGGAGCCTCTTGCGGAAATCGCCGCCGATACTGGCTTCAGCGACCAGAGCCACCTCAACAGGCAGTTCAAGAAGGCGTTCGGCGTAACACCCGGCCGCTGGGCGGCGCTGGTTGGTTCGAACGCATAATTGTAGTTCGCCGGGCCCTCTGCTAGACAGGCATGCGGTTTGTCCAGCGGAGCCAACGATGACGGAAGATCAGACTCCAGTGCAGCACCGTATCGTCGTTGTCGGCGGTGGTTTTGGCGGTCTCGAGACCGTCTACAATCTTCGCGGTGTCGAAGTTGCTATCACTGTCGTAGACCAGCGCAACCACCATCTTTTCCAGCCCTTGCTCTATCAGGTGGCAACGTCGACCCTCGCAACATCCGAGATCGCCTGGCCGATCCGGCATCTGTTGCGGCGCTACAAGAATGTCTTGACGCTGCTTGGCACCGTGGAAGCCGTGGATACGGCCGCCAAGACGGTGATTACGGCGGATGGCGACGTTATTCCCTATGACACGCTCGTGCTCGCTACCGGCGCCCGCCATGCCTATTTCGGCCATGACGACTGGGAGCCATTCGCGCCCGGCCTGAAGACGCTGGAGGACGCCACCACGATCCGGCGGCGCATTCTCACGGCTTTCGAAATGGCAGAGCGCGAACCTGATCCGCAAAAACGGGCACAATATCTGACGTTCGTCATCATCGGCGGCGGGCCGACCGGCGTCGAAATTGCCGGGACGATTGCTGACCTTGCCCGCGACACGCTGAAGGGTGATTTCAGGGAGATCGACCCCGCCAGCGCGCGAGTCGTGCTGATTGAAGGCGGGAGCCGCGTGCTTGGCGCCTTCAAGGAAGACATGTCCGCCTATGCCAAAATGGCGCTGGAAAAGCTCGGCGTGACCGTCCATCTCGGCAATCCGGTGACCGCGTGCCATGCAGACGGGGTCGAATTCGCCGGGCAGACACTGCGTGCCCGCACGATTATCTGGGCGGCGGGCGTGCAGGCATCGCCCGCTGCCAAATGGCTGGGCGTTCCGGCCGATCGCGCCGGACGGGTCGTCGTCAATCCAGATCTAACCGTGCCGGGCCACCCTGAGATTTTCGTGATCGGCGATACCGCAACCGTGGCGAATGGCGGCAAGGGCACGGTGCCGGGCATCGCACCTGCCGCCAAGCAACAAGGCAAGCACATAGCAAAGACAATCAAGGCGAGGCTTGCGGGCGACAATGCGCCGAAGCCCTTCGTCTACCATCACGCCGGCGATCTCGCGACCATCGGCAAGCGCGCCGCAGTGACCGATTTCGGCTGGTTCAAGCTCAAGGGCTATCTCGCCTGGTGGCTGTGGGGCCTCGCCCACATCTACTACCTGATCGGCGTGCGCAATCGCCTCGCCGTGGCGCTGAGCTGGCTGTGGATATCGGTGAGCGGCGTGCGCAGCGCCAGGCTGATCACCCAGCGCGATGCCGCGGAGGAAGACAAGTCAGCGTAGCTTGAGCCAAGCTCAGCCCTGGACGAGCGTCCGTATCCCATCGGCCACGAACTGGACCGCGAGGGCGGCCAGGATGACGCCGAGCAGGCGGGTCAGGATCGAGCGGCCGGTTTCTCCAAGGAAGCGGTCGACCCGCTCGGCGAGCAGAAAGACCACGTAACAGGCGGCAATACAGACCAGAATAATTCCGATGAGGGCAACCCGCGACGTTGGTTCGGAAAGCGTGCCGGCGAGCAGGATGGTCGCCGAGATAGCGCCGGGACCTGCAATGAGCGGGATCGCCAGCGGGAAGGCGGCAACATTGCGGATGTGGTCCTTGGTGATGGCAACCTCGGCGCTCTTTTCCTTGCGCTCGGTGCGGCGCTCGAAGATCATTTCGAAGGCGATCCAGAACAGCAGCAGACCACCGGCCACACGGAAGGCGCCAAGCGTGATGCCGAACAGCGCGAGAATCTGCGCGCCGGCGACGGCGAATATGGTGAGGATACCGAAGGCGATGATGCTTGCTCTCAATCCGACCTGGCTGCGTTCACTGCGGTTCATGCCGCGCGTCAGCGCCAGAAACAGCGGCGCCAGCCCCGGAGGATCGATGGTCACCATCAGGGTGACGAGGGCATTGAGAATGGTGTCGTAGAACGCCACGATTTTGCTTTTCTTCTCGGTTAAGAGCCCAGCCAACCTACCGGATTCGATATCCAACGTCGAGAAACATGCAATTTCACGCCCAACAATTTCACCGCATGAGAAAATCTCTTCTATCCATTTGATATCAAATGGTTTTCTGCTGTGAATTCTGACCCCGTTTGTTGGCTTTTCGCAATGAAAGCCGCTATAAGATCAAAGATTGATTCCATACGAAAGATGAGTGCCTCGTGTCTGACCTAACTCCACCATCCGGACCTGAAGACGATAAATCCGGGCCCAGTTCCGGTATCGAGCCGATTTCCATCATCGAGGAAATGCAGCGTTCCTATCTCGATTACGCCATGAGCGTGATCGTCAGCCGCGCCTTGCCCGATGTTCGCGATGGTCTGAAGCCGGTGCACAGGCGTATCCTCCACGCGATGAACGAGATGGGCCTGTCCTGGAACAGGTCGTACCGCAAGTCGGCCGGTGTCGTCGGTGAGGTGATGGGTAAGTTCCATCCGCACGGTGACGCCTCGATCTATGACGCGCTCGTCCGCATGGCGCAGGATTGGTCGCTGCGCGACCCGCTCGTCGATGGCCAGGGCAATTTTGGCTCGATCGACGGCGATTCACCGGCGGCGATGCGATACACCGAATGCCGCCTCGAAAAGGTCACGGAATCGCTACTCGAGGATATCGACAAGGAGACGGTCGATTTCCAGGACAATTATGACGGCCGCGAGCAGGAGCCGACGGTACTGCCGGCGCGCTTCCCCAATCTTCTGGTCAATGGTTCCGGCGGTATCGCCGTCGGCATGGCAACGAACGTGCCGCCGCACAACCTTTCCGAGGTAATCAACGGCTGTATCGCGCTTATCGACAATCCGGCGATCGAATTGCCGGAACTGATGGAAATCATTCCGGGTCCGGATTTCCCGACCGGCGGCCTTGTCCTTGGCCGTTCCGGCATTTATTCTGCTTACAGCACTGGCCGCGGCTCGATCCTGATGCGCGGCAGGGTTGCCATCGAAAGCATGCGCGGTGACCGCGAGGCGATCATCATTACCGAGGTTCCCTATCAGGTGAACAAGGCGGCGATGATCGAGAAGATGGCCGATCTGGTGCGCGAAAAGCGCATCGAGGGCATTTCCGACATTCGCGACGAATCCGACCGCGACGGCTACCGTGTCGTTGTCGAATTGAAGCGCGATGCGGTGGCGGATGTCATCCTCAACCAGCTTTATCGCTTCACGCCGCTGCAGACCTCGTTTGGCGCCAATATGGTGGCGCTCAATGGCGGCAAGCCCGGCCTTCTCAACCTGCTCGATATTCTGCGTGCATTCGTCAGCTTCCGCGAGGAAGTCGTCAGCCGCCGTACCAAATATCTTCTGCGCAAGGCGCGTGACCGGGCGCATGTGTTGGTGGGTCTTGCGATTGCCGTCGCGAACATAGATGAGATCATAGCGCTGATCCGCCGCGCTCCGGACCCGGCCACGGCCCGTGACCAGTTGATGGAGCGCCGCTGGCCTGCAAGCGAGGTCGCGCCACTGATCCTGCTCATTGCCGATCCGCGCCACAAGCTTAATGACGACAACACCTACAACCTCTCCGAAGAACAGGCGCGTGCCATTCTCGATCTCCGCCTGCAGCGCTTGACAGCGCTCGGCCGCGACGAAATCGCTGACGAACTCAACAAGATTGGCGTTGAAATCAAGGATTATCTGGAGATCCTCGCCTCGCGGCTGCGGATCATGGGCATTGTTAAAGACGAGCTCGCCGCGATCCGCGACGAATTCGGCACCCCCCGCCGCACCGAACTTACCGAAGGCGGCGCCGACATGGACGATGAGGATCTCATCGCCCGTGAAGACATGGTCGTCACCGTCAGCCATGCCGGCTATATCAAGCGTGTGCCGCTTGCGACTTATCGCGCGCAGCGCCGCGGCGGCAAGGGGCGCTCGGGCGTCACGATGAAGGATGAGGATTCGGTTACGCGCCTGTTCGTGGCCAACACGCATACGCCGGTCCTGTTCTTCTCGTCGCGCGGCATCGTCTACAAGGAAAAGGTCTGGCGCTTGCCGATCGGCACGCCGCAATCGCGCGGCAAGGCCCTGATCAACATGCTGCCGCTTGAACAGGGTGAGCGCATAACGACGATCATGCCGCTGCCGGAAGACGAATCCAGCTGGGCCAACCTCGATGTGATGTTCGCAACCACACGCGGCACGGTTCGCCGCAACAAGCTGTCGGATTTCATCCAGGTCAACCGCAACGGCAAGATCGCAATGAAGCTCGACGAAGAGGGTGATGAAATCCTCAGCGTCGATACATGCGACGAGTTCGACGACGTGCTGCTCACTGCCGCCGGCGGTCAGTGCATTCGCTTCCCGGTTACGGACGTGCGGGTTTTCGCCGGCCGCAACTCCATCGGCGTGCGCGGCATGAATCTGGCCAATGGCGACAAGATCATCTCGATGTCGATCCTCGGCCATGTCGATGCGAGCCCGGCAGAACGCTCGGCCTATCTCAAGCAGGCAGCGGCGGAACGCCGTGCGCAGGGCGCCGATGATGTCGAGGAGATCAATCTCGTCGGCGAAGAGGCGACAGACATTGCCGACCTCGCGCCCGAGCGCTACGCCGAACTGCGCGAACGCGAGCAAACCGTTCTCACCGTGAGTGAATTTGGCTACGGCAAACGATCGTCGTCCTATGAATTCCGTGTTTCGGGTCGCGGCGGCAAGGGCATCCGCGCCACCGACACGTCCAAGACTGACGAAATCGGCAAGCTGGTCTCGTTGTTCCCGGTGGAGTCTTCGGATCAGATCTTGCTCGTTTCCGATGGCGGCCAGCTCATCCGCGTGCCGGTCAACGGTATCCGCATTGCCGGACGCTCGACAAAGGGCGTCACGATCTTCAATACAGCGGATGGTGAGAAGGTGGTGTCGGTCGAGCGGATTTCCGAGACGGAGACCGACGAAGTCGAGACTGAAGCGGCTGCGGAAGGCGATGTCTCAGTACCGGAGGCCCCGGACGGCGCCGAGCCTAACTAAGGCTCAGGCAGGTCGGGACTCAAATGTCGCGGCGATGATGATAAACACCGAAGCGGGTGGTTCTGACAGGAGCTTCCCGCTTTTTGCTTTCTTCCACAATCATGACAATCGCCGAAACGACCATTGCAACCATCATGGCAATGCTGAGAAGAATAAACATCAATCTGTCCCTTTGCTCCTGGCCAACTTATGGATAGTAACGTGCTGACTTCGAAATGGTTTCATGCGAGCGTCTCACGCATAGTTGAACGCGGATGAATGCTTGCTGATTTATGTGTTCATCTATCGTTCATCTGGATCGTGCGAGCCATTGAAAGCTCCAAGCAAAACCGATAGGAACCGGTCATGACAATCGCGATCTACGCCGGATCCTTCGATCCGATCACCAATGGCCACATGGATGTCCTGCAGGGCTCGCTGCGGCTTGCGGACAAGGTCTATGTCTCAATCGGGGTTCATCCGGGGAAGGCGCCTCTGTTTTCCTTCGACGAGCGGATGGACCTCGTCAAGCGTGTCTCGGCCGAGGTGTTCGGCAAGGACGGTGAGCGGATCGAAGTCATTTCCTTCGACGGTCTGGTGATCGACGCGGCACGCAAATTCGGCGCATCGCTGCTCGTTCGCGGATTGCGTGACGGCACCGACCTCGATTACGAAATGCAGATGGCGGGCATGAACGGCAAGATGGCGCCGGAATTGCAGACCGTGTTTCTTCCGGCGGACCCGGCGGTGCGCACCATTACCGCCACATTGGTTCGCCAGATTGCAGCGATGGGCGGCGACGTGCGGCACTTCGTTCCCGCGCTTGTCGCTGATGCGCTTGCGACCAAATTCAAACCCTGAACAAGTCACTGATCCCGGAGAGATTTTTCATGACCTTTACTCGTAGAGCCCTCATTGCGGCTGCAGTTTCATCGCTTACCTTTGCGACGCTGAACCCCGGCTTTGCCGATGACGCCAATACGATGACGATCAAGCTTAAGGACGGCGACGTCAAGGTCGAGCTGTTGCCCAAGCTCGCACCGAAGCATGTCGAGCAGATCAAGGCGCTCGCCAAGGAAGGCGCCTATGACAATGTCGTATTCCACCGCGTCATTCCAGGATTCATGGCCCAGACCGGCGACGTTCAGTATGGCAATGCCGAAAAGGGCTTCAATGCGCAGGCCGCCGGCACCGGTGGCTCGACGCGGCCCGACCTTCCTGCAGAGTTCTCCAAGGAACCTTTCGTACGCGGCGTTGTCGGTATGGCGCGGTCCCAGAACCCCAACTCTGCAAATTCGCAGTTCTTCATCATGTTCACCGAATACCCCTCGCTGAACGGCCAGTATACAGTCGTCGGCAAGGTCACGAGCGGCATGGAATATGTCGACAAGATCAAGAAGGGTTCGGAAGCAAACAATGGCGCCGTAGAGAATCCCGACAGGATGATCAAAGTTACCGTCGGCGCCGGCAAATAATTCATATCACAGGAGATTGGCGAAAATGGCTTATAAAGATCCCGAAAACACGATCCTGCTCGAAACGACCAAAGGCAATGTCGTCATCGAGCTTTACCCGGACCTCGCGCCGGAACACGTCAACCGCATCAAGGAACTTGCACGCGAAGGTGCTTATGACGGCGTCGTCTTCCACCGCGTGATCGACGGCTTCATGGCGCAGACCGGTGACGTCAAGTTCGGCAAGAAGGGTGGCGCTTCGTTCAATCCTACGCGCGCCGGCATGGGCGGTTCGGACAAGCCGGATCTCAAGGCTGAATTTTCCAACGCCAACCACGGTCGCGGCGCATGCTCGATGGCGCGTGCGCAAAACCCGAATTCCGCCAACTCGCAGTTCTTTATCTGCTTTGACGATGCCGGCTTCCTGAACCGTCAGTACACGGTTTGGGGCCAGGTCATCGAAGGCATGGACAATGTCGACAAGATCAAGCGCGGCGAACCCGTGCAGGATCCGGATTCGATTGTTTCGATGCGCGTTGCTGCGGACGTTGAGTAAGATCGTTTCGTTGCATCATGCGTGTTGATCTTTTCGATTTCGATCTGCCGGAAGAGAACATCGCATTGAGACCAGCAGAGCCGCGCGATTCAGCGCGGCTTTTGCTTGTAAAGGCGGATGGCTCGGACCTAGGCGACGATACAGTACGCAATCTTGGCAATTATCTGCGTGAAGGCGACGCGCTCGTTTTCAATGATACCAAGGTGATACCGGCGCAACTTGAAGGCTTTCGCGAGCGTGAGGGGGTGCGCGCGCAGGTCGGCGCAACCTTGCATATGCGCACCGGCCCGGATCGTTGGAAGGCGTTTTTGCGTCCGGCAAAGCGTATCAAGGAAGGAGAGCGCATCGATTTCGGCCAGGGCAATAATGCGTGCCTGCTTGGCTCGCTGCAGGCAACGGTGGCCAAGAAGGGCGAGGCGGGCGAAGCCCTGCTCGTTTTCGATTTCAGCGGACCCGATTTGGACCAGGCCATCGCTGCGGTCGGGCATATCCCGCTGCCGCCCTATATCGCCTCGAAGCGGGCCGACGACAGCCGCGACCGCGACGACTACCAGACCGTCTATGCCCGCGAGGAAGGCGCTGTTGCCGCCCCGACGGCCGGTCTGCATTTTACGCCCGGTCTCCTTGACGATTTGAAGCAACGCGGCATCGAGGAACATTTCGTGACGCTGCATGTCGGGGCAGGGACGTTTCTTCCCGTAAAGGCCGACGATACCGCCGAACACAAGATGCATGCCGAAATCGGCCATGTCGACCAGGCCACTGCCGATGCGCTCAATGCGGTCAGGGCGCGCGGAGGGCGGATCGTCAGCGTCGGTACGACGTCGCTGCGGCTTCTCGAAAGCGCAACGGGCGAAGACGGGATTGTTCGCGCATGGTCAGGAGCGACCGACATATTCATTACGCCAGGCTACCGTTTCCGGGCCGTCGACATGCTGATGACCAATTTTCACCTGCCGCGCTCGACGCTGTTCATGCTCGTTTCGGCCTTCAGCGGCATGGATCGCATGCGGGACGCCTATGAATATGCCATCGAAAATCACTACCGCTTCTATTCCTATGGCGATGCAAGCCTGTTATGGCGATCAGAATGACCAGCACCAATTTTGAATTCAAACTGATTGCCAGCGATGGCAAGGCGCGACGCGGCGCGATCACCATGCCACGCGGCACGATCCGCACCCCCGCGTTCATGCCGGTGGGAACCGGCGGCACCGTCAAGGCGATGTATATGGACCAGGTGCGCGAGCTTGGCGCCGACATCATCCTTGGCAACACCTATCACCTGATGCTGCGCCCGACCGCTGAACGCGTTGCGCGGCTTGGCGGGCTGCACGAGTTCGCCAGATGGCCAGGACCGATCCTGACGGATTCCGGCGGGTTTCAGGTGATGTCGCTGGCGCAGTTGCGCAAGCTGACCGAAAACGGCGTCACCTTCCGCTCGCATATCGATGGCAGCGCCCACGAGATGAGCCCGGAGCGCTCGATCGAAATTCAGGGTCTGCTCGATTCCGATATCCAGATGCAACTCGATGAATGCGTTGCGCTGCCTTCGACGCCGAAGGACATCGAGCGGGCCATGGAACTGTCACTGCGCTGGGCCGAGCGATGCAAGACCGCATTCGGCAATCAGCCAGGAAAAGCCATGTTCGGGATCGTGCAGGGCGGTGATGTGGCGGATCTGCGTGTTCGTTCGGCGCAGGCCCTCAAGGCCATGGACCTCAAGGGCTATGCCGTGGGCGGTCTTGCCGTCGGCGAGCCGCAAGAGGTCATGCTCGACATGCTCGACATTACCTGCCCGGAACTGCCGGCGGAAAAGCCGCGCTATCTGATGGGCGTCGGCACGCCTGACGATATCCTGAAGTCGGTGGCGCGCGGCATTGATATGTTCGATTGCGTGATGCCGACGCGGGCAGGCCGGCACGGTCTCGCCTTTACCCGTCGCGGCAAGGTCAATCTGCGCAATGCCCGGCATGCGGACGATCCGCGGCCGCTCGACGAAGAATCATCCTGTCCTGCGGCACGTGACTACAGCCGAGCCTATCTTCATCACCTCGTCAAATCTGGTGAGGCGCTTGGCGGCATGCTGCTGACATGGAACAATCTCGCCTATTACCAGCAACTCATGCAAGGTATACGCGGCGCGATAGAGACTGGAACATATGTCCCGTTCTGTGAAGAGACGCAGGCCGAATGGGCGAAGGGGGATCTCCCCGCTTACCCATAGTCGAGATCAGGCGACGGCCGGCGTTTCCACCGGCGCGGGGTCGGCAGGTTCGAAGAGATTTTTCAGGCGGTCGATCGCAGCGATCTGTTCAGCGCGATCGAGAACATTCATCTCGAACAGCTTTAGGCTGCGCAAACCCTCGATGGTCAGGAAAACCATCATCGCCAGCATGGGGTCGGCTGCGTTTTCACGCATGCGCTGCAGCAGTTGCTTGTTGTAGCGGCGGATCGGCTCGAGAAACCCCGGATCGTTGGCGATAGCCGCGAGAATACCCGAAGGCTCGGGCTCGTTGCAGACAAATTCGGCACGGTAGACAGCGATGACGGCAAGGACGACGCTGTTCGGGCCGAAGTTGCGGGAAGCCTCTTCACGGCGAAGTGATTGGTCAAATTCCGAGACGTGCTGCTCTACCAGACCTTCGAGCAATTTGGCCTTGGTTGGAAATGTATAAAGCAGTCCACCCTTCGAAAGTCCCGCTCGTTTGGCCACAGCATCGAGTGAAAGATTCACCGGTCCCACCTCCTTGGTGATCTCCGCTGCCGCCTGCAGGATCTTGTCTCTTGTCGTTGGGATGTCCGCCACCATTCTGAAACTTTCGTCGTAGGGTTGTTGCCAAAACAATATTGACATTACCGTCCAGACGGTACAGTACTTCGCCCGCGGTAATCAAGTCCGCGTAAATCAATCCCCGTAAGAAAGGCTGGCAGACATATTTGCTGGCCATTGTTTTGTTTCGGAGCAGTCTCCTCATGATCAAGCGGTTCCTACTTCCCGTTATCATCCTCGTCCTGGTCGTATTGCTGGGCGTCGGGCTGGTCGGATTCAATCTGTTCCGTGACAAGGCAATCAAGGATTTCTTTGCGACGATGCAGCAGCCGGCTGCGCCGGTTTCGACCTACACGGTCGAGCCGACATCATGGACGCCGGAAATCGAGGCAATCGGCACGGTGAGCGCTATCCAGGGCGTCGAACTCTCCGTCGAGGTTGCCGGCATCGTCAAGGATATCCCGTTCACGGCGAATCAGGTCATCCAGAAGGGCGCCCCGCTGCTCCAGCTCGATGACGCGATCGAAAAGGCCGATATCGTTGCCGCCCAGGCGCAGAATGTGCTTATGGACCAGACGCTCGAGCGCGCCCGCACGCTGAATACGCGTGGTGTTGGTGCCGTGTCCAACGTCGACGAGGCCCAGGCGGCATCGCTCGCGAAAAAGGCAGAGATCGCCAAGCTGCAGGCCGTCATGGACCAGAAGCTCATCAAGGCGCCGTTCACCGGCACAGTCGGTATTCCGCGCATCGAGCTTGGTCAGTATCTCGCACCCGGCACTGTAGTCGTGAGCTTGCAGGACCTTTCGACGATGCGCGTCGATTTCACCGTTCCCGAGCAGACCTTGAGCCAGCTCAAGGTCGGCCAGCCAATCCGTCTCGGCCTGACCGATGGTGACATCAACATCAAGGGTGAAATAACGGCCATTGAGCCGCGCATCGATCCCGCGACGCGTCTTGTTTCGGTTCGCGCCAAGGTCGACAATTCCGAAGGCAAGCTGCGCCCCGGCCAGTTCGCACAGGTCCGCGTCGGACTGCCGAAGGAAGACGATGTTCTGACCTTGCCGCAGACGGCGCTCGTTTCCAGTCTTTACGGCGACTACGTGTTCGTTGTCCGTCCGGCCGAACAGAAGCCCGAGGAAAAGAAGCCGACCGAACCGCAGCAGCCCGGTGCCGCATCCGCCGAGACGGCAAAGCCAGCCGACGAGAAGGCAAAGGAAGAGCCGAAGCTTGTTGTCGCTCAGGTATTCGTGACGCCCGGACGCCGATCCGGCCTGAATGTCGAGATCACCAAGGGTCTTAAGCCCGGCGACATCGTCGTCACCGCCGGCCAGAACCGCCTGAACCCCGGTGCTGCCGTCAAGATTGCCAACGATGTCAATCCCGCCAACACCAAAGACGCAGGGCTGCCCACAAAATGAACTTCTCAGAAATCTTCATTCGCCGTCCGGTCCTTTCGACGGTCGTTGCTCTGATGATCATTCTGCTCGGCGCGCAGGGGCTCGTGAACCTTTCGGTTCGCGAATATCCGAAGGTCGAGGAAACGGTTATCACGATCAAGACCGCCTATGCGGGTGCCAGTGCCGATCTTATGCAGGGCTTCATTTCGGCGCCTATCGCCAAGGCCGTGACCACGACGGAAAACATCGACTACGTAACGTCGTCGTCGGGTCCGTCATCGAGCACGGTTACCGTGCAGATGAAACTCGGCGCCGATCCCGACGCCGCGCTCACCGAAGTTATCTCGAAGGTAAACCAGGTGCGCGGCGATCTGCCGGCCGAGGCTGACGACCCGGTCATCACCAAGGGCACGGGCCAGGACTTCGCGACGATGTACCTCGCGGTACAGAATCCGAACATGACCAGCGAGCAGATCACCGAATATCTGGAGCGCGTTATCCAGCCGCGCATGTCGACGATTCAGGGCGTGGCCGATGCGCAGATTCTCGGCGGCCAGGTGTTCTCGATGCGCGTCTGGATCGACCCGATCAAGCTCGCGGCTCGCAAGACGACGGCATCGGAAGTGCTGACGGCGATCAACCAGTCGAACTTCCTGTCGGCGCCGGGCAAGGTCGAAAACCTCTATACGGCCTCACCAATCACGTTGAAGACGACGTTGCAGACGCCGGAAGCCTTCGGCGCAATGCCGATCAAATCCGACGGCGACAATATTGTGCGCCTCAGGGATGTGGCGCGCATCGAGCTTGGTGCCGTCAACAAGGATACGATTGTCACCTTCAACGGGTCCAGCGGCACCTTCCTTGGCGTCTTCCCGACTCCCGCTGCAAATCCGATCGATATGACAGCGGCGGTCCGCGCCGAACTGCCATCGATCCAGGCAACCCTGCCTGACGGGATGTCGATCGTCCTGCTTTATGACGCGACGGAACAGATCAGTTCATCGATCCACGAGGTGTTCAAGACCATCGGCGAGGCGGTTCTTATCGTCGTCCTGGTGATCCTCCTGTTCCTCGGCTCGTTCAGGTCGGTCATCATCCCGGTCGTCACCATTCCGATCTCGCTTGTCGGCGTGTGCTTCTTCCTGTTCATCCTTGGCTATTCGATCAACCTTCTGTCACTGCTCGCAATGGTTCTCGCGATCGGCCTCGTCGTCGATGACGCGATCGTGGTGCTGGAGAATATCCACCGCCACATCGAGGAGGGGCTCCGGCCGGTCGATGCCGCACTGAAGGGCATGAAGGAAATCACGGGTCCGATCGTCGCCATGACCATCACACTCGCCGCGGTGTTTGCGCCGCTCGGCTTTACCGGTGGTTTGACGGGTGCGCTTTTCCGCGAGTTCGCTTTCACGCTCGCGGGTGCCGTTATCATCTCTGGCGTTGCGGCCTTGACCGTTTCGCCAATGATGTGCGCGCTTCTGTTGAAGCCTGGCAATCACAGCCGTTTCCAACGGATTGTCGACAACACTTTCGGTTGGCTGGAGCGCGCCTATGAACGCCGCGTGGCCGGGTCGCTGAATTTCCGCTTCCTGACGCTGTTCATCGTCATCGCACTGGTCTCGCTGACCGGCTTCCTCTTTACCAAGACCTCATCGGAGCTTGCTCCCGAAGAGGATTCCGGCGCCCTGTTTGCGATCGTCAACGCACCACAATATGCGACTTCGGACTACACCAAGCTCTATGCCGATCAGATCGACGCGCTGACCAAGGACCTGCCGGAACTCAAGGCCCGGTTCAACATCCTCGGTCTCGGCACGACGAATTCGGCCTTCGCTATCTGGGTGTTCAAGGACTGGACCCAGCGCGAAAAGTCGCAGAAGCAGCTTCAGCAGGAACTGCAGGGGATGATCAGCCCGATTGCAGGTGCCGAAGCCTTCATCTTCGCGCCGCCGACATTGCCGGGTACTGGTGGTGGTCTGCCGATTTCGGTCGTCATTCAGTCTACCGGACCGGCCGACAAGGTCTACGAGGTGGCCGAGGAGATCAAGAAGCAGGCGCAGGCATCAGGCCAGTTCATCATCGTCCAGAACTCCTTGTCATTCAATGCGCCGCAGGTGACAGTCACGATCGATCGCGACCGTGCTTCGGCGCTTGGCGTACCCGTCAGCGATATTGGCCAGACGCTCGGCCTGCTCGTCGGCGGCGGCAAAATCTCGAAGTTTGACCGCGATTCCAACAGCTACGACATCATTCCTCAAGTGCCGCAGGATTACCGGGCCAATCCGGAAAGCCTCGGCCAGTACTTCGTCAAGAGCGCGTCGGGCGAAATGGTGCCGTTGTCTGCGGTGATCAAGATCACCGAGAATGCGTCACCGGCGGCGATCGAACAGTTCAACCAGCTGAATTCGGCGACGATTTCCGCGCTGCCGATGCCTGGCGTCACGACAGGTCAGGGATTGCAGACGATCATCGATACGGCTCGCCCGTTGATGCCGGATGGGTTCTTCATGGACTATTCGGGTCAGTCGCGACTCGAGATCGAGCAGGGCAGCACGATCCTGATCGCGTTTGTTCTCGCCGTCGTGGTTATCTATCTCGTCCTTGCGGCGCAGTTCGAAAGCTTCCGCGACCCGTTCATCATCATGATGTCAGTGCCGTTGTCGATTTTCGGCGCGATCGTCCCGCTCAATCTCGGGCTCGGAACGCTCAACATCTATACGCAGGTCGGGCTGATCACGCTTGTCGGGCTCATAACCAAGCACGGCATTCTCATGGTCGAGTTCGCCAACCAGCAGCGCGAACTGCACGGCATATCGCGTCATGACGCCATCATCCTTGCGGCGAAGACACGACTTCGTCCCATTCTGATGACGACGGCGGCGATGGCGCTTGGTGTTATTCCGCTGATCACGGCAACCGGCGCTGGTGCCGCGGCGCGTTACTCGATCGGTCTCGTGATCTTTTCCGGCATCATCGTCGGAACGATCTTCACGCTCTTCGTCGTGCCGATGTTCTATACGTTCATCTCGCGCAAGGACGTGGCCGTCGAATCCGAGAAAACGCCGGACGCCCAGCCTGAATTCGGCCGGGCCTGACGAACTTACACTTGGAAATAAAGAGGCCCCCGAACGGCAGCGTTCGGGGGCTTTTTCTTTTGATCGCTTCGGTCAGGCGCGTTTGAAGGCGCGCAATATGACGAGAAGGATGATTGCGCCGATGGCGGCCGCGATGATGGCGCCGAGAATGCCGCCGCCAAGGGAAATGTTGAGGGCGGGAAACAGGTAGCCGGCAATAAAGGCGCCGATCACGCCGACGACGAGGTCGCCAACGAGGCCGAAGCCGCCGCCCCGGACAAGCTGGCTCGCGAGCCAGCCTGCGATCAAGCCCACCAGAAGAAAGATAAGAAGACCTTCTGCACCCATCTTGGAATCTCCATGAACCGGTTTCGTTGTGATGGTTCGCCAGCCCGTGGATGCTTCAGTCCATGCTTGGCAGGAGAATCACCTGCCCGATGCTACGACGGCAATCGATCTTTGCACAACGAATCTTGCCAACGTGGTAACTGGCACCAGCGGCACACAAAAATACCGGCCGCGGACTGCCACGGCCGGTATGTTATCAAATTTGCAAGCCTTCTTACTGAACGGTCGTTGCAGCCGGCTTGGCAGGTACCTTCTTCGTGGTGGTCTTGTGAACCTTCTTCACGTGATGCTTTGGCATGACCTTCTGCGTGGAGGTCGAGGCGGTTGTGCTGGCTGCGGCGGCGGCATAAGCGCCAGAGCTCAGGACGGGAGCCGAGACGGCGAGGGCGACAGCAAGACCGAGAGCAGTGTAGAGGGACTTTTTCATGGCATGAGTTTCCTTTTGAAGCGGGCTTCGTGGATGCGGTCAATCGTCGACCGGCCGCACCCCAAGCAGCTTCAACGCCTGGGCGTAATCTCTAATTCCCTGCGCCTGCTTGTTGCTCGCGCAGAAACTAGCCGCCTGCTTTTGAAGTGCTTTCGCCTTGGCCGCCCGTTTGGCCTCGGCATGTTCGGTGAGTGCGTGTTGAGTCTGTAGCTGAAGTTTGCCGCACAACTCTGTGCGGGTAAGTGTCTCATCGGCGTTCGACTGTCCGGCCGAGGCGGAGAGGACGATCCCCCCGGCGAGGATGGCGGTCGAAATGGCAGTGAAGGAGTTGAAGAAAGCCATTGCGGTGTTCCAGCATCCATTCTGCAAACAGTTGAAACCGACGCACCCTTTATCGGGCAGCACTGTTGCCCCGTTTTTTCTCGTTCGTGGTGTTTTGTTTCTGGAATGTTTCTGAAGCCACAATCCCGAAAATTTGCGTGGCTTTTCGGCGGCAACCGCGCGTAAGACTCGAAGTGCAATGTCAGGTCGGAAGGACTTTGGGAATAGAATATGAAATCCGAGCCGCACATACTGATTGTCGATGACGACGATGCGATCCGCGATCTCCTGCATGAGTTCCTCAAGAAGCGCGGTATGCAGGTCTCGGTCGCTCGTGACGGCGAGGAAATGCAGGCGGTCATGGCGCGCACTCCCATCGATATCCTTATCCTCGACGTGATGCTGCCCGGCAAAGGCGGTATGGAAATCTGCCGCGAGATCAGGATGCATTCGCGTGTGCCGATCATCATGCTGACGGCGATTGCCGAAACCACGGATCGCGTTGTCGGGCTGGAGATGGGTGCCGACGATTATGTCTCCAAGCCATTCGATCCACGGGAATTGCTGGCGCGGGTGCGGGCGGTGCTGCGCCGCCTCGAGACGCCCGGAGCAGACCGCCGCGCGGAACCCAAGATTTACAAGTTCGCTGGCTGGAGCATGGATTGTTCGCGCCGGCGCCTCGTTTCGCCAGATGAGGTGAGGGTGGAACTTACGACAGGCGAGTTCAATCTGCTTGAGGCGCTGGTGAAGAGTTCGCAGCGCATGCTCAGCCGCGATCAGTTGCAAGAGCTGGCCGGAAGCAGCACCGCCTATGGCTATGATCGCAGCGTCGACATTCTCATCAGCCGGCTAAGGCGCAAGATGGAAGACGATTCGCGATCCCCAAAGCTGATCTTGACGATCCGGGGCGGCGGTTATCAATTCGTGCCGGAAGTCACTGCCGAATGAACCGCTATCTGCCCCAGTCACTGCCAAGCTGGATATTGCTTGTCCTGATCGCCGGGCTTTTGACGTCGCAAGTCGCAACCCTTTCTATCGTCGCGCGCGACCGGGCCGAAAATACCGAAATCCTTGAGTTTTTCCGGCTGAACGAACGGGCTCATACGCTGGCTAAAGTGTTTTCCGCAGTGCCGGGGGCGCAGCGCAAGCAGCTTGTCACCGCCTTTTCGAATTCAGCCAATACGATGAGCCTGTCCGCCGAGCCGGTCGTCAAGTCGGCCATTGCCGCCGACGACAGCCTGGCGGAACTGGAAGACGTTCTTGTCGCGCAGCTCCAGGAATTCGGCGTGACCGATGCCCGCATCGGCCGTGTGCTCGCACAGGTTCCGACTGGACAACTTGCCGATACCAACGCGCCGGACGATCCCGACGCCGGCCTTATCGAGCGTCAACTCTCGGATATTGCCGAGGACTTGAGCCAGAGCGACGGCCTCGCCGCATCGATACGTTTCAACGATGGTCAATGGCTGAACTTCGTCACGCCCATTACGCCGCCCCATCCGATATTTTCGGGTCAGTCATTGCCGCTCTTCGGCGGCGTTGCCGCGGCGGTCATCGGCATGTCGATATGGGCGACGCGGCGGCTCACTGCACCCTACCGTGCCCTTGAGCGGGCCGTGAAGCGCATTGGAGAGGATGTGAAGGCGCCGCCGCTGCCGGTGATCGGCAGCAGCGAATACAAATCAGCGGCGAGGGCGGTCAACACGATGCAGGCCCAGTTGCGCGCCTACGTAGCGGACCGCGAGCAGCTTGCGGCGGCGCTTGCCCATGATCTGCGCACGCCCTTGACCCGCATCCGGCTGCGGCTCGAATTGCTGCGAAACGCACCGGTTCGCCAGCAGATTGCCCATGATCTCAATGATATCGAAGGGATAGCCCGGTCGGTCATAGACTTTGCCAGCTATGAGATCGTTGACGAGGCGCCGGAAAAAATCGACTTCTGGTCCCTCGTCGATGCGATTGCCGACAATTATTCGCAAGTCGCGTTCGAAACGCCGGTCTCACGCGCATTTATCTGTTCGGGGCGTCCCATGGCGCTGCGCCGATGCGTGACCAATCTCATCGACAATGCGGTGACCTACGGCAGCAAGGCGCACCTTGATCTAGCGCAGCGGGATGGCGACATCGTCCTCACGATCCGGGATGAAGGCCCCGGTATCCCGGCGGAGAAACTCGACGAGGTGTTCCAGCCATTTCGCAGGGTCGAGACGTCCCGCAATCGCCAGACAGGCGGATTTGGTCTCGGGCTGACCATAGCGCGCAATATCGCGCGACGCAGCGGCGGTGACATTACGCTTGCAAATGATCCTGCCGGGGGTCTGCGCGCGGAGTTGCGTATTCCTCGCGCTGCCTGAAGCGAAGGGGCAAATCCGTCAATGCGATGTCATGAAGGCCTTGCGGATCTCGAACAGCGCCTTGGCGATGGCAATGTCGGCTTCCGAGCCTGCATTTTCCGCCGTCGTCTCGACGAGTTGTTCTCCAAGTTCGGAGAGCGCGAGGGCGACATCATACTGGTCCCAGCCGGCGCTTAGGGCCTGGCTTACAAGATCCTCAAATCCGGCACGGAGCGCTGCCTTGCATTCGGCAGCCTGGCTCAACGGATCGTCGGTTCTTTTGGGCGGCGAAATAGTCATGGCGCTGATAGTAAAGGCGAATCGGCGACAGGCAATCCGGCAGAAAGTGGTAGGTCCTGTTCGATTGGATTAAGTAGTGCCCGGCAACGCGTAGTCGCCGCAATAAATACACCGCGTAGGAAAACGGCCGGGGGAGGCGCGCGATTTAGATCGTCACTACTCCCCTTGCACCTTTTCGAGGCTTGATGAGTAGAATGCCCGCGCATCGGCGCTCAGCGCCTGCCTTGAACCGGTGCGCGTGTAGAACATGTGGCCGCCGCGGTAGAGCTTGAGCTCCACCCTTCCTGCGCTCAGCGTCGCCGGCAGGTGATCTATGACGTATTTGTTGATCCCGTAAGGCGTGAGCGCATCGCTGTAGCCGTGGGCCACGAGCAGGCGAAACGACGGGATGACCGACAGAAGTTCGCGTATGTCGCCTGCCGCGCTTGCCCGCGTGCGGCCGCCGCCGTTCTCGTTCTGGCTCCATTTCCACTTTTCGTTGACGTTGTTGGCGAGCAGATTGTAGGTGAGCTCAGTCTTGAAGCCGAGTTCGTTGCGGGCGTAGCTTGAAAAGGCTGCGCCATAGGCACGGGTAAAACCATCGAGAACCGGGTCACCCCCCTCTTCGGAGTCGGATTCAGGATAAGGGTCCGGAGCTGCGAGCGACGCATCATAGCGGCTGACGACTTCGGACGAGGCGCTTTTCGAGTTTTTGACATAGACGTCGGTGAGAAAGCCGCGGGCGCGCGTCACCAGCGCTTCGGGTATGCCGGTCATCTGCGCGATTCGGGCATAGAGGTTTTTTGCGGCATCGCCCGAGGGTTCCGGTCCGGAAAGGGCGACGAGATAGTCGGTCATTGCAAATTTTTCGGCCTCTGCAACAGCGGCCGGATCGAAGGCGTTCTTGCGCTCAAGCTCGCCGGCGGCAAGGGAGGGCAATTGCAGCGCCGCCCATAGCGGATAGCGCCGATCGCCGAAGAGGAGATTTCCCTCGATGAGCGGCGACAGCATTACGATGCCTGATACCAGTATGCCCTGACTGTCCTTCAGCCGCGTCGCGACCTTTGCGGCGCGAAAACCGCCATAGCTTTCGCCAAGTATGAATTTCGGCACGGCCATGCGATCATTCTGCGCAACGTAAAGCGCGATCGCCTTGGCGATACTGTCGGCGTCTTCGCCGATCCCGTAAAAGTCAGCAGCGACTTTGTCGTTGCTGGCGCGGCTCCATCCTGTTCCCACCGGATCGATCAGGACGAGATCGGTGAAGGCAAGCCAGCTGTCCGGATTGTCGGTAAGAGCCGGACTGGTGCCGCCTTCGCCATGCGGCCCGAACTCCAGAATGCGCGGTCCTACCAATCCAAGGTGAAGGTATGCGGAAGCTGCGCCCGGTCCGCCATTGAAGGCAAAGGTGATTGGCCGGCCGGGCGTGCGGTCGCGCGCGGCATAGGCGGTGTAGAACATCTTCGCCATCGGTTTGCCATCCTGCCCATAAAGGACAAGCGTACCCGCGGTCGCTGTATAGGGCAGGTCGCCCGTCGCGGTTTTCAGGACGTGCTCGGTTACTGAATTTGCCGGAAGCAGGCCGAGGATGCCTGAACCGGCCGCGGCAGTGCCTACATCCGGGGAAGTATCGGCGTTGCTGGAAATATCGGTCTGGGTGCCATGGGGCGCATGGTCCTGCGAGGCGGCGGGTGTTGCCAGAAACAGCGACGCAAGTGCTAGGCACAAAAGAAAACGTTGGAGATACAATGGCTTCGTCCTTTGAAAACAGAAATACATGGCGAGTGTATTGCTGTTGATCGGCAGGAGGAAACTCAAACTAAATTGATCCCGGCCAGATGGCGCGAGTTCGCTATAGCAAACTTTCGCTGCCGAACTCGCGGCTATATTGCTCCTGGGTGATCTCCTGCACGGTGCAGGCCTTGTATTCCGGCGTATCGAGCCCGAAGCCCCGGGCGATGCATTTGCGCTCCACCGCGCCGGCAAGCTGCCCCAACCGCCCGTGGGACATTTGCTCCAGCGACGGCCGGCTCGCGCAACCGGTGAGAGCGAAGACGCCGAGCAGCGCAAGCATGATAGCGTTGGCTTTCATGCGGCGAGGGTGGCGAAAAGGGGTGAATGAAGGGTTAAGTTAATTTGATGTTGGTGAGCGCGCAGGGATTCGAACCCTGGACCTACTGATTAAAAGTCAGTTGCTCTACCGGCTGAGCTACGCGCTCCCAAAACGAGGCGCGTTCAATCGCCTCGGGAAGTGCGGCGGAACATAGGGGCGGGACGGCGATCGGTCAACAACTAACATGCAGATAACTTGCGGAAAAAAGCCTTGTTTTTGCGGGATTCGCTGCTTTTGCGGCGCGTTGTGATCTTTGAACCCGCGAGCGAAACCGCAAGGGTTTGCCAATCATGGCGAAACTGGCGAAAAGGTGATTGGCCTTCGCAGGGGATTCGGCATAATCCGCGCCCAACGAAATGCCATTTTCAAGGAGCGCGCATGGCGCTTGATGTTTCCTACCTGACGGCTATCGGCGCCGGCGCCCTGTCTTTCCTTTCGCCCTGCGTGCTGCCACTCGTCCCGCCCTATCTTTGCTACATGGCGGGCGTGACGGTTGAAGATTTCCGTTCGGGTTCGCCGCAGGCGCGCATTTCGCCGGTGCGGCAGGCGCTGCTCATGTCTTCGCTGGCCTTCGTCCTTGGCTTTACCACCGTGTTCGTTCTGCTCGGAGCCGGCGCTTCGACCATCGGCGGCTTTTTGCGCATGTGGCAGCAGGAGATCGCCATCGCCGCCGGCATCGTCATCATCCTGATGGGCCTGAATTTCCTCGGTGTCTTCAAGCTTGCTTTCCTTTCGCGCGAGGCGCGATTCCAGACGCAGGGCAAGCCAGCCAATCCGCTTTCGGCCTATGTCATGGGCCTCGCTTTTGCCTTCGGCTGGACACCTTGCATCGGTCCGGTGCTGGGGCCGATCCTCGCCCTTGCCGGCGCGCGCGATACGGTCGCCGACGGCGCAATTCTGCTTGCCGTCTACTCGCTCGGCCTCGGCATTCCCTTTATCGTCGCCGCGCTGTTTTCGGGCCTGTTCATGAAGTTTCTTGGCCGCTTTCGCATGCATCTCGGCAAGGTCGAAAAGGTGATGGGCGGGCTTCTCGTCGTCACGGGCATTCTTTTCCTGACCGGAGGACTGCAGACTTTCTCGTTCTGGCTGCTTGAAACATTTCCCATCCTCGGCCAACTCGGCTAAAGGTGCTTCAAATGTTCATTCAAATGGCGAAAGGGCCCGTGCCGGATCAGGCATGAGAATGCCCGGCCAAAACTGATCTGGAAGTCCGACATGACATCACGCTCCTGCCTCACCGTCATTCTCGCTGCCGGCGAGGGCACCCGCATGAAATCAGAACTGCCGAAGGTCCTGCACATGATCGCGGGCCTGCCGATCGTGGCGCATGTGGCCAAGGCGGTCACGGGGGCTGGCGGCAGCGACATTGCGCTCGTCGTTGGCAAGGGCGCCGAAAAGGTGGAAGCTGCGGTGCGCGCGATAGCGCCGAATGTCACAGTGCACGAGCAGACCGAGCGGCTTGGCACCGCCCATGCAGTTCTGGCGGCGCGCGACGCAATCGCGCGCGGTTACGATGATGTGCTTGTCGTCTTCGGCGATACGCCGCTCATCGAAACGGCGGCTTTGGCGCAGGCGCGGGCCAAGCTTGCCAACGGCGCCGATGTCGTCGTCATGGGCTTCCGTCCGGCTGCACCGAACGGCTATGGCCGGCTCATCGAAAAGGACGGCCGTCTCGTTGCGATTCGCGAGGAGAAGGACGCGAGCGCCGAGGAAAAGCAGATCGGCCTGTGCAATGGCGGGCTGATGGCGCTGCGCGGCAAGAGCGCGCTCAACCTGCTGGACCGGATCACCAACAACAATGCCAAAGGCGAATACTATCTGACCGATGTGGTCGAGATCGCCAATGCCGGTGGCCAGAGCGTCGTTGCCATCGAGATTTCTCCGGACAATGTCATCGGCATCAATACGCGTGCCGAACTCGCGGAGGCCGAAGCCATCTGGCAGAACCGCAAGCGCCGCGACATGATGATGGCCGGCGTGACGATGCATGCGCCGGAAACAGTGTTCTTCTCGCACGACACGCTGGTCGAGTCCGACGCCATCCTTGAACCCAACATCGTTTTCGGGCCCGGGGTAACAGTGGCGCGGGGCGCGGTTATCCATGCGTTCTGCTATTTCGAGGGCGCGAAAATCGGCGCGAATGCCAATGTCGGTCCATTCGCACGGCTGCGCCCCGGTGCCGATCTTGCGGAAAAATCCAAGGTCGGCAATTTCGTCGAGGTGAAGAATGCCATGGTCGGTATCGGCGCCAAGGTCAATCATCTGACTTACATCGGCGATGCGACGATCGGCGCAGCGGCCAATATCGGCGCGGGGGCGATTACCTGCAACTATGACGGCTACAATAAACATTTGACGGAGATCGGGGCCAACGTCTTCGTCGGGTCCAATACCTCATTGGTGGCACCGGTCAAGATCGGCGATAATGCTTATGTCGCATCGGGCAGCGTGATTACGGCAAATGTGCCGGCAGATGCCCTCGCTTTCGGGCGCGCGCGCCAGGAAATCAAGGAAGGACGCGCGATCGAACTGCGTGCCCGCTATGCCGCCGCGAAATTAGCCAAGAAGGCTGACTAGATCGCATTCCATTGTTCGTGCAAGATTGCGCAACGGAAATTGACTTCCGGCCAGGGCGATTCCGCCCTAAGGCAGGAACATAAAAAAGCTTGGGGCATCGGAGTTTTGCATGTGCGGGATCGTTGGAATTATCGGCCGGGAGCAGGTTGCGCCGCTGCTCGTGGACGCGCTGAAGCGGCTTGAATATCGCGGATATGATTCTGCCGGTGTCGCGACCCTCAACAATGGTGTCCTCGACCGCCGCCGCGCCGAGGGCAAGCTCGCCAATCTCGACAAGCTCCTGAAAGAGCAACCGCTCGCCGGCACGATCGGCCTCGGACATACCCGCTGGGCGACCCATGGTGCGCCGACCGTGCGCAATGCGCACCCGCATACAACGCCGCGCCTCGCCGTCATCCATAACGGCATCATCGAGAACTTTGCCGAACTGCGGACCATGCTCGAATCCGACGGCTATAAGTTCGAGACCGAGACCGACACGGAAACCGTCGCGCATCTGGTGACGCGCGCGCTCGACCGCGGGCTGTCGCCCATCGATGCAGTACGCCAGACCTTGCCGCAGCTGCGCGGCGCCTTTGCCATTGCCATCATGTTCAAGGGCGAGGAGGATCTTCTAGTTGCCGCCCGCAATGGCCCACCGCTTGCGGTCGGGTATGGCGACGGCGAAATGTATCTGGGCTCGGACGCGATTGCGCTTGCCCCGTTTACCGACAATCTCTCCTACCTTGAGGACGGCGATTGGGCCGTCCTGACGCGCGAAGGCGTCGTGATCTACGATGAGACGGGCATGGAGGTCGAACGCCCGGTTCAGAAGTCGGCGGGGACCGCGTTCCTGGTCAGCAAGGGCAATCACCGCCATTTCATGGAAAAGGAAATCCATGAACAGCCGGAGGTGATTTCGCATACCCTTGCCAATTATCTCGATTTCGCCAAGGGAACCGTTCGCACCGATGCAACGCCCCTCGATTTCAGCAAGGTGGACCGCATCGCGGCATCTGCCTGCGGTACCGCATTTTATGCCGGCCTCATCGGCAAATACTGGTTCGAACGCATCGCGCGGCTCCCGGTCGATATCGATGTCGCTTCCGAGTTTCGCTATCGCGAGATGCCGCTGTCGAAGGACAGCCTTGCGCTCTTCGTCTCGCAATCGGGCGAGACCGCCGATACGCTCGCCTCGCTGCGCTACTGCAAGCAGCAGGGGCTGAAGATCGGCACGATCGTCAATGTCCGCGAATCGACGATGGCGCGCGAATCGAACACGGTGTTCCCGACGCTCGCCGGTCCTGAGGTCGGCGTCGCATCGACCAAGGCTTTCACCTGCCAATTGGCGGTTCTGGCATCACTCGCAGTCGCCGCCGCCAAGATGCGAGGCACGATCGACGAGCAGGAAGAACGCCAGCTAGTGCGCGAGCTTTCGGAAATTCCGCGCTATGCCAATCACGCGCTGCGCCTCGAAGAACAGATGGAGACGATCAGCCGTGACCTCAGCCAGGTCAAGCATGTGCTCTACCTTGGCCGTGGCACCAGCTACCCGCTTGCGCTCGAAGGCGCGCTGAAGCTCAAGGAAATTTCCTACATCCATGCAGAAGGCTATGCGGCGGGTGAATTGAAACACGGGCCTATCGCACTGATCGACGAATCGATGCCGGTCATCGTCATTGCGCCGTATGACCATTGGTTCGAGAAAACGGTTTCGAACATGCAGGAGGTCGCGGCGCGCGGCGGCAAGATCATCCTGATCACCGACGAGAAGGGCGCGGCGGCGAGCACATTGAACACGCTGCATACGATCGTGCTGCCGGACATGCCGGAAATCATCGCCCCGATCATCTATGCGCTGCCGATCCAGATGCTGGCATATCATACGGCGGTGTTCATGGGGACCGACGTCGACCAGCCACGCAACCTTGCAAAATCCGTAACGGTCGAATAGTTAGCCGGCGCGCAAAAGCCTGACAGCCTCGTCGCGCTCGAAGAGATAAAGCAGTATGTGCAGCGCCTTGCCGCGCTCGCTCTGCAATTCGGGATCGCGCGCAAGAATATAGCGCGCATCCTTGCGGGCAATCTCCAGGAACTCCTGATGCGCCTCGATGCTGGCGAGGCGGAAGCCGGGCGTACCGGATTGGCGCGTGCCAAGAAGCTCGCCTTCACCACGCAGCTTCAGATCTTCCTCGGCAATGCGAAATCCGTCTTCCGTTTCGCGCATGATCTTGAGCCGCGCCTGCGCCACTTCGCCGAGCGGCCCCTTGTAGAGCAGGAGGCAGGTCGAGGGCTTGTCGCCACGGCCGACCCGGCCGCGCAATTGGTGCAGCTGGGCAAGGCCGAAGCGCTCGGCATGCTCGATGACAATGATGGTGGCGTCCGGCACGTCGACGCCAACCTCGATCACCGTTGTGGCAACGAGAAGCCGGGTATCGCCATTCTTGAACGCCAGCATGGCAGCGTCTTTCTCTGGACCGCTCATCCGGCCGTGCACCAGGCCGATCTTGCTGCCAAGCAGGGGCTTCAGCGATTCGAACCGCTCTTCGGCCGAGACAAGGTCGACGACCTCCGATTCTTCGACGAGCGGACAGATCCAGTAGATCTTCTGGCCGTCGGCAATGGCACTCCGCATGCGCTCGACAAGGTCGCTCAACCGGTCCATCGGCAGGATCGCAGTGGTGATCGGCCGCCGGCCCGCCGGCTTTTCCGTGAGTTTCGATACGTCCATATCGCCAAACGCGGTGAGGACGAGGGTGCGGGGTATGGGGGTTGCAGTCATCACCAGCATGTCCGGCGCGTCACCCTTGGAGGTGAGGAGCAGGCGTTGATGAACGCCAAACCGGTGCTGCTCATCGACAATGACGAGGACAAGGTCGCGGTACGAGACTTTTTCCTGGAAGAGGGCATGCGTGCCGACAACGATATTGATCGCCCCGGAACGCAGTCCTTCGAGAACGTCCTCGCGTTCACGGCCCTTTTCGCGCCCCGTGAGAAGAGCAACGCGCAGCCCGGCCTTCTCGGCGAGGGGCGCTATCGTAGCGTAATGCTGGCGCGCCAGGACTTCGGTCGGCACCATCAGGGCCGACTGGCCTCCGGCTTCCGCCGCATGCGCCATCGACAGCAGGCCTACGACCGTCTTGCCGGAACCGACATCGCCTTGCAACAGGCGTAACATGCGATCGGGCTGGCGCAGATCCGCGATGATTTCCTTGATAGCCTCAGATTGGCTGTTGGTCAGCGAATAGGGCAATGCGGCAATGATCCGCGCCTTGATCTCGCCATTGCCCTCGAGCTTGCGACCGGAAAGGCGCTTTACTCTTAGCCGCACAAGCGCGAGCGCCAGCTGGCCCGCGAGAAACTCATCATAGGCAAGACGCTGGCGGGCCGGGCTGTCGAGCGCGATGTCTGCCGGATCGGCCGGCCCGTGCATGATCCGCAGCGCTTCGCGATGTAACGGAAGCCGGTGGGCGGCAAGAACCGGCGCGTCGATCCATTCCGGCAGCTCCGGCACTTTGGTCAGGGCATCCTCTACGCCGCGCGCCAGAACTTTGGACGAGAGCCCGGCGGTCAAGGGATAGACAGGTTCAACGAGCGGCAGCGACGCGGCGTCGTCGAGGCGGGCGATATGGTCGGGATGGACCATGGTCGGCCGTCCGTTGAACCACTCCATCTTGCCCGAAACGATCACCGTTTCCCCGACAGGCATCGCCTTTTCGAGCCAGGCCTGCTTGGCGTGAAAGAATGTCAGCCCGATCTCCCCCGTATCGTCATGCGCATAAACCCGGTAAGGCGCATTGCTGCGTCCGCCGGGCAAGTGGCGGTCGATACGCACCTCAAGAGTGACAATGGCCCCCTCGGGCGCATGGGCTATGCCGGGCCGATGGCGCCGGTCTATGACGCTGTGCGGTGGAAGGTAGACAAGATTGGCGACGCGCGGGTCCTGACCGGGCGGCGTGCCGAGCAGGGTTGCGAGCAAGCCGGTTACCTTCGGGCCGATGCCGGAAAGTGTGCGAACCGAAGCAAAGAGGGGATCGAGCAGGGATGGGCGCATGGCAAAGGTCTAGAATGTTTCGGGTTTGGAGACCAGTCTCGTTGCTGCGTCTCCGTTGTTATGGGGGGCCTTATCCCGAGTATCCATTCGCGGAACGGGCGACCGTACCGGATTATTGGCAGCACATTGCATGAGCAAGGCTGACACGGCCGCCGGATGCGGCTATACCCTCGCCAAAACGCGCCCACTGGTCTGAACACGGAGCCGATCATGACAGGAAGCAGTCGCACCACCGCCGACCTGCCGCCGCGACAGCGCAAGCTGTTGTTCCGGTCGTGGCACAGGGGCATGCGCGAAATGGACCTGATCCTCGGGCAATTCGCCGACGTCCATATCGAGACCTTGTCAGAACGCGAACTTGACCAATATGAAGCACTCATGGAAGCTTTGGATCGCGATCTTTTGAAATGGGTCACGGGCGAAGCCGATGTTCCTGCCGAATTCGATACGCACATCTTCCACAAGATCGTCGCGTCCCGCAAAGAGATGAAATTCTGAAAATTCAATGACTGCGTTTTCCAAGCTTGGATTGAAGCCCGGTACAGCGGGCCATGTCGTTGTCGACGGTGTCGTCGATGGCTATGAGGCATTTGCACTGGCCAAGGTCGTCGCCGAGGCCGGGGCAGGCGGCCCGGTGCTTTTCATCGCCCGTGATGGACAGCGCGTTGCCGATCTTGAACAGGTCCTGAGTTTTGTCGCGCCTGAGCTCCCCGTGCTGCAATTGCCCGCCTGGGACTGCTTGCCCTATGACCGCGTCTCTCCGGGCGCCGATACATCGGCACGCCGCCTTGCGGCCCTTGCAGGTCTTGCCGCCTTGCGCGAACACAAGCATCCCGGCGTCATCCTCGCCACAGCCAATGCGATGCTGCAAAAGCTTCCGCCGCGCAAGGTGCTGGCGCAGCAGCTCTTCATGGCCAGGCCCGGCAATAGAATCGACATGAACGCGCTCGTGCAGCGTCTTGAAAATAATGGGTTTGAGCGCGTACCAACGGTTCGCGACGTCGGCGAATACGCGGTACGGGGCGGCATTCTCGATCTCTTCGCCCCCGGCGCCGAAGCACCCCTGAGGCTCGATTTTTTTGGCGATACACTGGAGACGATCCGTGCTTTCGATCCGGCAACGCAGCGGACGCTGAGCCAGAAGACCGAGTTCACCATGCAGCCGATGAGCGAAATTACGCTCTCGCCCGAAGTGATCAGCCATTTCCGCTCGCAATATGTACAGACGTTCGGTGCGCCTTCGCGTGATGACGCACTCTACCAGTCCATATCCGAGGGGCGCCGTTTTGCCGGAATGGAACACTGGCTGCCGATGTTCTACGACAAGCTGGAAACCGTGTTCGACCATACCGGCGACATGCCGGTCGTCTTCGATCATCTTGCACATGAATCCATGGCCGAGCGCCACAAGATGGTCCTGGACCATTTTGAAGCGCGCAGGCGTCAATCGGACGGCAAGGAGCCTGGCGACGCGGTACCCTACAAGCCTGTCGCGCCGGGCCTACTCTATCTGACGCCGGAAGCGGTGGAGGTAGCGGCGCAGACGTCCGGCATGCGCATCGATTTCACGCCCTTCGATGCGCCGTTTGCCAGCGGCCGGTCCATCGTCCATGCCGGAGCCCATCGCGGGCGGACGTTCGTCGAGGAGCGGACCGCCAAGGATACCAATGTCTTCGACAGCGTGGTGAAACATATCGCGGACGAGCGCGCGGCGGGCAAGAAGGTGCTGCTTGCGGCCTGGAGCGAGGGCACGCGCGATCGCCTCGTCCAGGTGCTCAACGAACATGGCCTCGAAAAGATTGAGCTTGTCGACGATCTGAGGACGGTCAAGGCTCTGTCGCGCGACAAGATCACCGCCGGCGTGCTGTCGCTGGAGACCGGTTTCGACGCCGGCGAACTCGTCGTTATTGCGGAACAGGACATTCTAGGCGACCGGCTCATTCGACATTCGAAGCGGCGCAAGCGCGACCGCGACTTCATCAGCGAAGTATCCGCGCTCAATGCCGGCGATATCGTGGTGCACGTGGATCACGGCATCGGCCGGTTTATCGGCTTGCGCACCATCACTGCCGCCGGCGCCCCGCACGACTGCCTGGAATTGCACTATGCCGGGGACGACCGGCTGTTTCTTCCGGTCGAAAATATCGAGCTGTTGTCGAGGTTTGGCTCGGAATCCTCAACCGCCATCCTCGACAAGCTTGGCGGTGGTGCGTGGCAGGCGCGCAAGGCAAAACTCAAAAAGCGGTTGCTCGACATTGCCGGCCATCTCATCAAGATCGCCGCTGAACGGCAGATGCGGGGCGCACCTGTCCTCACGCCGCCGGATGGGCTCTACGGCGAATTTGCTGCCCGGTTCCCCTATGACGAGACTGAAGATCAGGACCGCGCCATCGATGCGGTCATCGATGATCTGGCCCTCGGTAAGCCGATGGATCGCCTCGTATGCGGTGATGTCGGCTTCGGCAAAACGGAAGTAGCGCTGCGCGCCGCCTTCGTAGCCGCGCTGAACGGCGTTCAAGTGGCTGTCGTGGTTCCCACGACTTTGCTTTCCCGCCAGCATTTCAAGACGTTTTCCAACCGGTTTCAGGGGCTCCCCGTCAATGTGGCGCAGGCATCGCGGCTGGTCGGCTCCAAGGAGCTTGCGGAGAACAAGAAGGGCATCGCCGAGGGAAAGGTCGATATCGCGGTCGGTACCCACGCGCTGCTCGGACAAGGTATAACGTTCAAGAACCTTGGTTTGCTGATCATCGACGAGGAGCAGCATTTCGGCGTCAAGCACAAGGAACGGCTCAAGGAACTGAAGTCGGACGTGCATGTGCTGACCCTTTCGGCAACGCCCATCCCGCGCACGCTGCAGCTGGCGCTGACCGGCGTTCGCGAATTGTCGCTTATCACGACGCCGCCTGTCGACCGCATGGCGGTGCGCACCTTTGTTTCGCCTTTCGATCCACTCGTCATCCGCGAAACGTTGCTGCGCGAGCGCTATCGTGGGGGCCAGAGCTTCTATGTATGCCCGCGCATATCGGATCTTGCCGAAATCAAGGAGTTCCTCGACGCGCAGGTGCCGGAACTGAAGGTCGCCGTCGCTCACGGCCAGATGGCGCCGGGCGAACTCGACGACATCATGAACGCCTTCTACGACGGCCAGTATGATGTGCTCCTGTCGACCACGATCGTCGAGTCCGGTCTCGATATCCCGACGGCCAATACGATGATCATCCACCGCGCCGACATGTTCGGCCTCTCGCAGCTCTATCAGCTGCGTGGCCGCGTCGGCCGCTCGAAGCAGCGGGCCTATGCACTGTTCACGCTGCCCGCGCACAAATTGCTGACGCAGACGGCCGAGCGCCGCCTGAAGGTACTGCAGTCGCTCGATACGCTCGGCGCGGGCTTCCAGCTTGCCAGCCACGACATGGATATCCGCGGCGCCGGCAATCTTCTGGGCGAAGAACAATCGGGCCATATCCGTGAGGTCGGGTTCGAGCTTTACCAGCAGATGCTGGAAGAAGCGGTCGCCGAGATCAAGGGAACGGGCGAAATAGAAGACAGCCATTGGTCGCCGCAGATATCCGTTGGCACGGCGGTGATGATTCCCGAAGCCTATGTGCCGGATCTGCAGTTGCGCCTCGGCCTTTATCGCCGTCTCGCAGATCTCGAGGAACTGCAGGATATTGACGGTTTTGGCGCCGAATTGATCGACCGGTTCGGCCCATTGCCCGAGGAAGTGCAGCACCTCCTGAAGATCGTCTATATCAAGGCGCTGTGCCGGCGCGCCAATGTCGACAAGCTCGATGCCGGCCCGAAGGGTGTGGTGATCCAGTTCCGCAACAAGACGTTCAACAATCCCGCAGCCTTGGTCAAGATGATCGGCGAGCAGGGCTCCATGGCGAAGATCAGGCCAGATCAGAGCATCGTGCTCGTGCGCGACTGGCCGACGGCGGAAAAGCGGCTGAACGGCGCTGCGGTGGTCATGACACAACTTGCGAAACTGGCGGACGCCGCCTAGGCGGCTCCGCTTCCAGGCTCGAAACCGTCCGCCGTCTGGCGGATCGCGTCGGCCAACGTCTCGGCCGATTGCGCGCCCATCACCGCATATTTCTGGTCGAGGATGAAGCAGGGAACACCGCGCACGCCAATCTGGTTCGCCGTATCGATCTCCTGCCTTACACCAACCGCATCGGCATCCGTTGGCAGGAGGCTCGCGACGATGGCAACATCCATGCCAGCCTCTGCAGCGGCATCAAGCAGAACCTCGGCGTCGCCAATATCCTTGCCTTGCTCGAAATAGTAGGAAAACAGGATGCCGACGAGCGTGTCCTGGACATTCGGCTGAGCTTGCGATGCCCAGCGGATCAGGCGGTGCGCGTCGAGCGTATTGGGGCTTATCTCGATCGAATCGAAGTCGAACTCAATGCCGACCTCCTTGCCGAGTTCAGTAAGCTGTTGATGGATCTCGAAGATCCGGTCCGAGCTGCCGAACTTTTCCTGCATGTAACGCTTGCGGTCCTTGCCTTGCGGCGGGATCGTCGGATCGAGCTGGAACGGCCGCCAGTTCACCGACACATCGATGTCGGGGTTGAGCTCGAGCGCCTGTTCGAGCCGCTTTCGCCCGACGAAACACCAGGGGCAAACGACATCCGACACCACGTCTATGGTGAATTTCTTTTCGGGCATATCTTCAACCTATCGTTTGTCAGACCACCATGTGTTCAGCTGGTTTCCCACGAGGGAGGTCTTTTCGGGATGTTGCAGGTGCGACCACCGCGCAACCCATTGCTCCGGCTGATAATAGATCGGAATCATATAATGGCCGGAGATCAAAAGCCTGTCGAGAGCGCGGACCGTGCTGGTAAACTCTTCCTGTCCGCGCACCGCCAGCATCTTGTCGAGGAGGGCGTCGATGGCCGGATTGGCAACGCCGGCATAATTGAAACTGCCCTCGACATCCTTCGACTGGCTGCCCCAACGGTAAAATTGCTCATAGCCGGGTGACAGCGAACTCGCATAGGCGCCGAGTATCATGTCATAATCGAAGGTCTGCAGCCGTTTCTGGTACTGGGCGTCATCCACGGTCCTGATGGTGACGCCGATACCGAGCCGCTCAAGGGTGCGCTTATAGGCAAGGCCCAAGCGTTCCTCGCCAACGGATCGCGTCATGATTTCGAAGGTGAGGGGAGTTCCGTGTGGATCGAGCATCCGTTCGTTCTCGATCCTGTAGCCCCGCTCGGTCAGGATGTCGAAGGCACGCTTCATTTCCTTGCGGTCGCGCCCCGTGCCATCCGTTTGCGGCGGCACGTACGAACCGTCCATCACGTCCGGCTGGAGAGAATCGCCAAAGGGCGCAAGCCACTCACGCTCCATAGCATCGGCAGGGCGTCCCAGCGCCGAAAGTTCCGATCCTTGCCAATAGCTGCCGAGCCGCCGGTAACGCCCGGCATAGAGATTGCGGTTCGCCCATTCGAAATCGAACATCAGGGCCAGTGCCTGGCGAACCGCCCTATCCTGAAATTTCGGGCGGCGCGTATTGAATAGAAACCCGAACATGTTGGCAGGCGAGTGTTTTTCGAATGTATCCTTGATAACCCGGCCATCGCGTATGGCCGGGAAGTCATATGAAGTTGCCCATTTGTTGGGATCGCCCTCGAGAAAGACATCGAAAACGCCCTTCTTGAAGGCTTCGAACTGCGCCTGGTCGTTGCGGAAATATTCGACCGTCACAGCGTCGAAATTATTGAAGCCGATGCGGCTCGGCACATCCTTCCCCCAATAATCCGGATTGCGCTTGTATACGATGCGCTGACCCGGCTGCACCTGTGCGACCGTATAGGGTCCGCTCCCCACGGGTATCGATAGAGGCGAACTGTCGAACGTATCGATGTTGATGGCATGTTTGGGAAGAACTGGCATTAACGAGAGGATCAGGGGAAATTCCCGGTTGGCCTGGTCGTTGAACGTAAAGCGAATGCCGCGCTCGCCAATCTTCTCGATCTTCGAAATGAGCTTCATCCGGCCGCTGAAGGGTGGGCGGCCCTTTTTTGTCAGGAGGTCGAAGGTGAATATCACGTCGTCGGGCGTAACCGGCTCGCCATCAGACCATTTTGCTTTGGGATTCAGCGTAAATTCGACCCAGGTTCGCTCATCGTCGGTTTCGACTTTTTCAGCGAGCAGGCCATACATAGTGAACGGCTCATCGGCGTTGCGCTGCATCAGCGATTCATAGACGAGATCGCCGAACTCGCCGTCGCTGAACAGACCACGCGCATACGTCCGCATGCTCTTGACCAGAAACGGGTTGAGGCTGTCAAACGTGCCGACGACCCCATAGGTGATCGAGCCTTCCTTGGGGGCATCCGGATTGACATAGGGGAAATGCCTGTAGTCCGCGGGCAGGGCAGGTTCGCCGTGCATGGCGATTCCATGGCTCGGTTCGGCAAATGCACCGCTTGTGATACAACAAATCGTGGCAAGTATAGCCAGCGCCTGGGTAGTTTTCTTCAACATCGTCTCGACCTAGCATTCCCGGAAGCCGGGAATTCATTCTGATTCGTGACAGAGACTACCACTTGACGACGATTCTGCGGCGTGCGCCGTAAATCCTCGAGGGGAATCCCCAACTAGTCCAAAAGGTGGCTGGATTTGAGAGAACATGCAGTGTAACACGGCCTTCGATATTCAAAGGGTCACTCTCTTGCCGCATTTGGCAACCAAAGCCAGACAAGCAAATAAAGATGATCGAGATACACTTAGGATAAGTGCGCTGAAAGGAACCAGTTGACCATGTCCAACCCGAAGTCCATCGCGGCAACCGCATCATTCGCTGGTGCCATCGCATTGCTCGCCGCCGCGGCAGTACCAGCAGCAGCCCAGCAGCAGAGAGCGCCGCAAGGTTGGTTCAAGGTCTGCTCCAAGCAGGAAGAAAACGATATCTGCAACACCCAGAACATCGTGACTGCCGATAGCGGCCAGCTCCTGACCGCGGTCAACCTCATCGAGATCAAGGGCAAGATCAACCGCAAGATCTTCCAGGTATCGGTTCCGACCGGCCGTCTCATTCCTCCGGGCGTCGGCCTCCAGATCAATGGCGGCAAGACCCAGAAGATCGAATACGCGATCTGCTTCCCGGATCGTTGCATTTCGGAAGTCGCCTTGTCGGACGATCTGCTCAACTCGTTCAAGAAGGGCAACCAGCTGACGCTGACTTCGGTCAACTTCCAGAACAAGCCTAATCCGATCAATGTCGCTCTCACCGGCTTCAGCCAGGCCTATGACGGCCCCGGCCTGCAGCAGAACGAACTCGAACAGCGCCAGAAGACGCTGCAGAGCGAAGTTCAGAAGCGCCAGAAGGAATTCGAAGACAAGATGAAGGCCGAACAGGAAAAGGCGAAAGCCGGCAACTGATCAGTTAGCGCACACAAAAAAGGGACGCGGTGAGGCGTCCCTTTTTTATTGTCCGGATTCGGTGCGGGGCGTCAGTTGAGATGCGGCCGCTTGACCCGATAGACGCCATCCTCGATCTTTTCGAACACGTTCTTGATCTGCGGGTGGCGCAGAGGTGTTCCGGTCGTATCGGCAACGAGGTTTTGTTCCGAAACATAGGCCACGTATTCTGTCTCGGAGTTCTCGGCAAAGAGATGGTAGAAGGGCTGGTCGCGATGCGGCCTGATCTCTTCGGGAATGGACTGATACCATTCTTCGGTGTTGCTGAACTCGGGATCAACGTCGAAAATCACGCCACGAAACGCAAAAATGCGGTGGCTGACGACCTGACCGATCTGAAATTTGGCATGCCGTATCTGTTTTATCATCGTCATTCAGGATAGATATCCGTTTCTGTCCAATCCCGCGAGCCTAAAGCGTCCTTGCTCTTGTTTCCGGCGCGGCAAACCTCAAAGCCTGCTTATGCTTGATGTATTCAACCTGGTCTTACCTTTCTTTGGGCTGATTTTTCTTGGCTTTTTCGTGGCCAAGGTAAAACATCAGCCGCTCGAGGCGCTCGGGTGGATGAATACGTTCATCGTCTATGTGGCGCTTCCGGCGCTGTTTTTCCAGATTTTGTCGAAGACGCCGGTGGCCGAATTGACGCAGTGGGGCTTTATCATTGGCTGCACCGCATCGACCTTCCTGATCTTCATGGCAATGTATGTGGTCGCGTTCGTGCGCACACGCCGCATTGACGAGAGTACCATTCAGGGGCTCGCGGCGGCCTACGGCAATATTGGCTTCATGGGCCCGGCGCTGGCGATCCTTGCTTTCGGTGCGCCGGCAGCTGTCCCGGTCGCACTCATCTTCTGCTTTGACAACACGTTGCATTTCGTGATGGCGCCGTTGATGATGGCGCTTTCCGGCAACGACAAGCGCTCGCCGCGCGATCTCGCCGTCGGGGTGCTCAAGAAGATATTCGGCCACCCTTTCATAATCGCCACCATTTTCGGGGTAGGCGCGGCCATCACGGGACTGGAGCCGCCTGTGGCGGTCGACCGTATGATCGATTTTCTCGCCCGTGCGGCGGCGCCCTGCGCGCTCTTCGCCATGGGCGCGACGCTGGCGCTGCGTCCCTTGCGACGTGTGCCGAAGGAACTCTATCTGATTGTTCCGCTGAAGCTCGTCGTCCAGCCCATACTGATTTACTGCGTCTTGCGCCTGGCCGGCGATTTCCCACCGGTATGGGTCTATACGGCAATGCTCATGGCGGCCTTGCCAACCGCGACGAATGTCTTCGTCATAGCCCAGCAATACGGGGTCTGGGTCGAGCGCGCGTCGAGTTCGGTGCTCGCGACCACCCTGTTTTCGATCGTGACATTGACGCTTTGGCTCTACGCCATGACACATGGGCTGGTTGGTTGAGCCTTCATAGCTCCGCACCTGTAGTCCCCTTCGCGCCCGGCTGCTCGCTATCGGCTAGCTAGTTTGTATCAATTCTAAAGTTTTGTGGGCCACCCCCCTTGCGGCTGTAGCATCCATCTGTTTATATAGTTGCGAATGATTTGCAATTGCGTTTCGGAGAATTCATGGATCAGCTAGCGCAGCACACCCCGGCGGCCGATGGATGGCGGCATGCCCGGGGCGAGGCATCTTTGTCCGACGTTCATCGTTCGGTCGCTGTGCGCTCGACCGGACCGGGCTGGCGGCGTGCCGCGGCATTTGTCGGGCCAGGCTATCTTGTGGCGGTCGGCTACATGGACCCCGGCAATTGGGCGACATCGCTTGCGGGTGGTTCGAAGTTTGGCTATTCGCTGCTTGTTGTCGCGCTGATCTCCAACATCATGGCGATCGTTCTGCAGGCTCTCTGCGCGCGTTTGGCGATCGGATCGGGCAGGGACCTTGCGCAGGCTTGCCGGGATGCATTTCCAAAGCCCGTTGCCTATACGCTGTGGTTCCTTGCGGAAATCGCCATCATCGCAACCGATATTGCGGAAGTCATTGGCACGGCGATCGGCCTCAATCTTATTTTTGGCATTCCACTCGAAATCGGCGTCCTCATCACTGCGCTCGATGTTTTCCTTATCCTGTACCTGCAGAAGTTGGGCTTCCGCTGGGTGGAAGCGTTGATCATTACGCTGCTTGGCGTGATTGCTGTCTGCTTCGGTATCCAGATTTTTCTTGCCGATCCTGAATGGGGCGCGGTGATCAAGGGCTTTGCCCCGACGACTGAAATCGTGACCAATCCGGAAATGCTGTATCTGGCACTGGGTATCCTCGGCGCCACGGTGATGCCGCACAATCTCTACCTGCATTCGGGTATCGTGCAGACGCGCGCCTACGGCGATACGCTGCCTGAGAAACAGCAGGCGCTGAAATACGCGACGATCGATTCGACCGCGGCGCTGATGTTTGCACTTCTTATCAACGCTTCGATCCTGATCCTCGCCGCAGCGACCTTCCATACGACCGGCCGCACGGAGGTTGCGGAACTTGGCGAAGCACATTCCCTGCTTGCGCCCTTGCTCGGTCTTGCGATCGCGCCCACACTGTTCGGCATTGCGCTCTTGTGCTGCGGCATCAACTCGACGGTCACAGCGACGCTTGCAGGTCAGATCGTCATGGAGGGCTTTCTCCATATCAAGCTCGCACCATGGTTGCGCAGGCTGATCACCCGCGCGATTGCGATTGTCCCGGCTGCGATCGTGACGATCTGGTATGGCGAAAGCGGAACGGCGAAGCTGCTCGTACTGACTCAGGTGGTGCTCAGCCTGCAACTGTCATTTGCAGTGTTCCCGCTGGTCATGTTCACGGCAAGCAAGGCCAAGATGGGCGCTTTGGTCTCACCGCGCTGGCTGACCACCTTTGCCGTCATCATTGCGATCGTGATCGCCGTACTCAATGTGAAGCTGCTTTACGACTTCGTTCTTGCCTAATGTTCAGGGGCAGTGTGCTTGCGCGTAAAGCGGAAGCCGCTGCCCGGACGAAGCCCTTCACGCATGACGAAGCCGCGCAGGGGCGAAAACACCCGCAACAACTCCAGGCCCCCACTGCGGACCATCTGCACTGGAAGGAAATCAGACAAGAGCGATCTGTTCAGTGCATCGACCGCACCCGTCCGCGCAAAGATGTCAGGGATGCGCTTGCGGTTATAGGTCGAGATGACCCGTGACGAGCCGAGATCGGCCCCGTCCGTCGGGAAGGTCTCGAGCAGGGTCTCGACGTCCCTTACACCGAGGTTGAGACCTTGCGCGCCAATGGGCGGAAAAACATGAGCGGACTCGCCGGCAAGAAACACGCGATTTCGAGCGAACGATGTCGGAACGAGGCCGGAGAGCGGCCAGCTTTGCGGATCGACATCAACGGTCACTGCGCCAAGCATGGACTGCATGCGCTCTTCCACCCGCATTGCGAGTTGATCGCGGGTAAGCTCAAGCAGTTCAACCGCGTGCGCCGGCGTCGTCACCCATACGAGGCTCGACCGCTTCCCCTGGAGCGGGACCTGCGTGAACGGTCCGTGCTCGGTGTGAAACTCCGTCGAAATGTCGTGGTGATCGCGCGTGTGGCTGAAGCTCAGCACGATGGCCGTCTGGTTGTATGACCAGGTCCGGGCGGAAATGCCTGCCGCTTCGCGAGCAAGCGAGGACCGGCCATCCGCCGCAATCACAATGTTCGCAGTAATGCTCGAGCCATCATTGGCTTCCACCGCAATTGCGTCGTCGCTCGGGTGGTAGTGGCTGGCCGAGGCGGCAATGTGCCTCGCGCCTGAATGCTGGAGTGCGTCAGCAAGGACAGACGTCAGTGTCGTATTGGGAATATTGTAACCAAATGCCGGTTCATCAATCTCGCTGGCCTCGAACGTGACGGCAGGGCTGCGGATCAGACGCTGCGTGCCATCGAGGATGCGCATCGTGGTAATCGGGGCTGCGTGCGGTTCGATCGCTTCCCACAGACCGATCTTTTCCAGGAACTTGATGGCTGGCATCATCAGCGCCGTGGTGCGCTTGTCGGAGGCTTCAGGCACGACGCCGAGGCTGACGACATTGTTGAACGAGCGGGCCGTGGCGATCGCAGCAATCAGCCCGACGTGCCCAGCTCCGGCAATGACGATCGGATCGGTTCTGGTGCTGGTCATATCTGTCTCCCATTTGCGGGCCCGTGCGGGGCTTTCAACAGTTTATATGAGTTTCATTGCTTGCGCTTTCAGCCAATTTCAAGAAAAGCTGATCGCAAATCGTTCGTCGTTGCCAAGATATAACGGCAGGCGTTTAATTGTGATGCAGCAGATTGGCGCGGACCCTTGAAAAAACCTACCATGCCCAAGGGCGTCAAGCCCAAGAAAGTGACGGCGCCGCAAGCAAAGGCTTTCTCGGTCCATCTGTTGACGGCGTCCGGTTCGTTTCTGGCGTTTCTTTCCGTCGTCGCCGCCAGCGAGGAAAGCTGGACGGCCATGTTCTGGTGGCTCGGACTTGCCTTGTTCGTTGACGGCATCGATGGTCCCATCGCCCGCAAGCTGGAAGTCAAGTACGTCCTGCCCAATTGGTCGGGAGAACTCCTCGACAATATTATCGACTACATGACCTATGTGCTCATCCCCGCCTTCGCGCTCTACCAGCGCGGCTTCATGGGCGAGGGCCTGTCGTTTCTCGCAGCGGCCATCATCGTCGTATCGAGCGCTATCTACTACGCTGACACAGGCATGAAGACGAAGGAGAACTTCTTCAAAGGGTTCCCGGTTGTCTGGAACATGATTGTTTTCACTTTGTTTATCGTGCGGCCCGGTGAATGGGTGGCTTTTGCAATCGTGCTCGTTGCCGCAATCGTTTCCTTCCTGCCGATCTATTTCCTGCATCCGGTGCGCGTGCAGCGTTTGCGCAACCTCAATCTGACGATATTTTTTCTCTGGTGCGGCTTTGGGGCGTTCTCGCTGTTTCAAGAACTTGATTCGCCGCTTTGGGTGCGCATTGGCATTTCCGTTACAGGGATCTATCTTTTCTTCATCGGCGCCGTAATGCAGTTGTTCCCCAATTTGGGGCGGACGGAGAAAGCGTGATGGTCAAGGCTGTTCGTATTCATCAAACCGGCGGGCCGGAAGCATTGACTTACGAAGATGTTTCGGTTGGGGCGCCAGGACCGGGCGAGGTGCGCATCCGAAATGAAGCGATCGGCCTCAACTTTCTCGATGTCTATTATCGAACGGGTCTCTACCCGTCGCCGACTCCGCTGCCGCTGATTCCAGGCCACGAGGGCGCTGGCGTTGTGCTTGCCGTCGGCGAGGGTGCCGGATTGCTGAAGCCCGGCGACCGCGTCGCCTACACCAGTCCGATCGGTGCTTATGCGCAAGAGCGGCTTATTCCGGCCGATCGCCTAGTCAAAGTCCCGGATGAAATTCCGCTGCAACAAGCGGCAGCGATGATGCTGAAAGGCCTTACGGCCCAGTATCTCTTGCGCCAGACTTTCCCGGTGAAGAAAGGTGACACGATCCTCTTTCACGCGGCTGCCGGCGGAGTCGGTCTCATCGCCGGACAATGGGCAAGACACCTTGGCGCGACGGTCATCGGCACCGCCGGTTCAGAAGAGAAGGTGAAGCTCGCCCTCGATCATGGCTACGACCATGTCATCAATTACCGCAGGGAAAATTTTGTCGAGCGGGTGAAAGAGCTTACGGGCGGCAAAGGCGTCGATGTCGTCTACGACTCCGTCGGCAAGGACACGTTCGACGGCTCGCTGGATTGCCTGCGTCCGCGCGGAATGATCGTGTGTTTTGGTCAGTCATCCGGACCGGTGCCGCCATTCGACCTGGGCATTCTCTCGCGCAAGGGATCGCTCTACCTTACGCGTCCGACGCTCTTCGTCTACGTCGCCGCGCGCGAGGCGCTCGAAAGCGGTGCCAACGAACTTTTCGACCTCGTTGCAAAGGGCGTCATCCGTATTGAAGTCGGCCAGACCTACCCGCTGAAGGATGTCGCCAATGCGCACCGCGACCTTGAAGCCCGTAGGACGACCGGCACGACCGTGCTCATTCCTTAAGCCTCTGATGTTCGTGCACGATTAATGTGCGCAAATGGCCGCAACCACTCGTTTTGCACTTTCCAAGTTTGGCCGGGGTAGCATAGGATCAGGAACGGTCTTGGCCGCGGGGAACGATGACACAAAAAAGAATAGACGGCTCTGAAACACCGCTACTGGAAGCTGACAAGCTCACCAAAATTTTCGGCACACTCAAAGCCTGCGACGAAATCGACCTGAGAATTAGCGCCGGCGAGATTCATTCGCTGCTCGGCGAGAACGGCGCTGGAAAATCGACGCTGGTGAAGATGCTCTTCGGCGCATTGCAGCCAAGTTCCGGCAGCATTTCCTGGAAGGGAAACGCTGTCACGGTGACCAATCCAGCCATGGGAAGATCGCTCGGTATCGGCATGGTTTTCCAGCACTTTTCGCTCTTTGATGCGCTGACTGCGGCAGAGAACATCGCCCTTTCGCTCGACGAAAAAACGCCGCTCGATACGATCGCCGCGCGTGCTCGCGAAATCGGCGATGCCTATGGGTTGCCGGTCGATCCCTATGCGCTTGTCGGCGACCTTTCCGTCGGTGAGCGGCAGCGAATCGAGATCATTCGCTGCCTGTTGCAAAACCCTGACCTTATCATTCTGGACGAACCGACATCGGTGCTGACACCACAGGAAGCAGACCTACTTTTCGTGACACTGGAACGGCTTCGCTCTGAAGGAAAATCCATTCTCTATATCAGCCACCGGCTGGAGGAGGTCCGGCGCCTGTGCGATCGGGCAACCGTTCTTCGGAACGGCAAAGTTGTGGGCCAATGCGACCCCCGGGCCGAGACAGCCGCTTCCCTGGCGCGGATGATGGTAGGCAGCGACATCCACGTCATCGAGCGTAGTCCGGTGCAAAAATCTGCTGAACAGAGCCTGCCGCTTGTCGAGGTCAACGGATTGTCGCAGCGGCCGCGCGGCCCCTTTTCGGTTTCGCTGCACGATATCCGCCTTGCCGTCCAGGCTGGCGAAATCCTCGGCATCGCAGGTGTCGCCGGAAACGGGCAGGGCGAATTGTTCGAGGCAATTTCCGGAGAGGTTCTGCAGGAGCGGCCGGACATAATCCGGCTTCGCGGCAAGGATGCTGGCAGAATCGGCATTTCGGCCCGGCGCAAGCTTGGTGCCGCTTTCGTGCCGGAAGAGCGCCTTGGCCATGGTGCTGTGCCAGATATGTCGCTGACCAACAATCTCCTTCTTTCGCGCCATGCGACGGATCGCAAGGTGTTTCTTGCCGGCGGCGCGCTCAAGCTCGTCGCAGAGTCCAGTCTTGCCTCGGCGGCTAAGCGCATCATAGGCCGCATGGACGTCCGCAAAAGCGCAGAAAACCCCGATGCGTCAGCGCTTTCTGGCGGAAACCTGCAGAAGTTCCTGATCGGCCGCGAGCTTGATCGCAACCCTTCGGTGATGATCGTCAACCAGCCGACATGGGGCGTGGACGCTGGCGCGGCCGCGCATATCCGCCAGGCGCTCGTCGACCTTGCCAGGAGCGGTTCGGCCGTGATTGTTATCAGCCAGGACCTCGATGAGCTTTTCGAAATCTCGGACCGCATCGCCGCGATGGTGCATGGCCGGCTTTCTGAATCCGTGCCTATCGAAGCCATGAACCGCGAACGCGTAGGGTTAATGATGGGCGGTGCCGAGCACGCCGCACCCCTGGCGAGTGCAGGGGCAGCATGATGCGGATAGAAATCGTCAGACGCCCGCAACACTCGGCGCTTTTCAGTGCGCTGTCGCCCTTCATCGCCCTGTTTCTCACGGTCATTGCTGGAGCAATTCTTTTCTCGTTGCTCGGCAAGAATCCATTTGCGGCGCTCTATTCCTATTTCGTCGAGCCGCTCACCGAGGTCTGGTCGATCCATGAATTATTGGTGAAAGCTGCGCCGCTTATCCTGATTGCCGTCGGCTTGTCGGTCTGCTTCCTCTCGAACAACTGGAACATCGGCGCCGAAGGTCAGCTGATCGCAGGCGGGATCGCGGGATCGATCCTCCCGGTAATGTTCCCGGATTTTCAAGGCTGGTACGTGCTGCCGTTGATGCTGCTATTCAGCATGGCGGGTGGAATGGCATATGCGACGATCCCGGCCTATCTCAAGGTACGATTCAATACCAACGAGATCCTGACGAGCCTCATGCTCGTCTATGTCGCGCAGCTGTTCCTCGACTGGCTTGTACGCGGTCCGTGGCGCAACCCGCAAGGCTACAACTTTCCCGAGACGGTGCAGTTTAACGACAGCGCTATCCTGCCGGCCATCTGGGCCGATTCCGGCCGAGCGCATTGGGGCTTCATTATTGCGCTGATCGCAGCTGTCGTCGTCTGGTTCATGCTATCACGCACGCTCAACGGCTTTGAGATCAAGGTGCTCGGCCGCAGTTCGCGGGCAGGGCGCTTTGCCGGTTTCAGCGCCGGCCGGCTTACCTTCTTTGCCTTCCTTGTATCCGGTGCGCTTGCCGGCCTCGCCGGCATTGCTGAAGTCTCCGGCGCCGTCGGCCAGTTGCGGACGACGATTACGCCCGGATATGGCTTCACCGCGATTATCGTTGCCTTCCTCGGACGGCTCAATCCGCTCGGCATCGTTGCCGCGGGGTTGGTCCTCGCACTCTCCTATCTTGGGGGCGAGGCGGCGCAGATCTCGCTTGGTATATCGGAAAAGTCAGCCCGCATTTTCCAGGGCATCATCCTTTTCTTCGTGTTGGCCAGCGACACGCTGATCTACTACCGCATAAGGTTCGTAACGCGTCTCGGCGACGCCGTGGCAAAGGGCGCCTGAGATGTCCATGTTCGAAGCCATTCTTCTAACGGTTGCGACTGCGGCGACGCCGCTCCTCATTGCCGCCCTTGGCGAACTCGTCGTCGAACGCTCCGGCGTACTTAACCTCGGCGTCGAAGGCATGATGATCATGGGCGCGGTCTGCGGCTTTGTGGTTGCCCAGACGACCGGATCCGCCTGGCTCGGCATGGGCGCGGCCATTTTGGCGGGCGCCGCCTTTTCCCTGCTCTTCGGGTTTCTTACGCTGACCCTTGTGACCAACCAGGTCGCGACCGGCCTCGCACTGACCCTGCTGGGCCTGGGCGCTTCGGCGATGATCGGCGAAAGCTTTGTCGGCCTGCCTGGGGTCAAGATGGAATCGCTCTATATTGCCGGGCTGACCGATATTCCCTATGTCGGCAAGTTCCTCTTCGGCCAGGATCCGATCTTCTATATCTCAATCCTTTTGACGATCGCCGTCGTCTGGTTCCTGTTCAGGACCCGCGCAGGCCTTACATTGCGTGCTGTCGGCGACAACCACGCCTCGGCGCATGCGCTTGGCGTTCCCGTTGTCCGCATCCGTTACCTGGCGGTTCTCTTCGGCGGCGCCTGTGCGGGGCTCGCCGGCGGCCAGCTGTCGCTGGTTTATGTGCCGCAATGGGTGGAGAACATGACGGCGGGGCGGGGCTGGATCGCGCTTGCGCTCGTTGTCTTTGCGTCGTGGCGGCCATGGCGGATTCTGGCGGGCGCCTATCTTTTTGGCGCGGTGAGCATCGGTCAGTTGCACGCGCAGGCGCTGGGTATCGGAATACCCTCCCAGTTCATGTCGTCGCTGCCTTACCTTGCGACAATCCTCGTGCTCGTGCTGATCTCCAGAAACAAGCGGCTGACGTTGATGAATACCCCGACTTCGCTCGGCAAACCCTTCGTACCGGACCGCTAGGGCGGCCTGAAACGAAACTCGATACGCATTAACAGAGAGGTGAACCTAAATGAAAAAATTGATGATGGCGCTGACTGTCGCCGCCAGCTTTGCATTGGCGGGTGCGGCGCACGCCGAGGACAAACTGAAAGTCGGATTCATCTATATCGGACCCCCCGGTGATTTCGGATGGACCTACCAGCACGACCAGGGCCGCAAGCAGCTGGAAAAGGAACTCGGCGACAAGGTCGAGACGACCTTCCTCGAAAACGTACCCGAAGGTGCGGATGCCGAGCGTGCCATCGAGCGCCTCGCACGCGCCGGCAATCAACTGATCTTCACGACATCGTTCGGCTACATGGATGCGACGAACAAGGTCGCGCAGAAATTCCCCAAGGTGAAATTCGAGCACGCGACCGGCTACAAGACCGCCGAGAATGTCGCTGTTTACAATTCTCGCTTCTATGAGGGGCGATATGTGCAAGGCGTGATCGCCGCGAAGATGTCGAAGACGGGCGTTGCCGGCTATATCGGCTCGTTCCCAATTCCGGAAGTCGTGCAGGGCATCAATTCGTTCATGCTTGGCGCACAGTCGGTCAATCCGAACTTCAAGATCAAGGTGATCTGGGCCAATTCCTGGTTCGATCCGGCCAAGGAGGCTGATGCCGCCAAGGCGCTAGTCGATCAGGGTGTCGACATCATCACCCAGCACACGGATTCGACCGCGCCCATGCAGGTTGCGTCGGAGCGCAAGATCAAGGCGTTTGGCCAGGCATCGGACATGATAAAGTTCGGACCGGAAACACAGCTGACGTCGATCGTCGATAATTGGGGCCCATATTACATCGAGCGCGCCAAGGCAGTCCTCGACGGCACCTGGAAGTCGCACAACGTTTTCGAAGGCATGCATGAGGGCCTCGTCGTCATGGCGCCCTACACCAATATGCCTGACGACGTGAAGAAGCTGGCCGAGGAAACCCAGGCGAAGATCACATCCGGCGAACTGAAGCCGTTCACTGGCCCGATCAAGAAGCAGGACGGCAGCGAATGGCTGAAGGCAGGTGAAACCGCCGACGACAAGTCCATTCTCAGCATGAATTTCTACGTTGCCGGCGTTGACGACCAGCTTCCGAAATGAGCCTTAAACGAAAAAAGAAAAGGGCGCCACTGGCGCCCTTTTTTGTGTCCGGCAAATTCTGGTTCAATCGACGTCGTTGGCCGAAGCAGCATTGAGCTGGCCGTAACGCTCGACGCCAATTGCGTTCAACAGATCGATCTGCGTTTCGAGGAAGTCGACATGACCTTCCTCATCCTTCAGGAGTTCGTCAAAAAGCTCCTTGGAGACATAGTCCCCGAGCTGATCGCAGATTTCGCGCGATTTCTTGTAGGATTTGACCGCATCATATTCGCCGGCAAGATCGGCTTCGAGCACTTCCTTGATGTTCTGGCCAATGCGCAGGGCGCCGATCGATTGTAGGTTGGGATGGCCTTCGAGGAAAATGATGCGCTGGATGATCTTGTCAGCGTGGTGCATTTCCTCGATGGATTCTTCACGCTCTTTCTTGGCCAGCTTGGTGTAACCCCAATCGTCAAGCAGGCGATAGTGAAGCCAATATTGATTCACGGCCCCCAGTTCGAGGAACAAAGCTTCGTTAAGCCGCTCGATGACCTTTATGTCGCCCTTCATGTCGTGAACTCCCGTATTGGTGACGCAATTCCCGAACACGGTCGATGAATGAAACTGCAACAGAATCATCCGAACCATGGCGGAGGTGATATTCTTCCGTCACCTTTATGATGGTTTCAACGACATTTGGGAAGCAGCCACAGCAGCGTCCCCGCTTCTTCATGGCATGGTAAACCTTTGCAGGAACAACGAGTTGCCACGGATCAGCGTCGAGAAGTTCAATGATAGTATTCTCGACTTCCTTCTGGGTAATGATATTGCAATGGCAAACTAGCATTTCGGGTCGACGCCGTATTCTTGAGAAGAAAGGGCCCCGGCCTTCGACACCAAACAGGTATCAAAGCTTAAATAAGCTATTGAAATAAAAGCGTTTTGTACGCAGAGACCTGAAAATACTGTCCCGAAAACGGGGGATACTATCGAACCAGACAATGGTTCCTCCAATCGCAAGGGTTCAAGGCCCAAACATCAAAGGTCATGCGTCACCGTAACGCTTGGTACATAAAACCGGCTATCGTGATAAGTGTCAAATCTATGTGGTGAGATTATGTCATGTTTTCAAGCAGTTAGAATAGTTCTAAACTAGACAAATAACCTAACCAATTCAATCAGGTTAAACCACCAGTGGTCATTTGCACCGCAAATTCCCCGCGAAATCCGGTTATGTGTCAAAACGTCTCATGCGCCTTAATGATAGGCTTCTTCTCTGTCGGAGGTCCGTCACAGCATGCCCCGCGAAACCAAAATCCGGGTCGGGCTCACGTAGAATTGGTCGATCGGGCGCACGACCGGTGCGCTCCCGCGTAAAGACGCAATGCTGGATGAAAAACCGTGCGGCTAGCTTGCCGCCGCCAGCCGCTTCTCGATGATGTCGATACCGAGGAGGGCGCGCACGTCGCGCTTGTCCACGATATCTTCGATCGTATATTGAGCGAGGACTTCGAAGAAAGCGTTGAGCGCCTTGCGCAGCGCGGAATTCAGGCCACAGCTGTCGATCAATGGGCAGTCGGCGCCATCATTGTCGAAGCATTCGGCCATAGAGAAATTCTCTTCGGTCACCCGAACCACGTCGAAGAGGGTGATGTCCTTCGCGGGTTTGCCGAGCTTCACGCCGCCATTGCGGCCGCGTACGGTCTCGATAAAACCATTCTCGACCAGCGGCTGGAGGATTTTGAAAAGAAAGAGTTCTGAGACTGTGTATGCTTGTGCGATCTCGCCGATCCGGCTCAGATTGCCCTCGTTGGCAGCACAATACATGAGAATGCGGATTGCGTAATTCGTCTGTCTTGTCAGGCGCATCGGATTACTTCTCTTTCAACCTGAGCCAGGGACCGGTGCTGAACTATCGCATAAAACCGACAGCTGGCAGCGTCACGGATTCAGGCATGCACTTTGAATCTGAGCCGCAGTTTAGAATTATTCTTGATAAAGTAAACGATAATATGAAGCCCGGTTTCATATTATGCGCGAACCGAGAATCGGGCGCGTTACCGTACGAGTACGACGACCGAGGCCGTGATCAGTGCCGTCGTGACGAGCAGCAACAATCCGTAAAGACGGGGCTTGTCGAACAGGACCGCAAAACCGGCGGACCATGCCACCACCGCGGCGCCCAAGGCATAAAGAAAACCTGCCTTGTGCGCCCAGGCAATATGAACAGCCATAAGGCCACCGATAATCAGGGCGCCAAACACAACCATGATGGCCAGAGCGTACTTCTCAAAATTGTCCATTCAAGGAACCCACTCTCAATACAAGCTCGAGACGGCCCGCTGGCGTCAAAACCGAACGTCCAGGCCGATAGCCAGACCTTCATAGACCGTTCGCACCCTCGAAGGCAATCGGATACGCTGACGGACGCGGAATGCAGCGAACATGTGTGCGATAGGCAACAAAAAAGGCCGGGAATTCCCGACCTTTCCGAACTCGCCTCGATACCAGTGCCAGTACATCCGTGGTCAAAAGCAGAAGCGAATTTCTGGGACTTAGATAGGTAAGCGAATGCCAATATACAAGGGCAAGCCAGCCCGCTTATTTCCAGCAGCCATTGTTCTGGCCGTTGAGATTGTGAGAATCGATATCAATCCCGGCAGCAAAGTCGTTCTTGGCAAGATATACCGCGGTTTCAGGCTTGAGGCGGATCTTGTTCCAGCCGGCGCAACTCGAATTGTGCGCGGGCGGCTGGCTCATCCAGCGCATGGCGCCGCAATTGGTTACCGCGAACGCGCAGGGCAAAAGGAGGGCCAGGCTCAGTTTCTTCATGTTTCGTACTTTCGACGCGTTGTCAGAGCGCGTGCAATCGAGAATGTCCGCGCCCTCATCGCATAATTTGAACGCGGCTGAAATTGGACCTTCGGGTGATGCGCGCGCTTCAACTTAGTCATCATTGCTGGCGTTGAGTTCTTGCGGCCTCAACCCCTCGGCAGCCCGCGCGGTAAGCGATTGTGCCAGGATCAAACGGCGCGATTTGAGAAGCGGTGCGTTCATTGCCTGCAGCTTGGGCATGCGCGGATTGTTCTCGTGCGCCGCAACCGCCGCCTCGTTTGCGTAAAGTTCGTTAACGATCACCCTGTTCGGGATCGGCGTTCCGTCGCGTTCGATCGGCTTGACCACTTCAAATCGCAAGCAACCCGTTTCCTCTTCGAGGGTCCTGCGGGCATGTTCACGCATAATCGCAGTAAATTCCTCTTCGCAGCCCTCATTGGTTTCGAATTCAACGATAATAGTAAGTGCAGTCATAAAATTGATCTCTCCCATGCATTTTGAGGCTAACAGCCGTTATTCAACAAATCCAGACGCAAGGCCAATGGAGCTGCATTAACCAACGGCTTTTCTGACGTCAGCGCCTTCTCGTGACGAAAAACAGGACGCCTCCGAAGATCATGGTCAACAGACCGATATAGAGCCAGCGCGTCTGCCCCACCATGAAGCTCCCGCCGAGGATGCTCAGTCCCTGCAGCGCCCAGATACCTCCCATGATCACAAGGAGAACCGAAACGATCGAAAGGGCGAACTTCATTGCGTTACATTCCTTTTCAAATGCTTAGGGGTGCCAAGTAGAACGACTTCGGAAAAAAAGCAGGAACTTTCCGCTGCCGCAACCCGTTGACCAACGTCCTCGCCGCACCACCACCAGGCATCAGCTAAAGAACTCGCTTGGTCATTGTGCACATTTCCAACCACACGAAACTCCAGTAAAAAGGAATTCCAGATGACAACATATCAGTCGGAGTCCGCGATGGTGAAGGTCATTTTGAACCGCCAGACCTGGGTTCTGGTTGCCGACGGAGAAAAGGCACTTTTTCTGCGCAACAAGAACGATATGAACAATGTTCAGCTTGGCATTATTCACCAGTTGAGCCAGGCCAATCCGGCTACACGCGAGCAGGGCACCGACAAGCCCGGGCGATTTTCCAGCGGACCCGGCCTTGGCCGTGCGGCGGTCGACGACACCGATTGGCATGAAATGGCGAAGAAACGCTTTGCCAAGGAAATCGCTGACACACTCTATGCCCACGCTCACAAGGGTGAGTTTGAGAAACTCGTCATCGTCGCGCCTCCGCTTATGCTCGGAGAGATGCGTCAGGAGTTCCACAAGGAAGTGTCGGACCGGGTGGTGGTCGAAATCCCCAAGACCCTGACGAACCATTCGACGACAGATATTCAGGCCATCGTAGAAGAGAATTAAGTATCTTGTCGTGGGGGGAGAGCGGCAGTGGAAGCAAGGTTTATACGCCTTCAATCCAGCTCTTCCTACACAAGCAAAACCCCTGCCTTGACGGTAGGGGTTTCGCGGGTTGAGGCTTGATTTGGCTCTAGCAAACTGGATTCTGGATAAAAATATCGCGCGTCGTTTCAGTGCGGCTCAGGCTCAAGGCACCGCTACACTCAACTTGTGGAGATGCTACCACAAGTATCGCGAATTTCAAGAAATAGATGCCGATAACGTTATTTCGATGAACGTTTTAGACGCTCTACTTCTTCTTCCAGATGTTTAATTCGTTCTTCCAAGGCATTGATTGCCTTAAAGACAGCAACGCCCATGCCTTTGAAATCACCGCTATGGATCGCGGCTTCGATCGCATGTCTGGCATTTTCAATCGACATCTCTACCTCCACTTGTGCCGGGGACGGTACATGCAGAAAGCCCAATCCTCAAGGGGCATGAGGATTGGGCCATTTTGGCTTGTGGGTTAGCCAAGGGCTGGTTTGGGGGAACCAGTACATTTAAAACGCGAGATCGCGAACTTGGTTCCGGAATTTTCTAAAAAATCTTCTAATCGGTTGCTGCGCTCAAGGGCGGGTAGTCGGTGTAGCCCCGTTCACCGGACGTATAGAAGGTGGATTTGTCTGCTGCACTAAGACCCGCGCTCAGTCGCCACCGTTCCGGCAGATCGGGGTTGGCAATGAAGGCCTCGCCCACGGCAACGAGATCAGCAGCGCCCGACGCCAGCACGTTTTCTGCGTCAGCGCGCCCATAGCCACCGGCAACAATGAGCGTTCCGCCGAATGTATCGCGAATGCCTTTCAATGTCCGCGGCTGGCCAATCGACTGCACTATCGGCTCGACGATGTGAAGGTAGGCCAGTCCGAGCGGATCGAGCAACGCGGCAATCCCGGCGAAATTGCCCACAGGATCGCTGTCGCTCATCCCCTGATAGGTATTTGTCGGGGATAGACGGACGCCAACGCGGGCGGCCGGCCAATGCATCTGGGTTGCAGCGATGATCTCGATGAGGAGGCGAGTCCGGTTACTGACCGAGCCGCCATAACGATCGGTCCGGATATTGCTGCTGTCGCGCAAGAACTGATCGATCAGATAGCCATTGGCGCCATGGATCTCGATACCATCGAAACCCGCTGATCGCGCCCGTCTTGCGGCGGCCGCAAACTCGGCGACGATCGTGCCTATTTCCGGGATTTCGAGCGCGTGCGGTGTGGCGTAAGGCTCGGGACCTGTCGACGTGTAGATAGTCCCGGATGCGGCGAGTGCCGATGGTCCCACCGGTTGCCTGCCGTCAAGCAATTGCGAAGGATGGGCCGTGCGTCCCATATGCGACAATTGGGCGAAGATCTTTCCGCCGGCGCCGTGAACGGCATCAGTCACCAGGCGCCAGCCGGATTCCTGGGCTGAATTGGTGAGCCCCGGCCTCGTCGGAACATCGATTGTGCTGAACGGATCGACTTCGATTGATTCCGAAATGATCAGTCCGGCGCCGGCACGCTGGCGATAATAAAGGGCGTTGAGTTCGCTGGGGATCTTGCCGTGCAGCGCGCGTCGGCGCGTCATCGGAGCCATGACGATGCGGTTCGAGAGGGAAAGGTCGCCGAACGTCATCGGCGCAAACAGGCATGGAGCAGACATTGTCACATCAGGAATGAATTAAAGAGGCAAGGAAAATTCGAACGGATGGTCAGGCCGGCAGCAGGTTGAACAGGATCGCCAGGTGAAAAGCGACTGCTGTTGCAAAAAGCAGGATACCGGGCGCTCGTTCCCGGACAAATCGGCGAGCGGGCCGGGCCAGGGTTGTGCGCTGGGCGAAGTCGATGGAGGCCATGAGGAACCGATTCTCCGTTTGGTCATGTGCCTATCTTGACGCATTGATTACACGATTAACACGATAGAGATTACGATTTGCGGCTGCCCTCCGGTAGGGTTTTGCGCCCCGGCTGTGTTCGGTAGGATTAAATTTCGTCTGAACCCTCCAAGTCAAAAGCGGATATCTCTACCAAGACAGTCGTCTAAAGCGTCTCACTAGATTGGATTTCTCCAAACTGTCGGGATAGGCAAAACAAAATCGCCAAATGGTTGTATCGGGCGCAAAGCAAAAGCTGGCTGCCCGGGTGCCTGGTGTGGTGCAATTGCGGCACGACCTTCATTCGCGATCCGCGACCAACCTATGATGAGGAAAGTATGTCCGTATTTTATTCGGGAGCGGGCGCGGCCCGCCGCGAGCTTTCCGTTGAACCAGACCTGTTCAAGGATTCCATGCGGCATCTCGCCGGTGCCGTGAGCGTCGTTACCGTCGGTCGCGGCGACGACCGAACCGGATTTACCGCAACATCGGTTTCATCGCTGGCGGTCGATCCCGCTTCGGTGATCGTCAGTCTCAATCGCGATTCGTCCTCCTGGCCGGTGCTGCAGCGCCACGGCACGTTTTGCGTGAACGTTCTAGCCCACGACCAACGCCACGTGGCCGAGAGTTTCTCCGGGCGCGGCGGGCGAAAGGGGATCGACCGCTACAAGGATGCCGAATGGCTGGAACTTTCGACGGGCACCTTGGCGCTCGCTCATGCCCTGACCGTGCTTGATTGCGAACTCGATGACGCGATCGAACGGCATTCGCATGGCATTTTGATCGGCAGGGTAAGAGCAATCACACTGCGCGCAAATGCCGAGCCGCTGCTCTACTGGCATGGCGCTTATCGTCAGATCGCGCCGCAGTCCCGGAAATGAGAGGCGTCACGTAACGATTGCGGTTATCGAACAGCCGATGAGCGCGACCGAGACAAAAAGAATAAGCCCGTAAAGGCGCGGCTGGTCGAAGATTACAGCAAAGCCAAGGAAGAAGGCGGAGCAGCCCGAAGCTAGTGCGAACAGGAAGGCCGGCTTATCGCCGGTCGCAATCGCGAACGCCATCAGGCCGGCTACGATCAACGCCCCGAAGACGATAAAGATCCAGGTTGCGAAGGTTTCGTAGCGGTCCATCTTCGGTGCTCCAGCATTCAACGGCATTCTGATCATTCCAATTACAACGAAACATGCTGTGTCAGTCAAATCAATCGATGGAGGCCAAAACGTGACCCATATGCTTTGGCGTTGCCCAATTGCGCCATATTTGTCACAGCGCGGCGCGAACTGAAACCTGCGGTTGTAGAGCATGCTGGTGAAATATAGGTTGCGTCTGGAGCATTCTTCCAAGGAGCCAGCATAGCAGTCAAGCTATGCCAGCTACTATTGTCAGGTGAGGGGAAGCATGAAGTTTCATGGTGTACGCACACGACTTCTCTGGCCCTCCATTATCTCACTTCCCACCATTCTATTATCGGGCCAATCGGCCCAAGCGGCTTGTGTCCTCGTCCCAAATCCCGGCAACAATACTTATACGTGCGACAGCGGTGTCGGCGGACCGCTGATCGATACGGGCGGCAACAACACCCTCATCATGCCGGCTCGCGGAACGGGGTTTATCAACGGTCCGGTCGTATTCGGCGCGGGCGCGGATTCGGTCTTCATCGAATCCGGCACCATACAGGGCAACCTCGACACCGGTGCAGGCAATGACACCGTCGAATTGAGGGGAGGCTTCGTCAACGGAACGATAACCCAGGGCGCCGGCGTCGATACGTTCAAAATGACCGGGGGCACAGTCCAGCGCGTCGAGCAAGGCAGCGAACTCGATACGGCAGTCGTCTCTGGCGGACGAATCATCGGGCAGTTTTTTGCCGGTGACTTTTTTACGATGACCGGAGGTCAGATCGGGGAGGTCAATCTCGAACAGGCCAACAATGAAATGCGCATGTCGGGGGGCACGATCGACCGGTTTGTGATCGCCGCGCAAGGGCGCGACCTTTTGATATTGTCAGGCGGTTCGATTGGTACCTTCGTAGACCTCGGCATTGGTGATAATCGCGTCTTTGTCTCGGGTGGATCGATCGGCAGCACGTTGACGACCGGGACGGGAAACGACCAGTTCACCTGGACCACAGCAGGCACGATCGGCGGTGCCATAAGCCTCGGCGGCGGCAATGACACTGGAACCCTGCAAAACCTGACTGACGCTGTGCTTTCCTCAACGCCGTTGCTGAACGGCGGTGCTGGCACCGATACGCTGACATTCGCTAGCACGACCGCGACCACATCCGCTCGCTATGTGAACTGGGAAAACGTGGCTCTAACTGCGGGCTCGGTATTCACGCTCGACAGCACGTTCATTCTTGGCGATAGCGGCACGGGCACCGGCAGTTTCTCGATAGATGACAGCAGTACGCTCCTTGCCGGTAACGGCGTCAATGCAGCGATCGCGCCTTTCGATGGTGTCCGGCCAGTTTCGCTCACCAATGCCGGCGTCATCGATCTCACCAATGGCACCAGCGGAGCAACGGATACCTTCACTGTCATCGGCAATTATACCGGCGGCGGCGGCGCCATTCGCCTGCAGACGGTCCTCGGGGACGACGCTTCGCCCGCGGACAAACTTGTCATTTCGGGCGGCGCAGCAAGCGGGACGACAGGGCTCGCCGTCACCAACCTCGATGGTCCGGGGGCGGCAACCCGGCAGGATGGTATCCTCGTCGTGCAGGCGATCAACGGTGCGACCACGGCCGGCACGGCGTTCGGCCTAAGCAATGCGGTGGCAGCCGGCGCCTTTGAATATGCGCTCTTTAGAGGTGGCGTTTCGGCAGGTTCGGATGAAAACTGGTACCTGCGCTCGGCGCTCATTCCCGGATCGGAACCACCGGCGCCGCCGATCGATCCCGATCCCGCCGTCGAAGAACCGGGAGAGGAAATCATCCTGCCGCCGGCACCGGGAGTTGAACCGCCCACGCCTGGCGCAACGCCCATCGTTGCCGATGATCCAACCGAGGCCATCCCGCTCTATCGTATCGAGGTTCCGACCTATTCGGTCGTCCCGCCGGCAGTGCGGGAAACCGCGCTCGCCACGCTCGGAACTTTCCACGAACGGCGCGGCGAACAGAGTATCGCTACGTCGAATTCGAATTTTTCCGCAGGTTGGGGCAGGGCTTTTGGCCAATCGACCGATCAAAGTTGGAACGGTACTGTCAATCCATCTGTCGACGGACATCTTTACGGTATTCAAGCCGGCCTCGATATCCTCGGCCATGAAAGCAATGGCGGACACTATGACATGGCCGGACTGTTCTTCGGCTATTCCAACTTCGATGCCGACATAAAGGGCGAAGCCGTCGGCTGGAAAAATCTCCAGGTCGGTTCGATGAATGTCGATACCACCAGCTTTGGCGGCTATTGGACTCATATTGGCCCGTCCGGCTGGTATGTCGACGCCGTGCTGATGGGCTCGTGGTTCAACGGGGATTCTACGTCGTCGCGCGATATTGGCGTTGATATCGACGGAACGGGCATCACGGCCTCGCTTGAGGGCGGCTATCCATTCGCGCTCACGCAGAGCTGGAATATCGAGCCGGAAGCGCAACTGATCTGGCAGCATTTGTCGCTCGACGATCAGTCCGATGCCTTTTCCGATGTATCGTTCGAAACCGACGATGGGTATATCGGCCGCGTCGGGTTCCGCCTGCAGGGCAAATACGAGACGGCCTCCGGCCTGTTTCAGCCCTATTTGAAGGCCAATCTCTGGCACAACTTCAGCGGGACAGATTCTGTTCTGTTCGGCGCGGATGCGATCAACACCGAGCTCGAATCAACGTCGCTCGAACTTGGCGCTGGCGTAACCCACGATTTCACCAAGAATGTCAGCGCCTTCGCTGTGGCCGATTACACTTTCGACGTCGATGGGCCACATCAAGAGATTGTCGAGGGCAATATCGGCCTGCGGGTAAAGTGGTAAGCCATTTCCGGCTTATCTAGGGTAGTGCTATTTCGCAAGGCCCTCTGAATAATAGCGCCGGCTCGCGTGTTCAAAGACATGTGGGAGGAACGGCCGACCGCCGCAAGGCGTTATAGCAGGTGACCCATCCCGCGCGTCAACTGCCTCAATTCCGATCAGAATTTGGCGCATTGTTTGAACAGAGGCGAGCGGCTTGGTTCGCCAAGAAAACGGGCTCTGCCGACATTCTGCCGGCAACCCTGAAGAGGGAGTACATAAAATGCGGACTATACTCGTAGCAATGGGAATACTTGCAGCCACGAGCCTGTCTGTCTTCGCTGCAGAACCGGTGAAGATGATGGATACAAAGATGGGGAAGGTTATGACGACCCCCAAGGGCATGACGCTTTATACGTTCGACAAGGATGCAAAGGGCAAATCCAACTGTGATGCGAAATGCCTGAAGAACTGGCCGGCTTTCCATGCCGATAGCGGCGCAAAGGCGGAAGGCGAGTGGTCGCTCGTCAAGGACGCCGACGGCAAGGAAATGTGGGCCTATGATGGCAAGCCGCTTTACATGTTTGCCAAGGACAAGAAGGCCGGCGATATGAGCGGCGAAGGCGTCGGCGGTGTTTGGCACGTCGCCAAATAAGATCAAATTCTTTGCAAATGAGAAAGGCGGCTCTGACGGGCCGCCTTTTGCTTTTCATGCTGTGATTGCAAGTGCATGGTAAACATGCTGATCTTCAACCTGGAGTATTGTTACGACAATCAGGAGGACAATCATGCACTTCAAGTCGTTGATCTACTCTCTTGCAGTTCTTTTCGCTCTTGCCACCAGTGTTTTCGCCGCGGAACGGTGGGAACAGCTTCCCGAGCCGCAACCGATGCCGAAGGCAGACAAGAGCGGCAAGGCCCCGGTAAACGGTATCGAGATGTATTATGCCGTTTACGGCAAGGGACCGCCCGTCCTGCTTATCCATGGTGGCCTCGGCTATGCCGATATCTGGGGTGCGCAAGTGGCCGATCTTTCCAAGGACCACATGGTCATCGTTGCTGAAAGCCGCGGACATGGGCGCTCGACGCGCACCGCCGATCCCTATAGCTACGATCTCATGGCTTCCGACTACGTCGCCCTTCTGGATTATCTCAAGGTCGACAAGGCGGCGATCGTCGGCTGGAGCGACGGCGGTATCATCGGTATCGATATCGCCATGAAGCATCCCGAGAAGCTGACGAAGGTCTTTGCCCAGGCGGCAAATACGAAGGTCGACGGTGTGAAGCCGGACGTCATGCAGAACAAAACGTTTGCCGGCTACATAGATCACGCGGGGCAGGTCTATAAGAAGATTTCGCCGACTCCGGACCAGTACGACGCCTTTGTCGAGCAGATTAGCGGAATGTGGGCGAGCCAGCCGAACTGGACCGACGACGATCTGAAAAAGATCAATACGCCCATTGCCATCGTGCTTGGCGATCATGACGAGGCGATCACCCGCGAGCATACCGATTACATGGCCAAGACCATACCTGGCGCGAAGCTGATCATTCTCGACAATGCCAGCCACTTCGCCATGGTGCAGGATCCGGAAGGCTACAACAAGGCCGTCCGCGATTTCATCGACAATTGATCAAGCGGTCTTCTGATCTTCGACCCCAAGCTCATCCGCCATTTGTCGGCGGATGAGGAATTTCTGGATCTTGCCGGTCACCGTTAGCGGAAACGCTTCAACGAAACGGACGTAGCGCGGCACCTTGTAATGCGCGATCTGTCCTTGGCAGAACATGCGGATTTCCTCCTCGGTTCCCGTCTCGCCGGCCTTCAGGACAATCCAGGCACATAGTTCCTCGCCGTATTTCAGGTCGGGAACACCGACGACGGTCACGTCCTTCACCTTTACGTGGCGGAAAAGGAATTCCTCGACCTCGCGAGGATAGATATTCTCGCCGCCACGAACCACCATGTCCTTCTGACGGCCGACTATGTTGCCGTAGCCTTCTTCGTCAATGGTCGCGAGATCGCCGGTGTGCATCCAGCCATCCGCATCAATGGCTTCAGCGGTTTTCTCCGCATCGTCCCAATAACCGATCATCACCGAGTAGCCCCGGGTGCAGAGCTCGCCAGGGGTGCCGCGCGGCACGGTGTGGCCGTCCGTGTCGATTACCTTGCATTCGAGATGCGGCTGGACACGCCCGATGGTCGAAACGCGGCGCGACACCGGGTCTTCGGCCGAACTCTGAAAGCTGACCGGGCTCGTTTCGGTCATGCCGTAGGCGATGGTGACGTCGCGCATGTGCATGCGCTCGATTACCTGTTTCATGATCTCGATCGGGCAGGGCGAACCTGCCATGCAACCGGTGCGCAAGGAGGAGAGGTCGAATTTGTCGAATTCCGGATGGCCGAGTTCGGCGATGAACATCGTCGGCACGCCGTAAAGCGCGGTGCAGCGCTCTGTCTCGACCGCCTGCAGCACGGCGAGCGCATCGAACCCGTCGGAAGGGTAGACCATGGTTGCGCCATGCGCGACGCAGCCAAGATTGGCCATGACCATGCCGAAGCAGTGATAAAGCGGTACCGGTATGCAGAGGCGGTCACCGGGCTGGAGACCGACGCTGCGGCCGACAAAGAACCCGTTGTTGAGAATATTGCGGTGGGAAAGCGTTGCGCCCTTTGGCAGACCTGTGGTTCCACTGGTGAACTGGATATTGACTGCGTCCTTCGGACTGATGGCCCTGTGCCGACGCTCCAGTTCGACGTGGTGTTCTCTTTCTGCAAATGCGGGCACGGCGTCGAATGCAAGCCAACCCGGACGCTTTCCTTCACCAATACTGATCACGTGCCGCAGATGGGGCAACTTTTTTGAAACGATCGCATGTCCCGCACGAATTTCAGGTGCAAGCGTTTCCACCATTTCCGCATATTCGCTGGACTTGAAACGCTCGGGGGCGACAAGCGCCTTGACGCCGACTTTGTTCAGCGTGAATTCGAGTTCCGACAGGCGGTAGGCGGGATTGACGTTGACGAGGATCAAGCCGGCTCGGGCGGCGGCAAACTGCGTCACGGTCCATTCGGCGCGGTTGGGAGACCAGATGCCAATTCGTTCGCCAGGCTCCATGCCAAGGGCGATCAGCCCAGCCGCAAATGCGTCCGCCCTTGCCTTGAGCTCACGATATGTCAAGCGAACGCCCTGATGTACGGCAACGAGAGCATCGACATCCCCCCAGCGCTCTGTAGCATCATCGAGCGCCTGCGATATGGTCTTGTCGAGAAGCGGCGGCTCGTTTGGGCCGCGCACGTGGCTTAAACGTGAATCGTCGCCCGTAAAGGCTGCAGCCGGGCTCATGACGTTTCCTCCCAGGGTCAACGGCACAGACCCGGTAGACTAGCCGAAAGCCGAGAAAATACCCACGCTGATTTTCGCTCAGGCGCTGATGGCGGTGCGTAGCTTTTCGGCAAGCCCGCTCAACTGATCGACAGGGTTGCGACCGACGAGCATGTAGCCATGGGCGGCATCGGCCCAGTAAACCACATTCATGCCGTAGCGCTTTTCGACCTGCGGCGCGAAGGCGCCGCGTGAAGACTTGACGATGCACAGTGCAAGCGGTCCGTGCTCCGGATCGAGAAAAGCAAGCTGACCAAGCGGCCTGCCGTCATATTGCAGAAGCTGCGCGCGCTTGAGCGGTATATCGGGAAGCGTCAAAGCGGAGGCAGGCAATTGAAGGCCGAGCCTGTCGCTTATCAACTGCAATTGCACTGTCTGCACGCCCGGATCGTTTGCGAGATCCGCCAGCGTATCGGCGGTATAGAGACTGAGGTATTCGGCGACGACCGAACGCCATTCCGAACCGTCTGCTTCCTCGTGATCGTCCTTGATCCGCAGATAGGCGCGATCGATCGCGACGCCGACAAAAACAGATGCAACTGCTGCAGCGAGCAAACCGCGGCGTGTCCAGTTTTGGCCCCTTGGCTCGGCGGCGTTGGGTAAGGGCAGGCGCGCAAGTATCGCTTCCAGATCGGAAGCAGGTGCGTTTTCCAACAGCGGAACGAACGCGTCGTAGAATGGCATCTCGCTGCGCGAAAGGAATTCATAGCGCGCAGCCACCTCAGGATCGCTCTCGACCAGGGCTCCGATACGCCGCCGTTCCTCGCCAGTAAGTTCGCCATCGAGGAAAGCAACCAATAGTTCGTCGGAGGGCATTTCAGGGTGCTTGTGTTCGCTCATCAACTGCCCCCTTTCGTCCGTCTGGCAACCGCGTCCTCGTCCATGTTCTCGGCAAGTTTCGCCCGAGCAGCAGCAAGGCGGCTCATGACCGTGCCAATCGGAACATCCAGCACATCTGCGACTTCGCGGTAGGAGAGGCCCTCGACATAGGCAAGAAACACGGCCGTTCTTTGCGCTTCGGGCAGGGCGTTGACCTTGCGCAAAACCTGATTGGCCATAACATGGGTTTCGGTATCCTGTTCACCGTCGAATGTCAGCGTCAGGTCTGCATCAACGAAGCCGTTGCCCATACGAATGCGGCGCGAGCGCACTTCGTTCAGCCAAATTGAATGCAGGATAGAAAACAACCAGCGGTCGAGGCGCGTGCCGCTGGTAAACTGGTTCGCCCGCTCAAGGGCACGCACGCATGTTGCCTGGACGAGATCGTCGGCCACGTCGCGCTGACGTGACAGCACGATCCCATAGCGCCAGAGCCGAGCGAGGTGCTGGCTCAAACTCGCCCTGATTTCGTGTTCGCTCGCGATGATTGCCTCCGCGCCAACTCGTTCTTTGCGAACGTCGGGCAGCGATGATGCGCCCGTGTCCGGGCGACTATAAGCATAAAGTTGAAGATGAGCGACAGGCACTTTGTGCTCCTTTGGTGAACCCGGCATGCCGCTCATGCTGTTTTCCTAAAGCCGCGCGTGATCGGGGTCAGATTTTAGAGGGCTTTTCGATTGCCTCGTGCAGGTCGCGATATTCTTCGCAACTTGTCCCGCAGATCGATTTGATCGTCGTCAACTGTTCCTTGGCGAGGTCGATCTGGCCCTTGATGACATAGGCTTCGCCGAGATATTCGCGAACTTTCGCGTATTTCGGATCGAGCGCGACCGACTTTTTGTACCAGGAGATGCCCTCATCGGTGCGGCCGAGCTTGCGTGTCGCATAGCCTCGATAGTTAAGCGCCTCCTTGGTGTTAGGATCCTTCAATGTATCGAGCATGTCGAGCGCTTCCTGGTAGCGGCCGGCCTTGGCCAGCGTATAGGCATATTCGGTGCGATCTTCGTCCGGAACATTGCTGGTGGTCTTATCGACGCATTTCTTCGACTTCTTTTCGTAAACCTTGCCCTTGGGACAGGTCGGCGTCGTTGCTGCATCGTCGCTGCCTCCGCCTCCCGCGGCGAGGCTTGCGCCAGGAAGCATCGCGATCGCAAGTCCGGCGCCAAGCAGGGCGGCAGGCACCTGCCGGTAGAGTATGTTGAAGATGTTGCTCATGAGATCAGTCTCCGCTGGAAGGGAACGTGCGACCTAAAGAACACTTTGAGAGGTGGTTTATTCGAAGCGCCCACGCAGTATTCGGCGAAACGCCGCTTTGCAATTCAATTTCAGAACCGCTCCGCTCGCGGGAATCGCTTGCTCCATTCGCGGCGAATTTTGATCGGATATACGTTCCGGGCGTTGTCGCGACCTTATAGATTAAGGAAAATCACAAGCTGCTCAACCTCACGAAAACACATGAACTGCAGAACGGCTGAACCCATGACCTCCGATATTGCCAGCGCCCCGCTCGTGCAATCATTGCTCGCAGGACTCGACATGCGTTCAAGCAAAGCGCGTGAGCAGGAGCGCGCACCGCGAAAAGGCGTATCTGCCGTCGAGCGTGCGAGCAAACATGTCGAAGCGGCAAGACGCGCTGCCGACGCGAGCCTGGAGCGGGCCAAGGCGGCACCCCGACCGCACGAGATCACCAATCCCGTCTTTGTCGCCTTGTTCGACGCGCATCAGCAGGACAGGGAAGCGCTCTTTGCCGCCATGCGCGCGCTCGACGCGGCACGGACAGCAGAGTCCGCCGACGATCTGGTTTGAGCGGCGGTGCTCTGCGCACGATTTTGTTACCGAAGCCTGGAGCGGATTTCAAAAAACCCTATGGCCTTTGCAGCCGCGCGCTAATATATCAATTCCGTTCCTGCGAGCCCCAGCGCGTCTTCCCAGCCGTTGAGCCGTCGCGGCGCAATCGGTCCCAATCGAAAGAGCTGTCTCAAAAATGTCGGATCAGACTTGTCATGTTGCTGCGACCTCTCAAGGCGCGCATCAGAGACCGGCGCCGAACTTCCGTATCATTGCGATGATCATTGCCAGTGCCATGTTCATGGAGCAACTCGATGCTACGGTGCTTGCAACGGCGCTGCCGACAATGGCGCGTGATTTCGGCGTCAGCGCGCCGGCGATGAGCATCGCGCTCACATCTTATCTTTTGAGCCTTGCCATTTTCATACCGGCGAGTGGCCGGGTTGCCGACCGGTTCGGATCCCGCACCGTTTTCCGCACGGCCATCGGCGTATTCATCCTGGGTTCTGTCCTTTGCGCCTTCGCGCCGAACCTCACTTTCCTCGTCTTTGCGAGACTGGTGCAGGGCCTTGGGGGCGCCATGATGATGCCGGTGGGCCGTCTGGTACTGATGCGCAGCGTCGAGCGCAAGAATCTCGTCCAGGCCATGTCGTGGTTGCTGGTACCGGCACTGATCGGCCCGATCCTCGGTCCGCCTGTTGGCGGCTTGATCGTGACCTACCTCGACTGGCGCTGGATTTTCTACATCAATGTCCCGATTGGCATACTGGGCTTCATCCTCGTCAGCCTGTTCATAGAGGACTTCAAGGGCGAAGCGCGGGCGCCCTTTGACTGGACGGGCCTGGTCCTTTCCGGCATATCGCTTGGCTCCCTGCTTTTCGGCTTCGAAATGGCAAGCCGCAGCGGCGAGGCCGGCCTTGCGGCGTCGCTGGTCGCAGTCGGCGCAATGGCCGGCATTGCCTATCTGCGTCATGCGCGGCGGCACCCGTCGCCCATTCTCGATTTTTCGTTGATGCGCATTCCAAGCTTCAGCGCCTCGGTGGTCGCGGGATCGCTGACCCGTATCACGCAGGGCGCGCAGCCGTTCCTGCTGCCGCTGATGTTGCAGCTTGGCTTCAACCTCTCCGCCGCATCGGCCGGCGCGATCGTCATCGCGACGGCACTCGGGTCGATGACGATGAAGGCGGTTGCACCAAAGATCCTGAGGCGGTTCGGCTTCCGCAACAGCCTCATAGTCAACGGCATAATCTCGACATTCGGCTATGCGCTGTGCGCGGCGTTCCGACCGGATTGGCCGCTGCCGCTGATCTTCGTCATTCTCTATTTCTGCGGCTTCTTCATGTCGTTTCAGTTCACGGCTTATAATACGGTCGCCTATGACGAGATCGGACGCGATCAGATGAGTTCGGCGACCAGTTTCTATACGACGTTCCAGCAGTTGATGCTGTCGCTGGGGATTTGTGTCGGCGCGCTTGCGCTGCACGGATCAATGCTTGCGCGCGACCACGATGTGCCGGAACTCGGCGACTTCTCGGTCGCTTTCATCATCGTCACGGCGATCTCCATCACCGCAACGGTCTGGAACATGCGGTTCTCAAATTCCGCGGGCGCCGATATCAGCGGGCATCAGGTAAAGACAACGCCGCGAAAGGCGTGATCTTCCGTCGTGATCATCCATCGATGGTGAGAGAAATGACGCTGTTGTGATGGGTCTTGCAGACGAAGGGCGTGTTGCCGTTGGCCTTGCCCTGGATCGTCATCCACATGCCCTTGCCGAAATTGGTGGTGACCGCGGAAGCAGCGGGCGGTGTGAGCCCCTTTTTCTGGAGCGCTGCGCTGCAGGCGGCAATTGATCGCGGCTTGTTGGCCGATTCACCCGGCATCGGTGCGCTGACGATGAAGGCGCAAACCGGGACGATAAAGATGAGATGGCTTTTCACGATTCCCTCCCCAAAGAATGTGATCAGTAGGGGAGCTTACGCTTATTGCGGGTGGACAACCATCCAGCCAAAATCTCTAGCTCGAATGAATGGGTCTTCTGGACGGGAGTGCAGATACCTCAGCTGCTCAGGCCGCTTCAGCCACCTGCACCAGACGGTACAGCTCGCGTTCGAGCGTCGCAATATCGGCAGCGTGTTGCGTGCGCCCGCCATGGTGGAGCAGGAAGACCGCGCCGCTTTTCTCAATGCAGCAAAGACCGTCAGCATAGACATAGCCTTCACCGTCGCACAGGCCTACAGCGAAAAGATCGTCGCAATAGTCCCGCGATTCTACGAACTCTTCGAAGCTCAGTTTCATTCCGGTCATCCTTCAAGACGCCAATGTCAGTGATCGGATTTTGAGCCGATTCGCCTGAAATGCCTAGAAGGCGACGCGTTTGACCCCAATATTTGCGCTTGCAGGGGCCGAAGTCGCTAGATGTGGAGCAAGCCCAGCGTTACGCCGAGGCTGACGCCGATTGTGAATACGGTGAAACAATTGAAAGCTGTCAGGCGCATGAGGTTTTTCCCCCGTCATTATTATTCGATCACCAATCATCCAACAGATCGGCCATGCTGACAATCGCCCTAAAAGGATGAAGCGGTGCGCGATGTGCCGCGTCGGGCTTCACGCCACGTCGGTTCGCCTGTAGTGGGCTGATTTGCAACCAAGACAGGGATGGGTATGGGGAAGCCCTGGCAACCCATCGAGATCATTGGGCCATTCTCTCAGGACGACAAGATCCGCGTGGGCTCGGGTACCGAAAGCTCCGCTATTTGTCCTTGCAGGATTTTTTCGACCTCGATTGCGATGCGCGCGGGATCGCTCAAGGTCACGGCCCGGAAGCGTCCGTTCTCGGCGTTGGCATCATCCGGCTGATCGATGGTCTCGACGATCGCGGAACCCAACCGCTCAGGATCGTGCTCGGCGATCAGGTACCCGTAGCGCCTGTCGGTAATCACTTCGCCGAGACCGCCGTGCATCACGGACGATACCACCGGGATGCCGTAGGTCATCGCCTCGACCGGCGTATTGCCGAAGGCATCCCAATCGGAATTGAACAGCAGGACATCCAGGCTGAGATAGAAGTCGCGCATATCCGCAATCCAGCCGAGCCAATGGATACGGTCGGCGATACCGAGTTCCTGCGCCAGAGCCTGCAGCTTCTCATTTTCGGGACCAGAACCCGCGATGGCGAAACGCACGTCGGGCCGCTTTACGGCAACGACCGCGGCGGTTCGCAAGAACACGTCAAACCGCTTGCGATCGATAAGCCAGCCGGCATTGCCGACGATTTTGGCTTGTGGCGGCAACCCGTACCGTCGCCGTGCGGCCGCCTTATCCTCCGCAGAAGCCTTTTCCGGCACCGCCAGCGGATTGCGGATCGTGCGGGTTATGGATTTGACAGAAGGGACGATGGTTTCAGCCTCGAGCCGTACAAAATCCGACGGGTAACTGATTGCATCGAAGCGGCGCTTTGCCAAACCATAGAAAAGCTTCCACTGCCAATCGGGACGCACCGAATGGTGGAAATGCATGGCGAGCAGGCGGCGACCGCGCGCAATGCCGCCCAGCGTCAGCATTGCCAGGAGATTGCTCCCCGTCATCATCAGGGCATCTGCCCGCTCGCCCCGCAGGATCCGGTAAAGCGTGGGCAGGCTGCGCCAACCCAGGGCGCCCCGATACTCCATCCCGACCGCCTCGATGCCTGACTTGTCCAAATGCTCCTTGAGGGCACCGAGCGGATTGAGCGATATGACTTTAATCTCGTGGCCGCGATCCTGAAGGCATTGCATCAGCCGCAGCGAGGCCTGCTCCATGCCACCGAGTTCAGTGCACTGAATGATATTGAGAATGCGCATATCCTTGCCTCGATCGGACGGCGCCCACATTGCGAGCACTATTTGTTAGAGGCGATGATCTTATTCCTCGGCAACAAATGAAAGTTATCCATCCGGATGAACTCCGCGAACCGTTCACTGGTTGTATAAAATAAGCAATCCGATGCGTAATCCTAATTGGGTACGGGACAGAATCGAAGAACAGGCGCCTAATATCGCCCAAAGCCGCAAAGGCAAAAGGGGGGCGAAGTCACTATGGTGCCAATTTCTGTTGCGCTGGTCGATGACCATCCGCTCATGCTTGCAGGCGTCGTCAATCTCTTCGAAACCAACTCAGAATTTTCGGTTGTGGCCAAGGGCGCGTCGGCCGATGACGCACTCCAGATCAGCCGGCAATTGCGTCCCGATGTCATGGTTCTCGACCTTTACATGCCGGGCAATGTCTTTGAAGTCATCAGCGAGATAGGCGCAAATCCGGGAGGCACCAAGGTTGTGGCGTTCACTGCGATGACTGGCAGCGACTATGCTGTGCGCGCGCTGCACGCCGGTGCAAAGGGCTACGTTCTCAAGGGCAGCAGCGCCGATGAGCTCATTGAGGGCGTGCGTGCCGCCCATTCGGGCGAAACCTACATTACGCCGGCTTTCGCAATCAAAGTCATCGAAGCACTGCGCATCGCCTCCCTGCGCAAGAGGGCTGCGGGACCGATCAAGCTCAGCATCCGTGAAGAACAGATCGTAAGCCTTCTGCTCCGGGGCCGTACCAATCGTGAGATCGCGATCGGGCTCGGCATAGGCGAAAAGACGGTCAAGAACTATATGACGATCCTCATGCAGAAGCTGCATGCGCGAAACCGTCTTGAAGTGCTGATCGCCGCGCAGAAACTAGAGGTCGCCAGCCGCGACGAGCGCGAATCCGTTTCGCGTCATTAGTCGAAGCGATTCCAATGCCTAGGCGCTGTTGCTTTCCAGGGGAACGGCGACAATAAGGCTGGTGCCTGCACCCGGTTCATGCACGATCCGCACCGTGCCGCCAAATGCCTCCACCCGGTTGCGAATGCCCTGAAGTCCGAGTGGATGCCGTCGCCCGGCTGAAGCAATTGGCTGGTCGGGGCTGGGGCCCTTGTCGCTAACAGTGACGGTGATGACGCTGCCATCGGCGCTCACTTCTACCCGCTGTCCGCGGGCTCCAGCATGGCGATAGGCGTTGTTGAGCCCCTCCTGCACGACCCGGTAAAGACATATTTTCAGCGGATGCGCGACCTTTTCCGGCAGATTCTCGTAATGTGCCGCGACAATTGACCCTGTCGCGTATTCGTGGCGTTGCGCTGCGAGCTTGAGCGCTGCTTCGATGGACAGGTTTTCAAGTTCCGGCAGCACGAGACCCGTCGAGAGCTCGCGCAGTTCACTGAGTACCTGGCTCGCAAGCCGCGACGGGTCGAGCTCATCCCGCTGGTTGCCTGCGCCCGACGTTTGCCCGAGGCGCAGGATCAGCAGGCTTAAGACCTGGACGGGACCATCATGCAGATCCGAACCGATACGATTGAGCAGAGTTTCGTTGGACTTTGATGCATCCATGCGCGCCTTGTCGGCGGTTCTGCGCAGTGCACGGTTCTGATCGGCAAGCGCTTGCGCGTTCTCCAACTGCGATTTCAAGGTTTCACGCTGCGTATTGATAATGCCGCTGGCGCGCCGCACGATCAGGTAAAGCAGGGCCATGATCGTCAAGGTCGTCGCCCCGACCAGTGCCCATGTGCTTCGCTGGACGCGCGATCGCTGGGCAATGAAATCCTCCGCTTCCTCGTATAGCTCTCCAACCGCGATCACATCATGGTTGCCGGGTCGGTAGATAGGTGCGTAGATTTCGATCAGCGGACGCGCCGTTTGCTCGTTGGCGATACCCTGATCGTCATGGTGCTCTTCGAGTTGAGCGACGACGGTTCCGGCGAACGCCCGTTCAATGTCCTCGGATGGCAGCCGTTTTCCCATAAGTGACTTGTCTGTGGTGTAGACAACAGTTCCGTCCTTGTCCCAGATTCTGAAGCCTTCCACTCGCTTCGCAAGATCCGTGCCGATTAGAAGGTCATCGAGTTCCTTCTGCTTTTCCGGAACGACCAGCGGCCTGCCATTTTCCTCGTCGACATGGCGGGCAAGGAATCCTTCCATGTAAAGGGCCCCCGATTCTGCCCGGCTCCGCAACTGGTTGGCCGCAATCTGGGAACTCAGCCATTCTCCAAGGATCGCCATGGATCCCAAGAGGATGAGCGCGGCTACGACGAGGAATTGCGATTTTAGATCAAGGCGTTGCCAGTACCGTACGAGCTTGCCGATACCGAACCGCCCACCCTCGTGGTTGAGGTCATAGGTCATGTTGGCGATAAGGCCAAAAGTCCCGAAACTCTCTTGACCAAGGTTTTTGTAATTGACCGGACCTTCCGAACTACCAAGTTCGCTCCCCCCACCACATCATCCGACTATCGAAACTCGTGTCGACGTTTTTGGTGAGTTTGTCCCGGAGATCCGGGTCTGGTCAAGAAAAACAAGTCGCGGGAGGGGGATGGCGCCTGCCTAAGTGCAGTCGCGGCAACAAAACACCGCGCATGAAAGCGGTCCAGGATGGCAATTATGTAACCTACATTCGTTCGGATCAGGTCTATTATCTTGCCGACGTCATCGTTCCGGCAGATGAACTGGAAAAGCTCGGTGACGGGAAGCTTCTGCCCGGCATGCCGGTCGAGGTCTTCGTTTCGACAGAAGAGCGCACGGCGCTGTCATTTCTTGCCAAGCCGCTCGCCGATCAGTTCAGCCGCGCGTTCAAGGGACAGTGATGTTTCTTGTTTTCAAGCAAGGTGTTAACGGCGTGTATTGAGGTTTGAACTTCGCTTGGTAGCGATCAATTCTGTCCTGCCCATGACGCATGCCGGGGTATTCCGCCGCCGTCTTGTGGATTGCTCGTGACACACCCGCTCAACGCCAATGCGAGGAACGCAACAATATAAAGTCGCATCGCTGCCTCCTGAAGTTTTGGATGATACGAGAATAAGCTCAAAAATCAGGAATGGTATGCGATCGCCTTCACCTTTGCTTGAGCGGAGGGTGATCTGGTTGAGGCCGCTACCCTTAAAGCTTGAGAGCGACGGAGTGGGATAGGCGATCGGCTCCAGCATTGCTCCGTGCGAGCCGACACGCGTATCGGTGGATTATATCGTTAAATAAATGGCTTAGATCGGATGCTATGGCGGAAGAGGTGAGATTCGAACTCACGGTACGGTTCCCCGCACGACGGTTTTCAAGACCGTTGCCTTAAACCACTCGGCCACTCTTCCAGCCTCAGCACAGCGAGCGAAACTATATAAAATTCGCCTCGAAGCATCGACGCGGCTTTTATAGCTCTTCGCATTGCCGCGTCAACGGTTGCGCCGCATCTTTTGCCGTGGACTTGTCCTACAGCGTGCCTTCAAAGTAGAGGAAGCGCAACGGTAACATAGTGGGAAGCCGCAGATGTCAGAACTCAAGATCCGCACCAGGGCCGTTGGGGCCACGGCAGTGCTCAAGGGCAAGGAACTGCCGGTTGTAACGTCCGAGACAGGCGGCGAAATCAACATCGTCACTTCTGTCTCGCAGCCGGGGTTCAATCCCCTTGATCTGCTTTACGCGTCACTCTCGGCATGCATCGCGCTCAGCGCGCGGATTGCGGCAAACAAGCTCGGTGTCTCGGAAAAGCTTGCGGGAGTGCGTGTCCATGTAACGGGCGAAAAGGCGCATGAGGAGCCATCCCGCGTTGCGTCGTTTAACATCGACATAGAGATTGATGGCGATCTCGACCCCGGCACGCGTCGCCAGATCGTCGGAAAAGCCGAGGAAATCTGCACTGTTTCCAACACGCTGCGTGGCGACGCGCAATTCGTAACGACCCTTCGCGACTGATCTTCAAGAGGCCGCGCTATCGCCGGCTGCGGCGTAGCGCGCAAGCTCGGGATCGAGATCCACATTGACGACATTGGTGAAAATGGTCGTCGCAATCATGATCCCCACAAAGGCGACGAGGTTGACGAGCGTGGCTTCATCATAGCTGGCAGCGAGCTTGTTCCACAATTCGTCCGCTACGGCATTGGAATTTACGACAATGGCCCTTCCGAAATCGATCAGCGCTTCTTCGCGGGCCGTCGGCACCACGGCTTCCAGTTCCAGTCCGGACTCGATCAAGGCCCGGCGAAAAAAGGTGGCGGGAACGCGCGCCTGGCTCGCTTCGGAAATCGCCAGCGACAGGAGCCATATTTCCCGGTCGCTCAAGGCCGGCCGCAGCAAATCGCGCAACGTGAACCACTCGGCATAAATGCGGTGGGCGACCGGAGAATGCAGCATTATGCGCTTCATGTTGGTCATCCGCCCGCGTAATTGCAGCTCACGGTCGTGTTCGGCGCGTGTTTCGGGGGAAGCGGCGGCATAGTCGATTGCAGATATGCGACTCATGGAAATATCCATATTTTTGATAGGCTTGCCGCACTATAGGGCCTGTTAAGGGCCTATCAACCTATCAGTGGCAATTTCATATTGGTGCATCCCGGATGGGCGTCGGGGTTTGCGTCAACGTTCTGATCTGCTATCGATACATTACCATTCCTGGGGACGGTCCGCGCGGCCGATGGTCAACATTGTCAAAAGCCAAAGCTTTTCAAGTTGTGGGGGTTGTTGCCGTGGGCGCTCTGATGACCGCCTGTGCTTCCCCTAAAGTGACAGTCGCACGCAAGCAGCACCCCAAGGAATATTTCGCCGAATCCGCCTATGGCGTGAAGGCGAGCCCGCGGGTCGTAACCGATCTGCGCCACATTCCGCGCGGCGGCGGCCGCAATCTTGTCGGCCAGCCCTACAAGGTTGCCGGCAAGTGGTACTATCCCAAGGAAGAGCCAGGCTATCGGCGCCAGGGCAAGGCGTCCTGGTACGGCTCTGCGTTTCATGGCCGCCTGACCGCCAATGGCGAAATTTACGACACGTCCCGGCTGACGGCGGCGCACCCGACAATGCCGCTGCCCAGCTATGCGCGCGTCACCAACCTTTCCAATGGCAGTTCTGTCATCGTCCGCGTCAATGATCGCGGACCCTATCATTCCGACCGCCTCATCGATCTTTCGCAGAAGGCCGCGATGGTGCTGGACTACCACGACACAGGCACCGCTAGCGTCAAGGTCGAATATGTTGGCCGTGCACCGCTCGAAGGCAATGATGACAGCTTCCTCATGGCTTCATATCACGCGCCTGGCGTCGATCCTTACGGCCAGCCGGCATCCGGAGTGATGATCGCCATGAACGGCGGCACGCCGACGCGGCGCGCGCCGATGCCGATACCCGGCATGCAGCCGCAACAGCCCGCCGGCATCCAGGTGGCCAGCCTTGGCAATCAGGCATTTTCGCTTGAGCAACAGGCGGCGCGGATCGACGGGGGCCAGCCGCAGCCTGTGCCGATGGCGGCAGCCATGAACTTCAGTATCGATATCGACCCGGTCTTGCCCTTGGTTGGGCCCTATATCGACGACAAGCCGACGATCCTTATCGGCTCGCTGAAGGGCGGCAAGGCGGGATCGCCATTCGTCAGTTCCTATGCCAGTGAGCGTATTGAAACCGCCAATGCGCCGATCGAGGCGACTACAGGCATTCTCTCCTCGTCGGCGATTTCCTCTTCATGGAAGAGCATGAACGGGGCGGTCGTCAGCAGATCATCCGGCGAATATGTCGAGATCGGCCTGTTTGCCAGCAAGAGCGCGGCCGGACGGATGGTCGCGGCCCTTTCGGCGTTCGGCAAAGTCGAGATGACCGAAGTCGCCAGCCCTGAAGGGCGCAGGATAGAGCTCATTGCCCGTGCCGATTCCGGAAAGAATACCGACCGGTTGCTCAAGGCCGCCTGGGCGGCCGGGGCAGGCGATGCATTTGTCGTTCGCGATGACGGGAACTGATTGCCGACGCCTTGTCGTCGCGTTGAAAGCGCCCATCCGTTCTATTGTCCTTGGCATTGCAGTGGTAATGGTCGCAGGCTTCGCTGCCGATGCGCAGGAGCAGCTATTTGACACCAAGGCCAAGCAGGCGTTGATGGTCGAAGACCAGACCGGTACGGTGCTCTATTCCAAAATGCCGGAGACTCTCATCGAGCCTGCAGCGCTCGCCAAACTGATGACGATGGAAGTCGTATTCCATGAGTTGCAGGCCGGGAGGATCAACCTTTCGACGCAGTATACGGTCAGCGAACACGCCTGGCGCACGGGTGGTGCACCATCGGGTGGGTCAACCATGTTCGCCAAGCTCAAATCGGCGGTCAGCGTCGGCGATCTCATACAGGGCGTTATCGTTCAGTCGGCCAATGATGGCTGCATTATCCTTGCCGAAGGCATTGCCGGCTCGGAGGAAAAATTCGCCGAAATGATGAATGCGCGGGCGAAGGAACTGGGGCTCAACAGCTCCACCTTCGTCAACTCCACGGGATTGCCGGATCTGAAGCAGCGCGTTTCGCTGACTGACCTCGTCGCGCTTGCCCGCCATATAAAGCGCAGCTATCCCGAATTCTATCACACCTATGCGCAGGACAATTTTACCTGGAACAATATCTTCCAGCGCAATCGCAACCCGCTGCTCCGCCTTGATATTGGTGCGGACGGCATGGGCACCGGCTACACCGAACAGTCGGGATACGGCATTGTCGGCGCCACGGAGCACGGCGGCCGGCGTTATGTCGTTGCCTTGAGCGGGCTTGCCAGCGACAAGGAGCGGGCCGAAGAGGCAAAGCGCATCTTCGAGTGGGCCTATCAGGCGTTCGAGGAAATCGATATCTTTGCTGCGGGCGAAACGATCGGGGAAGCGAGTGTCTTTGGCGGCACGAAGTCCAGCGTACCGCTGAAAGCAACCGAAAAAATCAGCCTGCTGGTTCCTGTTGCTAATCGCGACCGGCTGAAGGCGCATGTTGTCTACAAGGGACCGCTTGTGGCGCCCATAAAGGCGGGGGAAGAGGCGGGCGTGTTGCGCATCTGGATTGGCGACGAGCTTGTCCAGGAAACGCCCGTGTTCACGGCCGAGGCCGTGGAGACCGGCGATCTGAAGAAGCGCAGCATTGATGCGATGCTGGAGCTGACCACGGGCTGGACGAGGCAACTCAAGTTCTGAACACGCCTCGACCTTTTAATTTGCGGGCGCTAGAACCATCTTTAAAATGACTCTGCATCGAAAGACGGCGGCGGCGTGCAAGGACTATTCATTACATTCGAAGGCGGCGAGGGCGCTGGCAAATCAACGCAGATTGCGCGGCTGGCCGAACATCTGCGCGCAGGCGGCGATGACGTACTGGCGACGCGCGAGCCCGGCGGCTCACCCGGCGCCGAGGCACTGCGTCACGTCATCTTGAGCGGTGCGGCGGAGCCATTCGGGCCCGCGATGGAAGCGCTGCTTTTCGCTGCGGCCCGCAATGATCATGTGGAGCAGGTCATGCGTCCGGCGCTCCGGTCGGGCCGGATGGTGCTCTGCGACCGCTATATCGATTCGAGCCGGGTCTATCAGGGTGTGACGGGCGACCTCGACCCTGATCTCATGCACGCCATCGAGAAGGTGGCAATCAACGGGCTGGTGCCAGATCTTACGATCATTCTCGACCTGCCGGCGGAGGTCGGTCTCCAGCGCGCCAACGCGCGACGCGGCGAGGGCACCGCCGACCGCTTCGAGAAGGAAACGGTCGAAATGCATGCCAAGCGGCGCGATGCCTATCTCGCAATTGCCGATGCCGAACCCGAGCGCTGCAAGGTGATCGCCGGCGACCGGCCGGCAGGCGAGATTGCCCGCCAGATCGCCGAGCTTGTCGACGACCTCAAGGCAAGCCGGGGCATGAAAGCTGTCCGGACTGCCGAGGTGGCACGATGACCGACGCGATCCTCGACGTTCCGGCTACCCATGACACAATAGACGGTGTCCCGTCACCCTCTGCCAATTCTGCCCTGTTCGGACACGAGGTGATTAGATCGTTTCTGGCGCAGGCCTATCAATCCGGCCATATGCACCATGCTCTTCTCCTGGAGGGACCGCAGGGGGTCGGCAAGGCAACGCTTGCCTTCCATCTCGCCGGGCACATGCTCAGCAATCCGCAAGCTCACGCTGCGCCGCCGGCACTTGCCGAGCCGGATTTCACGGTTGCGCCTTACCGGCAGATTGCGAGCGGCACGCACCTTGCGCTCTTGCACATCACGCGGCCGGTCGATGCCAAGACGGGCAAGTTCAAGACCGGCATCACCATCGACGAGATCAGAAGGGTCACGCATTTCCTCAACCGGACATCGCATGACGGTTCCTGGCGCATTGTCATCGTCGATCCCGCAGATGACATGAACCGCAATGCCGCCAATGCCTTGTTGAAGACGCTGGAAGAGCCGCCGCAGCGAACACTCTTCGTTCTGATATCGCATTCATCCGGCCGTCTGCTGCCGACGATCCGATCGCGCTGCCAGTCGCTACGGTTTGAGCCGCTGGAGCGGAACGATCTGATATCGGCGCTAAGCGCAATTAAGCTCGATTCCGCGCAAGCCGGCGATGTCGAGACGCTCGTTGAGCAAGCCTATGGCAGCGTGCGCAAGGCGGCGTTGCTTCTGGCGTTCGGCGGCCTTGAAATTGCGGAGGCCGTGGAAGGCGTTCTCGCCAAGGCCGTATTCGATGTGCCGAAGGCGCATGCGCTGGCCTCGGCGCTATCGGCCCGCGAAGCTGAAATCCAGTACGATCTCTTTCTGGAAGGTCTCTTCGACCGGATCGCGCTCAAGGCACGTCTGGCGGCAGAGCAGGGCGATACCGCAAGGGCAAGCAGGTGGTCCAACCTCTGGAACGAGATGCAGAACGAGGCGAGGGACGCCGCTGCCTACAATCTCGACCGCAAGCAGACTGTGCTGATCTTCCTCGAGCGAATGCATCGCGCTCTTGCAGACGCCAGATAGGGCTTTGGTGGTCTGGCAATCGCGCCGGACATGAGTTATGTCAAAGCCTCCCAAGCTTCCGATACAAAGACGAAATCAGGTCAGCATGAGCCGCGAAAAATTCTATATAACCACTGCCATTTCCTACCCGAACGGGAGCCCGCATATCGGCCATGCCTATGAGCTGATTGCGACGGACGCGATTGCCCGTTTCAATCGCCACGATGGCAAGGATGTTCTCTTCCTCAGTGGCACCGACGAACATGGCATCAAAATGTTGCAGACGGCACGCAAGGAGGGGATTTCCCCGCGCGAACTCGCTGACAGAAATGCTAAGCTTTTCCGTGACATGGGAACGCTTCTCAATGCTTCCTATGATGACTTTATTCGCACCACAGAGGAGCGGCACTACGCTTCATCGCAGGCGATCTGGAAGAAGATGGTAGAGGCGGGGGACATCTACAAGGATTCTTATGCTGGCTGGTATTCCGTGCGCGACGAAGCCTATTATCAGGAAGAAGAGACGGAAGTGCGTGCGGACGATGTGCGCTATGGCCCGCAGGGAACGCCTGTCGAGTGGCTGGAGGAAGAGAGTTATTTCTTCCGCCTGTCCGCCTATCAGGATCGCCTGCTTCAGCTTTATGCCGACAATCCTGGTTTTATCGGACCGGAGGAACGCCGCAACGAGGTGATTTCCTTCGTCAAGTCGGGATTGAAGGACCTGTCGGTCTCGCGCACCACCTTCGATTGGGGAATCCCGGTTCCTGGCGACGAAAAGCACGTCATGTATGTGTGGGTTGATGCACTCACCAACTACATTACTGCGGCCGGCTACCCCGACACGAATGCCGAGCGCTGGCGCTATTGGCCGGCAGACGTTCACGTCATCGGCAAGGACATCATTCGTTTCCACGCCGTCTACTGGCCGGCGTTTCTGCTTTCTGCCGGAATCGAGCTGCCGAAACGGGTCTATGGACACGGCTTCGTCTTCAACCGCGGCGAGAAGATGTCGAAATCGGTCGGCAATGTCATCGATCCGATCTCGCTCGTCGAACATTATGGGCTCGACCAGTTGCGCTATTTCCTCCTGCGCGAGATCCCGTTCGGGCAGGACGGCAATTACAGCCATGAGGCCATCGTCAACCGGACCAATGCCGACCTTGCCAACGATCTCGGCAATCTCGCGCAGCGTTCGCTGTCGATGATCGCGAAGAATTGCGGCGCCAAGGTGCCGCAGCCCGGGGCGTTCAACGATGCGGATCAGGCGATCCTCAACCAGGCGTTGACAGCCCTCGACACGGCGCGAAAGGCAGTGTCTACGCAGGCGCTGCATCTCGCGCTTGGCGCAATCTTCGCTGTCGTGGCCGAGGCAAACCGCTACTTCGCCGGGCAGGAGCCATGGGCGCTCAAGAAGACCGATCCGGCGCGCATGGAAACAGTTCTCTATGTGACAGCCGAAGTCATCCGCCGCGTCGGCATTCTCTGTCTGCCGTTTATTCCAGGGTCCGCAGCCAAGTTGCTCGACATCCTGGCGATCCCGTCCGACAAGCGCAACTTCGCCGATCTGACTGGCGGCGAGCTCGTTGCGGGAGCTGACTTGCCGGCACCGCAGCCGATCTTTCCGCGCTACGTCGAAGCCGATAAAGAAGCCTGAGCGGACAGCGAATGACGATGCTTGTCGACAGTCACTGCCATCTCGACTTTGCCGATTTCGAGGAAGAACGGGATGCCATCGTCCAGCGGGCGCTTGATCACGGTATCAAGCGTCTGGTGACGATCGGCACGCGTGTCCGGCGCTTCGACACGATCCTTGCCATCGCCGAACGCTATGACAGTGTCTACGCTTCGGTTGGCACGCATCCGAACAACGCGCATGAGGAAGTCGACGTAACAGCCGACGAGCTGATCCGTCTGGCAGAGCATCCTAAGGTGGTGGCGATCGGCGAAGCGGGGCTCGACTACCATTATGACTACGCGCCACCGCAAACGCAGGCGCAGGGGCTGCGCACGCACATTCAAGCGGCGCGCGTCACACAGCTTCCACTGGTCATCCACGCGCGCAACGCCGATGACAATATGATTTCGATCCTCAAGGAAGAATCGGGGAAGGGGACCTTCCCTTTCATCCTGCACTGCTTTTCCTCTGGCGCAGAACTCGCCAAGGTCGGCGTCGATCTCGGCGGATATGTTTCCTTCTCAGGCATACTTACCTTCAAGAATTCGCCCGAGATACGTGACATAGCCCGTAATGTCCCGCGTGATCGCCTGCTGGTTGAGACCGACGCTCCCTATCTTGCGCCAGTGCCGCATCGCGGCAAGCGCAACGAGCCGAGTTTCGTCCGCCACACGGCAGCCGTCCTTGCTGAGACAATCGGCGTCAGCGAGGAAGAGATCGCCCGCCTGACGACTGAAAACGTGTTCCGGCTTTTCACCAAGATGCCAAGGCCCGCCGATGCCTGACCGCTTGCGCTTCACGATTCTCGGCTGCGGCTCTTCGCCGGGCGTGCCGCGCATCAATGGCGACTGGGGCAAATGCGATCCGGGCAATCCGAAGAACCGTCGCCGCCGCGCCTCAATTCTGGTCGAGCGCATTGCCGAAAATGGCGGTGTCACCACCGTTATCATCGACACCGGCCCGGATTTCCGCTCGCAGATGATCGATTTCGGTTCGGGCAAACTCGACGCCGTCGTCTATACACACCCTCACGCCGACCATATTCACGGGCTTGACGACCTGCGCACCTTTGTCATCGATCGCCGCGATCTCTTCGATATCTATGCGGATGCGCCAACCCTGAAGAGGCTCTATGACGCCTTCGGATATTGCTTCAAGACACCCGAAGGATCGAGCTATCCGCCGATATTGCGACCGCACGAGATTATCCATGACGAGAGTTTCGCGATCGAAGGTGCGGGCGGAGCGATACGCTTCCTGCCATTGCCGCAGATCCATGGAGACATTGTTTCGCTCGGCTTTCGCGTTGCCGATATTGCCTATTGCTCCGACGTGAGCGCCTTTCCTGCGGCGACGGCCTCTGCCTTGGCTGGCCTCGATACACTGGTGATCGACGCGCTGCAGTACCGGACGCATCCAAGCCATTTTTCTTTAGAAGAATCAATTGAATGGATTGATAAGCTCAAGCCGCGTCGAGCAATCCTGACCCACATGCATGTGCCGCTCGACTACGAGACGGTCATGCGCGAAACGCCCGATCATGTCGAACCCGCGTTCGATGGACTGACATTCGAGGTCAACCTATGAGCAAGAGCGTCGAACGTGTTCGCCAGGCAGCCCACGCCGCCGGCTTCGATATCGAGATTCGCGAGATGCCGGATTCGACCCATACGGCCGAAGACGCGGCTGTGCAATGCGGCGTGACCGTCGGCCAGATCGTCAAGTCGCTGATCTTTCAAGGCGCTGAGACCGCGAAGCTATATCTGTTTCTGGTGTCCGGTCCGCGGCAACTCGATCTCGGCAAGGCCGCGCGTTTGACGGGCGAAGCATTGCACCGTGCCGACCCGAAGCACGTGCGCAAGGAAACCGGCTTTGCTATTGGCGGCGTTGCACCCATCGGCCATCTCATCGACATTGCGGCTTATGCCGACGAGCATTTGATGCAGTACGATGTTGTCTGGGCGGCGGCAGGCGGTACCAATTTTGTGTTTCCCAGCGAACCCAAGGCTTTGGTAAGGGCTGCAAAGGCCCAAATTACGGATATTGCCGGCTGACTATATCTATATGTTAGTTCCATAATCTATCTTATGTGACTTTTGTATTGGGATTGTGGGTTCAGGTTTGAAGTGCGACACGTACCGAACCCTCCTCGTTTTCACGAGGATGCAATGCCCCGCAAGTCAAGGCATATGAAGTCCGGAGAAAAGTACTGAAGATGAAAAGCGACGAGCGTGAACTCCAATCTGCCAAAAAGTTCGATAGCTCGCGAGCGGACGAATATGAAACCCAGAGCCGGATAGCCCTGGCTGGCTATGAGGCGTGCCATGAACTTGCCGCTTGCATGTTGGCTGCTGCACTCGGACCTGGAGGCAACCGTCGCATCCTCATCGTTGGCGTGGGTGGCACTGCTCAGGAAGTAACCGCAGTTTCCAGAATTGAACCCACCTGGCGCTTCGTTGGCATTGACCCTTCGGAACCGATGCTTGCCCGCGCTGCACAGCGCCTTGAGGAGCAAGGCCTAAGCGAAAGAGCCGAACTGCATCTGGGCACATTGGACGGACTCTCGACAGATGCAACGTTTGATGCCGCCATGATGCTCGGGGTGCTGCATCACCTGCCCGGTGATGACGCAAAGAACGCGATACTCAAGGATATCGCAAATCGGATCGCGCCGGGTGCGCCTCTCATCCTTGCGTGCAACCGCTATGTTTATGCCAAGAAACCGCACTTGCTTGCTGCGTGGGGAGAACGCTGGCGGATGCATGGTGCGACCAGCGAGGACGTCAAGGTAAAGCTTGGCAAGATCCTGCAAGGCGCCGACCCACCTGCATCTGAAGATGAGGTGTTCAGCCTGCTTGCTAATGCGGGTTTTGAACGACCGGAAGGATTCTTTTCAAGCTTGTTTTGGGGTGCGTGGATCGCTTGGCGAAAAGCGCTTTAGAATGTGGTCGTCACCTACGAAATCACCTGTTGCGGCCCCGCTCCCATTGCGACGTGGCCCACAAGGTGTCCTTATCCAGATGTTGTGGACAAATTTCGCTTGCGATCCAATCCGTCATGTTCGGCAGCACTGACGTGGCCTATGCTCTATCCATGAAACCATCACGCGATATCTCCCGTCTCCTCGATATCATGCAGGCCCTGCGCACGCCTGTCACCGGCTGCCCATGGGATCTTGAACAGGATTTCAAATCCATCGCGCCTTATACACTCGAAGAAGCCTTCGAGGTGATCGATGCTATCGAACGCGACGATATCGACGATCTGCGCGAAGAACTGGGCGATCTCCTGCTTCAGGTTGTCTTTCATGCCCGCATGGCCGAGGAAATGCAGGCATTTGATTTCGGCGACGTGGTTCAGGCGATCACGCACAAGATGATCCGGCGGCATCCGCATGTGTTCGGCGAGGAAGCGGCGCGTGGCGCCGGCATGGCCAAGGGCATGTGGGACAAGATAAAGGCCGAGGAAAAGGCGGAGCGGCGCGAGCGCCGCGCGGCCCTCAATCTTAGCCTTGCCGAAAAGGAGGGTTTTCTCGACGATATTCCGCACGGCTTCCCCGCGCTGATGCGTGCGCTGAAGCTGCAGCAGCGCGCCGCCAAGGTCGGTTTTGACTGGTCGGAAGCGGCGCCCATCCTTGACAAGATCGAAGAGGAAATCGGCGAGCTGAAGCAAGCGATCGCCAGCGGCGAGCATAAGGATACCGAGGAGGAATACGGCGATCTTCTCTTTGCCATCGTCAATCTCGGCCGCCATCTCAAACTCGAGCCGGAGAGCGCGTTGCGCGGGACGAACGAGAAGTTTCGCAAGCGCTTTCACTACATTGAGCGCAAGCTCGCCGAACAGGATCAATCGCTTGGCGCGGCTACGCTCGAAGAGATGGAAGCGCTATGGCAGCAGGCGAAGAGCGAAAAGTAAGCGCCCTACCGCGCATTGAGGCCAAGCTTTTCCTCGAGCATCTGGTTTGAGGCTACCGTCATGTCCATGGTCAGCGCGATCGATCCGTCGTCGAGGTCCTTGCGCTTTACATTGCTGGAATGCTGGTAAATCCAGTCCATCAAGCGCAACTGGTCATGCTTGAGCGTGACTCTGACCCGGGAAAGTGTCCCGGAGATGCGGCCCTCGATCTCATGTAGCAGGGCGTCCACGCCCTCGCCTGTGATCGCCGAAATCGGGATCGGATGCTCGCTTCCGGAAACCGCGGCGCTCTGGCGCAATGCCGTCTCGCGGCCAGCCTCATCAAGCAGATCGATCTTGTTCCAGACCTCGATGATACGCTTGGAGTCGCCGCGTTCAATGCCAAGACTTTCCATGATCGCATGAACGTCTTCGGCCTGAGCGGCCGTGTTGGGGTCGGAGATATCGCGCACATGCAGGATAAGGTCCGCCTCCACCACCTCTTCGAGCGTGGCACGGAAGGCGGCTACCAGATGTGTCGGCAGGTTCGAGATGAAACCCACCGTATCGGAAAGGATGATCGTCTCGCCGTGCTCGAGGCGGATGCGGCGCAGCGTCGGGTCGAGCGTGGCGAACAGCATGTCCTCAGCTACCACGCCTGCTCCCGTGAGCCGGTTGAACAAGGTCGATTTGCCGGCATTGGTATAGCCGACGAGCGCCACGACCGGATGCGGCACCTTCTTGCGTTTGGCACGGTGCAACGTGCGCGTGCGGACAACCGTTTCGAGTTCACGCTTGATGCGCAGGATCTTTTCCTGCAAGGCACGCCTGTCGGCCTCGATCTGGGTTTCACCGGGACCACCGAGAAAGCCGCCGCCACCGCGCTGGCGTTCAAGGTGGGTCCAGCTGCGCACGAGCCGGCCCTTCTGGTAGGTCAGATGCGCAAGTTCGACCTGCAGCGCGCCTTCCTTCGTCTGCGCTCGGCGCCCGAAGATTTCGAGGATGAGCCCGGTCCGGTCGAGGACCTTGGCATTCCATGCCTTTTCGAGATTGCGCTGCTGTACGGGCGTCAAAGGATGATCGACGATCACGAGCTCCGCATGGGACGCTTCCACGATCTCGCCGATCGATTCCACCCTGCCCGTTCCAAGCAAGGTCGCCGGTCGGGGGTTGGGAACCTGGACGATATCGGAATGGACGATGTCGAGGTCGATGGCGCGCGCCAGTCCCGCCGCCTCTTCGAGACGGGCTTCGTCGCTGCGCTGGAACTCATGCTGGAAACTGCTGCGATTGCCCGCATCCTTGCCGCCATCGGCAAAGCGCTGCGGAAGGATCGGCACGATCACGATAGCGCGCGTCAGTTCCCTGGCCGTCTCACCGTTGTCGGTAATCGGGCTGGACTTCTTTGCGTTACGCCGGGTTTCTTTGGTCAAATTGGTTTCAGTCGCTCTCTTCAACTTCGAACATTTGCACGGGCTGGCTCGGCATTATAGTCGAGATCGCATGTTTGTAGACGAGCTGCGAATGGCCGTCACGGCGTAAAAGCACGCAGAAGTTGTCAAAAGAAGTGACAATGCCGGTCAGTTTTACACCATTGATGAGGAAAATTGTCAGAGAAATCTTTTGTTTTCTGACTGAATTCAGAAAAAGATCCTGAAGATTCTGCGATCGTTCAGCCATTGTTCTTGTCCTTTTATGCGATCAGCAAAGCGTCTCATACAACATTCGGCAGCAGGAGTGGAAATGAATCGACTCCTACGGGAGGTGAAAAAGTGCGTCTGTTAGTCCCCTCACTCTCCGGTTAACAGGCTGGCGTTCTTTCCGCAACGTCAAAAAACGCTTCCCGTAAGGAAAGTGTAGTCTCTCCAGGATGGCCATTTGCCACCGATTCGCCGTCAATCGCAACGATTGGCATGATTACAGTGGTCGCAGCCGTCATGAAAACCTCCTTGGCTTTCTTGGCTTCGTCCACTGAAAACCCCCGCTCCTCGATCTTCAGCCCCAGCTTTTTCGCCACATCAAAGATGGTCGTGCGGGTAATGCCGCGTAAGATGCCATTTTCGGCCGGCCGGGTCACGAGCGTACCGTCCTTGGTCACAATCCAGGCATTGGTCGCCGCGCCCTCCTTGACGGTGCCGTCGGGATCGATGAACCAGGCTTCCTGTGCACCCTCCTCCTTCGCCTGTTGGCGCGCAAGCACGTTGGGCAATAGACCGATCGACTTGATGTCCACGCGCTCCCAGCGATTTTCGGGCACGGTTATCACCTTGATTCCCTTGGCCGCTCGCGCCGCCGAGGCTTTCGGATCGGTGCGCTTTGCGGTGACGACGATGGACGAAGGCGTGCCCACAGCGGGAAACACATGATCGCGCCTGGCGACGCCGCGCGTGACCTGGAGGTAGACGAGCCCGTTATAAACGCGGTTGCGCCTTACCACCTCCTTGATCACGACGATGAGCGCCTTGCGGTCCATCGGCCAGGCGATGCGCAGTTCCGAGAGCGAACGATTGAGGCGATCGAGATGGCGGGTCATGTCCATGATATTGCCGCGCGCAATCTCGCACACTTCATAGACGCCGTCAGCGAACTGATAACCGCGGTCCTCGATATGAATTCCCGCTTCCGAATGCTGGACATACTGGCCGTTGACATAGGCAATGCGTGACATCTGCTTGCAACCTCAACCGAACGTGCCGAAGACGATGCGCATCGGATTGGGCAGGTCGACCCGCTTGCCGGTATCGGAAAGCGCACCCGTCGCAACATCGCGCTTGAAGATGGCAATGCCGCCGCCCTTCTGGTTGGCGACAAGCATAAACGCACCGCTCGGATCGATCGTAAAGTTGCGCGGGCCGATACCCTGCGACGGCGTCCAACCGATCAGCGACAACTCGCCGGAAGGTGCAACGGCATAACTGACGATGCTGTTGTGGCCGCGATTGGATCCGTACAGGAACTTGCCATCGCTGCTGATCGCAATTTCCGCACAGGTGTTCGTATCGGTAAAATCGTCCGGGAGGCTGGGCAGCGTCTGAAGGATCGAAAGCTCGCCATCGGTTGGATCGTAGTCCAAAGCGCTGACGGTGCAGTTCAGCTCGTTGATCACGTATGCAACCTTGCCGTTTGGATGAAACGTCAGATGGCGCGGGCCCGCACCGTCCAGAAACTGAACGAACGGCGCCGACGCGAGTGTCATCGCCTCACCTTGCTTCGGCAGATTGTAAGCGACGATCCGATCGAGGCCGAGATCGCAGACGAAGAGGTAGCGGTTGTCAGGACTTGCCACGGCACAATGGCCATGCTGGCGCTTGTCGGTGGCAATGATGGCGTGCTTGCCCTCGTGTGCCGCGGCGGCAAAGGCCGGCTCCAGCCCACCGTCTTCCCGTAGGGCGAAGGCCGCGACCGCATTGCCGGGTTGCTCGCCAAGATCGGCCACGGTGTAGTTGGAGGCAAAGATGGTCTCCCCCTGCTGATCAAAGCCAAGATGGCACGTCGTGTTGCCGAGCGTCGGCTGCATGTTGATGTAGGAAAGTGCTCCCGTCTCAGGGTCGATATCGAAGGCGACGGCCATGTTCTCGTTCCAGGCGGGGATCTCGACGGCGGCGTAGAGACGCTTGCGCTTCTCGTCGATGGCGAGATAGCCCGGATTGTCGATGGCGAGATATTCGCTGGCGAGGGTCAGTTCTCCAGTCGCGCTGTCAAAGCGATAGACGCTGATCCCGGTGCCCTGGCCGTTGCGATTTTGCGTTCCGACGAATGCGAATGTGTTTGGCATGGATGGTCTCACGAAGTGGGGGCTGTCAGATGGAGGATTTCTCCATCGTCGGGGATGATGAGTCTATGCTTATCAACCGACCGGCTGTTCGCATAGGCCCGAAGCTCTTCCCGCGATGTCGTCGCGTGGTCGAGCGCTTCCATGTGAACGGCAATGACCCTGGTATGGGGAGCCGCGATTTCGCACACGTCGCTGGTTTGTTCAGCATCCATGACGATGAATACGTCGTCCCATTTGGCGCCGCAGGAATGGGTGATGATGATATCTGGCTCAGCCGTCTCGATGGTCTCGCGCACCGGGGGATAGAGAATCGTATCGCCCGCCCAATAGATTGACGGCTCGCCCTCGCCCTCGATGGTAAAGCCCATCACTTTTCCCATCTTTTCGAGAACCGGACCCGATCCGTGGTTCCCCTCGCGGCGTTTCACGTAAATGCCGTCGATGGTCAGGTCATCATAGAGCGGTGTGACGTCGAGAAACCCGAACGACTTGATCGTGTCCTCGTCACCCGGCTGGCAAATAAGCGGCAGGTGCTTCGGTACGCGGTCCTGTGCGACCTTGTCGAAATGGTCGGCATGAAGATGCGACACGAGGACAAAATCGACACCTTCCAAAATCTCGTCCGTCGATGCCGGCAGTTCGACCATCGGATTTGGAGAGCGCCCGGTGAATGACGGCCTGCTGTGCTTTGGTCCAAAATCCGGATCGATCAATATGACCGAGCCGGCATAGTCGAGCTTGAGCGTGGCATTGCGAAAGAGCTGAAGTTTCATGATATCTGCCTTTCTGGGGGTCAGAAGAATTCGAGGCTGACGCGGAACATCTGTTCGACCTGTTTGACCGTCTCTGCCGTGGCAAAGAGAACGACGCGGTCACGCGGCTTGATCCGGGTACTGCTCTGCGGCTTGATGAGTTCACCGTTACGATAGATCGCGCCGATGCGTAGTCCGTCAGGCAGATCAAGTTCGCCAAGCGTCGCGCCAACCAGCGGCGACGTTTCAAGCGCTTCAGCTTCGATGATCTCGGCTTTGCCATTTTCGATGCTGTGCACTGCACGAATGCGGCCGCGCCGTACATGCTGGAGCACGCGGGAGATCGTGACGCTGCGCGGGCTGATTTGCGCGTCGATCCCAAGCGATTTCGCAATGTCGAGATAGTCGGGATTGTTGATGAGCACGAGGTTGGATTTGCACCCGAGACGCTTGGCCATGACACTGGCCAGCATGTTGACCTGGTCGTCATTCGTCAGCGCAACGATCAGATCCGCATCCTCGATTTCGGCCTCGCGCAATAGCTTCTGATCGAGGGCACTGCCGTGGAGGACGAGGGAGCGATGCAGATCATCTGCGATCGAATTGGCCCGGCGGAGGCTTGATTCGATAACCTTGACCTTCGTCCGTGGCTGGCGTTCCTCAATGGTCTGGGCCACGTAAAGGCCGATATTGCCGCCGCCCGCGATGACAATCCGCGTCGCTTCAGGCTCCTCATGGCCGAACAGGGCCAGCGTGCGCGTAATCTGCGCTGAAGGTGTCGCGACATAGGCGACATCGCCGGGCATCAATTGGTCGCTTGAATGCGCTACCGCCAGCTTGCCATCGTGGACCACTGCCATCACCGTGGCATTGAGATCGGGAAACATGCTGGTCAACTGCGCCAGCTGGGTATGGACGACCGGGCAATCCTCCAGGCATTCGATGGCCAGCACCGCGACCTTGTCATCGCAGAGGCGGACGACGTCGGTGACGCCCGGCAGCGCGATACGGCGCAGGACCATTTCCCCGACTTCGAGTTCAGGCGAAATGATGACGTCGATCGGCATGTATTCGCGTGAGAAAAGGTCCTGGTAGTGCGACTGCAGATAGGATTGAGCGCGGATACGCGCGATCTTGGTGGGGACGTTGAAGAGCGCATGGGCGACTTCGCAGGCGACGATGTTGACTTCATCAAACAGCGTTACCGCGATGATCATGTCGGCCTGATCCGCCCCGGCCTTTTCAAGCATGTCGGGATGCGCGCCATGCCCAACGAACCCGCGAACGTCGAGTGTGTCACCGACAATCTCGATGAGATCGGATGACATATCAATGACAGATACGTCATTGCCCTCGGCCGCTAGCCTCTCGGCAATGCCGTAGCCTACCTGTCCAGCGCCGCAGATGATGACGCGCATTTTGCGATTAGACCCCGAGGGATTTCAGCTTCCGGTGCAGTGCTGAGCGTTCCATACCAACGAACTCGGCGGTGCGCGAGATGTTTCCGCCAAAACGGTTGATCTGGGCGACGAGGTATTCCTTCTCGAAGCGTTCCCGCGCTTCGCGCAGCGGCAACGCCATGATGTGCTGATCGGACTCGGTCGGCGCCTTGGGCAAGGTATCGCCAATCTCCGCCGGCAAGAGATCCGCAGTGATCACCGCTTCCGGATCGTCGCCCCGGGCAAGGATGATCAGGCGCTCGATGTTATTGCGCAACTGGCGAATATTGCCGGGCCAGGAGTGCGACTGCAGCACCGCCATGGCGTCGGGGCCGATCTTGCGGGGCTTGATGCCGGCCTGGTCGGCGATCTGGGTCATGAAGAACTCGACGAGAGCCGGGATATCGTCGCGCCTGTCTGCAAGCGGCGGCACGATGACGGGAACAACGGCGAGACGATGGAACAGATCTTCGCGGAAACGCCCCTCGGCAATCATCGCCTCGAGGTTTTGGGCGGTGGATGAGATGATGCGGACATCGACCTTTATCCGCTTCGTGCCCCCTACCCGTTCGAACTGCTGATCGACAAGGACGCGCAGGATTTTGTTCTGCGTTTCGCGCGGCATGTCGGCGATTTCGTTGAGGTAGAGGATGCCGCCGTGGGCCTCTTCCAACGCGCCGACCTTGCGCTCGCCGCCATCGGATTCCGTCCCGAAAAGCTCGATTTCCATTCGCTCCGGGGTGATCGTCGCAGCATTGAGATTGACGAATGGTCCCTTGGACCGGATGGACAGCGCGTGTATCGCGCGTGCCGTCAATTCCTTGCCCGCGCCCGATGGACCCGTGATCATGATGCGACTGTTTGTCGGTGCGACACGCTCGATGGTCTGGCGCAAATGATTCATCGGCAGCGACGAGCCGAGCAGTTCGAAGCTCTCACTGGACCGCTTGCGCAGATCCGAAACTTCGCGCCGCAGCTTTGAGGTTTCGAGCGCCCGCTCGGCGACGAGGATCAGCCGGTCCGCCTTGAAAGGTTTCTCGATGAAGTCATAGGCGCCGCGACGGATCGCAGATACGGCGGTTTCGATATTGCCGTGCCCTGAAATCATCACCACCGGGATCTCTGGGTGGCGCTGCTTGATCTCGTCGAGCAGTGCGAGGCCGTCGAGACGGCTTCCCTGCATCCAGATATCCAGGAAGATCAGACGCGGAATTCGGTCGTCGATGGCAGTCAAGGCACTATCGGCGTCGGAGGCTACACGGGTTTCGTAGCCCTCGTCGCCAAGTATCCCTGCAACTAGTTCGCGGATGTCGATCTCATCATCGACGACAAGGATGTCAGATGCCATCTCAATTCACCTGCTTATTATTTGCGGCCTCGGTCGAAGCCTTTGCGGTAGGAAAAATCATTCGGATCATGGCGCCTCGCCCGGCGTAGAAATCGTCCGGCGCGTCATGCAGTTCGATCTGGCCACCGTGGTCCTCGACAATCTTCTTGACGATCGCAAGACCAAGCCCGGTCCCCTTCTGCCGAGTGGTCATATAGGGCTCGAGCAGGCGCTGGCGATGCTCGCGCGGGAGGCCTTTGCCATTGTCGAGGATCTCGACGATCAGTTGCTGGTCCTGACGTTTGGCACGTATCAGAATATGACCATCAGTTATGCCATCTTTTATTGCAGAATCAATGGATTCGGCAGCGTTCTTGATAACATTTCCGAAGGCCTGCCCAAGCAGCCGCCCGTCGAACTGACCGGACAGCGGCTCATCGCCGAAATGACGTTCGAAGCGAACATCACTGCGGCTGACCTCAACGAGAAAGGAGGCTTCACGCAAGGCTTCGCGCAGATCCATCGTCTTGATCTCCGGCTTCGGCATGCGGGCGAATGACGAGAATTCATCGACCATACGGCCGATATCGCCAACCTGGCGGATGATCGTTTCCGTGCATTGATCGAAGACTTCGCGGTCCTCTGTGATGACCTTGCCGAACCGGCGGCGCAGGCGTTCGGCCGATAGCTGAATGGGCGTCAGCGGGTTCTTGATTTCATGGGCGATGCGCCGGGCGACATCGGCCCAGGCCGAAGAACGCTGTGCCTCTACGAGATCGGTGATGTCATCGACGGTGACGACATAGGAGTGCTCGAGCGCTTCCGCGTCTTCCAGGGTAATCTGCACGTTGAACGTGCGGGCACTGCCGCGCCGCGACATGCTGACCTGTTCCCTGTAAACCGAGCGTCCGGTGGCATGCGCAACCTCGAAGACAAGGCCGATTTCGGGGACGAGCGCGGTAAGGTTCTTCCCAACCGTATCGACGGCGTCGAGTTCGAACATCGCCTCGGCGGATCTGTTGACAATGCCGATGACGCCATCGCCGTTGACGCTGATCACGCCCGCCGTCACGCCTGACAGCACAGCCTCGGAAAAGCGCCGGCGTTCGTCGATCTGATCCTTGGCCGTGACGAGTTCGCTGCGCTGAGTATTCAACTGCTCGACCATTGTATTGAAGGTTTGCGACAAGGAACCCACGTCGCCATCGGAGCGGCGTACCGGCACCGAAACATCGAGATTGCCTGTCGCGACGTTATCCGCCGCGCCAATCAGCAAACGGATCGGCCGTACAAGGCGATCGGCAACCGCAATACCCGTCCAGATCGCGGACAGGAGCAGCGTCAGCGTCAGGCCGAAATAGAGAAGCGCAAACAGAATCTGCGTTGTGATGCCCTTGCCGTCGTTCTTCTGTGCATCCTCGGCCCGCTGCTCCATGAGGCGGCTGGAACTCAAAATATCGGCATCGACGGGCCTTACCGCATAAAGGAAAAGGCCCGGAATTTCCCGCAGCTTGATGACGGCGCTCAGGAGATTGGTCTGTTCCGGCGGAATGAGAACGGGTTTGCCGTCGGCGGCGGTGTCGAGCACCGATCTGGCCACCGCAGGAATAGTCACCTCGGTCTTGATATCGGCACGGACCGCGATATCGCCGTTTGGCCGAATAAGCGCGGCGCCGATCAAGCCGCGCCCAAGCGCCTGCTGCGTCATCAGCCGGGTAAATCCGGTGCGGTCGAGGTTATAGAGCGTACGCATCCCGTCGAGGTCGTTCACCATTTCCAGCGTCGTACCCTGCAAATTGCGAGCACTTTCCTGGATATACGAGTTGGCGAGGCTTATGGATGAATTGACAATCGTCGTGGTTCGCATTTCAAACCAGCGGTCGAGGCCAAGATCGAGCGTGACGGACGCAACGATGGCAACGATCATGGCCGGCACGGCCGCCACCAGCGAAAAGAGCACCACCAGCCGCACATGCAGTCGGGAGGCAGCCTTTCCGCGGCTGCGCGCCTGGGCAATGCGGTAGATTTCACGGCCGATCAGGATCATCAATGCCAGAATCAAAACGGCATTGATGCTGGTGAGCAGCAGCGTGACCTCGCTGTTCGGATGAATCGGCGTCATATCGGTCAGGATCAGGAAGGTAACACCGGTGGTCAGCAGGGCCAAAATGACGGTTGCAATACCTGCATGCGAGTAAAACCGCTGGTTGCTGCCACTACGTGCAACTCCAGTCCCCGACGTCTGAAACAGATTGACCGAATTCGATAAGAGCATTGTTATGTGATTCCAACCACGTGGCAGTCATGCAACACATTGTGGCGGAAATGCAACGCTCTCCCGCGACATCGTGCAAAGTTTCGGATTGAAATCAGGTTTCCACAGGCTCAAATATGTTGTCGTCAGACACCAAAGTCAGAATTGGAAACTCGCGAAATCCCTCGGCCAAGGAGTAGTTGGCGCTCAGTTTGGTCTGAATCCCGGTCATCAAGTGCCGGAGGGTCACGCCACGTAATTGCGCTGGAAGCGCCAGCGACGTCTGCTCCCAGTCCGATAGCGGTAGGAATGGACTGCTGAACTGTTTCAGCATGGCAAAACACAGTCGCGGAACCGCAACGATTAGATATTGCCCTTCAAATTCCCGATAGAACGCGACGACGTGGTCCGCCAGATCGCCGTTTACATGCAGTGGGATATACTGGCCACGCAAGAACAGGTCGGCTCGTTGCTGGCGCAGCTGCAAATAGGCTTGCACCAAACGCAGCTTCACCGCGCCCGAATGCCAGTCTTCGAGCAGGACATTCAGTTGCGTCTGGCTGGCGTTGGCCAATGCCTTTCTCAGTTCACCGAAGTCGACAGGGTGCGAGCCGAATTGACCGGTGGGCGAAATGTCCCAGGTTTCGGAGCCAACGCGTATGACCGGAACACCCGGTACGGTAAGTTTCAAGACGGTTTGCGAAAGGGCGTTCAGCGCACCGGCAAGCCAGAACGGCCTTACCGTTTCGACAAAATCTCCCAGGAATTCCTCGTCGGCGAAAAGACGGTCGATATAGTGTGTTACAGCCTTGCCGTAGGGCTTGTCAGTGCCCGTCCAGAGGGACAACCAATCGGATTCGCGAATAGCGCTCGACATGAACTCCACGAGCTCATCGCGAACCAAGGCGAGACCAGCCTTGTCGTGCACGAGCAAGGAGGCAGGCCAGATGGCGGCAAGCGTTTGATAAAGCAGCCACTCAGCCTTGGCGTCCGGGACAACGGCATTCTCAATCGTGACGAGGTTGCCGGCCTGGCTCTGTCGCCAGCACTCGACGGCGGACGCCCACCGTTCAGGTGCTTCGGAGAGCGCGAGAAGCCTCATTCGTGCATCCTCACCGAACTTGGTGGCATAGCTGTAAGAGGTCGCCAGCATGCCAGAAGGCTCGGTCCTCGCCTTTTCATGCATGGAGTGATGAAAGGACCCGACGGGATCGGGTTTGACGTTTGATTTCAGGATAAGCTCATCAAGGGCGATGGGCCCCCGCGTATATTGGTAGGACTTCTCCAATGAACTCGCCGTCACCGCTGCCGCCAACTGCTGAAAGCGTCCGGAAAATGTCTCGGCGATCGCGGCGTTCACGGTTTTTTCCGGCGATTGCATGACCCCCAGCACAAAGCTCAAAACGTCGTTCTCTTCAGGGGTCTGGCCCTCTCTTTTCGAGACCTGGGCAGCAGTGGAACGCAGCGTCCGCGCATAGAACGGTGATATAGTTCCATTCTTGGAATATGCGCGAAAGACCGGGAGCGCCGTTGCAAGGTCGACAACGGCCCGGCTAAGCATCGTCGGCTCGCTTGGCGGCTGCAATTCCGTCAAAAGTTGCACCAGCTGGGCGAGATCATCGGCAAAGGCCGCGTGCAGAATGTTTGCTTTGACGTGGTTATGGTCGCCAGCAAATTCAGTTGTTGGATCAAGGTCCGACCAATGGCGTTGCAAAATCGACAGGCCTTGCGGGTCGATCAACAGATCTGTCACCGTCCCGATAAATTCATAGCCTGCCGTACCATTTACCTGCCATTCCGAGATGGCGCTTTCGCCCTTGAGAACTATCTTGTCGGCAATAAGGAACGCATCTTCACCAGCCCGTTGACGCAAAAGCCTCGTATAGAACTCCGGGTCAGCCAACATATCGATGTCGTTCACCCTGAAACCCCTCACCTGAGTCCTTTGCAGCAATGAAAGCGGTTCACGGTGAAAATCTTCGAACACATCAGGTTGCTCGTGGCGCAATCCAACCGTCAGGCTCGAATTGCCTGCGTTGCGCGCAGCTGGTGCTTCGTTTTCCACCAACCGCCAATTTTGCAAATCCAAGATCGCATCGCGCCACCCCGCGTCACCGGCAACATTGTTAAGATGCGCAGCCAGCTCGATAAGCGCGGCTGTGTCGGCCTCCTTGAGAATACGGGCGATTTCTCTGTGAAACTTAGTGGCTGCTTCGGGGGTGGCTTGGTCCGCCACCCCCATCAGCTCGGCCGCCAGTGCGGTTTCATTGCGATCGAGCACGGCGGCGTAAGAAGACGGTTCGAAGGGGTAAAAGACGCCTCCATAGCCAATGCCGATACTTGCAAGGCGCCGATTGAAGCAAATTGTGAGAAGGCGGGCCTCAATCTCCTCACCCATCGGCCGTTCAAGGACTGGCAACAGGACCGGTCCAGCCCAGTCTATGTCAAAATAGCCGGCATAGGTCGCCCTGCTTCCCCATTCGAGGACATCGAACCACCATGAGTTTTCGGACGACGCCGGCATCCGGCTGGGGTTGAGATCGATGATCAGAGCCAAGCCGGCCTCGGCGAGGCGGGAATTCAGTTTGGCAAACCCACTCTCTGCACCCAATTCCACATCCAGAACCGCAGGGCTGACGGTCGCCAGACCATGCTCACCGACCTGCACGCTTTGGAATGGCGAGGACATGCTGAGGGCATCCACTCCCAGGTCGCTCATATAGCCGGCCGCATCCGCAGCGTGCCTGAAGGTCGTCCCGTGGCGAAGTTGGATCCGATATGCTGATTTGGGTGTGTACATGCTTTCGCTCGACAGCTCTCGCAGATCAATGCCGGCTGTTGCTCATGGTCCCCATGCCGGGCTCTTTGCGCCACTTCGCGTGTGACGAAAGTTGCGCGCGTTGAACATTGGGCTCGACGGACCGCAGCGCCGCAACGTAGCGGCGCTGCCAAAGATCGGCATTGTTGGTCGAAATCTGATTGAGGAGGTTGCGATGACGGGCCTTGCGCTCATCCATAGGCATCGTCGCCGCCTTCTTGATGGCTTGCGCAACCTCGTTAACATCATATGGGTTGACGATGAGCGCATCGCCAAGCTCTTCGGCGGCGCCCGCAAACCGCGACAGAATGAGGATACCGGGATCCTCATCGTCCTGGGCGGCGATGTATTCCTTGGCGACGAGGTTCATGCCGTCGCGAAGCGGCGTGATAAGCCCGATCAGGCTACAGCGGAACAGGAGCGCCAGCCGCTCCCGTGATATGCTCTGATTGATATATTGGATTGGAGCCCAATTAATATCGGCGTGCTTGCCGTTCACCGCCCCGGAAAGCTGTTCGAGTTCTCCGCGGATGTCGGAATAAGCAGTGACGTCCTCGCGAGAGGGTGAGGCCACCTGCAAATATTCGGCATGTCCGCGATATTCCGGGGATGTATCGAGAAACTTTCGAAACGCCTTCATGCGCTGCGGCAGTCCTTTGGAATAATCGAGGCGATCGGCCGAAATGACCTGGAAGCGTTTGAGCAGACTACGCCGCTTCCGCTCTAGCTGGATCTCCTCGTCTGTTTCCTGCGCCATGGCAGCAAACTGATCGACGTCTATGCCGATCGGAAAGTGACCGATCTTGATTGTCCGGTCGTGCCACCTGATCCTGTCGGGGCTAAGGAACTTGACGTCCGAATTGCCTTTCAGATAGCGGCAGAAATTGTCTGCATCGTTCTGTGTCTGAAACCCGATCAAGTCGAACTGCAGCAGGCATTCACGCAGCCATTGGTGGCGTGGGATCGCTGAAAAAATATCCGAGGGGGGAAAGGGAATGTGCAAGAAGAAGCCAATCTTATGATTGCAACCCTTGGCGCGAAGTTCGGAAGCCAGAGGAATAAGATGGTAGTCATGCACCCAAACAAGATCGTCGTCGCGCAGATGGGGATGGAGAATGTCGGCAAACTTGCCGTTCACCCGGGCATAGGAGCGCGCAAACTCGGTTCGGTAATCCATGAGGTCGAGCCGATAGTGGAATGTTGGCCACAGTACCTTGTTGGCAAAGCCGAGATAGTAGTTGTTATGTTCCTCTTTTGTCAGAGGCATGGTCAGGGACGCGACATTATCATAGGTCTCGACCCGCGCATCCATTGAACGGGACTTGTCGACGATATCGCCGTTCCAGCCCATCCACATCCCGCCGCTGCTTTTCAGCGCATCGACAATTCCGACTGCAAGCCCCCCGCTCAGTGTTTTGCCTCCCAGATCGGCTGTCCGATTTGAGACAACAACAAGGCGTTCCATATCAATACCCCAGTTTCATGAGAGTAGGGCTAACTTCTCGACCCACGATTGGTTCCCGAAATATTTCGCAATGGAACGATCCGGGAACTAATCGGTTTGGTGAGAACAGCCAAAAATTCGAATGAAATGCTTCAGCGAAGGAACGGGTAATGTACGATGTCAGCGAGGTGCTCCCGGCAAAAATCGGCTCGTGGGCACTCTTCCTTGATGTCGATGGAACGTTGATCGACATTGCTGCGACGCCCGATAGTGTCGAGGTACCTCCTTCTCTTCCGCATGAAATCAGCCAGTTGGCGGCCCGGCTAGGCGGAGCATTGGCGCTGGTCAGCGGCCGCTCAATCGCATCAATTGACGCGCTGTTTACACCTTGCAGGTTTGCAGCGGCAGGATTGCACGGCGCTGAACTCAGAAGCACGCTCGACGGGTCCGTAGAGCGGACTCCCGTCAATGATGCCGATCTGGACGATGCGCGCCGGGAACTCGACGACCTCGTGCGGACGTGGCCAGGTATCATTATCGAAGATAAGGGGATCAGCCTCGCTGTCCATTACAGGCAGGCGGAAGCGGCGCATGGCGAAGTTGACCAGCGGGTTTCCGATCTTCTGACCGAGCTTGGCCCGAACTGGGTCCGGCAGGACGGAAAGATGGTTGTCGAAATTCGCCCGAGCGGCACGAGCAAGGGCGAAGCACTCATACGGCTGATGGCACACCCACCGTTTCAGGGTCGACTGCCCATTGCGATTGGCGATGACATCACCGATGAGGCGATGTTTGGCTATGTCAATGAGGTCGGCGGACGTTCGGTCAAGGTGGGAACGGGGGATAGCAAGGCCCAGTTCACCGTCGATACACCCGACTCCGTACGCAAATGGATTGCCAAAGTTTCAGCTTCAGTTTGAGCGCTTGATTTGAAATTCCCGGCGGATCGATGTGCGCCGGGAATTGGATGTCGCAGGCCTATTGCGGCGGTTGCTTTTAGAGGCGCAGTTGGTTGCCAGCCACTCAGTCGTAAAAAGCCTCAACAATCTTCCTTTTGCCGAGCAGGAAGGCGTCGGCCACGTGCCGCAGCGGCGATAGATCGACATCCGATTGCCCAGCCTTGATGATTTCGGCAAAGCGGCGGTAGAGCTGCGCATATTCCTGTTCAGGCTCGGCGAATGTGAGTTCGCCATTGATGGAAAGCTTCGCGCCGCCTTCCGAGAGCACCATTGTGCCAGCCTCGGTCTCGGCGACGATGTCCCACGTCTGCTTTCCGGTCTGCCGCCAGTCGAAAACCGCGTGGATCGGCAGATTGTCCGCGTCCTTGAACTGCAGGTCGGCAGCGATGGGTGCGTCGCAATTCTCAGGAAATTCAAGCGTAGAGCTGGTCAGAAATGCCGCGCGTGGGAGAATATGGGTCACGATCGACAGCGCATTGATTCCGGGGTCGAAAACGCCAAGTCCGCCCGCCTGCCAGATCCATGCCTGGTTGGGGTGCCAATGGCGCACGTCCTCTTTCCAGTTTACCTGAACGCTGGTGATCCTGGTTGCAGCAAGAAATGCCTTGGCCGCTTCTACGGCCGGAGCATAGCGCGAATGCCAGCTTGCAAATAAAGACAGGCGCTTCGCCGCAGCCGTGGCTTCAAGGTCTGCAACTTCCGAGAGAGTGGCGCCAGGCGGCTTTTCAAGGAACACATGCTTTCCTGCCGCGAGTGCCTTGTGCGCAGCCTCGTAGCGAAATTGCGGTGGCATGCACAGCGATACGGCGTCGATCGTCGGCACCGCGTCGAGCATGGCGTCGATCGTCTTATAGGCGTCGATACCCTCAACGGTGCCGTTGCGGCTTGCCGTGGCAACGAGCTTGAAATCGGGATTCCTGGCGATTGATGGAAGATGTTGGTCGTTGACGATCTTGCCAACGCCTACGATGGCGAGATTGATGGCGGACATGGTTTTCACTCGCGTTGGGGCATTCTGTTCTTCTCGGAAATCGAAGCTTCTCACTGCTTCGGTTTCCACCGTCATGGACCTTTTTTCATATAGGCTTGTCAATCCAAAACACGAATTGCGCAGGCAGGCCTCGGCGTGTCCGATTTGAAAAATTTCCATGCGTGTTTCGCAAACGCCAACTCAACGTGTAGTCTTGTATCGCTAGCAATGTTCAAACTCACCGGAGGAAGACATGCCTTATGTTGACGGTTTCCTGGTCGCAGTGCCTAAGGACAGAATCGAAGAATACAAGGAACTGGCCCGTAAAGCGGGCGATGTCTGGATGGAATATGGCGCGCTTTCCTATGTTGAATGCTTGGCCGACGATGTCCCTTACGGGGAACTTACCTCCTTCCCGCGTGCCGTTCAGGCCAAAGATGATGAAACGGTCGTATTTTCTTGGATTACCTATGAATCCCGCGAAAAGCGGGATGAGATCAATGCCAAGGTCATGGAGGACCCGCGCCTCAAGGGCGACATGGACAACATGCCTTTCGACGGCAAGCGCATGATCTACGGCGGCTTCGAATCATTTATGGAGCTTTGATCTTCGCCTTGAACGAGATGTGGCGCGTGGGGCCCTCGCCCCACGTTTCGAGGAAATGCCAGGGCAATTAAAATTTGCAGCATTAGCAAAGAATATTTTTCATAGCTTTGCGCTGTACTGTCCTTTGGTCCTAAGCGTGCGGCGAATTGCTATGACTACCTACGATCTCTGGATGACCAAATTTGGCGACTATTCTCCGATCAAGCAGATCGCGATTATGGTTGGTATGGCCGTTATATCGGCCGACCTTCTTGCCGCAGTCTTTTTCCTCGCGATCGGGCTCGACCGCCTTTCGACGGTGCTTCTCGTCACCACGTTCATTGTCGTGATTGTCAGCGTTCCGCTTGGAGCGTTTCTCATCGGCCTGAATTTTCGGTTGAAGCAGATAGCGATCGAACGCGATCTTGCTGCCCGCATGGATGACCTTACCGGTCTTGCGAACCGCAACGAATTCTACCTGCAAGTCGAGCGTCTGATCGAAGGCTCCGCCCAGAACCTGAGTGCAGGCGCCCTGCTCTACATCGATGCCGACTACTTCAAAACGATCAACGATCGCCATGGACACGCGGTCGGCGACCGGGTCCTGCGCGAAATCGGGCATTTGATGCAGACGGTCATCAGCAAGGGTGATTTTGCAGCCCGCTTCGGCGGCGAGGAGTTCGCGGTATTCCTGAAGGACGCGGATTTTGGTCGCGCGGACTGGCTGTCACAGAAAATATTGACCGGCGTCCGCAACATATCTCAGCTACTGCAGATCAAGGATCTGGAGGTAACGGTCAGTGTTGGCATCGCCATCCACGAGCCTGGTCAATCGCTGGAGACGGCCCTCATCGCGGCCGATACATGCCTTTATGCAGCCAAGAACCAGGGCCGGAACCGTATCGTCCACGCGACCAGCGACACCAAGGTTCGCCACGATAACTATATGCGGACGTTTTAGAGCATTGCAGTAGAGTGCTCTTGAAATCGAAACCCATCGGCGTATTTGCGTTTGGCAGCAAGCAATGTCGCCACGTCTGCCAATGCCTCAAGGAGCGCCCTATGGCACTTAATATGTACACGATATCGGTCCCGGCCTATCTACGCGGTTTCGCGGTTCTCGCCAGTCTGATCGAAAAAGCCGAAGCATACGCCGAGGAGAAGAAGATCAACCCCACCGTGCTCGTCAATGCGCGGCTCGCCCCGGACATGCTGTCACTTGCCGGACAGATCCAGCGGGCAAGCGACACGGCCAAGGCGACGATCGGCCGGTTGACGACACTTGAAATTCCGAAATTCGCCGATGAAGAGGCGAGCCTTGCAGACCTGCGCGAGCGTATTGCCAAGACCGTGGCTTTCCTTGAAAGCGTGGATGCCGGTGCGCTCGATGGCGCGGAGACCAAGGACGTGGCTCTCAGTGCCGGCCAGCTCAAGGTGACCTTGAGCGGCGAGGAGTATGTGCAGAAGTTCGCGCTGCCGAACTTCTATTTTCACGTGACGACCGCCTATGACATCCTGCGCCACAACGGCCTTCAGGTCGGTAAGCTCAACTATATCGGCGCGTTGAGCTGAACCTGAACATCAGGCGACGAGATGCTCGATCTGGTCGGCGGTTAGCTCTCGCTTTCTGCCGATTTCGTCCCAGCGCCTTAGCATCTTCCGGTACTGGTCGAGTTGCGCCTCAGGCTGATTGTCGGCGCTTCGCGAGATTTCCTGCGGGAAATTGAGAATCTTGGCAAGGAAGTCCGCATAGGCAAACTGTTCGTGCGGCTGAGCGGCGCCAAATCCGACAAACTTGCTCTTGTCCGGATTGGTGTTGCCGGCTGCGACGCTCGACCCGCGGATTGCGCGGAAAAGCCCGAGTATATCGTTCATCTCCTGCGCAGCTGCGGCACTGACAGTTTCCTCGGTTATGCCAAGTTCCTGGTAAAGATCCTCGAAACCGCGTTCGACAACTTCCTGGTGCCGGCCGTAAAGGCTCGACTTGTCAGGGTCGAGTTTCTTCAGGATTTCGTACTGATTGAACAGAATCAAACGTTCCGCAAAGCTGAACACGATAGACCTCCATATTCCGCCCGCTGCCTTCTTGAAGCAGCAATGATTACGGGATTTTCGATGGTTACTATGCGCACAGTCCTGTTAAGAACGGTCTATTCCACTCTCTACAATTTTAGCTTTCCGGGTTTTTCTGTTCTCAGCGGTCGCTCTTGCTGCTCTTGTAGATATTGACGCCGAGTTCGCGAATTTTCTTGCGCAGCGTGTTGCGATTGAGACCCAGCAGTTCCGCCGCCTTGATCTGGTTGCCATGCGTCGCCGTGAGGCAGGAAAGGATCAGCGGATATTCCATTTCCTCCAGCACGCGCTGGTAGAGGCCGGCAGGCGGAAGCTTGTCGCCGTAGGACATGAAATAGCGCTGCATGTTCAGTTCGACCGCCTGGCTGATGGTCAATTCTTCATTCGCAATCGCCGTTGGAGCCGATTCTGCCGGCCGAAGGTCGGCCTTCAGCTCGGATTCGATCACGTCCGCATTAATTTCGTCCTGCGGATAGAGAGCGGCGAGACGGCGCACGAGGTTTTCGAGTTCGCGTACGTTTCCGGCCCAGGGATAGCGACGCATCAGGTCTAGACCGTCGGCGGTGATCCGCTTTTCGGGCAGACCGTCCTTCGCCGCCAGCTTGAAGAAGTGGCGGACGAGATCGGGAATGTCCTCCCCACGCTCGCGCAGTGGCGGCAGGCGCAGCGGCACGACGTTGAGCCGATAGTAGAGATCTTCCCGGAATAGTCCCTGATTGATCAGGGTCCTGAGATCCTTGTTGGTTGCAGCAACGATGCGCACATCGGTCTTGATCGGCGTGCGGCCGCCCACCGTCATGTATTCGCCCTGTTGCAGAACACGCAAGAGCCGGGTCTGCGCCTCCATGGGCATGTCGCCGATCTCATCGAGGAACAGCGTGCCGCCATCGGCCTGTTCGAAGCGACCGCTTGACCGGTTCTGTGCGCCGGTAAAGGCGCCGCGCTCATGACCGAACAGTTCGGATTCAATCAGGTCGCGCGGAATAGCTGCCATGTTGATCGCAACGAAGGGCCCCTTGCGGCGCCGGCCATACTCATGCAAAGCGCGCGCGACGAGTTCCTTGCCCGTACCGGACTCGCCCGAGATCATGACCGTCAGGTCGGTCTGCATCATGCGGGCGAGGACACGGTAGATATCCTGCATTGCGGGTGAGCGACCGACGAGCGGCATCGTATCGGGCTGCTCTTCGCCATGCCATTTTTCGGGCTTCTTTTTCGGTTCAGCAAGCGCGCGGCCGACAATGCTGACGAGTTCGGTGAGATCGAACGGCTTCGGCAGATATTCGTAAGCGCCCGCCTCCGAGGCCCGGATGGCTGTCATGAACGTGTTTTGTGCGCTCATGACAATGACGGGAAGATCGGGGCGCGATTTCTTGATGCGCGGCAGGAGATCGAAGGCGTTTTCGTCCGGCATCACCACATCGGTGATGACGAGGTCGCCATCGCCAGCCGATATCCAGCGCCATAGCGTCGCCGCGTTGGAGGTGATGCGAACATCGTAACCGGCCCGCGAAAGCGCCTGATTGAGGACCGTCCTGATCGCCGCGTCGTCATCTGCAACGAGAATGCTGCCCAAACTCATGATCAGGATCCTGCTTTATTGGAATAAGGATTTTCATCTGCATGCGTTCCGTCGGCAGAGCCGCTGTCCCATGCAGGCATAAGAATGCGAAACGTCGTCTTGCGCGGGACCGAATCGCATTCGATAACGCCGCCATGGTCGCCGACGATCTTGGCCACAAGCGCCAGGCCAAGGCCGGAGCCATTGGGCTTGGTCGTCACGAACGGGTCAAAGAGATGCGGCATGATATCGGGCGAAACGCCGGGGCCTGTGTCCTGCACCGTGAATTCGAGTGGCAGCGAGACGCGGTTGCGCATGCCCGGGACCGAAAGACGAATGCCGGGACGGAACGCGGTCGAGAGAGTGATCTCGCCCGGCTCGTTGGGGCCGATCGACTCCGCGGCATTCTTGACGAGGTTGAGGAAAATCTGAACGAGCTGGTCCCGATTGGCAAAGACATAAGGCAGCGAGGGATCATAGTCCTCGTGGAACTTGATGTGGCTGGCGAACCCGTTTTTCGCAATCGCCTTCACGTGATCGAGGACAACGTGAATATTGACGGCCTCGCGCTCAATGGGCCGCTCATCGGAGAACACTTCCATCCGGTCGACGAGCGAGACAATCCGGTCGGTTTCATCGGTAATGAGGCGCGTCAGCGCGCGGTCATCATCGTTCAGCCCCGTTTCCAGCAACTGAGCCGCACCGCGAATACCGGACAACGGGTTCTTGATTTCATGCGCCAGCATCGATGCGAGCCCTGTGACGGATCGCGCTGCGCCGCGATGGGTCATCTGCCGGTCGAGCTTCTCCGCCATGGAGCGTTCCTTGAACAGGATCACGATCGATCCAGGAGCTTCACTGACCGGAGTCACGTAGAGATCGACAATGCGTTCCTGTCCGAGGCGCGGCGATGAAACGTCAACGCGGTATTCATTGACCGGCGACGGGTTTTCGCGGACCTGCTTGACCAGCGCGAGAAGCGGGCTGCCGAAGGGCAACAGCATGTCCAGTGTATTGCGGCTGAGAATGCTTGCACTGGAACGAAAGAAAGCCTCGGCGTCGGCATTGGCATAGGAAATGTACCCGGCTTCATCGAGCATGATCACCGGATGGCGGATCGAATTGAGAACGATGCCGGCCAGCTTGTCTTCGAGCACCGACTTGTCTGCTGGGGTCATCAGGCAACTTTCTTCATGTCTGTGGAGCCACCGCGCGAAAGCGCAGCATATAAAAGGCGCGAAACGTGACCGGGATTGGTTTCCGTCATGATCGCACCGCGTTCATTCGCGGTGATGTCAAAGCCATGACGGTCGAGATACCAGCCAAGATGCTTGCGCGCATGCCGGCTGCCGGTGGTCTCGCCGTAATGGGCGAGCATCGCCTCATAATGCGCAACCGCATAGTCGGCGATGATCTCGCTCTCCGCACCCTTTCCATTGACGATACTGCCTGGAAGCCATGGGTGACCGTAGGATCCGCGCCCTACCATCACGGCATCGGCTCCGGATGCTGCGAGAATCGCCTCCGCATCGTCACGATTCAGGACATCGCCATTGGCCACAAGCGGTATCGATACAGCTTCCTTGACCGCGCGAATGGCATGCCAATCCGCCCTGCCCTCATAGAATTGGCAACGCGTCCGTCCATGGACGGTCACCATCTTGACGCCGGCCTGCTCGGCCCTTGCCGCGAGTTCCGGCGCGTTGATCGTTGCATCGTCCCAGCCAAGGCGCATTTTCAGCGTCACAGGAACGCGGACGGCGCCGATCGTCGCCTCGATCAATGTCATGGCGTGGTCGAGATCGCGCATCAGCGCGGATCCTGAAAGACCGCCTGTTACCTTTCTTGCCGGACAGCCCATATTGATGTCAACGATATGCGCACCCTCGCTTTCAGCGATCCGCGCGGCCTCGGCCATCCACCTTGGCTCACGTCCGGCGATCTGCACGACATGAGTCCCGAGCCCGTCGCCCTTTAGACGCAGCAAATTGCCGCGCTCGCGGGTGCAGAGCTCGGCGCTTGCGACCATTTCGGAAACGACCATGCCGGCCCCCGCCTGCCAGGCGAGCTGGCGAAAGGGCAGATCCGACACACCGGACATCGGCGCAAGGAACACGCGATTGCGCAGAACGACCCCGCCAACGTGCAGTGCGTCCGCCAATTCAACCCGCGATTTTGCCTGTTTCGTATGCAGTTTCATAATAGCCTATGCTTTAGACAGGATCGTGCCTCTTCGCAAGGCAAAGTGCGGCGTTTGTTGCTCCTATTTTGACATTGTGGCGATTCAATTCTCTGGCCTTTCGCCGTTGCAAAGGGTAACGGAGTTGCCATTACGGAGAGACATGTGGCGGGAAAGACTGAAAACAAGCAGGCGCGGGTCGCAGCCGTCATCGTCGCGGCCGGGCGCGGAGAACGTGCCGGCCAAAGCGTTGAAGGACCGAAGCAGTATCGCAAGATCGGCGGCGAGGCCGTTCTTGCGCATACATTGCGTGCGTTTCTCGAATGCCCGCTGATCGATGACGTCATTGTCGTCATCCACAAGGAAGACGACACGCTGTTCACGCAGGCGCTCGGCGATCGGGCCGGCCATGTCGTTGCCGTCACCGGCGGCCCGACGCGCCAGGAGTCGACACGCCTTGGACTTTTGGCTCTCAAGGACATTTCCCCGGATCATGTCCTCATTCACGACGGCGTTCGTCCGTTCATTTCGGCTGATCTGCTGGAACGGGTTGTCTTCAATCTGACACCGCATATCGGCGTTCTGCCGGTGCTTGCCGTTTCGGACACACTCAAGGCTGCGGGCAATGATGCGATGGTCAGTGCCACCGTGCCGCGCGCCGGTCTTTACGCCGCGCAGACCCCGCAGGCCTTCCCGTTTCTTCCGATCCTCGCCGCCCACGACGCCGCCTTTGCCGTCGGACGGTCGGATTTTACCGATGATTCCGCAATTGCCGAATGGCATGGCCTGCCCGTCCGGATCGTGGAAGGATCGGCCGACAACACAAAGTTGACCTGGGCGAAGGATATCGAAATGGCTGACGAACGCTTGACCAAGCAGCATTCCGCTTTTCCGGATGTACGCACCGGCAACGGTTACGACGTGCACGCATTCGAGCCGGGAAACGGCGTCATGCTTGCAGGCGTATTTATCGCCCATGACCGCAAGCTTTCAGGTCATTCAGATGCCGACGTCGCCCTGCACGCGCTGACCGACGCTCTGCTGGCCACACGTGGCGCCGGCGACATTGGAACGCACTTTCCGCCGTCGGATCCTCAATGGAAGGGCGCGGCCTCGCACATCTTCGTCGAACATGCCGTCAAGATCGTCAGGGAAGCAGGCGGCAGGATCGCCAATGCCGATATCACCCTCATCTGCGAGGCACCGAAAGTGGGCCCTCATCGCGAGGCGATGACGGCGGCACTCTCGACTATGCTCGGCATTTCGCCGGATCGCATTTCGATCAAAGCGACGACCAACGAAAAACTTGGCTTTATTGGCAGGCAGGAGGGTATCGCCGCCATAGCAACGGCTTCTGTGATCTATCCAGGAGGATTGCCGGAATGAGCGGACTGATTGCCGAGGCAAAGGCAATTGCAGTGCTCGAAGCCTGCCGCCGCAAGGGCATTCTGCTAGCCACGGCAGAATCCTGCACGGGCGGCATGATCGCGGCCGCGCTGACCGACATTGCCGGCTCTTCGGACGTTGTCGACCGCGGTTTCGTGACTTATTCGAACGAGGCCAAGCAGGACATGGTCGGCGTGCCTGCAGGTGTAATCGCGGCGCACGGCGCAGTGTCGCAAGAAGTGGCGCTCGCCATGGCGGAAGGCGCTCTCGCCCATTCCAGCGCCGGCATCGCGGTTGCCGTAACGGGAGTCGCGGGTCCGGGTGGAGGATCAGCGGAAAAGCCGGTCGGGCTGGTCTGGTTCGGCCTTGCACTCAAGGGAAAGCCGCCAATAGCGGAGCGGCACGTTTTTGCCGATGGCGGGCGCGCTTCGATCCGGCTCGCAGCCGTGAACACCGCGCTGGACATGGTCATTAAGGCTCTATGCGACTGAGCGTTTTTTGCCTGGCAAGAGACGCTCTACATTTCGTATTCGGACGGGCGCCTGATCTCGATGGCCATGCCGATCGACTCGGGCATTACCGGCCTGAACCCGAACTTAGCGTAAAGATATTTTGCGGGACCATCGGCGATAAGGCTGACATAGGCACCGTCCGGGGCTTCCGCCTGCAGGTAATCAACAAGCCGCGAAACAATGATCTTGCCAAGGCCCTTGCCCTGATGCGCGGGATCGACGGCAATGTCCACCACCTGAAAGAAACATCCGCCATCGCCGATTATTCGACCCATGGCGACCGCGTTCGACTGATATTGAACGGTTGCCGCATAAACGGTGTTCGGAAGGCCGCGCTCCGCCGCCTCCTGGCTCTTCGAGCTCAGGCCGGCAATGTCGCGCAGCCTGCGATAATCCTCTACCGAGGGCGTGCCGATTTGAACTTGATATTCCGGATCTTCGTGCTGCATAGCAGATTACCTTCATGCACTCAGGCGACTATACATTCCTGCCATAGATCGCATCGGCACGCTTTTCAAATGCTTCCGTGAATTTTCGGAAGGCGATATCGAACATGGATCCCATGACGAAACCGAGCGTGCGGCTCTTGAATTCATAATCGATGTAGAATTTGACGACGGAATGTTCCGGGTTTTCCGCCGGAATGAACTGCCAGCGGTTGTCGAGATAGCGGAACGGTCCGTCAATATATTTGGTGAGGATCACCTTTTCCTGCGGTTTGAGGAGAACCTGGCTGGTGAAGGTCTCACGGATGAGCTTGTAACCCACCGTCATATCGGCAATGAGCAGGGTCTTGCCGTGGCTTTCCTTACGTGAACGCACCTTGAGGCTCTCGCACATGGGCAGAAACTGCGGATACGTCTCCACGTCCGCGACGAGATCGAACATCTCCTCGGCGCGGTGGACGACAGGACGGCTCGTCTCGAATTTCGGCATCAGCTGCGATTTGCGTGCATCGCCTCGCGTGCAGCCCTCAATCGTGCAAAATCTTCGCCGGCGTGGTGCGACGAGCGGGTCAATGGGCTCGACGCAACAACGAGAAAACCTTTGGTCTTGGCGATCGTCGCATAGGACTTGAATTCGTCCGGCGTCACATAATTCAGCACTGGATGGTGCTTGCGCGTCGGCTGGAGATACTGGCCGATCGTCATGAAATCGACGTCGGCGCTACGCAGGTCGTCCATAAGCTGCAGGACCTCGTTACGCTCCTCGCCAAGCCCGACCATGATGCCCGACTTGGTGAAGATGGTCGGGTCAAGTTCCTTGACCCGCTGCAACAGTCGGATGGAATGGAAATAACGCGCACCCGGCCGAACCTTCAGATAATTGGACGGCACGGTTTCGAGGTTGTGGTTGAAGACATCGGGACGGGCAGCGACAACGATCTCGAGCGCTCCCTCCTTGCGCAGGAAATCGGGCGTGAGGATTTCGATTGTCGTTCCGGGCGAAATGCGGCGGATCGCATGGATCACGTCGGCAAAATGCTGGGCGCCGCCGTCCGGCAGATCGTCACGATCCACCGACGTGATGACGACGTGAGAAAGGCCCATCTTCTTGACTGCCTTGCCCACATTCTCCGGTTCGTGCACATCGAGAGCGGTCGGCAGGCCCGTGGCGACATTGCAGAACGCGCAGGCGCGGGTGCAGATTTCGCCCATGATCATGAACGTCGCGTGTTTCTTGTCCCAGCATTCGCCGATGTTCGGGCAGCCGGCTTCTTCGCAAACCGTAACCAGGTTGTGCGAGCGAACAATATCGCGCGTCTCCGAATATCCCTTCGACACGGGCGCCTTGACCCTGATCCAGTCGGGTTTTTTCAGGACCTCCGAATCCGGGCGATGCGCTTTCTCCGGGTGGCGAAGGCGCCGCTTCTGGTCGATCGTGTCGAGTACCGTTACCATTATGTCTTCCTAGTTCGCGGTCCTGGCCTTGCCAAAAATCCACAGAATGAGAATTGCCCCGACGGTGGCGACGATCAGATTTCCCAGAAATCCGTAGAACTGGAAATTCAGAAGGCTGGCCAGCGTGCCGCCGACGAAAGAACCGGCAATACCGACGAGAATGTTGGTGAGCAATCCGTGATCGCGGTTCATCGCCTTTTCGGCGATATAACCGGCAATGAAGCCGATGACCAGCATTCCAAAGAAACCCACACCGGGCATGCCCATGATACCGACTGGCTGATCCATATTCTTCTCCCGCTAGCGCCCGGATGCGATGGCAACGGCGCGCAGCACCAGAGCCCATATAGCACCGAAAAGAAACCCGCCCAAGCCGCACGCAAGCGTGATAACCCAGACCCCAGTCCACCCGCCGATTGCCGTCCCACTCACCGATATGGTGTTACCCGACAAAAGACTCAAGGCAGACGGCACGAAGCCGACCAGCAGGCCGATAATGGTCGACCATTTGAGGACCGCCCATGCAAGACTGGTCCAGGGCCTGCTGTCGATGATGTTCAATCGCTCATCGTTCCTTTAGGCGTTCAGCACACGACCATAGGCGTCGAGTACACTTTCCTTCATCATCTCGGACAGAGTCGGATGCGGGAATATGGTGTGCATCAGCTCTTCTTCCGTAGTCTCGAGGTTCATGGCGATGACGAAGCCCTGAATGAGTTCCGTCACCTCCGCGCCGACCATGTGGGCGCCGATCAGCTGGCCGGTCTTCTTGTCAAAGATCGTCTTTACCAATCCCTGGTCTTCGCCGAGCGCGATCGCCTTGCCGTTCGCAGCGAACTGGAACCGCCCGACGCGGATTTCGCGCCCGCCTTCCTTGGCTTTCGCTTCCGTCAGCCCCACCGACGCCACTTGCGGCTGGCAGTAAGTGCAGCCCGGGATCTTGTCCTTCTCGAGCGCATGGACGCCCGGAACATTGGCGATCTTCTCGACGCAGATAACGCCCTCGTGCTCGGCCTTGTGCGCGAGCATGGGCGGGCCGGCGACGTCGCCGATCGCATAAACGCCGGGTACATTGGTCTTGCCGTAGCCGTCGGATACGATGCAGCCGCGATCCGTCTTGATGCCAAGCGCCTCCAGGCCGAGATTCTCGATGTTACCCTGGACACCAACGGCGGAAATCAGCCGTTCTGCCGTGATCTTCTCGACCTTGCCGTCCTTGGTTTCGACATGGGCGGTGATGGAATTGGCTGCCTTTTCGACCTTGGTCACCTTGGCATCGGTGATGATCTTCATGCCCTGCTTTTCGAACTGCTTGCGGGCGAAGGCGGAGATTTCGGCATCCTCGACAGGCATGACTGTCGGCAGAAGCTCGACCACAGTCACATCCGCTCCCATGGTCCGGTAGAACGAGGCGAACTCGATGCCGATGGCTCCAGATCCCATAACGACCAGGGATTTCGGCATTTCCGGCGGGACCATAGCTTCAAAATAGGTCCAGATCAGCTTGCCGTCCGGCTCGATGCCGGGCAATGCACGCGGGCGTGCGCCGGTGGCAATTATGATGTGCTTAGCCGAATAAGTACCTTCGCCAAGCGTATTCTTGGGCACCGGATTTTGCGGCTCCATGGGCTTCTTCGAAGACTTGGAGACCACGATTTCGCCGGGCTTTGTGAGCTTCGCTTCGCCCCAGATCACGTCCACCTTGTTCTTCTTCATCAGGAAGCCGACGCCGCCGTTAAGACGCGCAGAGACGCCGCGCGAACGCTGAACGACGGCCTTGATGTCGGCCGAGATCTTGCCTTCGATCGTCAGGCCGTAATCCTTGGGATGTTGGCCGTAATGGAAGATCTCCGCCGAGCGCAGCAGAGCCTTCGTCGGTATGCATCCCCAATTGAGGCAGATGCCGCCAAGATGCTCGCGCTCGACGATGGCGGTTTTGAATCCGAGCTGCGCGGAGCGGATCGCGGTGACATAGCCGCCGGGGCCAGAACCAATGATGATCACGTCGTAATTATTGGCCAAGACCTTGGTCCTCCTGGATTAGAGATCGAATATGTCTCGAACGATGGGAGCGACGGCTTTTCCGATCGCCCTGGTGTTTTCGGCATCAAGATGAATGCCATCAATGCTTGACGTTGCGGCGACCGAGCCGGCATCGAAGAACGCGCAACGGGCAAGCTCCGCCGCGTCACGGTAGAATTCTGCAAGCAGGTGCGACTGTTCAGCACCGCCCTCGAAGATCAGCCTGAATTCACTCCATTCGTTGGCGCCGAATGGCGGCGGCGACATGATCAGAACAGCCGGCGCCTTGGTGTCGAACTGATAGGGCGCCGTGCGAACGATCTCGATCAGCCGCTGCATCCCCCGCTTGGCGCCGTAGGCGTCGCCGCAGAGTATATGCTTCATGTCGTTGGTGCCGAGCATCATGATGACCAGATCGAGCGGAGAATGCGTGCCAAGCGCCGTCGTCAGCGTCTTGGCAGCGTTGCGCTCAAAGCCCGAAAGGTGATCGTCGAACGCCGTCGTTCGCCCGTTCAGGCCATCGCTGATCACGTGCACAGCTTCGCCAAGTTCAGCCTGCAAGACCTCCGGCCACCGGTCCTTGCGTGCATGTCGACCCGAGCCGTCGGGGCGATAGCCCCAGGTCAACGAATCGCCATAGCAGAGGACGGTTTTCATCGCGTTGCTCAGACCAGCATGCCCATCGGATTTTCGATGTGCCGCTTGAAGGCTTGTGCAAGTTCGGCTCCAAGCGCACCGTCAACCGCGCGATGGTCGGTAGACAAGGTCACCGACATGATTGTCGCGATCTTGATTTCGCCCTTGCGAACGACCGCCCGCTCCTCGCCCGCTCCAACCGCAAGAATGGTTGCGTGCGGCGGGTTGATGATCGCGGCGAAATCCTTGACGCCGAACATGCCGAGATTGGACACGGCCGTGGTGCCGCCCTGATATTCTTCGGGCTTCAGCTTGCGGTCGCGGGCGCGCTTGGCGAGATCCTTCATTTCGTTGGAAATCGTCGAGAGCGTCTTCTGCTCGGCCTTGCGAATGATCGGGGTGATCAGGCCGCCTGGTATGGAAACGGCAACGCCAACGTCGGAATGCTTGTGCTTGACCATATTCGCGTCTGTCCAAGAAACATTCGCTTCGGGAACGTCGCGCAACGCCAACGCCATGGCCTTGATGATCATGTCATTGACCGAAAGCTTGTAGGCGGGAACGTCGCCCTTTTCGGTCTTGATCATTGGCGAAGCCGTGTTGATCTGCGCCCGAAGCGCAAGCAGCGCGTCGAGTTCGCAGTCGATGGTCAGGTAGAAATGCGGGACCGTCGTCTTTGCCTCGAGCAGGCGTTTGGCAATGGTCTTGCGCATGCCGTCATGCGGCACGAGTTCGTAAGAGCCTTGCTCGAAGAGCTTTAGCACGGCATCGTCGGACATTGGCTTGGCCGCTGCTGGCGCCGGGGCTGCAGCGGAAGCTGGAGCCGCCGCCGCGGGCTTTGCGCCGCCGCCCGAGATGGCAGCTTCGACGTCCTTTTTGACCACGCGCCCATGCGGACCGGAGCCGGTGACGCCGGACAGATCGATGCCTGCTTCCTTGGCGATGCGCCGTGCAAGCGGCGACGAGAAGGGCCGGTCACCCGACTTGGCAGGTGCACCAGATGCGGCAGGCGCGGCTGATGCGGCTGGCGCCGCCGGTGCAGGAGCGGCGTCCACCCTTGGAGCAGGCGCGACCTCCGCCTTCTTCTCTTCCTTTGGCGCTTCCGCCTTGGGCGCCGCACCATCGGCCTTTGCGGCTGTGGCGGCATCCTCGCCCTCACCCGCAAGGATGGCGATGAGCGCATTGACCTTTACGCCTTCGGTACCGGCGGGAACGACGATCTTGGCGACTGTGCCCTCATCGACAGCCTCGACTTCCATCGTCGCCTTGTCGGTCTCAATCTCGGCGATGACATCGCCGGGACCAACCTTGTCGCCTTCCTTGACGAGCCATTTGGCGAGGTTGCCCTCTTCCATCGTGGGAGAGAGCGCCGGCATGGTGATATTGATCGGCATATCGGTTTCCTCCCCTTAAGCCGTGTAGGTCACAGCTTTGACGGCATCGATGATTTCCTTGACGCTTGGCAGCGCCAGCTTTTCAAGGTTTGCCGCATAGGGCATAGGCACGTCCTTGCCGGCGACGGTGAGAACCGGCGCATCGAGATAGTCGAAGGCCTGCTGCATGACGCGTGTGGCAATTTCCGTGCCGACGGAGGATTGCGGATAGCCTTCCTCGATCGTGACGCAACGCCCGGTCTTCTTCACCGATTCGATCACCGTCGGCATATCCATCGGGCGGATCGTGCGCAGATCAATGATCTCGGCGTCGATGCCGAGCTTGGCAAGCTCCTCGGCGGCCTTGACGGTGTAGTTCATGCCAATGCCGAACGAGACGAGCGTAACGTCATTGCCCTTCTTGTGAATGCGGGCCTTGCCGATCGGCAGGACGAAATCGTCAAGCTTGGGCACGTCGAACGAATGGCCGTAAAGGATCTCGTTCTCCAGGAAGATCACCGGGTTGGGATCGCGGATCGCCGCCTTGAGCAGACCCTTGGCGTCGGCGGCCGTATAGGGCATCACGACCTTGAGGCCCGGAATGTGGCTGTACCACGCGGCGTAGCACTGCGAGTGCTGGGCAGCGACACGGGCGGCGGCGCCGCTCGGTCCGCGGAAGACCATCGGCGCACCCATCTGGCCGCCCGACATATAGAGCGTCTTTGCCGCCGAATTGATGATCTGGTCGATCGCCTGCATGGCGAAGTTGAAAGTCATGAATTCGACGATCGGACGCAGCCCGGTCATTGCAGCACCGACGCCGACGCCGGCAAAGCCGTGTTCGGTGATCGGCGTGTCAACAACGCGGCGCGGGCCGAACTCGTCGAGCAGGCCCTGGGTGATCTTGTAGGCGCCCTGGTATTCGGCAACTTCCTCACCCATGATGAAGACATTCGGGTCGCGGCGCATTTCTTCAGCCATCGCGTCGCGCAATGCTTCGCGCACCGTGGTCGAAACCATTTCGGTGCCGGCCGGAATGTCGGGGTCGGCCGCGACGTCGGACTTGGGAGCGGCAGGGACCGAGGCGGGAGCCTGGTCGGCCGCTGCCTCTGCCTTCGGAGCTTCGGCTGCTTGCGGCGGCGCCTCGGGCGCGGCCTTCGGCGCACTGGCGGCATCGGCGCTCTCGCCATCGCCCAGCAAGACGGCGATCACAGAGTTTACCTTTACGTTGTCGGTGCCTTCCGGAACGACGATCTTGCCGATCGTGCCTTCATCGACGGCCTCGACTTCCATCGTCGCCTTGTCGGTCTCGATCTCGGCAAGCACATCACCGGAAGTGACCTTGTCGCCTTCCTTTTTCAACCACTTGGACAGTTTGCCCTCTTCCATTGTCGGCGAGAGCGCGGGCATAAGAATATCTACAGGCATTGGTCGCGCCTCCCCTTAGAGCAGAATATCGGTGTAAAGCTCGGACGGATCCGGCTCTGGATCGGACTGGGCGAAATCGGCGGCGTCGGCCACGATGTCGCGAACGTCCTTGTCGATCTTCTTCAGATCGTCCTCGCTGGACCAGTTATTGCCGATCAACCGGTTCTTCACCTGCTCGATTGGATCGTGCTCGGAGCGCATCTTCTGCACTTCGTCCTTCGACCGGTATTTTGCCGGATCCGACATGGAGTGGCCGCGATACCGGTAGGTCTGCATCTCGAGAATGATCGGACCCTTGCCCGAACGCGCGAAGGCCGCTGCTTCCTCGGCAGCCGCGTTGACGGCGCGCACATCCATGCCGTCGACCTGGATGCCCGGAATATTGAACGAAACACCGCGCTTGGAGAAATCCGTCTCAGCCGAGGCGCGCGATACGGCGGTGCCCATGGCGTAGCGATTGTTCTCGATGATATAGATGACAGGCAGCTTCCACAGCGAGGCCATGTTGAAGCTTTCATAGACCTGGCCCTGGTTGGCCGCACCGTCGCCGAAGTAGGCGAGTGAGACATTGCCATTGTCGCGATAGCGATTGGCGAAGGCGAGACCCGTACCCAGCGAAACCTGCGCGCCGACGATGCCGTGGCCGCCGTAGAAATGCTTCTCCTTGGAGAACATATGCATCGAGCCGCCCTTGCCCTTGGAAAGGCCGCCGCGCCGTCCGGTCAATTCTGCCATGACACCGCGGGCACTCATGCCGCAAGCAAGCATATGGCCGTGATCGCGGTAACCGGTGATGACCTGGTCACCTTCCTTCAGGGCCATCTGCATGCCCGTGACAACGGCTTCCTGGCCGATGTACAGGTGACAGAAACCGCCGATGAAACCCATGCCATAAAGCTGACCGGCCTTTTCCTCGAAACGGCGGATCAGCAGCATCTGGCGATAGGCTTCGAGTTCTTGCTCCTTGGTGAACTGGATGGGTTTTGGTGCTTTAACAGCAGAGGTCTGCGCAGAACGCGCAGGGCTTTTTTTCGCCCTCGTAGCCATATCTCACTCCCTGTGACTTGGTCGCAAGAGAATAGCAGCAGGGGCAGAAGTTACAATATGCAGAATTGAATAAGTGCTATGCAAATAAGCTGTTAAAAACACAGCATAAAACGGCTATTAACTAGAAATCAGTTAATAGCCAAATCGCCGGAGCCACGCATTATGGTGACTTCGTCCGGGCGGGACATGTTCAATGCCTTGCGAGCCTGTTCGTCCAACATATCCTTCTCAATCGTGCCATCATGCATAAGTTGGACCTGTCGTTCAAGCTCCGTGCGCGAAGCGGTCACGGCCTCGAGTTGAGCTTGCAGGAGCTTGGTCTGCTCCTGCAGCTTGATGGTCGAATAGAGACCGTATTCACCGTGATAGGCGTGAAATCCGAAATAGCTGAAGAATAGCGCTGACAGGAACGGAACGATCAACCTTCCCCGTCGCGTTTTTCGTCTTTGTTTTGTCCACATGGAAGCCGGTCCGAATGCTGCGGAATCAGGCGACAATGCCCGATCTCTGGCAATCAATAAGACGATGTTTTGCTTAACAGGGTCTTACCGCCAGCCTTGAAAAGCAAAATGGCGGACACCAGGCCCGCCATTTTCTGTTGTCTTGCCAGTTTGCTGTCAGGCGTTGCGGAAGATGCCGCGGCCGGCATAGCGCGCCTGCGGTCCGAGTTCTTCCTCGATGCGGATGAGCTGGTTGTATTTCGCGACCCGGTCGGAGCGTGCCAGCGAACCGGTCTTGATCTGTCCGCAGTTGGTGGCGACAGCAAGATCGGCAATTGTCGAGTCTTCGGTTTCGCCGGAACGGTGCGACATGACGGAGGTGTAGCCCGCGCGGTGCGCCGTATCGACCGCATCGAATGTCTCGGACAGAGTGCCGATCTGGTTGACCTTGACGAGGATCGAGTTGGCGACACCCATCTTGATGCCATCACGCAGACGTGCCGAGTTGGTCACAAACAGGTCGTCGCCGACGAGCTGGCACTTGTTGCCGACGAGGTCGGTCAGATATTTCCAGCCCTCCCAGTCATCCTCGGCCATGCCATCTTCGATCGTGATGATCGGATAGTCGCCGACGAGCTTGGCGAGATACTTCGCCTGTGTTTTCGGATCGCGCGACTTTTTCTCGCCTTCGTAAACGTAGTTGCCGTCCTTGAAGAATTCGGTCGAAGCGCAATCCAGACCGATGGCGATTTCCTCGCCCGGCTTGTAGCCGGCCTTCTCGATCGATTCGACGATGAAGTCGAGCGCAGCCTGGGCAGTCTTGAGATTGGGCGCAAAGCCGCCTTCATCACCGACATTGGTGTTGTGGCCAGCATCCTTCAGGCGCTTCTTCAGCGTGTGGAACACTTCCGAACCGTAGCGCACGGCTTCGGCGAGCGACGATGCGCCGACGGGGAGGATCATGAACTCCTGGAAGTCGATCGGATTGTCGGCATGAGCACCGCCGTTGATGATGTTCATCATTGGCACGGGAAGCACATGAGCCGACGGGCCGCCGAGATAACGGTAGAGCGGCAGGCCGGACGCTTCCGCCGCAGCCTTGGCGACAGCAAGCGAGACGCCGAGGATGGCATTGGCGCCAAGACGGCTCTTGTTCGGCGTGCCGTCCAGATCGATCATGGTCTGGTCGATGTGGATCTGGTTCTCTGCCTCGAGACCGCCGATAGCGTCGAAGAGTTCGCCATTGACCGCATCCACGGCCTTCTGAACGCCCTTGCCGAGATACCGACTGCCACCATCGCGCAGTTCGACTGCTTCGTGCGCACCGGTGGAAGCGCCGGAGGGAACGGCTGCACGACCCTTGGACCCGTCTTCGAGAATGACATCGACTTCAACAGTCGGATTCCCGCGACTATCCAGGATTTCGCGGCCAATGATATCTACAATTGCAGTCATGGAATTCCCTTTCAATGAGCTCAGAGCAGCGTTGGGCTGGGCCACTGATAGCGAATGAAGATGACAAGGAAAATCCCCAGCAGGACGAAATGTCGCCTAAAAAGACAAAAGGGCCGCCGGTGGCGACCCTTTCGCGCTGGCCTCAGGGCGAATTACGCTGCCCTGTCGACCTTGTAATAAGAAAATGCGTTGTCGCGAACGCGGCGACCGTCATTCTCGGAGAGTTCCGAAATGGTGTGCGCCGGGGCCTGCGTCAGTTGCTCCTTGGTAAACGGGACAACATAGCCGCCGGTGCTTTCGTCGTAGTTCAGAAGTTTCCACGGAACGGCATGGTATTTTTCACCCATTCCCAGGAACCCTCCAAAGCCGATAACCGCAAACATGATGCTATCGGACGTCTTGTCCAGCATCACATCTTCGATCTCGCCGATCTTGTCGTTGGCTTCGTTATAGACGTTCGTACCAATCACACGGGTGGCGCGAATTGCTGTAGTATGTCCGGATTTGGTCGGCATATTTCTTCCTCCTTGTTTGAAGCTGCCATGGAGGAGTAATGAGCAACCCCGCGTGAGGGTTGCATAAAAAGTTAATTTCTCGGGACGGAACTTCCGCCGCTACCTATGCCCTTTTGGCAATCCGATCGAATTCAAGCAGTGTTTCGAGAAGTCTCGGCATCTGGTCGATCGGCACCATATTGGGGCCGTCCGAGGGCGCGTTATCCGGATCCTGATGGGTCTCGATGAAGACACCGGCAACGCCGACTGCCACTGCTGCGCGCGCCAGCGTCTCTACAAATTCGCGCTGGCCACCTGTAGATCCGCCTTGGCCGCCCGGCTGCTGCACCGAGTGCGTGGCATCGAATATGACGGGAGAGCCGAGACCGGCCATGATCGGCAACGAGCGCATGTCGGAGACAAGCGTGTTATAGCCAAAGGAAACGCCACGCTCGGTCAGCAGGACGTTGGGATTACCGCTCTCGGTAACCTTTGCCGCGACATTCTTCATGTCCCATGGCGCCAGAAACTGGCCCTTCTTGATGTTGACGACCTTGCCGGTCTTTGCGGCCGCGATCAAAAGATCGGTCTGACGGCAAAGAAAGGCCGGTATCTGCAGAACGTCCACCACTTCACCGAGAATCGCGCATTGCTCTTCGGTGTGAACGTCTGTCAAGGTCGGTAGGCCGAATTCCTTCCGGATGTCGGCAAAGACCGGCAAGGAGTTCTCGAGCCCAAAACCACGCTTGCCGGTAAGCGACGTGCGGTTGGCCTTGTCGAAGCTCGACTTGTAAACAAGACCGATACCGAGCTTACCTGTGATCTCCTTGAGGGTGCCCGCCATGTCGAAAGCATGCTGGCGGCTCTCCATCTGGCACGGACCGGCAATGAGTGAAAACTGCGACGCGTTCGAAAACGCCACATTGCCAGCTTTAACGGTCGAGTTCGGGGTCATCAGACTGCCTCAAATGCGATGGCGGCGCCCTGCCCTGGTGCCTTGTGCACGATCAGGCGGGAGCCGCGCGGTTCGAAGGGTATATCGTTGCTGCGAAGGAGCGATTCAACGGCGACGAGATCGCGAACGCAAACGACGAAGGCCCGAAGGCGCAAGCCCCGTTCGACGCCCGGTGTTTCAAGGCCGAAGAACGAATGCAATCCTTGCGGCGAAAGCACGCTGACGTTGGCATTTGCTGCGCGCAAATCCATGCCGAACGAGTGTGCATTGACGTCGCGCTGGTTGACGACTTCCTGCAGGAGATACTGGAAATCCGTCGGATTTACCTCAGAAAGGATAACTTCGCGCAAGCTGACGGCACCATTCGCATGGGCCTGCAACTGGCTGCGGTCGGCATTTGGCGTATTCACGCGCTCGCAGGTGAAGAAATACGCATCCGGCGCACGCAGGTCGGCGGCAAATGCCAGCCTGAAGCTTGCCCGGTCCTCCTTGCCGTTCGGGGTAACGAACGGGCGCGAGAAGTTCAGGATTGCGCCTGCGGATATGCCAGCCTCCACGAAAGCCGAGTGATCGCCTTCTGCGTTCCTCGTTCCCATGACGAGGGCCGAAAAGCCTTCATTGCCACAACGGAACCGATAGGCCTGATCGCGCGCAACAAAGACGTTGCCTGCCCTGGCCTCGGCCTCACAGACTTCGCGCTGGCCGATGGCAAGGAATTCGAGAAACGTATCGTCGCCCAGGAAAACGCAGACATTCTCGGTCCCGAACGGGTGCTTGCCGACCGGAGCCACGGTAAAGCCGAGCTTGCCCAGGCGGTCGCGCGCCACATCGAGATCCGCAGTCGGCAGCACGAGGTGGTCGACCGGGTGGGGCGTGCGCGGCGACTGCGTTGTCATGGTGATGGGTATGCCTCAAAACAATGCAACGTCATACCCCTCCAGCGGTCAAACGAGCCGGCTTTGAGCCATGGCAGCGTTGATGAACGACGCAAACAGCGGGTGCGGCTCGAACGGGCGCGACTTCAATTCCGGATGGTACTGGACGCCGATGAACCAGGGATGATCGGCATATTCGATCGTCTCCGGCAGGACACCATCCGGCGACATGCCGGAGAACACCAGACCGCAATCCTCAAGCTTCTGCTTGTAGTCGATATTGACCTCGTAGCGATGGCGATGGCGCTCGGAAATATCGGTCGAACCGTAAATGTCGGCGATGCGCGTGCCGGATTTCAACAGCGCTTCATAGGCGCCAAGCCGCATCGTACCGCCGAGGTCGCCGGCCTTCGTGCGTTTCTCAAGCATATTGCCCTTCAGCCACTCGGTCATCAGACCGACAACCGGCTCCTTGGTCGGGCCGAACTCGGTGGACGACGCATGTTCGACGCCGGCCAATGACCGTGCAGCTTCCAGCACAGCCATCTGCATGCCGAAGCAGATGCCGAAATAAGGCACCTTCCGTTCGCGTGCGAATTTTGCCGCGAGGATCTTGCCTTCCGAACCGCGCTCGCCGAAACCGCCGGGAACGAGAATGCCGTGAACCTTCTGCAGATAGGGCGCCGGATCTTCCTGTTCGAAAATCTCGGATTCGATCCAGTCGAGATTCACCTTCACCTTGTTTGCCATGCCGCCATGGTGCAGTGCCTCGATCAGCGATTTATAAGCGTCCTTGAGGCCCGTATACTTGCCGACGATGGCAATGGTGACTTCGCCTTCCGGATTGTGGATGCGCTGGCTGACTTCATCCCAGCGCTCCATCCGTGGTTTCGGGGCAGGATCGATGCCAAAGGCCGCCAGCACCTCGGAATCGAGGCCTTCCTTGTGATACGCCATCGGCACGTCATAAATCGTCTCGACATCAAGCGCCTGAATAACCGCCGAAGCGCGGACATTACAGAACAACGACAGCTTGCGACGCTCGGATTCGGGAATTTCCCGATCAGCGCGGATAAGCAGGATGTCAGGCGCAATGCCGATCGAGCGCAACTCCTTGACCGAATGCTGCGTTGGCTTGGTCTTGAGTTCACCAGCAGCCGGAATATAGGGCATCAGCGTCAAGTGGATATAGACGGCCGAACCGCGCGGCAAATCGTTGCCAAGCTGGCGTATCGCTTCGAGGAACGGCATGGCTTCAATGTCGCCTACCGTGCCGCCGATCTCGCACAGCACGAAATCATAGTCTTCATTGCCTTCGACAACGAAGTTCTTGATCTCGTCGGTGACATGCGGAATGACCTGAACTGTCGCGCCGAGATAATCGCCGCGGCGTTCCTTTTCGATGATGTTGCGATAGATCCGTCCGGTGGTGATGTTGTCCTGCTTGTTGGCAGGACGCCCCGTGAAACGCTCATAGTGACCAAGATCAAGGTCGGTTTCCGCACCATCGTCGGTTACGAACACTTCGCCGTGCTGATAGGGCGACATCGTACCGGGATCGACGTTGAGATAAGGGTCGAGCTTGCGGATCCGCACACGGTATCCACGAGCCTGCAGAAGCGCCGCCAAAGCGGCAGCAGCGATGCCTTTTCCGAGGGAAGAAACCACGCCGCCAGTGATGAAAACATATCGGGCCATGGGCTTATCTCGTTAGTCCTTTGCGAGTGATTTGGCCACAAAAAAATTGGCGGGCCTGCCAATTTTCCCATTCCAAAGATTGTTTGTTCCAAACAAAACGGCCAGACGCGAGGTCTGGCCGTTCCGGTGAACTAGATAATAGTCTTTACAGCACGATAACTTGAGTGCCGACGCTAACGCGGTTGTAGAGGTCGATGACATGGTCGTTGACCATGCGGAAACAGCCGTTCGAAGCGGAACTTCCGATGGTCCAGGGCTGGATCGTGCCATGGATTCGCACATGCGTATCGCGGCCGCCCTGCGACAGGTAGAGGGCGCGTGCACCAAGCGGATTGCCGGGGCCGCCATCCATGCCATTCTCATACTTGGCATAGTGGGCCGGCTCGCGTTCGATCATTTCCTTGGTCGGAATCCAGCGCGGCCACTCGCGCTTGGTCTGGATCTGGGCGGTGCCCTTGAACTCCAGACCTTCCTTGCCGACAGCGATGCCATAGCGGCGCGCCGTAAACGGCGATTCGATCAGGTAGAGGAACTTGTCCTTTGGATCGATGACGATCGTGCCGGTCTTGTAGCCGGTAAAGGGAACATCCTGCGGCATGTACTTGGGATCGATGCCGTATTTGTTCTTTGCCTTGCCCGTGGCGGGCTTGCGCACTTCAGCGACTTCAATCGGCGCTGCAGCAGCAGCGGCATCCGGATTTACGACAGCTTCCGGCGCGACCGGTTGCGGCGCATCGCCGGTAAACGGATTGAGGATCCGCTTCAGAAATGGTTCGGCTGATGCCGGGCCGGTCAAGGCCAGGACTGACATGCCAATGAGTAAGGAGCGACGTGAAAGCATATTTGAAATCCCGCGTAGATTGCACAACGCCATCACGGCGTTTGCGAGGCCCCCGAGGCCAACGTTTATGGCGATAACCGAAGACCGGTTTCTTCTCAATGCAAATCGCTGTGAAGAACAACGTCCGACGATTCTTCACACACAACGGTTGCGGAAGCGCAACACTTTATTGCGCTTGCCGCGAAAGACGTTCAAACGGTGCCCGATTACTGCGAATTCGGGACCGGGTTTGCCGGCTGTGCCGGAGCGGGTGCAGCCGGGGCTGTATTGGCCGGGGCCGGCGATTCGGGCGTTACCGGCGCAGTCGCTCCCGGAGCGGCGGGCGCATCCGTCGGCGCCGTTGCGGGCTTCGACGAAGGACCGCCCAGCTGGTTGAGGATACCGCCGCTCGTCGGCGGCTGCTGGCCCTGCTGGCCCGCTGGCTGCGTGCCCGTCGTCTGTGGAATACGGTTCAGAATGTCCGTCGGGTTTTCGCCGTAGCGCGCCATGATACCCAGCGCCAGCGAAGTGATGAAGAACCCCGCCGCGAGAATTGCCGTCGCACGGGTCAGGGCATTGGCAGCGCCACGCGCTGTCATGAAGCCCGAGCCGCCACCGATCCCGAGACCGCCGCCTTCCGAGCGTTGCATAAGCACGACACCGACAAGGGCAAGTACAATCAGAAGATGAATGACGATAACGACGGTTTGCATGGGGTATTTTCTGCTTTCTAGAAATCGGACGCGGCTCTTTACACCGTATCCTTCAATAAACCAAGCCCGTCCGCAGACAGATTTCCTGGTTCAATAGCATGTCTAAGCCGATCAGAGGGCGTGATACGCCTCACAGATGGCGAGGAAGTCCACCGCTTTCAAGCTTGCGCCGCCGACCAAAGCGCCGTCGACATTGTCGATGCCCAGCAATTCGACTGCGTTTGAGGGCTTGACCGAGCCGCCATAAAGGATCCGCATCTTCGTTCCGTCCTCGCCAAAGCGCTTGGCAAGAGCCGCGCGGATCGAGCCATGGACGTCTTTGACGTCGTCCGGCGTGGGTGTCAGTCCGGTACCGATGGCCCATACGGGTTCATAGGCAATAATCGTATTGCCGGACCGCGCGTCGGCCGGAATCGACCCTGCGAGCTGCGTCGCTATGATTTCGAGCGTCGAACCCGCGCGGCGCTGCGCTTCGGTTTCACCGATACAGATGATGGTCGTCAGTCCAGCTTCCCAGCCCGCCTTTGCCTTGGCATTGACGATCTCATCGGTCTCCGCGTGATCTGTGCGCCGTTCAGAATGTCCGACAATGACATGGGACGCGCCGGCATCGAGCAACATATTCGCTGCGATATCGCCGGTATGGGCGCCGGATTTCTTGAAATGACAGTCCTGGCCGCCGATTGCCAGCGCCTCGCCTTCTACCAGCTGGGCTGCGCGGAAGACGAGCGTAGCCGGCACACAGATCAGTGCGTCGATCTTCTCGCCTATGGCGGAATTCGGCCGGTTGACGATCGTACGCAGTTCGTCGAGCGACTCTCCCGTACCGTTCATTTTCCAGTTTCCAGCAACGAGCGGACGCACATCAGGGGTCATTGGGTGTTCCTTGGACGTTTGTTTGGTCGATTTTCTCAGTGATTTGATTGCCTGACTAGCAAATTCAATTGATAAAGCAATCGACACATGCCCTGCATCACGCTATTCCCGCGTGGATTAAATTATGCTTCTTGACTGACACGGTGATTTTTCATGCTCGACTCTCTCCGCAATGTTGCACAGACCTGGGTGGTCAAGGTGCTCATGGGCCTTCTCGTCATCAGCTTCGCCGGATGGGGTGTATCCAATACGATCCTTGGTGCAATCGGCGGCGGCGCGGCAATTCGCGCAGGCCATTCCGAGGTTTCTCCGGTAGACTACCGCCTCGCCTATGATCGCCAGCTTGCTGCGCTCTCGCAGCAGTTCGGCCAGAGGCTGACGCGTGAACAAGCTGACGCCATCGGCATCGGGCATCAGGTCCAGGGACAGCTCGTTGCAGGCGTCGTTCTCGACGAACAGGCACGCACCATGTCCCTCGGCCTCTCCAAGGACCGCCTCGCCCAGCTCGCGGCAGAAGATCCCGCCTTTCATGGTCCTGACGGTCGGTTCAACCAGGCGCAGTTCAATGCCGTGTTGCGCAATGCCGGCATGAACCCGCAGAGCTACCTCGACAATCGCGCCCAGGTCGCGCGCCGCCAACAGATCGTCGAAGCCGTCGCCGACGGCATCAAGGCGCCTGATGCGCTGCTGAAAGCCCTCGCCATGTACAAGGGCGAATCGCGCACCATCGATTATGTCGCTATGCCGGCCGACTTCATCAAGGACGTCGCCGATCCGAGCGATGACGTGCTGAAGACCTATTTCGAAGCGAACAAGGAGGCCTACGGCGCGCCGCAGAATCGCAAGATCACCTATGTAAAGCTCGAGCCGAAGGACATCGCCAACGCGGCAACCGTCGCACCCGAAGAAATCAAGGCGGAATACGACAAGAACATTGCCCGCTACACCACCCCGGAAACCCGGACGATCGAGCAGCTTACCTTCGCCAATGAGGAAGCGGCAAAGGCGGCGCACGACAAGATCGCAGCCGGAACGAGCTTCGAGGACGTTGTAAAAGCGGAAGGCAAGACGATGGATGACGTGCGGCTCGGGACATTCCCGAAGCCGGCCCTCCCCGACCGCTCGATCGCGGATGCCATCTTTGCGCTGCAGCCAAATGGCATCAGCGACGTGCTCAAGGGTACTTTCGGACCGGTGATCGTTCGCGTTACCGCGTCGACGCCGGAGGTCATCAAGCCGCTTTCGGAAGTCGAAAACGACATTCGTGAGAACCTCGCTCTCGCCCAGGCGGCATCGACCATCGGCGACGTGCACGACGCCTACGAGAATGCGCGCGCCGACGGGCAGAGCATGGCGGAGGCCGCAGCCAAGGAAAATCTCAAGGTCGTCACCATCGATGCGGTCGACCAGGCTGGTCGGGGCATGGACGAAAAGCAGCTCGCCGATCTTCCCTTCGACGAAAACCAGCTTGCCGCTGTCTTCCAGGCCGATGTCGGCTTTGACAACGAACCGTTCAATCTCGGCACCAATGGCTATCTCTGGTACGACGTGACCAGCGTAACGCCCGCGCGCGAGCGCCCGCTCGACGAGGTGAAGGCCCACGTCATCGCCAACTGGAAGAAGGCGGAAATCGAAAAGCAGCTCAATGCCAAGGCGGAAGAGGTACGCAAGCGCGTGGCCGATGGCGCTTCGCTGGATGTGATTGCGTCCGAGTTCAAATTCACCAAGGATACCAAGCGTGGCATCACGCGCGAAAGCAAGGATGCGGATCTCGGTCAAGGTGGCGTTGCCTCGGTATTCGACGGCCCGGAAGGCGTGGTCGGCGTCACGGAATCGGCGACCGATGGCTCGAAGCTGATCTTCAAGGTGACGGAATCGATCGAGCCAGCAAATGTCGGACCAGATGCGATCACCACGGTCGAGAAGAATGCCATCGGCAATCGTCTTGCCGATGATCTGCTCGACCAACTGGTGTCGCAGTTGCAGACCGTCTATCCTGTTTCCGTCAACCAGTCTGTCATCGACAGGGCCCTGGCCCGCTGAGCCGCGAGAAAGAGAATGGCTGAATTAAAGCGCTTCATCGGCATTGCGGCAGCAGGCAGGGCTCTCACCCGCGAGGAAGCGGTCGAGGCCTTCGATATCATGATGTCCGGACAGGCAACGCCGGCGCAGATTGGTGGCCTGTTGATGGCGCTGCGAGTGCGCGGCGAAAACATCGACGAGATCACCGGCGCCGTTTCTGCTATGCGCTCGAAAATGCTGACGGTGACTGCACCGGCCAACGCCATCGATATCGTCGGAACGGGCGGCGATCAGTCGGGCTCCTATAATGTGTCGACTTGCGCTGCCTTCGTTACCGCCGGCGCCGGCGTTCCTGTTGCCAAGCATGGCAATCGGGCGCTGTCCTCGCGTTCCGGCGCGGCCGACACGCTCGCGGCGCTAGGCATCAATATCGAGATCGGGCCGGAACTGATCAGCGATTGTATTGAGCAGGCAGGCATCGGCTTCATGTTTGCGCCGATGCATCACCCGGCCATGAAACATGTCGGGCCGGCGCGCGTCGAACTTGGCACACGGACGGTTTTCAACCTGCTTGGCCCATTGACGAATCCCGCCGGTGTCAAGCGCCAGCTCGTCGGCGTGTTTTCCCCGGAATGGGTCGAGCCGGTCGCGCACGTGCTCAAGGCGCTCGGATCTGAAGCTGTCTGGGTTGTTCACGGGGATGGCCTTGACGAAATTACCACTGCGGGCGTCACGAAAGTCGCCGCGCTGGAAAACGGTGTCATTCGCCAATTCGAGATTGACCCGGAGTCCTTTGGCCTGCGTCTCGTAGATCCCCAGGACCTGAAGGGCGGCTCGGCGGATGAGAATGCCGTATCCTTGCTCTCCGTCCTCGATGGCGCCCATGGCGCATACCGCGATATTACGCTGTTCAATGCCGGCGCGGCGCTGGTGATTGCCGGCGCGGTGCCGGATTTGAAAGCCGGCATTGCCATGGCTGGCCAATCGATCGACAGCGGCGCGGCGCGAAATGTGCTAAAGAAGCTGGTTCACGTATCCAATAGCGGGGCGATCTGACCATGGCTGATATTCTTCGCAAGATCGAGGCCTACAAGCGCGAAGAGATCGCGGCCGCCAAGGCGCGGACACCGCTCGATGAACTACAGGCGCGGGCGCGCGACGAGGATGCGCCACGTGGCTTCCTTGCTGCTCTGCGCAAAAAGCGCGATGCTGGCCAATTCGGCCTGATTGCCGAAATCAAGAAGGCGAGCCCTTCCAAGGGACTGATCCGGCTGGATTTTGATCCGCCCGCGCTCGCCAAGGCCTATGAAGAAGGCGGCGCCGCCTGTCTCTCCGTTCTCACGGACCAGCCATCCTTTCAGGGCGCACCGGAATATCTGGTCGCTGCGCGCGCCGCTACCGGATTGCCTGCCCTGCGCAAGGACTTCCTGTTCGACACTTATCAGGTGTACGAGGCACGCAGCTGGGGGGCGGATTGCATCCTCATCATCATGGCCAGTGTTTCCGACGATCTCGCCAAGGCGCTTGAGGAAACGGCGCTGGCGCTCGGCATGGACGTGCTGGTTGAGGTTCACGACGAGGCCGAGATGGAGCGGGCGCTGAAACTCACCTCCCCGCTCCTTGGCATCAATAACCGCGACCTGCGTACGTTCGACGTCGACATTGCCACTTCCGAGCGGCTGGCTGGCATGGTTCCAGCGGACAAGCTGCTTGTCAGCGAGAGCGGGATCTTCACGCACGCGGATTGCGAGCGGCTTTCCCGCTCCAACATCGGAACTTTCCTTGTCGGTGAAAGCCTGATGCGAAAGGACGATGTCGCGGCGGCGACACGGCTCCTCCTGAACGGCGCGGCTTCACAACAGAACGACGCGGCATGACAAGGCTTAGCCATCTCGACGAAACGGGCGCGGCCCATATGGTCGATGTGGGCGGCAAAGGCGAAACCGAACGCGTGGCGATCGCCGAAGGTTGCGTCAAAATGCGGCCCGAGACATTGGCGCTCATCCGCGCTGGCAATGCCGCCAAAGGCGACGTGATCGGTACAGCCCGCATCGCCGGTATCATGGCAGCGAAGAAGACGCATGACCTCATTCCGCTCTGTCATCCGCTGCTTCTGAGCAAGATTGCAGTCGATATAGAGGCGGATGAAGCATTGCCCGGCCTGAGAGTGTCTGCAACGGTAAAACTGATGGGCAAGACCGGCGTTGAAATGGAGGCGCTGACCGCGGTCTCTGTTGCCTGCCTCACTATATACGACATGGCGAAAGCCGCTGACAAAGCCATGATTATTCAGGATATTCGGCTGTTGCGGAAGACCGGCGGCAAATCCGGCGACTGGTCGGCCGATCCAATCAACGGGAACTGATATGGCAGCCCTCCTCCCCGTCAACGAAGCGCTGGCGCGGATTCTGGCCGGTGTCGAAACGCTCGATTTCGAGATCGTTCCCCTTGCGGACGCAGGCGGCCGCGTCCTCGCCGAAGATCTTCACGCCAAGCGCCAGCAGCCGCCCTTTGCCGCCTCGGCGATGGACGGTTACGCCGTACGCGCCGCGGATGCCGCGGCCGTGCCTGCGACCTTGCAATTGATCGGTCAATCCGCCGCGGGGCATGCATTTGCCGCTGCCGTCGGCCCAGGTGAGACAGTGCGGATCTTCACGGGAGCCCCGCTTCCCGACGGCGCTGACAGCGTCGTCATCCAGGAAAACACTGTTGCGCATGGCGATCGCATCGAGATCGCCGAGCCTGTCGAGCAGGGCAAGAATATCCGAAAGGCCGGGTTGGACTTCAATGAAGATGACGTGCTGCTTGAGGCAGGACGTGTGCTCGATGCGGGCGCGCTGGCTCTTGCCGCATCGGGCAATCATCCGGCGGTCCCGGTCGTGCGCCGGCCACGCATCGCAATCCTTGCGACTGGCGACGAACTGGTTGCTCCCGGTGAAGATATGCGACCTGACCAGATCGTCGCATCGAACAGTTTCGGCCTTGCCGAAATCATCCGCCAGGCGGGCGGCTTCGCCATCGATCTCGGTATTGCCGAAGACCGTCCCGAAGCCCTGAGCGCAGCTTTCGACCGCGCCACGGCCGCCGACGCCGATGTTGTCGTGACCCTCGGCGGCGCATCCGTCGGCGATCATGATCTCGTCCAGCCCGCGCTCGCTGCGCGCGGCATGGTGCTCGATTTCTGGAAGATCGCGCTGCGGCCCGGCAAGCCGTTGATGTTTGGCCGTCTTGACGGCACCCGGATTCTCGGGCTTCCCGGCAATCCCGTATCCAGTCTCATCTGCGCGCATATCTTCCTCGTGCCGCTTATCCGCGCGTTCAGCGGTCTTGCACACGAGCCGAATATGCGCAGCGCCGAACTCGGAACCGACATGGCGATGAACGACCAGCGACAGGACTATGTGCGGGCTCGCGTCCTACGGCAGCCGGACGGCGCGCTCGTCGCCACGCCCTTCCCGCTGCAGGATTCTTCGATGCTGAAGTTTTTCGTCGAAGCGAACGGCCTGATCGTGCGCAAGCCGTTTGCGCCGGCCGCATCCGCGGGATCGCCCTGCGACGTCCTGATGTTGCGCTAGGGCAACATTAAAGGTTGTTGCAGGGGCGCACGCCTCTCCGTCTATGGACCCGGCAAACTAATTTTGTTACGACTTTATAAGTTGATTCGATGTTTATTTAAGTAGTACAACCGTTGGTTGTGGGCATACAGTGATATTAATGAAGTAATACCCGCGTCCGGCGCATTCTGAATAATTATTGGAAGGGTTTTTAGCGCTTTTCGGTAGCGCTTATCACTAATTTTTCTTCGTAACGCGAGATTATTTTGCGCGGTATATGATTTATTGCCCGAAGGTTATTTACATTGATTTTATTTACGAGAATTGCCCGTTTTTGGGCCAATTTATCTAAGTATTTTCTGGCAATTACCTTTGCAGGGCTCCTGACATGGGTGTTCCCGGGCGTCGCCCAGGCCCAGGTGCAGCGAAGCATGATCAATCAAAGCTTCGAAGACCCGGTGATTGGGCTCTTGCCCTGTTATGCGACATTTCGCGAAGATCTCGTTCCCGGCTGGAACACATCCCACACTAAAACCGGTAATCCTTCGGGGACTTGCTTGTCCGTCTTGCCCGGCGGAAGTCTTACCGGGGGAACCGGTGGATTCATGGAGTTCTGGCGATCAGGTGAAGGTGGCGTACTTGCGTCGGACGGTTTTCAGTTCGTCGAATTAAACGCTAATGAGTCTTCGCGACTCTTCCAGACCGTTTGTCTCGTTAACGGAGAAACTTTCAACTGGCGATTCAGTCACCGCGCCCGCGGAAACGGCAATGAAACACTGTTTTTCAACATATCGCCGACCTCAAAGCCTGCCGGGTTGCCGGCTGACAGCTCGACAACGGAAATTGTCTCTGACGTTGTAAGAAAGGCGGATGGTTGGAAAAAACGCAGCGGCTCTTTCAAATATACGGGTGACTCCGGCTTGCAAACTCTGGGGTTCAGATCGAGCGACCCAGGCAGTAGCGGAAACTTTCTTGACGACGTTCAAATAGAGCTGGGGCCATATATCGAGTTCCAACCCGCCGAAGGCAGCGGCGCGGAAAGCATCGAATCAGCAAATCTGCCGACGCTACGTCTCGCCGGAACCCTTACCAAACCGTTGGCCGTGACGATCATCGTCAGCGGTACGGCGACGCTCGGAAAAGACTTTACGACGCCCAACGGGACAAACACATTCACCATCGATATCCCAGCCGGGGACTATGACGGCACCAACGGCGTCCCAACCGGCATCAAGGTCACGAACGACACGGATCTTGAGCCCAACGAAACGATTCTCCTCACCATCAAGCCGAATAGCGCCGCGTACACGCTCGCAAGTACGACGTCGTGCGGCGGCAAATCGACGACCACCACGACGTACACAATACTGGATGACGACGCACGGCTAACCCTCAAGAAGGAACTGACCGCGAATCGTGGCAATCCAGCCGATCAGTTTGTTTTAATGATCGCAGACGCCAGCAAAGTCGCGCAAGTGACCACCACTACGACGGGCGCGGGTTCTGTCGTTGAGGGTATCGCACAACTAACGAACGTTGCAGTGGGTTCGAAGTATACCTTTTCTGAATCCGCCCCAAACAAATCGTCTGCGGAGTATCTTCCAGAATACGCTTGCACAAACGCAACTGGCGGTTCCATAGCCGGTCTTTCTTCTGGGAAAAAAACTAGTTTCGATCTCACTCCTGTAGCGGGCGACGACATTACCTGCACCTTCAAGAATACGCCGTATCGTTACGCCATGACGGCGGCGAAGACCATCACAAGTGGCGATCTCTACTCGAATGTTGGAGATAAGATTAACTACAGTTACACGATTACCAATTCCGGCAACGTTGCGATTACAGATACGATAAATATTAATGACGACAAGATCAGTAGCGTCACCTGTCCTTCCCTTCCGGTCGGCGGACTTTTACCAAACGCGTCGATCGCATGCTCGGCGTCCTACACGGTCGTTCAGGCCGATCTCGACGCCAACAAGGTAACCAATACCGCAGCCGCCGCTACCAGCAAGTTCTCATCTCCAAAAGTATCGGCCACGGCTTATCGTCTTCCTGTCATGGGTTTAGATATAAAGATCACACCCAATCCCTATTCGGCCGTCGGCGAGAGGATCGTCTACAAATACACCGTCACCAATACCGGCAATGGGACGATCACCAAACCCATTGTGGTCACGGACGACAGATATACGGTAAAATGCGATCCGCTGCCGCCCGGCGGGTTGCCGGCAAAGGCCACGCTGACCTGTACCGCCGAATATACGATCAAACAGGACGACCTCGACACCGGCAAGATCGTCAATACGGCGACGGCCAGCAGCGAAGGCGTTCCTCCCTCTATTCCGGTAACCGCCACAGCATTGGCAAAGCAGACACCGGGCCTGGCGCTAGAGAAGAAAGTGGCCGGCGGTGCGAAAGCCTATTCTGCCGTAGGCGAAAAAATCACTTACGAATATACGGTCACCAACAGCGGCAATGTGACGATCACCAAGCCGATCAGCGTCAGCGACGACAAGATCACGACGGTGACCTGTCCAAACTTGCCAACCCCTCCCACGGTGAAGGGCAGCGTGGCCGACGGAAAGTTTGCACCGGGCGGAAAGATAGTCTGTACCGCAGAATATCTGGTCACCCAGGCCGATCTCGACGCCGGCAAGGTGGTCAACATCGCCTCGGCCACGGACGGCACCACCAAGTCGCCCGACGTGACCGCAACGGCAACCGCCGCGCAGGCGCCGGCGCTGAAACTCGAAAAGTCGGTCACCGCCGGCAGCCCGTTCAAGGCGGTCGGCGACAAGATCAGCTATGCCTACAAGATCACCAACAGCGGCAATGTGACGATCACCAAGCCGGTCAGCGTCAGCGACGACAGGATCAAGACGGTGACCTGCCCGGCGCTGAGCGACGGCAAACTTGCGCCCGGCGGCAGCTTGACCTGCGCGGCCGACTACAGCGTCACCCAGGCCGATCTCGACGCCGGCAAGGTGGTCAACATCGCCTCGGCCACGGACGGCACCACTAAATCGCCCGACGTGACCGCAACGGCAACCGCCGCGCAGGCGCCGGCGCTGAAACTCGAAAAGTCGGTCACCACCGGCAGCCCGTTCAAGGCGGTCGGCGACAAGGTCAGCTATGCCTACAAGGTCACCAACAGCGGCAATGTGACGATCACCAAGCCGGTCAGCGTCAGCGACGACAGGATCAAGACGGTGACCTGCCCGGCACTGAGCGACGGTAAGCTTGCGCCCGGCGGGAGCTTGACCTGCACGGCCGACTACAGCGTCACCCACGCCGATCTCGACGCCGGCAAGGTGGTCAACATCGCCTCGGCCACGGACGGCACCACTAAATCGCCCGACGTGACCGCAACGGCAACCGCCGCGCAGGCGCCGGCGCTGAAACTCGAAAAGTCGGTCACCACCGGCAGCCCGTTCAAGGCGGTCGGCGACAAGATCAGCTATTCCTACAAGATCACCAACAGCGGCAATGTGACGATCACCAAGCCGGTCAGCATCAGCGACGACAGGATCAAGACGGTGACCTGCCCGGCACTGAGCGACGGCAAGCTTGCGCCCGGCGGCAGCTTGACCTGCGCGGCCGACTACAGCGTCACCCAGGGCGATCTCGACGCCGGCAAGGTTGTCAACATCGCCTCGGCCACGGACGGCACCACTAAGTCGCCTGACGTGACCGCAACGGCAACCGCCGCGCAGGCGCCGGCGCTGAAACTCGAAAAGTCGATCACCGCCGGCAGTCCGTTCAAGGCGGTCGGCGACAAGATCAGCTATGCCTACAAGGTCACCAACAGCGGCAATGTGACGTTTACCAGGCCGGTCAGCGTCAGCGACGACAGGATCAAGACGGTGACCTGCCCGGTGCCGACAGACAGCAAACTTGCGCCCGGCGGCAGCTTGACCTGCGCTGCCGACTACAGCGTCACCCAGGCCGATCTCGACGCCGGCAAGGTTGTCAACATCGCCTCGGCCACGGACGGCACCGCCAAGTCGCCCGACGTGACCGCAACGGCGACGGCAACACAGGCGCCGGCGCTGAAACTCGAAAAGTCGATCACCGCCGGCAGCCCGTTCAAGGCGGTCGGCGACAAGATCAGCTATGCCTACAAGGTCACCAACAGCGGCAATGTGACGTTTACCAGGCCGGTCAGCATCAGCGACGACAAGATCAGGAGTGTGACCTGCCCGGCACTGAGCGACGGTAAGCTTGCGCCCGGCGAGAGCTTGACCTGCACGGCCGACTACAGCGTCACCCAGGGCGATCTCGACGCCGGCAAGGTTGTCAACATCGCCTCGGCCACGGACGGCACCACCAAGTCGCCCGACGTGACCGCAACGGCCAATGCAGTAGCATCATCTACCCTGCAGGTCGAAAAGACGATTACGGCCGGCAATCCGTACAAGGCGGTCGGCGACAAGATCAGCTATTCCTACAAGGTCACCAACAGCGGCAATGTGACGATCACCAAGCCGATCAGCATCACCGACGACAAGTTTGCAGACCCTATCAATTGTCCAAGCCTGTTGCGCGCGCGATTCCCACCTCAGTCAACGATACTCTGCCTCGCTACCTACACCGTCACCCAGGCCGATCTCGACGCCGGCAAGGTGGTCAACATCGCCTCGGCCACGGACGGCACCACCAAGTCGCCGGACGTGACCGCAACGGCGACGGCAACGCAGGCGCCAGGGCTGGTGCTGGAGAAGAAGAGCGGACCGCCGTCGGGCAATGTTGCCGGCTCGACCATTGCCTAT
>NZ_JMLL01000018.1:0-188557 GCF_000686005.1 Phyllobacterium sp. UNC302MFCol5.2
CGCGCTTCCGCCGCGGTCATGATCCAGGCGCGGTAGCAATATTCGCCGATGGCATCGAGCTTCTCTCCGGGCTGCATGTCCTTCTTGGCAACGGCGCAGACCTCGGCAACGGGCTTGGCCAGCGGCACCATGTCGGGCTTGCCGTAAAGGACGACACGGGCGCAGGTCAGCGGCACTTCGAGCGAGGTCAGGTGATAGGGCCGGTGGAAGGTGAAGTACGGGCCCTTGCCCATCTTCAGATCTTCCATGCGCTCGGAAATGCGCGGATGCGACATGTCGGCGACGACGAAGACGCCGGGGGCAACGCCCTTGCCGATCGAATAGTCGACGACGCCGACCCGTGAGAGCACGCCGCCATCCTTTTCCGGGATCAGCGTCTTCGACAGCTGGTCGAGCGTTGCCGCCGGACCGTGCATGCCGGGCTTGTCGGGCACGAGCCCGGTGGCATTGGCGATCGCCGCCATCTCCACCATGGTCTTCGAGCCGTCGACGAACTCGACCAGCATGCGCACGTTCATGTGCCGGCGTTCGGCTTCCTCGGCATAGTCGTCGGGAATGGCGTCGATGTTGAGCGGGTTGTTCTTGCCCTTGCCGGCGGCGACGATCGGATGGCCCATGGCCGAGACGAATTCGATGAGTTCCATGCACGACGACGGCTCGTCGCCGGCGCCGAGCGAATAGGTGACGCCAAGCCGGTCGGCCTCGCTCTTCAGATAGGCGCCGATGGTCACGTCCGCCTCGACATTCATCATCACGAGGTGCTTGCCGTGCTCCATTGCCCGCAGGCCGATCTCGGCTCCGACCGCCGGGACCCCGGTCGCATCGATGACGACGTCGATGAGGTCGTTTTCAAGGATGAGATTGGCATCGTCGGTGACGGCGACCTTGCCGGCCTCCATCGCCGCCGTCAGCGCCGTGGCATTGGCGACCTCGCGGCCATGGCCGCTCTCCTGGTAGGCGATGTCGACGGCTTTGAGCGCATTCGGCAGCTTCAGTTCCGAGATCGCGCCGATCTCGATGCCCGGCATGTGCGCCACGCGCGTCACGATATCGGTGCCCATCTCGCCCGAACCAATCAGCCCGATGCGGATCGGCCGCCCGGCATCCGCCCGCGCCTGCATGTCTCGCGCCAGTCCCGTCAGTGCAACATTGCTCGCCATAACGCCTCCCTCAGCGGTCCCCGCCGGCTTGTGCGGAGCCTTTCAAATTACAATCATCGAATATTGAACATTTGTATTTTAGTCAAGACCTATGTGCATTATAAGAGCGGTAAAGATCGATCATTAAGATGCCCGGAAGGGCCAACAACGAGGATGGAAATGCCGCAGAACCGATTCGAACTGGTGATCTTTGATTGCGATGGCGTGCTTGTGGACAGCGAACCGCTCGCGGCGCTCGCCTATCGCAATATCTATGCCCAGCAGGGCCTCTCGCTGCCGGATGGCACGATCGCGCAATGCATCGGCCTGAAACAGGCCGACATCATCGCCCGCGTCGCTGAACTCACGGGTTTGCAGCTTGCGGACGGAGCGGAGACCGGTCTGTGGCCGGAGACGAAGCGCATCTTCGCAGAGTCGCTGCAGCCGACACCGGGAATCGTCTCATTTTTGGAAGGCCTCGAAACGGCGCACTGCGTTGCCTCCGGCTCGTCGCTCGAACGCATCCGCTTCAGCCTCGAAATCACCGGCCTGGCGCGCTTTTTCGGCGATGCGGTCTATAGTTCTTTCATGGTCAAGCGGGGCAAGCCGGCGCCGGACCTGTTCCTCTTTGCCGCCGAAAAGATGCAGGCCGACCCGGCCAAATGTGTGGTCATCGAGGATTCGCCCTTTGGCGTCGAGGGTGCGGTTGCGGCCGGCATGACCGCGATCGGCTATACCGGGGGCACCCACACCCATGAGGATCACGCCCCCGCGCTTATCGCAAAGGGCGCTTCGGCCGTGTTTTCCGACTGGAACGCTATCGGCGCGTGGATGTCTAATCGTTGAAGCGGCGTCCCTCACGTTCGGGGTCGCGCGCAATTTCCAGTTCCTCCTCGTCATCAGGCAGCGCTTCGTCGCTGTTCTGATAGGGATTGTCGTCATCTTCCTCCGATACCTCGCCGGCATCTTCCGGCTCGACCTGACGTTCGCCGAGGATGGAGAGTTCGTCATCCGCGATGACATCGTCGTCGACGATCTCGTCCCGGTCGAACGACTGCGGGCCGGACGTTTCGGTCTCGGGCGATTCGTTCCTGCGGGGCTTTTGCTTGGGCTCGGTCCAGTTCATCGTCAAAACTCCTCTGACATTTGCTTGGTAACGTTCAGGATGCCGTTTGGATGCACAAAACCTATCCTGTTCAAAAGTTTTGTCTTTTGCCCTAATCCACCCATAATCACCTGCGACGCAGCAACGTCACTTCATCTGGGGAGTTATCCATGACATCGAAAATCCTGACGCTGGCCCTTGCAGTAACCACCATGGTCGCGGTGCCTATGGCTGCTTATGCCGAGGACGCGCCGCGCCCGCGTATCACGGTCACAGGTGAAGGCGAAGCCGCTGCTGCGCCCGACACCGCGATCCTTTCGCTGGTCGTCATGCAGGAAAAGCCAACGGCCCGCGAGGCGCTGACCGCCAACAATGAAGCCATGGCGAAGGTACTCGACGCCATGAAAAAGGCTGGGATAGCCGAACGCGATCTGCAGACCTCCGGCTTTAGCATCGACCCGCGCTACGTGTTCCCGGAAAACAATAATAACCAGCCGCCCAAACCGCCGTCGATCGTCGGCTATGCCGTGTCAAATTCCCTGACGGTGCGCGTACGTGACCTCGCGAAGGTCGGCGACATCCTCGACCAGTCGGTCACGCTCGGCGTCAATCAGGGCGGCAACATCACCTTCACCAACGACAAGCCGGACACAATTCTTGAAGAAGCGCGCAAGAACGCCGTTGCAAATGCCGTTGCGCGCGCAAAGACGCTGACTGCCGCGGCCGGCGTCGAACTTGGCCGGGTCATCGAAATCAACGAACAGAGCTTCAGTCCGCGCCCGGTTCCGATGGCGGCACGCGGCAAGATGATGGCAATGGACGCGGCATCACCCGTTCCCGTTGCTGCCGGCGAGAACACCTACAACGTCAATGTGAACATGACGTTTGAGCTTAAGAACTGAGTTTAAAGCGTAGAGCGCAAATAAAAAAGGGTGCCGACCGGCACCCTTTTTCATTGTTATGTTACGCTTAGCGGACGACCGGGCAACCCGGTGCGCGGGCAAAGACGACTGCCGTGCGGTAGCCGCGCTTCCAGCCGGCGACGCGAACGACATTGCGGTTGACGACGACGCGGGTGTTATACAGGCCCATGCGGCTTGCCTTGCTCGCAGCCTGTCCCGGCGTGCAGGCGGGAGCCGGACGGTAGGGTGGACGGTAATAATCGCGGCGATAATAATCGACCTTCACAAGCGGCGAAGCGCCATCGGTCATTGGTGCGGCCGCGATCGGCGCTGCTGAAGCGGCGTTGACGCCGATAATTGAACCGAGGGCGATGGTCGCGGTAACAGCCAACGTTTTGAATGAAACAGCCATTTGGCGTTCTCCTGTTTTTGTGTCCGGGATGGGGGGAATTTCCAGGCTTACTGGAATCCGGACAGGAGCGCTTTGTTCCACATTCGATCTGAACAATTCCTCAACGGAGCATTCACATTCGGTTTATCTCAGTCGGATTCTTCGAGCGTCATCATGTGATCGAAATAATCCTCGTCGCTCTTCATTTCATGATCATAGGCGGTGACCTTGCCGCGCACTGATATCCCGGCTTCGTGCACGGTTTCCCGGCTTCCGGATATGAGCGGATGCCACCAGTAGAGGTCACGCCCTTCGTCGATCAGGCGATAACCGCATGTTTCCGGCAGCCAGTCGACGGTGCGCACGATCTCGGGGGTCAGGAAAACGCAGTCCGGGACTTTGGCCTTGCGATGTACGTAATCCGAACATTGGCAGGTGCCGGCATCGAGCAAGGTACAGGCGACGGTGGTGAAATAAATCTCCTCGGTGTCTTCGTCTTCGAGCTTGTGCAGGCAACAACGGCCGCAGCCGTCGCACAGGCTTTCCCATTCGGAGCGGCTGAGCTCATCGAGGATCTTTGTCTTCCAGAAGGGTTCAGAGGGCATGCGCTGAAATACATCGCCAGCCGGGCCGCGTCCATTCTTAAAACATGAATGCCAGATGAACGGCGCCTTCATGGGGGATACAGGCGAAAGCTGCAAACGTGGGTTCGATCAGTTCGGTCAACGTCGGACCGGCGCATTGCCACGGGTGATGAAAACTGAAACGAAGATCGCAATGGTCAAGCCGTTGCCACAAACCGGAACAAGGTTGCGATCGCGAACTTTTGACGTGTTTCAACAAGAAGGAACGCGAGACAGGGATGACAATGAAACGTACAGCGCTCTTTTTTGCTTCAACAGCAATTCTCTTTTCCTCGCCTTATGCCATGGCGGAACAGCCGCCGCTCAACCGCCCCTATATTTCCTCCAACTCCAACATGCCGGTGGTAGTCGCGCAGGCCGAACAGCCCGCGCCCGCCCAGGAGGACCCGGCACAGGAGGAATTGAAGCGCAAGGCGGCGCAACAGGCTGAAGAGCAGGCCAAGCAACAGGCAGAAGAACAAGCCAAGCAGCAAGCCGAAGAAGCCAAGCGGGCTGCACAAGCGGAAGCCGAAAAGGCCGCCGAGCAGCAGAAAGCCATAGAAGAAGAGGCAAACCGCAAGGCTGCGGAAGCCGCGAAGGCTGCAGATGCCGAAGCTGCCAAGCAGGCACAGGAAGCCAAGCGCGCCGCTGAAGCCGAAGCGAACAAGGCCGCCGAACAGCAGAAGGCCATAGAAGAAGAAGCAAAGCGCAAGGCAGCCGAAGAAGCGAAGGCCTCGAAGGCTGCCGCGAAACAGGCGGCAGAGGACGCAGCGAAGGCCAAGCGCGACGCCGAGGCTGAGGCCAACAAGGCAGCCGAGCAGCAAAAAGCCATAGAAGAAGAAGCGCGAAAGAAAGCCGCCGCCGAAGCCGATGCGGCAAAGGCTGCTGAAGGCGAAACCGCAAAGCAGGCCGAACAGGCAAAAAAGGCAGCAGAGGCTGAAGCTGCAAAGGCGGCAGAAGCCCAGAAGGCCGCCGAAGAAGAAGCGCGTAAGAAGGCCGAAAGCGCGCAGAAGGCTGCCGGCAAACAGGCCGAACAAGCAGCGGAAGACGCCAAGAAGGCTGCCGATGAAGCAGCCAAACAGGCCGCGCCCGCAACCGCGGCACCCGCGACGGCCGAGCAGCCCGCAGCGACGCCCAATCAACCCGCGGCTGAAACTGCGCCCGCCAAGCCGGCCGACGCCGCGAGCGGCCAGCCGGCAGCACCAGCGCCTGCCGAAGCCGCGAAGCCCGCACCGCAGGAAGCCTCGCCCCTCCCGGCCAATGCCGCGCCGGTGCTTGACAGCGACAAGCCCGCTCCAGCGGCGGATGCAAAACAGAAGGGCGGCAAGCGCGGCAACAAGGCCGAGCAGGCCGGCCAGCCTCCAGCACCAGCCGAGCAACCTGTCGCCCTGCAACCGGCGGCACCCGCCGGACCCGCGCCGAAGACCGATGCCGACGTGCAGCAGGCAATCGCACCCGTCAAGATCGAGCCCGTACTTGTCGAAAAGGGCACCCGCACCAAACAGGCGCGGCGCGACGAGAGGCCGGGCGATGTGCAGGTCATCAAGCAATATGACAACCGCGCCATCGTCGAGGTCGACAACAATATCTTCGTCGAAAGCTCCGACCGCCCGCGCATGAGCCGCAACGCCCAGGACGTCTATTATGAAGACCTGCCGCGGCGGCGCACGCGCGAAACCATCGTCCGGGAGAACGGCGTACAGATCGTTACGATCCGCAACCGCTACGGCGATGTCATTCAGCGCTCGCGCATTACCCCGGATGGTCGCGAAGTTCTGCTGACCTACGCGCCGGATTATGACCGGGAGGAGCGTGTTAACTGGCGCGATCCCGGCGACGACCTGCCGCCGCTGCGCCTCGACATTCCGGTGCGCGACTACATCCTCGATGCCGAAGAGGCGCCGGAAGAAGAAGTCTATGACTTCTTTGCCCGCCCGCCGGTCGAGCGTGTGGAGCGAATCTATTCGGTCGATGAAGTCAAGCGCTCGGCGCGTATCCGCGACAAGGTGCGCCGCGTCGATCTCGATACGATCACCTTCGCCTTCGGGTCGGCCGAGATCGGGGAAGACCAGATCACGCGCCTGGATAGCGTCGCCAAGGCAATGGCGCAGACCTTGAAGAAGAATCCGGCCGAGACCTTCCTGATCGAGGGCCATACCGATGCGGTGGGTTCGGACCAGGCAAACCTCGTTCTTTCCGACAAGCGCGCCGAATCGGTGGCGCAGGCGCTCACCAACGTCTTCGACATTCCGCCGGAGAACATGGCAACGCAGGGCTATGGCGAGCGCTACCTGAAGATCAGGACGGAATCGCCCGAGCAGCAGAACCGACGGGTTGCGATCCGCCGCATCACGCCGCTTGTCGCACCGGTCGCCAGCAACAATTGATTGCAAGGAGACCGTTGAAGCAAAAAAACCCGGGCGATGGCCCGGGTTTTTTGTCGCTGCGGGTTGAGTTCGCAACGTCGATTGCTATGTGTTGGCTGAACCCCTGGAGCATTTATTGGCTGAGCCCAGTTCGAGAAATTGGACCCACACTATGAAACGCATTGAAATACTTGTCGAAAATATCATTCTCGCCTCGCGTTGGCTGCTGGTGGTTTTTTACCTTGGCCTCGCCCTCGCGCTCGCAATCTATGCATTTTCGTTCGCCGGTAAGCTGATCGATTTCGTAGCCAAGGTCACTGTACTCGACGAGACCGACACAATCCTCAAAATGCTCGGCCTGATCGATGCCGCGCTGGTCGCGAGCCTCGTCGTCATGGTCATCATCTCTGGCTATGAGAACTTCGTGAGCCGCTTCGACCAGGCGGACGAGGTGCACTGGCTCGGCACGATCGACGCCGGATCCCTGAAGATCAAGGTCGCCTCGACCATCGTTGCCATCTCGTCGATCCACCTGCTCCAGGTCTTTCTCAACCTGACGCAGTTCTCAACTTCGCAACTGACCTGGTTTACGCTGATCCACCTGACTTTCGTGTTCTCCGCACTGTTTCTTGCCTATATCGACAAGCTCATGGTGAAGGACAAGGGCGAGAAGAAGTCCGACGAGCCTTCGCTCTGAGTAAACGACCCCGCAAATGCCGGGTTTTTGCTTGCCAACACGCGTCCGCCACGTGTAAGTGGCAAATGTAGGCTGAATTTTCAGCTCTGCCGTAAGCGTCTTACGTTAGGCAACGCATCCCTCCGGTCTCTAACCGGCATGGCTTCAATCAGCCAAGGATCGTTGCGTATGAGACCGCCACTTACGGAAAGACCATGAACTACAATCCAGGATATTTTTCACGCCGCAAGCTACCGGCCAAGTACAGTGCTGTCATCACACCGCTCATCCTTTCGCTGATGATGACTTTGATAGTGTCGCTAATCGCCACCGTAAGAAATCTCGGCATACACGCTGACCTGCCCTATCATTGGGTTACAGCTTGGGCCTTGTCGTGGATTATCGCTTTTCCGACGCTCTTGCTGGTGCTCCCTCTTGTGCGTCGCATCGTAAATAGCATTTGCGACACTCCTACCCGCTAAAACAAAAAAACCGGGATGGTTACGCCATCCCGGTTCATGTTCACACAGTTTTTTGTCTCAGCTGTCCAGGAACGAACGCAGCTTGCGCGAACGGCTCGGATGCTTGAGCTTGCGCAGCGCCTTTGCCTCGATCTGGCGGATACGCTCGCGCGTTACCGAGAACTGCTGGCCGACTTCTTCCAGCGTGTGGTCGGTGTTCATGCCGATGCCGAAGCGCATGCGCAGCACGCGTTCCTCACGCGGCGTAAGCGAAGCGAGAACCCGCGTCGTCGTATCGCGAAGGTTGGCTTGAATGGCGGCGTCGATCGGCAGGAGCGCATTCTTGTCCTCGATGAAATCGCCGAGATGCGAATCCTCTTCATCGCCCACAGGAGTTTCGAGCGAGATCGGCTCCTTGGCGATCTTCAGCACCTTGCGCACCTTTTCCAGCGGCATGGCAAGCTTTTCAGCAAGCTCTTCCGGCGTCGGCTCGCGGCCGATCTCGTGCAGCATCTGGCGCGACGTCCGGACGATCTTGTTGATCGTCTCGATCATATGCACCGGAATGCGGATCGTGCGGGCCTGATCGGCGATCGAGCGGGTGATCGCCTGACGGATCCACCAGGTCGCATAGGTCGAGAACTTGTAGCCGCGGCGATACTCGAACTTGTCGACCGCCTTCATCAGGCCGATATTGCCTTCCTGGATCAGGTCAAGGAACTGCAGGCCGCGATTGGTGTATTTCTTGGCGATCGAAATGACGAGACGCAGATTGGCCTCGACCATTTCCTTCTTGGCCAGAGCGGCCTCGCGTTCGCCCTTCTGCACCTGATTGACGATGCGGCGGAATTCCGAGATCGAAATGGCGGTTTCCTGCGCCATGTTCTGGATTTCCGTTCGAAGGTTCTTGATCGTGTCCTTCTCGTTCTTGGTGAACTCTTTCCAGCCACGGGTCGTCAGGTTGGAAACGGCCTTCAGCCAATTCGGATCGAGCTCGTTGCCCTGATACTCTTTCAGGAAATCCTCGCGACGCACGCCATAGGATTCGGCAAGGCGCAGTAGGCGCCCTTCGTTCTGCACGAGGCGCTTGTTGATGTCGTAAAGCTGGGCAACCAGAGCCTCGATACGGTTCTGATTGAGCGAAAGCGACTTCACCGCCTTGATCAGCTGGTCCTTGAGTTCCTTGTAGCGGCGCTCCTGGCTCGGCGAAAGCGAACCCGAGGCAGCAAGGCGGTTCTCGACCTGCTGGTCCTGCAGCTTGCGCAGCTTCTTGTATGTATCGGCGATGACATCGAGCGTTTCCATGACCTGCGGGCGCAGTTCGGCTTCCATCGCGGCAAGCGACAGATTGGCCTCGTCATCCTCGTCGTCTTCTTCCTCGACCGGAGCGTCGCCGCCGACATTGGTGATGTCGTCATCGTCGCGCGAACGGCGCGACTTGTCGTTGCCGCCTGCGGGCCGTTCTTCTTCAACGCGTTCGATGACCGGAGCCTGCTTGGCTTCCGGACCGGCATAGGTCGTTTCAAGATCGATGATTTCGCGCAGCAGAATCTTCGACTCGTTGAGATCCTCACGCCAGATGATGATCGCCTGGAAGGTCAGCGGGCTCTCGCAAAGGCCGGAGATCATCGTCTCGCGGCCCGCTTCGATGCGCTTGGCTATGGCGATTTCGCCTTCGCGCGAAAGCAACTCGACCGTGCCCATTTCGCGCAGATACATGCGGACGGGGTCGTCGGTGCGGTCGGTAGGTTCCTTCTTGGTCGTCGTCGGAGCAACGGCGGTGCCGGTCGCATCCGCAAGCTCACGGGCATCGCTCTCTTCATCGGCGCTGCTGTCGGCTTCCTCGGCGTCTGCGTCCTGCTCGTCATCCTCCACGACATTGATGCCCATGTCGCTGAGCATCGCCATCGTGTCTTCGATCTGCTCGGAAGTGACCTCTTCAGATGGGAGAACCGCATTGAGTTCGTCCATCGTCACATAGCCGCGCTTCTTGGCGAGCTTGATCATCTTCTTGACAGCGTCATCGGAAAGGTCGAGAAGCGGACCGTCCGGCGCGCCCTCGCGCTCGACTTCTACTTCCTCGTTTTCCTTTGCCTTCGTTGCCATATTCTATATCTCCAAGCGGCCTTCGCCTTGTTCATGCATGGTGGAACGGTGCGGCGGCACCCCGGTTCCCCTGCACCATCAAGCTATTGAATGTTCGAGTAGCCGAAATCCTGTTAATGTCGGATTAACCTTGTTATCCCGGTGATGGCGAGCACATTGGATATTTGCCGCATTTGCAGGATTTTCTGCTGGACCCGCAAACATCAACGCAATATCTACAATTCCGCGCAATCTGATTCCGTCATTATTGACCCACGTCAACCCCGACTCAACTGATTCGCGGTAAAAAAGCGAATCAATTCGGTCAAAACCCCTTGCCCGACCGTCCCGAGGGTATTCCGAACCCTTCGATCAGTGCTTCGGTTGCCTGCGCACTTCGGATGGCATTCTGAATATCGAGCAGCCGGTTGAGATTTTCGTCGGTGGCTTCCGTAGCCAATGCAGTTTCAGCGACTTTCAGCTCCTTATGTAGGGTGCTGGCGCGCTGATGCAAGTGAATGGCCTGTCTTAACGCTTCAAGCGCGTCTTCTTCCGCCGCCTCCGCCGTCGCCGTCCACATGCGGGCCCGCCTTACCAGCGCTTCCAGCGCCTCGATCAGCGCTCCGTGGCCGGTCTCGGTCATCGCCTTGCGCATCTCACGGCCGTCCGCCACGTGATGTTCAGCCATGGCGTTAAGCATAGCGGTATGGAAGCGCTTCAGATCGGGATGGCTGAATTCAAGCCGCACGATCGTCTCGAAATCATCCTCGATAAGCCGGGGATGGTTGAACAATGTCATAAGGATGGCGGTCTCGCGCAGGGGAAGCGTAGCGGAGCTTGTCTTGACGAGAACCGAGCGCGCCAGGCTTTCCGATACGGCGAGCCGCCCATTGGGGGCCCCTCGCCCTCGCTGCCCGTATCCGGATTGCGGGCCAAAGCTGTTGCGGTTGCTTCCCGCTTGTCCGGCCCCGCGACGCTCATTGCCTCGCGTATTGGCGCTGAAAAACTGCTGGATGCGGTCGCGAACGTCCTGGGCATAATGGCGGCGCACATTCTCGTCACCGATAAGGCTCGTCATCTGTTTCAGCCGCGCCTCGAGTTCGGCGCGCCGTTCGGGCGTGTCGAATATGCCACCGCTCGTTTCCCGCGCCCACAGCATATCCGCGAGCGGACGTGCATCATCGAGCACGGCCTGGAATGCCTGCGGGCCGGACGCCTTGACGAGATCATCCGGGTCCTTGCCCTCCGGCAGCACTGCAAAGCGCAGCGAGCGTCCGGGCTTCAACGCCGGCAAGGCGAGATCGATCGCCCGGTGCGCTGCCTTGATGCCGGCATTGTCGCCGTCAAAGCAGAGGACGGGCTCGGGCGACATGCGCCAGAGAAGATCGAGCTGATCCTCGGTCAAGGCCGTGCCGAGCGGCGCGACCGCCTGGGCAAAGCCAGCCTGCGCCAGCGCAATAACATCCATATAGCCTTCGACGGCAATCACGGCTTTTGCCGGTTGCCCGCCTTGCGGCTGCGCCGCCTTGCGGGCACGAAGCGCATTAAACAGGACCTTGCCCTTGTGGAAAAGCTCGGTTTCATTGGAGTTCATGTATTTGGCAATGGCGTTCGGCGTCAGCGCCCGCCCACCAAAGGCAATGATACGGCCACGCAGATCCTCAATCGGGAACATGATGCGGTCGCGAAACCGGTCGAACGAGACCGGCTTGTCATCACCGTAAACGACGAGGCCGCACGCCTCGATCTGCTCCTTCGTCGCCCCCTTCAATGCGAGATGTTCTTTCAGCGCATTGCGGCTTTCCGGCGCGTAACCGAGGCGGTAGGCATGCTGCGTTGCCGCGCTCAAGCCGCGATCGCGCAGATAGGCGCGTGCCTTGGCACCACTTGCTGCCTGCAACCGCTCCTCGAAGAATTGGGTCGCCATTTCCATGACGTCATAGAGCGTCGCGCGTTTTGCCTCGCGAATCTCCGATTCAACGTCGCGCGCGGGCATCGGAATGCCCGCCATGTCGGCGACACGCTGCACGGCCTCCGGAAAGCTCAACCCCTCGAGTTCCGTCAGAAAGCGGAAATGGTCGCCGGTCACCCCGCAGCCAAAGCAATGGTAGCGGCCCTTGCGGTCCTCGCAATGAAAACTCGGCGACTTCTCCCCATGGAACGGGCAGCAGGCCCAGAAATCGCCCTTCGGCGCATTGGTCTTCTTGCGATCGAACGAAACCCGCGTGCCGATCACGCTGGAAATCGGTACGCGTTCCCTGATCTCATCGAGAAAGGATGGCGAAAATCGCATGCTGCTCTTCGTTCGTCAGATTGTAAGCAAGGTCGGATCGCTGCGAACCCGATGTGCTGACCATACTGCAACAAATAAGGTTTGGGCGGAAGGGCGGCAACCCCGTCATCCCCTGTTCATCGCGTTATGGTGATTCGGTTTGAACTTTACGATTTTGCGTAGCCGGCAAACTTCTGCCGGGGCGACACAAATCTGTCATCAAACTGATAAATTATGCCAAATGCGACATGATTTTTCTTAGCCGGAACATATTTTTTTCGCTTTTACCGCGATATGTTATCTTAACAATCGGCTGCTAGATTCTTCTGGCTGCTATACCGCAATCTCCAACACGAATGGATTGCACCAAGTGAACGGTTCCTCGGTTTTGTTGCATTTGGCCGGCGCGGTGGCGCTGCTCCTGTGGGCAACGCGCATGGTCCGCACCGGTGTCGAGCGCGCCTATGGCGAGCGCATGCGCCGCAGCCTGCGCGGCGTTTTGCACAATCCCGTGCTTGCCGTGCTTTGGGGCTTGATGTTGTCGATCGCGCTGCAATCCTCGACCGCAGTCAGCCTCCTGGTCGGTTCCTTTGTCGGGTCCGGCATTGTCAGCGGGATTGCCGGTCTGATGGCAGTGCGCGGCGCCGAGGTCGGCTCGGCGCTCGTCGTCAAGATCCTGAGCTTTGACCTGACGCTGCTGGTGCCGCTCTGCCTCGTCGCCGGCACGGTAATCTTCATGTCGACCGAGCGCAGCAACTGGCGGCAGATGGGCCGCATTCTCGTCGGTATCGGACTGCTCGTGCTGTCGCTCGAAATGACCGGGCAGGCCACCGAACCCTTGCGCAACAGCGAACTCCTGCCGGTCATCGTCAGTTACCTTAATACCGACCCGGTGACGGCTTTCCTTCTCGCGGCGCTCATGACCTGGCTTTTCCATTCGAGCATTGCGGCGGTGCTGCTCGTTGTCACCTTCGCCGCGCGCGGCCTGATCCAGCCGGAACTCGGCATCATCATGATCTGCGGCGTCAATCTCGGCTCGTCGTTCATCGCGCCGGTCCTGACCCGCAACGCCGCACCGAAAGCCCGCATCGTGCCCATGGGCAATCTCCTGATGCGCGGGCTCGGCTCCATCGTCATCCTGACGCTCTATCTCGCCTTCCGTCCGCCCGTTGCCATTCTTGGCAGCACGCCGGCCGACCAGGTGATCAACGGCCACATCCTCTTCAATGTCATCATCCTTCTTGCCGGGGTGCCGCTGTCCTCGCTCGTTCTCAAGGCGACGCGGGCGGTGGTGGCCCTTAACGCACCGGCCGAGCCGCAAAAGCCCATCGACCATATCGAACTTAGTGCACTCGATGAAAGCGTGCTCGATACGCCAAGCCTTGCTCTTGCCAATGCAACACGCGAGACGGTCAGCGTCTGCGAAACGGTCGAGATCATGCTGCGCGGCATTATCGACCTTTATGAAAATCCCGACCAGGCACGCATCGACGAACTCTCGGCGCTCGATGACAAGGTCGACCGCAAGCACGCCGCCATCAAGCTCTATCTCGCCAAACTGACGACGCGGAAACTGTCGGATTATGAGGTGGGCCGGGCGCGCGAACTACTCGGCGCCTGCGTCAAACTCGAACAGGTCGGCGATATCATCGTGCGCAACATGCTGGCGCTCGTGCAAAAGAAGATGGACCGCAAGCTGCAGTTTACCGATGAGGGCTGGCGCGAACTCAGCGATTTCCATGCAAGGGTTCTGACCAATGCGCGGATGGCGTTCAACGTCCTCGTGTCACGAGATCGCGAAACCGCGCATCAGCTGGTACTGGAAAAGGATCATCTGCGCGATGCCGAGAAGCAAACCAGCGACAGACATTTCAACCGATTGCGTGAAGGAACGACCCGCAGCCTCGAGACGAGTTCGATCCACCTCGATACCATCCGCGATCTCAAGCAGATCAACTCGCTACTCGCCGCAATGGCCTATCCCGTGCTCGAGGAACAGGGGCTCCTCAACACCACACGTTTGCGTGCGCTGCACAGCTGAGCAGATTTCTTGAGGCAACAGGATCAATAGTCGCGATGGACGTGCGTGTTAGAACCTATGAAGGCACCCATGGCCGAACCGATCAATAGGCCGAGCAATATATTTCCCATCATTGCTTCGCCCACACCTGCACCCACCGACAACCCTGCCAGTATTCCGATAATTGTCGACCACCGATGTTCTTTCATTGTCGCCTCCGTTATTTGCTCAACAACGTAGATCTAGGCGGCTGGTTCCATCCGACATTAACTATCACCTTCAGTTGATCGGTGCTGTCCACCTGAGGTTGGACGCGGGGTATCGCTTCGAAAATGTAGGGCGAATGCTTCTTCAATACTCCTGAACCGGGCAACGAATAGCCGACGAAAACATTGTTTCTGACGCGCCAGTTTCAGAAATTTGCTCGGATTATTGAAGTAATTTCAAACATTTGACTGTGTATATTTATTGATTGAGATTGCCGCCAGCATCCAACGTGGGGAGTTCGGAAATGGCAAATGTCACAGGTTCTGAGAATGTCGATGTGCTCAAGGGCACGGCCGACGAGGACACCATGTCCGGCCTTGCCGGCAATGACCGGCTGATCGGCAGCGCCGGTGAAGACCGCATTGATGGCGGGGAAGGACGCGACACGGTCGATTATCGCGGCTCGGAGGCTGGCATCAATGTCGACCTTGAGATCGAGAGGCAGGCCGTAACGCCGGGGCTCAGCTATTCCAGCGGCGATACGCTGATAGACATCGAAAACGTGATGGGCTCAGCCCATGATGATTCCATCACCGGCAATGCGAAGGACAACGTTTTTACCGGGGGCGCAGGAGCCGACCGCCTTTTCGACAATTCCACCACCGACCATGATCGGGCTAGCTATACGACATCGTCCGAAGCTGTGGATGTCGACCTGCGCCGCACGGGCCAGCAGTTCGGCGGCGATGCCGAAGGCGACCGGCTGCACGGCATCGAGAATCTCAGCGGCTCGGCCTTCAACGATCGTTTGATCGGCGATGCCGGCAACAATGTCATCAATGGCGGCGACGGTGCCGATTTCATGGATGGCGGCTCCGGCACCGAGGACATCGCCGAATATACCGGCTCCAAGGCCGGCATCGATGTCGACCTAAACCGCATCGTCCAGCACGGCGGAGCAGCCGAGGGCGACCAGCTCATCGGCTTCGAAGGCGTTTATGGTTCGAAGTACGACGACCACATTGTCGGTGATGCGGGCGACAACTTCCTGACCGGCAATGCCGGTAATGACACCATTGTCGGCGGGGGCGGTTTCGACCGCATCAATGCCGGCGAAGGCAACGACACCATCGAAATAAGCAGCCTGTCGAAGGTCTCCGGCGGCGCAGGCTTCGATACCCTCATCGTCAACGTGACCGATTACGATCGCTACGAGAGCCAAAGCGACGGTTTCAAGGCCGTTTACCAGGCGTGGAACCACGGCGATATCCAACTTTCAACCTCCGAATACCCCTATGCGTATCCTTCACACACGAAGTACGCGACGGGCATAGAGCGTCTCGAATTCTACGGCAGCAAGCACGGCGATCTCGCGGTCGGCACCGACAATGACGACAAGCTCATCGGCAATGACGGCGACGATCTTCTCGTAGGCGGCCGAGGCGCCGATCATCTCGAGGGTGGCGCTGGCAACGATACTCTCTATGCGGGCATACAGGGCCTGCAGAACGACATTCCCAACGCCGGAGACTATCTCGATGGCGGTAGCGGCGATGACATTCTCAACGCAGGCAATTCATTTGCGTTCATCGACGGTGGTGAAGGGGACGATCTTCTGCGGCTCACCGTCACCGAGCGGGATGGCGGATATATCGACGTGCGCACCACCGGACTGCAGGGCCAGCACATCTTCAACGTCGAGCATTTCGAGCTCTATGGCGCCCAGGGCGACGACGTTTTGATCGGCGGACGCCATGCGGATCTTCTGGAAGGCGGCGACGGCAACGATCTGCTGCGCGCCGGCTTCAGCAACGATACGCTGCATGGCGGCAATGGCGACGACATGCTCTATGGGGAAGACGGCAATGATGAACTCACCGGCGGAACCGGTGATGACGTATTGTCGGGCGGGGCCGGCGGGGACTATTTCATCTTCAACAGCATCGCCGGACAGGGCCATGATGTCATAACTGACTTCAATGGAGCCGAGGGCGACATTATCATCGTCCAGCGCGACCTTATTTCGACTTTGCATTCCTTCGAGGACTTCATGCACGCCGCCACCCAGACGGAGAACGGCGTGCTCGTCGATCTCGACGGCGACGGCGCGTCGACATCGAGCATCCTTATTGCCAATGCATCGCTTGAAGATTTGACGCCGGACAACGTGTACGTCTGACGAACCGTTACCTTGAAATCAACGAGGGCGCCCGACGGCGCCCTTGCGTTACGCTACATCAACCCTGCGCAGCGACATTCGCCCGTCGTCTTCGACAACCACGTCGAGATGCCGATAATCGAACACCACGGCATGCGCGGTCTCGAGCGCATGCTTGTGGGTTGCCGTGATGACAAGCACATCCGCACCGGCCGCATCGCCGGCCAGAATGCCGGGCACCGCATCCTCGAAGACGAGACAATCGCCGATATCGACGCCGAGCTTTTTTGCTGCAAGCAGATAGCAATCCGGATTGGGCTTGCCGATTGCGACATCTTCTGCGGCCACTATCGTCTGAGGAAGCGGAACACCCGCCGCCGCGAGACGCCGCCTGGCAAGATCAAGCGGCGCCGACGTGACGATCGCCCATTGGGCCTGCGGCAGCTTGCCAAGAAATTCAACGGCGCCCTTGAGCGCGAAGATGCCGCCAACGTCGTCCATCTCGGCCCGCGTGATCTTCAACGCTTCGGCTTCCGGGTCGACGCCCGGCAGGCCGAGCCGGCGCACCGTATCGACGGCGCGCGCGCCATGCATCGTTGGCAGGAACGTGCGGACGTCGATCCCATGACCTTCGGCCCACTTCGCCCAGACCCGTTCGGCGGCGAGCGTCGAACTTATGAGGGTGCCATCCATGTCGAACAGGAAAGCGGAATAACTCTTTTCGAACACGGCTGTTGCTGGCACTGTGAAGGTCCTTTCAACTGCAATCATTTTGCCTGAGTTGTAGTGCATTTCCGTCATTGATTGCCAGTCCACGATCAGGTCTCAGTGAATAGGGGAGCACGTCCATGCCTAACGTCGAGCAAGTGAAGCGCGGATTGCAGGAAGCCGAACTCAGGCTCCTGCATCATCTGCGTGCAGTTCGCCGTGAACATCGCAAGGAGAAGCCGGCCGATCGCGCGCAACTAACCCCGGGGCAGAAGATCGCCGACACGGTCGCCGCGACCATGGGTTCCTGGACGTTCATCATCATCCAGACGACGATCCTGTTCTTCTGGATCATCCTCAACATCACGGCCTATGTGCGCAATTGGGACCCCTACCCCTTCATCCTGCTTAATCTTGCTCTCTCGTTTCAGGCAGCCTATGCGGCGCCATTCATCATGATGAGCCAGAATCGGCAGCAGGATATCGACCGCAAGGAAGCTGAGAACGACTACAAGATAAATATCAAGGCGGAACTCGAGATCGAGCTGCTGCACGAGAAGATCGAACTCCTGCATCAGAAAATCGACCAGATGCGCGAAAAGGAAGTTGTGACCCTTGCCGAGACCGTGCAGGAACTGGCCAAGTCACAGGATACGGCGGACAAATCGGAATGAGGCAAAAACGAAAAGGACCGCTGCGGGAGGAGGTGCAGCGGTCCTGATTGTAAATGTACCGCGGGAGGAGGTGCAGTACATTCCAGGTTGGGGTTTCTGGGAGGAGAAGAACCCAACGGTTTGAAGATAGTGTTCACCCTCGGATATTGCAATGCACAAAATTGCATGCGAGCCATGCAATCTGGAGCGTTGACCTCGATCCGCCACCGGGCAGCAAATGTGGATCACGTCGATGGATTCGATTTAAATTCTTGACACGGCTTTGCGTCTATCTAGCGGCCGCGCCGGCAACCGTTACAGTGCCACGTTGCCTAAACCTCTGATTACGGAACGATTTATTCCATGACGAACATCACGACAATCGCTTCCACCATGACGGCGGCTTTCCTTGGCTCCTTCGTCGAGGTCGTCGAAGCCTTCACGATCATTCTCGCCGTAGGCGTATCGCGCAGCTGGCGGCCCGCCATAATCGGCACGGTTCTCGCGCTCGTCGTCCTTGCTTTGATCGTCATAGTCCTCGGGCCGCTCCTTGGCCTGATTCCGGTGGAACTGCTGCAGTTCGTCATCGGCACGCTGCTGATCCTGTTCGGCATGCGCTGGCTGCGCAAGGCGATCCTGCGCGCGTCGGGATTCATTGCCCTGCATGACGAGACGGAAGCTTTTGCAAAAGAAACCGACTTGCTCAAGCGTCAGGCCGCCGAGCGCCGCGCTGACTTCATCGCCGGCACGGCGGCGTTCAAGGCCGTCCTGCTCGAAGGCATCGAAGTGGTCTTCATCGTCATTGCCGTCGGCGCCGGACGCGGGATGATCGGTTATGCGGCCCTTGGCGCTGCTGCTGCGTGCCTGCTGGTGCTCGCCATTGGCGCAGCGGTGCATAAGCCGCTGGCGCGCGTTCCGGAAAACACGCTGAAATTCGTCGTCGGCCTGCTGCTGACCGCCTTCGGCGTTTATTGGACCGGAGAAGGCCTTGGTGCGCATTGGCCGGGCGCCGATCTTTCACTCATCGCCATCTTCGTCGTTCTTGCACTATTCTCGCTGATGGCAGTGCGTCTGCTGCGCAGCTATAACGAAGGTCAGGTAAAGGCAGTATTCCGATGAGCTTTCTCGCCTCCGCGTTGAAGGAATTGATCGGCATGTTCATCGACGACGGCGCACTGGCGCTGCTGTCGATCCTGCTGATCGCTATTATAGCTGCAGCCGTGGAATTTGCGGGGCTGCCGGGTCTGACTGGCGGGCTGTTGCTGCTTGCCGGATGCATTCTCATTCTGGCAGAAAGCATCTGGCGCGCCGCCAGAGGGAAGCGGCCGTCAGACACTTGATGGCATGACTACAACCTGTGGCACTTGTGGGAGGCCACCATGGGATCTGATGCGATGCGGGACGTTTCAGCAGCGGGCGATTCGTGGCCCGTCGTGGTCGGTGCGATCGCCGCGCAGGTAATCGGCGGACTGGTACCGCAAATGGCACCCTTCCTCGTCAGCGGTATGATGGACGGGCTTTCGCTTTCAGAGCGCGACGCAGGCTTTGTCGCCTTCGTGGAGTTTCTCACCCTTGCTGCCACCGCGATCCTCATTGCGCCTGTTCTGCCCCGGTTTTCCTACAGGCGCGTCTGCCTCGCCGCCGTCGCTTTGACACTGTTGGCGCAAGGAGCGTCGATCTTTAGCACTTCTCTCGGATCGCTCGCATTTCTTCGCGGCTTCGCGGGTGTCGGGGAAGGCGCAATCTACGCTGTGTCGCTTTCCATTGTCGCTTCCCGGTGCAGAAACCCGGATAAGGTTTACGGCTACTTTCAGGTCGTCTGGGCGCTTGGAAGCGTTGGGCTCTTCGCTATTGGCGGCCAACTCACCGCCGCATTCGCACATCGGGGCATTTTTGCATTTATCGCGGGGGTCACTCTCGCACTCTCCCCATTGCTGCTCCTCATTCCGAGCGACCGCGCCCGAAACGTCCACCGATATTCGGCGGCCGGGGTTGCGGCCCCGCCTTTGATCGGCGTCATGACGTTCACGGCCATCGTGCTTTATCTGGCTGCTTCCGCTGCGGTCTACACCTTCAGCGCACCTCTCGGCGAGCGCGCCGGTCTCGACACCTCGCAAGTGAGCTATGCGCTGACCATCGCATCGCTGATCGGGCTCCTGGGCGCTGGTGCCGCCACCGTTCTCAACTTGCGCTGGGGCCGGGCAATTCCGATCACAGGGTTTTGTATCGGTTTCGCCATCATCACAATTGCGCTCTGCTTCTCGCAAAGCGCGATTGTCTATTTGGTCGCTCTCATCGCGTCGGTGGTGATCTACTATTTTTCAATCCCGTATCTTTTTGGTCTTTCAGCAGCACTTGACCGCAGCGGCCGTTGGGCGGCAGCGGCGGGTTCGGCCTATCTGCTCGGCTTCGCAACAGGCCCGCTGATCGCTGGTGCGACGATCACGGCCGCGGGCTACGCCGGACTCGCCGCGGCTTGCGTGGCAATCACCGCCGGGGCATGGGCGCTGGCGATGGCGGTCAATCGCCGCCTTCGCGAAACGACTGGTACTGGAACGACTGAAGCTCCGGCTTGAAACTGCCGTGCAGGTTCGAGCGCACGCGCTGCCGAAGCCGCCGCCGCATTGTTCAAAATGCCATGGCCGGTCGATGCGAGATTGCGAGGCGGCCGGCATCCGCAATTTTGGCAGGACAGGGCTGAGCTTCCACAGAATTGCGCACGCCTTCAGGCAGCGCCTCCCAGACGTGAACGAGTTCGCCGACTGATGTGAGCTTCATCTTGCGCATGACGTTGCAGCGGTGAAGTTTTACGGTGATTTCGCTGATGCCAAGGCAGAATGCGATCTGTTTGTTCAGACGGCCAATCGCGACCTCCTGCATCACCTGACGCTCGCGTGGTGTGAGCAGCGCAAATTTGCTCAGGTGGTCGGTAACGATCCGCGCCTGGGCGCGCTGCTTGGCATCGCGGTCAATTCCTGCGGCTATGGCATCGAGCAACGTCTGGTCGCGTACCGGTTTGGTGAGGAAATCTACCGCTCCGGCCTTCATCGCCTGAACGGACATCGGGATGTCGCCATGGGCGGTAAGAAAGATAATCGGCTTTTCATCGCCGCTTTCCAGGAGCCGATGCTGGAGATCGAGACCGCTCACGCCCGGCATGCGCACGTCGGCGACAATGCATCCCGGCCGATCAGAAAGCTCGGCTTCGAGGAACTCTTGCGTCGAACCGAAGCTGATGGTGTCGAGGCCCACCGACTGCATCAGTTCATCGAGTGCTTCACGGAGCTTCGCATCGTCATCGACGAAGATAACCAATGGAGGCTCCGCGCCGCCCCAATCGCTCACGGTCTGCGATCGATCGGGTACGGCATGCCCCAGGCTTACATTTGCATGATAGCTTATGCTCATTTTGGAGTCCCCTTTCCAGTCAGTGCATCGCCGATCGCTGCAAGCAACGCTTGCCCGTCGAAAGGCTTGCGGAAGAACCAGCCATGTTTGGGCTGCATTTGCTCTGCGAGTTCGTGCCTGCCCGTAATCAGGATCACAGGCAGATCGGGGTGTTTGTCTTTCATTAAGCGCTGCAGTTCGAAGCCATCCATACCGGGCATGCCGATATCGGTAATCAGGCAATCGATCTCATGCGCAGCGTTGCTCTCCAGCAGTTTCCTGGCGGACGAAAACGCCCGAACGGCATGTCCCGCGGATTCGAGGAGATCCTCGAGCGAGTCGAGCAGGCGCTGATCATCATCGACGATCGCAACTACAGACTTCTGGTTGTACATTCGCGCGAGCTTCCGGATCGTCTGGAATGAGTGACAGGGATGCGCAGCTTCTCGGCGATCCTCACCAGGTCGGCGAGCGATGCCGCTTCCATCTTGTGCATGATCTTGCTGCGGTGGATTTCGAGAGTAATCTCACTGATGCCGAGTTCCGCTGCCGCCTGCTTGTTGAGAAGGCCGCTGACAACGAGTGGCAATACTTCTCGCTCGCGCGGCGTAAGCGCCGACAGCCGGCGCATAAGCTCAGCCAGTTCGGCGCGTGTCGTACGTTGTTCACGGTCGCGCCGGATCGCCGCCCGCACTGCCGCGATCAGATCATCCTCCCCGACCGGCTTGGCAAGAAAGTCGACCGCCCCACCCTGAATGGCCCTTACCGATGACGGAATATCGCCATGGCCCGTGATAAACACGATCGGAGGATGCGCGTCACTCGATAGCTGCTTTTGAAATTCCAGGCCGTTGACGTCAGGGAGTTCGACATCGAGGATCAGGCACGCTGGAAGATCCGGCTTCGGACAGGCGAGATAATCGGCGGCGGCAGCAAAGGTCTCGGTTCGCCATCCGAGCGATTCCAGTAGTTCGCCGAGCGCCTCGCGTACGCGTGCGTCGTCATCGACCACGAAGACGATTTCATCGCGCGAGTTCATGGCGTCTCGCTCGCCGCCAACGGCAGCTTGAAGGCGACAGTCGCCCCGCGCATCTCGTTGTTGGCCATCCAGAGGCGGCCCCCGTGCGATTCGATGATAGAACGGCAGATTGCCAGCCCCATACCCATCCCATGCGGCTTGGTCGTAAAGAACGGCTCAAACACCCGCTCGGCGTCCTTGAAGCCCGTTCCGTCATCTCGAACCTCGATCCGAATGGCGTCAGGGCCATCGAAAGAGGAGAGGATCTGCAGAATATGCTGGCTGTCGGCCGCAGCTTCTATTGCTTCGACGCCGTTGCGGATCAAGTTTACGAGTACCTGCTGTATCTGGACGCGATCGAGCGCAACCGACGGAAGGTCGGGGGCAAGTTCCGTCCTGATGCGTACGTTCTTGGCCGCGGCCTCATCGACCATCAGTTGGCAGACTTCACTGGTCAACCGGTTGACATCTTCCGGCGACCTGGCATGCGGCGTTCGGCGGAAGAGCGCGCGCACACGGCTCACGACATCCGCGGCCGAATTCGCATCGCGGGTGATGCGCTCGGCCGTGATCTTGGCACGTTCGACGTTTGGAGGGGTCGCGGAAAGCCAACGATAACATGCATGGGAATTGGCGACGATGGCTGCCAGCGGCTGATTTACCTCGTGCGCGATAGACGCGGACAGTTCGGCCAGGCTCGCTGCCTGCGTCGCCTGGGCGAGTTTGTCGTATGCGCGTCGAAGCGCATCTTCCGCGTGCATTTGATCATCGATATCGTGACAGAGGCCGAACCACTGGACAATATTTCCGTCCTCATCGCGCAAAGGCTCAGCGCGACCGGACATCCAGCGATATACGCCATCCGACCGGCGCAGACGATACTTCATCGAGAAGCGCTCGCCGGTGCGCAAACAGCTCCCGAGAACGGCCTCCACCTCCCCGGCATCGTCGGGGTGGAAAATAGTATCGAACACCACCGCCAGTTGTTGCGTGTCCTCCAAGTCCATCCCGAGGAAGTCCGCCATGCGTTTGTTGACGAGGGTGGTCTCTCCCTGCGGGGTCAGCCGCCAGAGATTGCTCGGGACCATGTCGACGAGCAGCGACAGTTCCCGCTCCCGATCGTTCAGCGCCTCCTGGGCCGTCACCAGGTCGTCGATGTCATGGCAAAGACCGTACCATTGAACGATGCGTCCGGTGTGGTCGCGAAGCGGCTCGGCGCGGCTCGACATCCAACGATAGAGCCCGTCGGTTCGGCGAAGGCGATACTTCAAGGAAAAGGGGACGCCGGTTGCGAGACTGTGGCGGAGCGTTTCGCGAAACTCCACTGCGTCTTGTGGATGCAGCACCGTGCTTATGAGCACGTCCAGCCGGCTCATTCCAGGTTTGTCGGTATCTGGAACGTCCAGACCCAGGAAATCGGTCATGCGTTTATTGAAGAATGTCGGTTCACCCTCGGGTGTGAGGCGCCAGAGGTGACTGGGAACCATATCGACGAGCAAGGAAAGCTCGCTCTCCCGATCGCGCAGCGCCTCTTCGGCCTGCATTTGATTGGCAATTTCCATCTGCATAATCGGCTGCTCCTCCCCGACAAAGAAAACCATCGGGCCGCCTACGCTTCCTATACCATTGACTATCGATTTCAGAGCTGCCGACGTCATACGATAGTGTAATCTAGCACTACGCTTATCGCACCTCATGGAAATCCATGATTGCAGAAGGTTGTGGCGAACCAAACGTTTTCGTCCGATCCAAAAGTTTTACAACAAAATGCGGGGGTTCCTCCAGAGCAAGGAGGCGCCCGTCAATGAATATGGCCGAATAAACGGCGACAAGCCGCCAGCGATCTACTGCACGAGGCCGAGATAAGTGACTGATGACGCTGTTAACTTGCCTTGGCAGATCGATGGCTCATCCCACCAGGGCGCCTCGCTAAAATCGCGTGACTTTGTGTTGCGATATGCCAATATCAACTTCGCTGGCAAACTTCGCCGCAGCGTGACACCCGATTATGTTCCCTTTCAAAACGGAAAGCCTCACCATGAATCTGGTCCCAGACAATCGCGTTCAGCAGAACCAATATTCAATGCCAAAGTTCGTACTGACAGTCGTCCTCATCATGGGGTTGGCCGGCTGCACAACGACGGAAAAGGACCTCAGCGTCGGCACTGCGGCGGGCGCGATAATCGGTGGTATTGCTGACGGCGGCAAAGGTGCGCTGATTGGCGCGGGCGTTGGCGCGCTTGGCGGCCTTTTGGTCCGCAACCTGCGCAACGGGTATTGTCAGTACCGAGACCGGAACGGCCGCATTTATACGGCGCGCTGCCGTTAGAGGGGCGACCCTTTCTCGAGACACAGGCGATGGCGGCACGGAACCGGGTTCGTGCCGCAGTAGCCTGGTGCTTCTTACTCGTAGGGCCCGGGTTCGGGGCCGGAAAAGCCGCCGTTCCGGCTACGTCGTAACAAGGCCCCCGTCGACGGCAATGACCTGCCCCGTCATCCATGTGGCGCGCGGATCGGCAAGGTGCACGATCCACATGGCCACGTCGTCCGGCACCCCGCGCCGGCCGAGCGGGATTGCCTTGCGTTCCTGCTCAGTGACCGCAACGATTTCTTCAGGCGACAGGTTCATGCGATCACGCAGGAAATCGGATTCCACCGGCCCCGGAGCGATGGCATTGACGCGTATCCCCTGCGGGGCGAGTTCCAGTGCCCAGCAACGGGTGAGATGCTCGACCGCCGCCTTGCTCGATCCATAGATGGAAAGCGCCGCCGCTGCCTTGCTGCCGAATGTGCTCGACATGTTGATGATCGTGCCTTTGGTCTCCGCCAGGTGCGGGACTGCCGCCGCGGCAAGAAGCAGCGGTCCCGTCACATTGACGGCGAACACGCTGGAAATGGTGTCGGCATCGCTTTCGATCAGCGGCCTGATTGCACCAGCTCCGGCATTGTTGACGAGAACATCGAGGCGTCCCCAACGTCTGATGGCAGCATCGACCGTCTGATGTGCTGCTGCCGGATCGGCTGCATCCGCCACAAGGCCCTCTATGTTGGGATTAGCGGCAGTGATTTCCTGGAGAACGCCAGGGCGGCGTCCGGTAATGAGGACTTTAGCGCCCTGCGCCGCAAATTGCTTGGCTGCCGCCAAACCGATGCCGCTGCTGCCACCAGTTATGATGACAACCTTGTCGTGAAAACTTTCCATCTAACACCTTCGATTATTGGCGACCCATCATCGACTTTGATGTCGGCAGCGACGCCCGGTTGCTGCCGACGCATCGCTCAGCTTCTTATGAACGCAAGCAGATCGGGGTTGATGACGTCCGCATTGGTCGTGCACATGCCATGGGGAAAGTCCTCGTAGACCTTCAGTGTGCCATGCTTCAAAAGCTTCACGGTCAAGAGCGCCGAATCGGCAACCGGAACGATCTGGTCGTCGTCGCCATGCATCACCAGCGTCGGAACATCGATCGCCTTCAGGTCGCCGGTGAAGTCGGTTTCGGAGAAGGCTTTTATGCAGTCATATTGAGCCTTCGCTCCGCCCATCATTGCCTGCCGCCACCAGTTTGCGCGCACGGGTTCAGACAAAGTCGCCCCCTCGCGGTTGAAGCCATAGAACGGGATGGGAAAATTCCAATAGAAATCCGCACGGTTGGCAGCGAGTTGATGGCGCATTCCGTCGAAGACATCCAACGGGGTGCCGTTTGGGTTAGCTGCAGTTTTCACCAATATTGGTGGAACCGCGCCTATCAGGACGAGCTTTGCAACACGCCCCTTGCCATGACGCGCCACATAGTGGGCTGCCTCGCCGCCGCCGGTCGAATGGCCGACATGAATGGCATCGCGCAGATCAAGAGCCTTTGCGAGCTGAGCGAAATCATCGGCATAGGTATCCATGTCATTGCCGGTCGCCGTTTGGGTCGAACGCCCGTGGCCGCGACGATCATGGGCGATGACCCGATATCCCTTGTCCAGGAAGAAGAGCATCTGCGTATCCCAATCGTCGCTGGAGAGCGGCCAACCGTGATGGAAGACGATGGGCTGTCCCGTTCCCCAATCCTTGTAGAAGATTTCTGTCCCGTCCTTGGTTTTCAGCATTCCCATAGTGTAGTTCCTTTCTGTCTGGTTCGCGGTCATAGGTGAAACCCGCTTTGCGCTGAACGCCGTCGACGGCATGGCAGCAAAGACTGTCGCGCTCGCCGCAAGCAGCAGGACGTCGCGGCGGGATGCTTCGATCGGTTCAATCGGAGTGGGTTCTTTCATGGAGTTCTCCTCGATGGATTGGGCCGGACAGGTTGGATGCTCGCCTGCCAATTCGTCAGCTGCAGGAAGAAACCGGAAAAACTCCTGCATTCATCATCCCTGTCGCGTCCGGTTTACACGGCTCGCACTTGAAAAATTAGCGGCTGAGCCGAGCTCCTGCATCCCATCCATAGGTTTGGATGGCTCATACCGAGGGTGACATTGAGCAGTTTGAAATTGAGGGTCGCGGCGGTTCGGTTAGGCGCGATCGGCCTCGATCAGCAATCGTTTGCCGAAACGGGCGACCAGGGCCGCGCGGCTCCTGGCATTGCGGGATGGTTCACCTGAACGAAAGAATAGGATCGCTCCCCATCCGGTACGATAGCGAACGCGCCTGCGAGGGTCATGATGGGCGCGTAGATCATTTTTAAGGAGGACCCGAAATGTCGCCCCGATTCATGCCATTCAAAACTGCTCCCGAACTCATTGAAGCTCTTACCAAAGTGGAGAAGGTCCTCGCCACCGGCGGGCTCGAGCCCAGCCTGGGGGAACTCGTCAAGCTGCGCGCTTCCCAGATCAACGGCTGCGCCTACTGCATCTACATGCACGTGAGTGACGCCCGCGCGCGCGGCGAAACAGAGATGCGGTTGTTCATGCTCGATGCATGGCGCGAATCTTCGCTCTACACCGATCGCGAGCGCGCGGCCCTGGCGTGGACCGAGTCCCTGACCAGGGTTGCGAAGACCGGTGCCCCCGATGAGGATTATGCCCTTGTGAAAGACCAGTTCAATGAGGGCGAACTCACCTATCTCACGATAGCGATCGGCATGATCAACCTCTGGAATCGGCTGCAAGTTGGTGCCCGCGCCGCGCACCCCGTCCACGCTGCGACGGCGGCCTGACCATGCTTTGCAGATGCCACCCCGGACCACAGAGGGACAATCGATGAGCAATCCCGTCAAGGACAATGTTGCTGACAGTCGCTACGAGATACCGATTGCCGATGGAGCAATCGCCGCCGCCTACTACAGGATTGAGGATAACGCGGTGGTATTGATTCATACCGAAGTGCCATTCGAATATTCGGGCCAAGGCATTGCCTCGAAACTGGCCGCGGGCGTGTTCGAACTCATTCGTGCGAGCGGACGGAAAGTCGTGCTGAAGTGCCCTTTCATGGCAAGGTTTTCGGCCAATCATCCCGAATACCGTGATCTCGTTGCCGGCTGATTCCGACTGCTCCGTCACGACCTATAGTGCTGAAAAAGCCTTCGCTTCATCGCGAAGGCTTTTTCGTTGCGGTATCAGCCCAACACCGAAGCTAACGCTGGCGCGGGGTGGCTGCCTAAACTTCCGGATAGGTCGCCTAAACCCGGTGACTAGAGCGCTAGGCCCCGTGCACGATGGAATGATTTTCCCTCTCCAATCATTGTCGAAAGCGGTCAACCAATCCGAACACTCACTTTCGACAGGAGAATTGCCATGAAGATCGTTCTTATCGGCGGAACGGGACTAATCGGCTCCAAGACTGCGGCGCGCCTGCGCAGCAAGGGCCACGATGTCCTGGCCGCCTCGCCCAACACCGGCGTGAACACCATTACCGGCGAAGGGCTGGCGGAGGCCCTGGTCGGCGCTGAAGTGGTGCTCGATCTTGCAAACTCGCCCTCCTTCGAAGACAAGGCGGTCCTTGAATTTTTTCAGACGTCGGGGCGCAATCTGCTCGCAGCCGAAACCAAGGCCGGCGTAAAGCACCATATCGCCCTCTCGATCGTTGGAACGGAGCGATTGCCGGAGAACGGATACTTCAAGGCCAAGCTCGTTCAGGAGAAGCTCATCAAGGAATCTTCGATCCCTTACACGATCGTGCATTCCACGCAGTTCCTCGAGTTCCTGAAGGGCATCGCCGACACAGGAACGGTAGGTAAGGTTGCCCGGATTTCACCCGCCTATTTCCAGCCTATCGCAGCCGATGACGTTGCCGATGTGATGGCGGCCGTTGCGGTCGGAAAACCGATCAACGGCATGATCGAGATTGCGGGACCAGAGCGCGTCCGGATGAACGAACTCGTTGCCCGCTACCTCAAGGAAATCAACGATCCGCGGACAGTCGAGGCCGACACCCATGCGCTCTACTTCGGGTCCGAGCTGAATGACCAGTCGCTCGTACCCGGCGACGGCGCACGGATCGGCAAGATCGGCTTCCGGGATTGGCTGCGCCAATCGCAGCTGGCGCCAGCGAAGTAGCAATTGAGCAACGGGAAGGAATTTCCCGTGATTCCTTCCAATTCCACAAGCTGAAGGGAAACCAAAATGATCAGAACCATCTTGTTATCGGCGATCATCGTCGCCGGAAATGCAGCGGGCGCCTTGGCTCACGATGCCGGCAAGGAATCGAAAGTCACGCTTGTCTACGAACATGAGCTGCCCAATGTGCCGGGCAAGAGCATGAAGGGCGTACTCGTCGAATATGGTCCAGGCGGATCGTCCGCTGCACATACCCATCCCGATTCCGCTTTCATCTATGCAACGGTCCTTGAGGGAGCCGTCACGAGCAAGGTCAATGACGGCCCGGCAAAAACCTACAAGGCGGGCGAAAGCTTTTCGGAATATCCCGGCGACCGCCATGCCGTCAGCGAGAATGCCAGCACGACTGAACCGGCCAAGCTGCTTGCGGTATTCGTCGTCAATACCGACGAGAAGGATCTGGTGCTGCCCTACCATGAATAAACAGGTTGCCAAGGGTGAGGCATGAACATCGATCCAACCATTGCGGACATGATGTCCTCGCCAATCATCAACGCCGGCTGGGTCGCCCTGGCCGGTGTTGCTGCCACACGTGCGCTCGTGCGCCGTCATTCGATCTTGAAACTGATTGCGCAGATTGCGTTTTTCATAGCGCTGACAGGAATACTGCTCGCCAACGGCATCCTGCCCTATGACATCGATCCTGGCCGCGGCTCGGCGGTCGAGACGGTCGTTCTCGCACTCGTCAAAATCGTGTGGTGGATGAATGTCGCATGGGCGCTTGTTGCCTTTGTCAGGTTGTTTCTCGTGCTGGAACATACGCCGCGCGAGGCACGCCTCATCCAGGATATCGTTGTCGGGCTGATCTATCTCGGCACCGCTTTGTCGATCGTCGCATTTGTATTCGGTGTGCCCGTCGGCACCTTGCTTGCAACATCCGGTATCTTTGCGATCATTCTTGGCCTTGCCCTTCAGAACACTTTGAGCGATGCCTTCTCCGGAGTGGCGCTCAACCTCGGACGGCCGTTCGTCCTCGGCGACTGGATCAAGCTCAGCGACGGCACGGAGGGTCGCGTTGTCGAAAGCAATTGGCGCGCAACCCACCTCTTGACCTCCGGCAATAACATCGCGGTTCTGCCAAACGGCTTTCTCGCCAAGCTTGGGCTGACGAATGTCAGCCACCCGAACGAGACGCACGGCATTCCATTGTCGTTGAGAATAGCGCCGACCAAACCACCCGCCGCAGCCATCGAATGCATGGAGATGGTCCTCTTGAGCTGCAATTCGATCGTCAGGGACCCGCCTCCGCTGGTTGCCTTGCGGGGGCTCGATGCCGCGGCAATCGAGGTCGATCTGCTGTTTCGCGTATCGAGCCTGGCTTACAGTATCTCGGCCAAGAATGAATTGATTGACCTCGTCTATCGTCATACGCGATCGGCAGGACTGACCTTGGCGAGCCCCGCCTCTTCACCGAGTTTGGGAGGAGCAAGCTCCGCCATCCCTGACGCGCCAAACTCGCCCGCCAGGGAACTTCTCGAATCGGTACCATTCTTCGCAGCGCTTTCGGGCGAAGAGCGACAGGCCCTGGCCGATGCGGGTTCGAGCAGGATTTACCGAAAAGACGAGATCGTCGCACGCCAAGGGCAGACACTGGGTTCGTTAATGTTTGTCCAACGCGGAGTGCTTCTCCTCACCCGGCAGGGTCAGCACGGCGAAGACGAGATCATGCGCCTGGCTCCAGGCGACTTCTTTGGCGAGGATGCTCTACTTCCCGGAACCGCAGAACCCGGAACCATGACCGCAATTGCGTCAACAGTAATCTTTGAGTTGGACAAGAAGCATTTGGCCCCCCTCTTCGAAGAGCGGCCTGACATGGCCGGCGATCTTGCGGCGATACTGGCGCAACGATTTGAATTGGGCCTTCGCGACGCTCATTCGACGCGGAATCGAACGCACCGCCGCTCGGTGACCGAAATGCTGAAATCCATGGAAACTGCATTCCTGGCGACTAACGGCGGCCCCTAACGCAACTCTGAAAGGAAGCAACGATGAAAATCACGGTCATGGGAGCAAGCGGGCTCATAGGCACGCGTCTCGTCGAAAAACTTCGGCAAGCAGGCATGGAAGTGGTTGGCGCATCCCCTTCTCTCGGCGTCGACAGCGTGACGGAAGAAGGCCTGCGGGGAGCGATCGACGGCGCTGAGGTCCTCGTCGATGTCACCAACACCACCTCGTTCGGCGACGATTCGGCATTGGCCTTCTTCAAGGCATCTACCAGGAACCTCCTCGCCGCGGCGGCAGATGCAGGCGTCAGCCACTACCTCGCGCTCTCCGTGGTCGGTACGCCTCGCCTGGTGGAGAGTGACTATTTCCGCGCGAAAATGGTGCAGGAAAATCTTATCAGAGCCGCGCGCAGGCCCTATACCATCCTCCATTCCACACAGTTTTTCGAGTTCATCAACGGGGTGATCGAGATGAGCGCCAAGGGCGATGAGTTCCGGCTCCCCTCGGCCCTCATCCAACCGATCGCTGCCGATAATGTCGCCGCAATTCTGGCCGAACTGGCGATGGCAGCGCCGCGCAACGATACCGTGGAGATAGGCGGACCTGAACAGTTCGGTCTCGACGAAATTGCGCGTGTCCAGCTCGCCGCCGATGAAGACCGGCGCGAGGTCATCCGCGATGACAGAGCGCGCTACTATGGTGTCGAACTCAACGACGACACGCTTCTTCCGCTGAAGGGATCGCGCCTTGGCTCGCTGCGCTACGGCGACTGGCTATACCGCTCCATGGCGAATTGACGAGGCAATCCACTTCAGCCGCTCGAAGAAGCGCTGATGAGATCGGAGCCAATCGGCCTCGACCTATACAAAATACAACTGGAAATTTATAACACAACCTTGTATGGGTTGTGTTATGAAGAAGCCCAGGATTGAACAACCCTCGAAAACGGCAGACGGCGGTGCTGCCGGCCGAGTGAGTCTGTATGGGGCCGCGGTTGAGTATGGCATTCACTGCATGCTCTGGCTTATCGAGCCGCGTGCGAAGCCGGTCAGCAGCCGCGATCTTGCCGAGTTGCAGGGCGTGCCGTCCGCATTGATGTCGAGAATCATGCCCAAGCTTGAAAAGGCGGGGCTGGTCACATCGACCAGCGGCATCAGCGGCGGTTACCGGCTCGCCAAGGCGCCGCAGGACATCACGGTCCTCGAGGTTGTCGATGCGATCGATGGCGGCAAGGGCGTCTTTGACTGCAGGAATATCCGCAAGAACTGCGTTTTGTTCCGCGGCAATGCCCCCACCTGGATCACGAGTGGCGTTTGCGGGGTTCACGCCGTCATGCTGCGGGCCGAGAAAAGCATGCGCAATGAAATGAGCCGGACAAGCTTGCTGGACCTGGCAATGGGTTTCGGCGAGCTGGCCCCCGCTGATTTCGGACCAAATGTCGGTCAGTGGCTGGATGACCGCGCATCCAATCGCGAAATTGCCCGCATTTCGGCGGTCAGGGACAGTTCACGAAAGCGACGGCGCAGTACCAACGAGTGATCGTTGACGAACAACAGTTTGACTCCTTGCAACGCACTGGATGGACAAGATGAATCTTTCGACGGGGACCTTAGTGACTGCCAAACCAACTTATCCCGATCAAAATCCGATCGTCCTTGTTGTCGACGATGACGAATCGCTCCGGCTTTCGATTTGCGATCTTCTGGAATCTGTCGGTATCGAAGCCGCCGGTTTCGCCTCGACGCAGGCGCTGATGGACGCAGACCTCCTCGACCGGCCGGGCTGCATGATACTCGATGTCCGCATGCCTGGCGTCAGCGGGCTGGATTTTCAATCGCGCCTTGCCGCAAGTGGCATTTCAGCATCCATTATTTTCCTCACCGGCTACGGCGACATACCGATGACGGTGCAGGCGATGAAGGCGGGGGCGATCGAGTTCCTCACCAAGCCCGTGCGCGAACAGACGTTGCTCGACGCGGTGAACAAAGCCATCGAAATCGACAAGGAAAGACGCGCCGCGCAACTCACCAAAGACGCCAATATCGCGCTCTACGCGACGCTCACGCCGCGCGAACGGCAAGTCATGGAAGCTGTGGTGCGGGGAGCCTTGAGCAAGCAGATCGCCTTTGAGCTGAACATATCGGAAATTACCGTCAAGCTCCACCGAAGCAGCGTGATGCGCAAGATGAAAACCTCGTTCGTCACCCAACTGGTGCACGCCTGGCAGTCCATACCATCGGACATACGCAATGACTATGCGGCCTAGTCTTTGGTATGGCTGTGATGAGACCGGGACTCAGCAGATACTAAAATCGAGTTGTCACAGTAGGTTGCGCGAAAGTATTCATTTTGGCCCCAGTACCAGTTATTGCAGTCGTCGACGACGACGCAAGCGTCCGCGAGGCCTTGGCGGAATTACTCGAGGTGTTCGACTTCAAGTGCCGGGCGTTCGAAAGCCCCGAAACATTCCTGGCAGCGCATGCCCCGGGGCGGTTCGACTGCCTGATCACAGACCTTCACATGAAAGCTATAAGCGGGCTTCAATTGCAGCAGAAGCTTGCCGAGGTCGATCCCGGCTTACCCATCGTCTTCATTTCGGCACACTCGGACCCCGCAGCAAGGTCGAGGGCGCTTCACTGTGGGGCAATCGCCTTTCTGAACAAGCCGATCGACGACAATGTGCTCTATCGGCACATCATATCCGCCCTCAATCGTGGTTCGAAGGAGTAAGATCGATCACGAACGACACCGCCAGCCGGTGAATTGAAACGCAATCGACCATCGCGTCAGAAAACGGAGGTCGCAGATGGAACTCGCAGATTACGCGACCGACAGTGCAATTCGCTACGATCTCGAAGGCACAATTCATTACTGCAACCCCGCGACGACAACCCATTATGGATGGGTTGTCGCGACCATGATCGGCCGGCATTTCCAGGATCTCATGCCGGAGCCTGACCAGGGCACCGTGCTTTGGAATCATCTGTTGAAGAACGGGCATTGGGACGGCGCGTTGCAGCGGCTCTCGCATTCTGGCGCGGTAGTCGAGGCCAATATCCGGTTGGCACTTCGCAAAGACGGTTTGGGCAATCCACTGGATGTTGTCGAATTTTCCACGGTGCAAGCCAATGCCGCCGTCTCGCTGCCTCATAGCACGGCGTTGGGGACGGCAGCCTGCTGGCAATTCAACCTGAGACGTGCCCTGCCCCTGTTTGCCCCCGTCAATGCACCGGCGAACCGGGATCCGAGCGCCGATGAATGGTGTCCAGATCGATTGGATACGCTCCTCACCGCCATCCAGATAACGGATGTCAATGACGAAGCCATACGCCTGTTCGGGTTGCCGGAAGATCGTGACCGGGTGATCGACCGACCTGTTGCCAGCCTATGGCCCGAGCAAAGCCGCGCAGCACTTGGAGATTTGCTCACCGCCCTGGTTGCAAAGACCGACGCGGAGCCGGAGATACGGGAAATTCCCGTCGTTGGCCGATTGCAGCAAGTCGTTCTGACGGGTTGGCGAGCGACTGACCCGCGGTGCCCCGATACAGTCTTCGTCCGCGTCAAAGCCGTATTGAACGCGCCAAACGCGCTGATCGAACTGGAAGCGAGCCAGAGTCGATATCGCAACCTGATCTCCTATCTGCCCATCCCGGTCTGGCAGATCGACGCCCGCGCCGCAGGGCGTATTTTCGACCGCCTGAGGGAGGGCGGCCTCGACGACATGGCTGCCTATTCAGAGGAACACCCCGATCTCGTCGATCTTACCTGCGAACTTGTGCAGGTATTCGACGTCAATGATGATGCCATGTCTCTCTTCGGGAGCAAGGAACGTTCGGACTTTACCGGTCCGGTCGGCTATCTGTTTGCGGGCACGCCCGGCGCCGCGCGGCGCGTTATGCTGGCGCATTTTTCCGGCGCGCGGAACCACGTCGAAGAACTCAAGGTGAAGACGTTCGATGGCCGAGTGATTGACGTGCTGCTGTTGGTGACCTTCCCGGTTCCCGGCGAACGGCTCGATACAACGATCATCATCATGATAGACAACACGGCGCGCCTTGAGGCGGAAGCAAAGCTGCGCAGGATCGAGGCGGATTTTTCGCACGCATCGCGGCTTTCGACCTTGGGCGAAATGACCACGTCGATCGCGCACGAGATAAAGCAGCCGCTCGCGGCAATCCTGATGAATGCCCAGACGAGCCTGCGATATCTGAGGAAAGCCGAGCCCAATCTCGAGAAGGCAGATCAACTGACGTCTCGCGTGGTCGACAGCGCCCAGCGCGCCAGCGATATTATCGGTCGGATCCAGGACATGGCGCGCAAGCGCGCCCCGTCCTACGCCTTGCTTGGTTTGAACGACGTCGTGCGCCAATGCCTGATCTTTCTTCGCCACGAAAGCGAAGATAAGGATGTGGTGATCAAATCCAGTCTTGAGCCGAACCTGCCGTTGATCGATGGCGATCGAATTCAACTGCAGCAGATCATCGTCAATCTGATCGTCAACAGCATCCAGGCCATGAAGTCGGCACCGAAAACCCGACGCGAGATTTACCTCGAGACCAGCCTGGACGACAACGATCAGGTTGTTTTCTCGATCCGGGATACGGGCACGGGCATCGCCGTCAATCACATGGAACGGATATTCGACAGTTTCTTCACGACAAAGGAGGGCGGCCTCGGCATAGGACTTGCCATATGCCAGTCGATCGTCAAGGCCCACGGCGGAACGATCGAGGCTTTCAATCATCCGGACGGCGGAGCTGTATTTCGCTTCGCTATCCCGGCGAAAGGCGCTTTCAAAGCATCCGGCAATCCGGCTTCTTCCGAGCAAGCGGCATCAGAAAATCGCCCCTATTGATCGGGCAGTACGGCGCCCTCTCAAGAGAGCCCGATGAAGGAGCACGGTCTCGGTCACTGTTACCGTAACGTACTTCAACTGGCATCGATAACTTGGCAATGACCTTCCGAAGCTAATGCCGCCCCACGCGGCGTCGTTGGAAAGGCCGATCCATGTTCAGATTTTGCCACGCACCGCTAGCCGCGCTGCTCATCGCCGCCGCCTCGCCTGCCCTGGCGCAGCAACAGCCGCCAAAGTTTGTCGCCAAAGTTCCGGCGGATATCCAAACCCCAAACGCGGTGCAGACGCGCATTGGCGAACTGAAGTTCTCCGACGGGCTTCCCAGCGACGAAACCGTACGGAAGGTCTATGACAACATCGATTTCTCGCGCGGTGTCGAGGCTTTCCTCTCAGGCGTGCCGGCCGCGTCGGTGCACGCGGCGTGCAACGGGCTGAAGAGCATCGGCGTCAACCCAAACGAGGCGGTATCGATCAGCGAAGACCTTCTTGATGCGCGCTCCCTGTTCCTGACAGCCAATTCGACCACGGTATATGTGTTCTTCTGCATCGACCTGAAGGACGGTCCCGTCGTCGTCCAAGTACCGCCGGGTGTTCTTGGACCTGTGGACGACGCCTATTTTCGCTATGTCACAGATGTCGGCCTGATCGGCCCGGATAAGGGCAAGGGCGGCAAGTATCTGTTCGTCGGTCCGAACCAGGAAGGACAATTGCCGGATCAAGGCTATTTCGTCACCAGGACGCCGACCTTTACCAATCTCATCTTCTACCGGGCATTCGTAAAGGACGGCGACATCGCCGGAGCGGTAAAAAGCGTCAAGGCACATGCCCGGGTCTATCCGCTGGCGACGGCCGAAAATCCGCCGGAAACCATATTCGTCAACAGTTCCGGCAAGCAGTTCAACACGATCCACTCCAACGATTTCGAGTTCTATGAAGAAATCAATGAGGTTATCCAGGCCGAGCCGGGCGATGCGTTCGATCCGGAGATTGTCGGTCTGTTCGCTTCCATTGGCATAAAGAAGGGCAAGCCATTCGCGCCTGATGCACGGATGAAAGCCATTCTCACCGACGCTATTGCGGTGGGCAACGCGACGGCGCGGGCGATGGTGTTTGCTCCACGCGACGAGCGCGCCAAATTCTATCCCGACCGCCAGTGGAACAACGGGTTCATCGGCAACAGCTACCAGTTCCTGAACGATGGAGAACGCATGCTCGATCCGCGTACCATGTTTCATTACATGGCGACCGGAATAACGCCGGCCATGGCCGCCGCGAAGCCCGGCACCGGATCAGCCTACGCCTTTGCCGTTCGCGACGCGGCGGGGACATTTCTTGATGGCGGAAAGACCTACAAGATCACGCTCCCCGCGCCGATACCCGCCGGCCAGTTCTGGTCGTTCACAGCCTACGACAATCAGACGCGCTCCATGCTCGAAACAGACCAGAAATTGGCAGGTATCGACAGCAATAATCCCGACATCACGAAGAACGAAGATGGATCAGTGACAGTCTGGTTTGCGCCGAGCGCGCCCGCCGGGCACGAAAGCAACTGGGTGCAGACCGTACCCGGCAAGGGCTGGAGTTCCATCCTGCGCCTGTACGCACCGCTTGAACCGTGGTTCGACAAGAGCTGGAAGCCCGGCGATTTCGAATTGGTGAACTGATCTGTCGAGGGCGCAGGCAGGTTTCGCCCGTCAGGCCGGGACTGCCTCGTCGGCCCACACCTTGAATTGCGTCAGGACATTGGGACCGAAGACGTTCGTGAGCGGGACGTCCGCAGCATCGCGCCCATGTGCCACCTTGATGCGACCAATGCGCGGCGCGTTGTTTCGCGGATCGAACGCATGCCACTCTCCGCCGAGGAACACCTCCATCCACGCACAGAAATCCATCTCCGAATGCGGCGGCGGAACCCCGATATCGGTTATATATCCGGTGCAATAACGTGTCGGTATGTTGAGACAGCGGCAAAATGCGACCGCTAGGTGCGTAAAGTCCCGGCAGACGCCAATGCCCTCGCCAAAAGCACCGCTCGCCGTTCGGGTCGGATTGGAATAGGCGTAACCGAATTTTATATGCTGGTGCACGTAATCGCACACGGCCTGAACGCGCGGCCAGCCGAGCGGGAATTGTTCGAACAGCCGCCAGGCCTGATCGCTCAACAAGTCCGTCTCGCAATAGCGGCTGCCCATCAGGTAAACCAGCACCTCATCGGGAAGATCCTGAACCAGATGCTGCACGGCACCGAGGTGGACCGGATCGGGGGAGCCGCTGTCGTTGACAACAGCATTCGTGCTTAAACTGAATTGGCCCGCTGGCGCCAGGATACGATTGCACCAGTTTCCAAATTGATCGTGGTAGCCATGGGCATGGATCAGTGGTGCTGTCTTGAACGTCTCTATGCCGATGAGATCGTCAACGCGCGAGTGATGAACATTCAGTATGGCGATAATCGGTGTTTCCTGCGGAAACTCGAAGGTCAGCTTGCATCCGACTTCAATCTTCATTCGTGGCGCTCCGGGGCTAAAATCGAAAACAATAAAAGCAGACGACCGATGTATCGCAGTGGCGCCTGTGCCTGATCTTTAATTACGTTGGAAGAACGTCCACTCCGGCAAGCAACAGACGGAGTGGCTCAGTGCATCCTACATGGTTTTTTGCCAATGACGCCTAAAAATTGCGCACGATGACAATTTGCCCATCTTGAAGCTTTGACCTTTCAAATCCCGATGGCGCGCGAGCCCACCTTCTCCTCATAAAACCCTGAAATTGCGATGAGTTCCCGGCCACAATGCAAGTCGCACACGGTACTCGAGCACAGCTACTGCAGCAATTCCTTGACTAGGGCGCTTGCCTTGCTGAAGTCCATCTGGCCGGCATATTTCTCCTTGAGCGCGTTCATCACCTTGCCCATATCGCGCAGGCCGCTTGCTTCGGTTTGCGTGATGACCTGCGATGTAGCGGCGCGTATTTCGGCCTCGCTCATCTGCTTTGGCATGAAGTCGCGGATAATCTCGATTTCGCCGAGCTCCTGCTCGGCAAGCTCCTGGCGGCCGCCATCTTCGTACAGCTTCGCCGATTCCTCGCGCTGCTTGATCATCTTGGCGAGGATTGTGCTGATTTCCTCGTTCGTCACCGGCTCCTTGCCCGTTCCCCGGTTGAGAATGTCGCGATCCTTGATTGCCGCCATGATCAGGCGCAACGTCGGGACCCGGCGCTTGTCCTGTGCCTTGACGGCGGCGGTGAGTGCTTGTGCGATCGTATCGCGCATATTCGTCGTCTCCTGTTTGCGAGCAACCTAGACGCGGAGCCAGCCTGAAACAATTGGCGTTAGTCCAGACGCCTGGAGAATTCATCAGGAGTCTTCGCGTTCCAATTGACCGCGGGCGCGGCTTTGTCTATGGAGTGGGCCTTAGCCAGACTATTATTGTTGTTGCTGCGGTGGAGAGCTTTCCGGCCACCGCGTTCAGTCACGTCATATGGACGCATGGACGGCATTCTTCAATGCCCCGCAACGACAAGGACAACAACGACGTAAGCCTACGCCAGGAGTGCCGCATGAACCCCTCGACAACGACAGACGCTGCAGCCCAGACGAGCCCGAAGACAGCCGGCTGGACGCAAGCAAAGCCGACGGCAGTTCTCGTCCTTGCCGATGGCACGGTCATCGAAGGCAAGGGCCTCGGCGCCACCGGCAGTTGCGAGGCGGAGGTCTGTTTCAATACCGCACTTACCGGTTATGAAGAGATTCTAACCGACCCTTCCTATGCGGGACAGATCGTAACCTTCACCTTTCCGCATATCGGCAATGTCGGCACCAACAAGGAAGACATCGAGGATTTGACGCCCGCCAACCGGGCTGGCGCTGTCGGCGCGATCTTCAAGGCGGACATCACCGCCCCGTCGAGCTATCGTGCCGCCGACAACCTTGATCATTGGCTGAAAGCGCGCGGCATCATCGCGCTTGCCGGCGTCGATACCCGCGCGCTTACCGTTCTCATCCGCGAAAAAGGGATGCCGAACGCCGTGATCGCCCACGATCCGGACGGCAAGTTCGACATCCCGGCGCTGAAAGCACGCGCCGCTGCATGGCATGGCCTTCTCGACCTCGATCTCGCCAAGGACGTCACGTCCGGCCAGAGTTCGGTCTGGACCGAGAAGCCATGGGTCTGGAATGAAGGCTTCGCCGAACAGTCGGCGCCGGAATTCCACGTGGTTGCCATCGACTATGGCATCAAGCGCAATATCCTTCGGCTCATTGCCGGGCTTGGCGCGAAGGTCACCATACTTCCGGCAACGGCCACGGCGGACGACGTTCTCGCCCACCAGCCTGACGGCATTTTCCTTTCGAACGGCCCGGGCGATCCGGCCGCAACCGGAAAATATGCGGTCCCCGCGATCAAGCAACTGATCGAGACCGAAATTCCGATGTTCGGCATTTGCCTCGGCCACCAGATGCTGGCGCTCGCGCTGGGTGGCGACACGCAAAAGATGCACCAGGGCCACCACGGCGCCAACCATCCGGTACGCGACGATACCACCGGCAAGGTCGAGATCGTCTCGATGAACCATGGCTTTGCGGTCGACACCAAATCGCTGCCCGCTGGCGTCGAAGAGACCCATGTCTCACTGTTCGACGGCAGCAATTGCGGCTTGCGCGTCACCGGCCGCCCGATCTTCTCGGTCCAGCATCACCCGGAGGCCTCGCCCGGTCCGCAGGACTCGCACTATCTCTTCCGCCGCTTCTTCAATCTCATTCGCGCGCGCAAGGGTCTGGAACCGCTGCCGGAGCGGGACCAGGCGGCCTGATCAGGGCACGTCCCGTCCCGTAGCAGCTTTCAGGATTTCGAACCATTGCTGGCGGTCGAGTTCGATGTCGAGCGCCCGAGTCATTGCTGCGAGACGATCGAGGTTTAAGCTGCCAAGCACTGGGATAAGCCTCGCCGGATGGCATAGCAGCCAGGCGATCGCGATGGCGGAGATGTCCTCCACGCCAATTTTCGCTCCCACTTCGCCCAAAACATCACGAACGTAGATTTCCCGCTGCCCATCGCTGCTGAAGAGCTTGCCGCCGCCAAGTGGGGACCAGATCATCGGCGCGTAGCGCAAGCGTTGCGCATGGTCGAGGCTGCCGTCAAATAACGGCGATGTTTGAAGCACCGACAGTTCGATCTGGTTCGTCACCAGTGGAAACGACAAACGCGAAGCCAACAGGTCGAATTGCGATGGCGAGAAATTCGAGACGCCGACAGCGCGAACCTTCCCTGCTTTTACGACGCTTTCCAGACCTGAGGCCGTCTCGTCCGCATTCATGAGAGGGTCGGGACGATGGATCAGCAAAATATCGAGATAGTCGGTGTGGAGATTGGTGAGCGAGCGTTCGACAGAGGCCCTGATATGCGCGGCGCTCGTATCGTAGTGTTTGAGACGATTGTCCGGGCGGGCATTTGATTTCAGCATGATATCGCATTTGCTGATCAACTCTATCGTGTCCCGCGGACCGCCCCAATCTTTAAGCCCCTCTCCGAAAGCTTGCTCGACTCCGTAGTTGCCGTAGATGTCCGCATGGTCAAAGCTCGTTATTCCAAGGTCGATTGAACCCTGAATGAGCCGCGCAACGTCGGAGGCACTTGGTTTCGAAGTTCCGTCCAAGAGCCGCCATCCACCGAGGACAATCCTTGACAGGCTGAGCCCTGCTCCATTCAGCGTAACGCGCAATCCTTGGGACATTCTCTCACCTCACTTTCCAACGGCGCCCATTTTCTAGAGCAAATGTGAAATGGTGAAAATGGCTGAAGGTAAGTTCGCTTGCGCATGAAACTACCGAGTTCTCTCTTGACATGAGAGGGGATGACTGTACCAATCACTCAAGAATTTACCTTTCGGTACACAAAGGAACCTAACATGTCAGAGCAACGTCCGCCGCTGCCGCCATTCACGCGCGAAACAGCGATCTTAAAGGTTCGTGCCGCTGAAGACGGCTGGAATAGCCGCGATCCGCAGCGGGTCTCCCTCGCATATACGCCCGACAGCTCGTGGCGCAATCGCTCCACCTTCATCAGCGGACGCGACGAGATCGTTGCCTTTCTCACCGCAAAGTGGGTGCGCGAGCTCGATTATCGCCTGATCAAGGAGCTTTGGGCGTTTACAGACAACCGGATCGCCGTTCGCTTCGCCTATGAATATCACGACGATTCGGGCAACTGGTTCCGTGCCTATGGCAACGAGAATTGGGAGTTCGACCAGAACGGGCTAATGCGCGAACGCTACGCATCAATCAATGACCTGCCGATTAAGGAATCGGAAAGGAAGTTTTTCTGGGAGCGCTCGAAGCCTCGTCCGGCGGACCATCCCGGGCTAACCGATCTCGGTCTGTAGGCTATGGCCAAAACCGTTGCCGAACGCTCCGACATCGTTCCAGTTCTTGCCGAAATCTTCCGTGAATATGGCTTCGAGGGTGCAAGCCTTGCCATCATCGGTGAACGCACCGGCCTCGGCAAGGGCAGCCTCTACCACTTCTTTCCTGGTGGCAAAGAGGAAATGGCAACGGCGGTGCTTGCCGAAATTGATGCCTGGTTCGAAGCGAATATCTATCGGGTCTTGCGGGAAGGCGCTGATCCCCGCGCAGCCATTGAAGCAATGTGCCGCGGCGTGAACGGATATTTTCACTCGGGACGGCGCGTGTGCCTTGTCGGCGCATTTGCTCTCGACAACGTCCGCGATCGGTTCGGCAATCGGATCAGCGCCTACTTTTCCGATTGGCAGGCGTCACTGGCCGCGGCCCTCGTCAAAAGTGGTTGCAGTGCGGTCGACGCGGAAGATCTTGCCGAAGAGACCCTAGCCGGCATCCAGGGCGCGCTGGTATTGGCCCGGGCCCGTGGGGATGCTTCGGTCTTCGAGCGCGCCATGATCCGGATCGAACGAAGGCTCCTCGCCTGAGCTACTGCACTTCGTTGGGCGCAAGCGCGCCCGGTGCAAGCGCGCCATCTTTTGCGGGTGAAGGCTTTTCGACGCGCAGGATAAAGACGATGACGGCAACAAGCACGAACAGACCGCCAATCACGTAGGCGGCGCCGGCAAATTTCACCGGCGCGTCCGCCGCGGTGAAAACCGCGAAAATCTGCGTGAAGATCAGCGGCCCGATAATATTGGTTATGCTGAAAAGGCTCGTCATCGCGCCCTGCAACTCGCCCTGTTCGGAGGCCGGCACCTTGGCCGATGCGATGCTGCGCATGGCCGGGTCGGCCAGACCTTCTAGGCACGTCGCGATGATCACCGCATAGACCATCCAGCCCTGCCAGGCGCTCGCATAGCCGAAGAAGCCGAGCATGGCGAAGGTCAGGCCGATGACCGCGGTTCGCCATTCGCCGAACTTCGTGACGACGCGCGGCAATACCAGCCCCATAACGAGGGCGCTGCAGAGGCCATAGACGCCGAGCGAAAGGCCGATATCGCTTTCGCTCCAGCCATAGCGAAAACTTCCGACATAGGCCCATACCGACGGGTATGCCATATGCCCGAGCGTAAGCATGAAAAAGGCAAGTCCGATAGCGAGGATGCCCTTGTGCTGGCGCATCTGTCTCAGCGCGCCAATCGGATTGGCGCGCTTCCACTCGAATGCCCGGCGGTTCTTGATCGCGAGTGTTTCGGGCAACATGAACCAGGCGACGACGAAATTGACGAATGAGATTGCGGCGGCGCCAAAGAAAGGAACCCGCGGGCCGAATTCACCGAGAAAGCCGCCTATGATCGGGCCGAGGATGAAACCAATGCCGAAGGCGATGCCGAGCAGGCCGAAATTTCGGGCGCGGTTCTCGTCGGTGCTGACATCGGCGATGTAGGCTGAGGCCGTCGCGTAACTGCCGCCGCTTATCCCCGCGAGAATTCGTCCGAGCAACAAAATCGCGAAGTTAGGTGCAAGCGCGCAGATCAGATTGTCGAGTGAGAAGGTGATGATGGATATCAACAGGATTGGCCTGCGGCCGAACCGGTCGCTCAGATTTCCAATAAGCGGCGCAAATGCAAACTGCATGCCCGCGTAAACGAAGAGCAGCCAGCCGCCGTAGATTGCCGCCTGTCCGACGTTCGTGCCCGTGAGTTCTTCCAGATATTCGGGGAGAACGGGAATGATGATCCCAATGCCGATGATGTCGAGCAGGAGGATCGTAAAAACGAGAATGAGGCCGCGTTTGGCAAGGACCGGATCGATCATCGGAAAACTCACAGACAGCCCTCATATGCGCAGCGGAGGCGCAAAGGGCGCATTTTCAGTCGTCAGGCGCGAAACAATTCGTGAACATGAACAGGAAATGGCGCAAAATGCCATCGATTTCTGGCTGAAAGCGGGCTTGCTCCTGACAACTGCTGCCAAATGCTAGCGCACGTAGCGCGTCGGCACAGCAGTTGTAGTCTTCAGGATCTCCATCGAAACCGACGCTGAAATATCGAAGAACTCGACCCTTTCGACCAGCGTCCGATAAATGCCGTCATAGGCCTCGACCCGGGGCAGAACGAGTTTCAGGATATAGTCGATCGTACCGGTCATGCGATGCACCTCGACGATCTCCGGAATGTCGTTGATCGCCTTGCGGAATTGTTCGAGCCATTCGGCCGAATGGCGTGCAGTGCGGACGATGACGAACATCGTCGTCGGCAATCCCATCAGCGGACGATCAAGGAGGACCACGCGTCGCGCGATAAATCCCTCCTCTTCGAGGCGCTGGATGCGGCGCGAGCATGCCGATACCGAAAGGTTCACCCGTTCGGCGAGTTCAGATACGCCGAGGGACGCGTCATTCTGCAGCAAATCAAGGATTTTCCGATCGCGATCGTCGAACATTGATCAAACCGAGCCTAATTATCGCATGTTAGATGCATACTACGCTGACTTTTTGCAAAGCCGCAACCAAAAGGCGCCAAGTTTGCGAAGCTTTTGCGCGTGTTCCCGCCTATCCTTTCCCCAGGTCACACAGCAAGGGGTTAGTATGCGCACTATTGGATTGATTGGCGGAATGAGCTGGGAAAGCACCGCTGTTTATTATCGCCAGATCAATGAGATGATCCGTGAGCGACTTGGCGGGCTGGTCTCGGCAAAGATTGCCATGCAGTCGCTCGACTTCTCCGAAGTCGTTGCCTTGCAGAAAGCCAATCGCTGGGGCGATGCCGCTGTGCTCCTCTCCGGTGCGGCCCAGCACCTCGAAGCTGCCGGCGCTGATTGTGTGCTCATCTGCACCAATACCATGCACCTCGTCGCCGAACCCGTCGCAGCCTCTATTCGCGTGCCGCTTATCGATATCCGCACCGAAACCGCGAAAGCGCTGGCTGCCGCAGGCAAAAGCCGGCCGCTGCTGCTGGCTACCCGCTATACGATGGAACACGGCTTCTATGCCGAATTCATGCGCGATTACTTTGCTATCGAGGTCATGGTGCCGAACGAGATCGATCGCGCAAAGGTTCATTCTGTGATCTTCGATGAACTGTGCTGCGGCATCGTCAAGGATGATTCCCGTCATGCGCTCGAAAAGATCGTGCAGCGCGGCAAGGAAGCCGGCGCCGATTGCGTCATCCTTGGCTGCACTGAAATCTGCCTTTCACTGACCGATGACAATCTGGCCCTGCCGGTATTCGACTCGACAACGATCCACTCTAGAGCGGCCGTCGCCCATGCGCTCGGCCTTGACCGGATCAGCGATCAAGAAGCCATCTAGCGGAGTGCCTCCCGCTACGGGAGGCAACCGGCGGCATCAGATCTTGCTGTTGAACGTATCGCAGCTATCGAGCTTGCCGCTGTCGAATCCGCGCTTGAACCAGGTCGCGCGTTGCTGCGAGGTGCCATGGTTGAAGCTCTCCGGTACGACATAACCCTGCATTTTGCGTTGCAGCGTATCGTCGCCGATCTTCTGTGCGGCATTCAATGCTTCTTCCAGATCGCCCGTTTCGAGAATGCCCTTCTGCTCGGTGAAGTGACCCCAGATGCCGGCAAAACAGTCGGCCTGGAGCTCGACGCGAACAGACATGGCATTGGCATCTGTCTCGCTCATGTTCTGCCGCATCTGGTTGAACTTGGGCAGCACGCCGATCAGGTTCTGCACATGGTGGCCGACTTCGTGGGCAAGCACGTAGGCCTGGGCGAAGTCGCCCGATGCGCCGAACTTCTTGTCCAGTTCGTCATAGAAACTCAGATCGATGTAGAGCTTGCGATCACCGGGGCAATAGAACGGGCCGGACGCCGCACTGGCGAAACCGCAAGCGGACCGCACCTGCCCGTTGAAGAGCACCATGGTGGGCGCCGGATAAGTCTGGCCCTCTGCCTGGAAGATGCCGCTCCAGACGTCCTCGGTCTCGGCAAGGATCGTCCGGACGAACTGGGTCATCTCGTCATTGCTCTTGACGGACGTGTCGCCGCCCGAGGGCGACTGGGTCTGGCTCGGCGAAAGCGTACCGCCATCTTCGCCAGAACCGACGAGGATCTGCATGGGATCGATATTGGTGCAGAACTTCAGGAACAGGAAAATCGCCGCGAGAATGACGATGCCTGAAAAGCCGCCGCCGCGCGCCGTGCTGAAACCGCCGCCTGTCGGCAACCGAAACCCGCCGCGCCCGATGCCTCCGGGAAAGCCGCCGTCGCCCTCGCCGCGTTGATCCTCAACATTGTCACTTTGCCTGCGGCCTTGCCAACGCATGTCCATCTCCCCAAAGCCAGCCGACGAACCGGCCGATATGCTGCACTATCAACAGTATAGTGCGATATTTGTTTCACGCATGCGGCTATTTTTCAACGCAGAGGCGCCGACGACACATAATCAACTTTCATGACCGATCGATGCAGCGGCAAGGCCGAGCCGCAAACATGCCCCAAACTGCGGCGAAAAAGCACGAAATGCCGCGTTTTTGGGGTTACGTAATGCGATTCCTTTGCCTATAAGGCAGCCTTAGCCTCGCATCTGGAACTTAAGTGTCTGTCCGTACGGTCGAAACCCGTGCGGTTTTTTGTGCAGCACGCTATGGATAGGAACCGACCATGCCAAAACGCACCGACATCAAATCTATTCTGATCATCGGCGCTGGCCCGATCATCATCGGTCAGGCATGCGAGTTTGACTATTCCGGCACGCAAGCCTGCAAGGCGCTGAAGGAAGAAGGCTACCGGGTCATCCTCGTCAATTCCAATCCGGCGACGATCATGACCGATCCGGAGCTTGCCGACGCCACCTATATCGAGCCGATCACCCCGGAAGTCGTCGCGAAGATCATCGCCAAAGAGCGTCCGGACGCGCTGCTGCCGACCATGGGCGGCCAGACCGCGCTCAATACCGCGCTTTCGCTGCGCCGCATGGGCGTTCTCGATCGCTACAATGTCGAGATGATAGGCGCCGATGCCGCCGCTATCGACAAGGCCGAGGACCGGGCGCTTTTCCGCGAGGCGATGGCCAAGATCGGCCTCGAAACACCGCGCTCGATGCTGGCCAATGCCACGGACGTCAAGGATCACGACCGCCGCCTGCACCAGGAGCAGCGCGAGGCGGTGAAAGCGAAATTTTCCGGCGCGGAACTCGACGCCGCGCTCGACAAGCTCGAGACCGAATGGCAGCTCGGGGAAGGCGACCGCAAGCAGCGTTATGTCTCGCATGCACTCGGCATGGCCGGGGCCGCGCTTGACCATGTCGGCCTCCCGGCAATCATCCGTCCTTCCTTTACCATGGGCGGCACCGGTGGCGGCATCGCCTACAACCGTACCGAGTTCTATGAAATCATCGGCAGCGGCCTCGATGCCTCGCCGACGACCGAGGTGCTGATCGAGGAGTCGGTGCTCGGCTGGAAGGAGTACGAGATGGAGGTTGTTCGCGACAAGGCGGACAATTGCATCATCATCTGCTCGATCGAGAACGTCGATCCGATGGGCGTCCATACCGGCGACTCGATCACCGTTGCCCCCGCTCTGACCTTGACCGACAAGGAATACCAGATCATGCGCAACGCCTCGATCGCGGTGCTGCGCGAGATCGGGGTCGAGACCGGCGGCTCGAACGTCCAGTTCGCCGTCAACCCGGAAAACGGGCGGCTGATCGTCATCGAGATGAATCCGCGCGTGTCGCGCTCCTCGGCGCTGGCATCGAAGGCGACGGGCTTCCCCATTGCCAAGGTCGCGGCCAAGCTCGCCGTCGGCTACACGCTCGACGAACTCGAGAACGACATTACCGGCGGCGCGACGCCGGCATCGTTCGAACCGTCGATCGATTATGTCGTCACCAAGATTCCACGCTTTGCCTTCGAGAAATTCCCTGGCGCCGAACCGATCCTGACAACGGCAATGAAGTCGGTCGGCGAGGTCATGGCGATCGGACGCACCTTCAAGGAATCGCTGCAGAAGGCGCTGCGCGGCCTTGAAACCGGTCTGACCGGCCTCGACGAAATTACGATTCCCGGCACTGGCGAGGGCAACGACAACAATGCGATCCGCGCCGCCATCGGCACGCCCACGCCGGACCGGCTGCGCATGGTGGCGCAGGCGCTGCGGCTTGGTCTTTCCGTCGAGGAGGTGCACGAGGGCTGCAAGATCGACCCGTGGTTCCTCGAACAGATGGCGGAAATCATTGCCACCGAAGAACGGGTGCGCGAGCATGGCCTGCCGCAGGACGCGCAGAACCTGCGCATGCTGAAGGGCATGGGCTTTTCCGATGCGCGTCTCGCCAGCCTCGCCAAGGTCGAGGCCTCCGATGTCACCAAGCTTCGCAACAAGCTCGACGTCCATCCGGTCTTCAAGCGCATCGATACCTGCGCCGCCGAGTTCGCCTCGCCGACCGCCTATATGTATTCGACCTATGAAGTACCCTTCGCCGGCGCGCTCGCCTCGGAGGCCGAGGTTTCCGATCGCAAGAAAGTCGTCATCCTCGGCGGCGGCCCGAATCGTATCGGCCAGGGTATCGAATTCGACTATTGCTGCTGCCATGCCGCTTTCGCGCTGCGCGACGCCGGCTACGAAGCCATCATGATCAACTGCAACCCGGAGACCGTTTCGACCGACTACGACACCTCGGACCGGCTCTACTTCGAACCGTTGACGGCTGAAGACGTCCTTGAAATCCTACGCACGGAACAGAGCGCCGGAACGCTCCATGGCGTGATCGTCCAGTTCGGTGGCCAGACGCCGCTCAAGCTCGCCGATGCGCTGGAGAAAGCCGGTATCCCGATCCTCGGCACGTCGCCGGACGCGATCGACCTTGCAGAGGACCGCGACCGCTTCCAGAAGCTTCTGGTCAAGCTTGATCTGACCCAGCCGAAAAACGGTATCGCCTATTCGGTTGAGCAGGCCCGCACCATTGCCGGCGAACTCGGCTTCCCGCTTGTGGTACGCCCGTCCTACGTGCTCGGCGGACGCGCCATGCAGATCATCCATGACGAGCGGTCGCTGCAGAGCTACCTTCTCGACACGGTTCCCGAACTCGTGCCTGAGGAAATCAAGCAGAAGTATCCCAATGATAAAACCGGGCAGATCAATACGCTCCTCGGCAAAAACCCGCTGCTTTTCGACCGCTATCTGACAGAGGCCATCGAGGTCGATGTCGACTGCCTGTGCGACGGCAAGGACACCTGGGTTTCCGGCATCATGGAGCATATCGAGGAGGCCGGCATCCATTCCGGCGACAGCGCCTGCTCCCTGCCCGTCCACTCCCTCTCCGCTGAAACCGTCGCGGAACTCGAAAAGCAGACGGCGGCGCTTGCCAAATCGCTCAATGTCGTCGGCCTGATGAACGTGCAATATGCCATCAAGGACGACACGATCTATGTGCTAGAAGTGAACCCCCGCGCGTCTCGTACAGTGCCCTTCGTCGCCAAGACCATCGGAACGCCGATTGCCAAGGTCGCAGCACGGATAATGTCGGGCGAAACGCTGGATCAGGCGCTTGCTAATTATGGCGGCAAGCCGGCAACGACAGGCCGCAAGCACATCGCCGTCAAGGAAGCGGTGTTCCCGTTCGCACGCTTCCCCGGCGTCGATACGCTGCTTGGGCCAGAGATGCGCTCGACCGGTGAGGTCATGGGCCTCGACTATGACTATGCACTGGCCTTTGCCAAATCACAGCTCGGCGCCGGTGTCGATCTTCCGCGCGATGGAACGCTGTTCGTTTCTGTCCGCGACGACGACAAGCCGGGTATACTTTCGGCCGTCAAGCGTCTCTCGGGGCTCGGCTTCAAAATCATGGCGACCGGCGGCACGGCCCGTTTCCTCTCGGAAAACGGCGTTGCGGCCCAGAAGATCAACAAGGTTCAGGAAGGCCGCCCGCATGTCGAGGACGCCATCCGCAACCGGCAGGTCCAGTTGGTCTTCAACACCACGGACAGCGCCAAGGCGATCTCGGACTCCAAGTCTCTCCGCCGCGCGACGCTGATGCAGAAGGTGCCATATTACACCACCCTCTCGGGTGCTGATGCGGTCGCCGAAGCAATCGCGGCATTGAAGGCGGGTTCGCTTGAGGTCAGGCCGCTGCAGGATTATTTCGTTTGAACTGACAGGAAGCTTGTTTTAAACAATCGCGCGTATTATGTATATCCCATCGGGATATACAGGAGGCATGTATGGCGAGTTCAACGGTCTTCACCAGCAATCGGAGCCAGGCGGTGCGCTTACCAAAAGCCGTCGCCTTTCCCGAAAACGTCCATCAAGTCGATATCCTCAAGATCGGCCGAAGTCGCTTGATCGTTCCGCAAGGCAAGCGGTGGGACGACCTTTTCGGCGGTGGCCCCAGGCTGAGTGACGACTTTATGGCGGAGCTTGAGCAACCTGCTGCTGAAGAGCGCGAGCCACTATGATGCTGCGCTACATGCTGGATACCAATATTTGCATCTACGTTATGAAGAACTATCCCGCCGAATTGCGGGATAAATTCAACCGACTGGCAGATTATTTGTGCATTTCCAGCATCACATTGGGTGAACTCTATTTTGGCGCGGAGAAATCCGCTCGTATCGACCAGAACCTGCAGGCGATCGAGCATTTCGTCGCCCGCCTGGAGGTCCTACCCTTCAACGCGGCTGCAGCCATGCACTACGGCCAGATACGAGCGGCATTGATGAGAAGCGGCACGCCTTGCGGCGCCCATGACATCCAGATCGGCGGCCATGCGCGCAGCGAGGGCCTGATCGTCGTGACCAACAATAGACGAGAGTTTGACCGCATGCAGGGGCTTCAGGTCGAGAACTGGGTATAGCTGATCCTGTATCGCGACGCCGAGGCCACACAATCTGGTAGCCGCTACACCCCTTCGATCCCTTCGTTCTCGAGCCCGTGGCCCGACGGGTCGCTGACGAAGTGCAGCACCTTGGCGAAGAGCTTTTCGTCCTTGTCCTCCCGCCCGATATGCACCACGGTCGACTTGGCGAGATGGTTGCGCAAAACCTTCATGACCCGCTCATGCGCGGCAGGTTCCATGGCGTCGAGGGCCTCATCGATCACCACCCAGCTTGGTTCGTGCAGTTTGAGGCGGGCAAAGGCCAGCGATTGCTGTTCGTCGTCGCTGAGTTCCCTGTCCCAGCGCGCGCGGAAATCGAGCATTGATTCAAGCCGGGTCAGGCCGAGTTCATGAAGGGCCGATACCAGTTGCTCGTCGGAAAAGGCTTCCTCGCCTTGCGGATACGACATCGCTCCCCGCAGGCTGCCCGGCGGAAAATAGGGCGAACGCGGCATATAGAGGATCGAGGTGTTGGCGGGCAGGCTGACCGTTCCGGCACCCCACGGCCAGAGGCCGGCAATGGCGCGGAACAGCAATGTCCGGTCTATCCCAGCTTCGCTGGTTATCAGGACCCGCTCGCCTTCCTTGACGACCGCCTTCTTTTCCTTCAGCCGAACCGTTGCCCGGGGCGCGGTGATTTTCAGCGATTCCAGGACGATCTGGTTGGAATCCGTCTCGGTGAACTTGATGCGCTGGTCAACACTGTTCATGAGGTCGGTCGCCTGAACAGCCTGGCGGAATGACGTAACGCGCAAAAGCGTGGCGCGCCAATCGGCAATGGCGCCGAAATTGTTGACGAACCATTTCAACGCGTCGTGCACCTGGTTAAACGCCCCGATCGCAGCCATCAAGCCGCCAAAGGACAGGTTACCGGCAAAGTAGACCGGCGCTGCAACGAGGATCGGGGCAACGATGGTGATCCAGCCGTAACCCGACGTGACCCAGGTCAGCTGGGTCAAGGCGGTGACCAGCAGGCGAATTGCACCAAGCAGTCGGTCGATATCGAAACCGAGCCGGCGATTTTCGTCGGCCTCGCCGCGGTAGAGCGAAATCGCATCGATATGTTCGTTGACCCGCATCAGCGAGAAGCGCAGTTCCGATTCCTTCTGGTATCGGTCGGCATTGAGATGGATGAGCCGGCGTCCGACGAGCCAGCTGATCCACGAAGCGATGCCGGCATAGAGAAATGCTGCCCAGACCATGTAGCCAGGTATGGAAAAGCTGTAGCCCGCCACGTTGAAGACGAAGCCGCTGGAAAACGTCCACAACACGCCGACGAAGCTGATCAGCAATATCGACGCCTGCAACAGCCCGAAGCCGAGATCGGTCGACATTTCGGCGAGGTGGCGGGCGTCCTCATGCAGGCGCTGGTCGGGATTGACGCCGATCGGACCAGAATTGGAGAGCTTGAATGCCCGTCTTGGTTGCAGCCATTCGCCGACGAGATCGCGCGTCAGCCCCTCGCGCAGTTTGAGGCGCGCCATCTGGTTGAGCCAGGTCTGCGCCACGTTGAGCACGAGCAGCACCGAGGCAATGGCGAAGAACACCATGAGCTGATCGACGAACGCCGAAAAATCGCGGCGCGACAGGGCATCATAGAACGGCACGTTCCAGCGGTTGAGAAGGACCTGCCCCGCCGAGGTGACGATGATAATGGCGAAGACGCCGAGAATGAGGAGAATAAGGCGGTTACGAACCGGCGAAATCCAGTAGATATTGCCGATGACGCGAAGCTGCGCCCAGAGACCCGCTTCCACTTCGCCCGCGACGGAGGTGGGCGTGGATCGGTTCGGTTTCTGCTCCGCCATGAGTTTCCCCTGTGGGCGACCGCGAGTCGGCCTTGTTCTACCTTCTAACACACGTCGGATAATGCGCTGAAATGCAAGACGGAATGTAGGGGCAAAATTTACGCGCGCAAGCGCTGCGCGGTAACCTCGATGGCAGGCCATTTTGAATCCGGCTTGTTTTGGGCCGGAATCTGTCATATGTATCCGTCATCGATTTTATCGGTCGAGTGACTTTGCGACCTGCGTAACCCGTTGCGCTTCCTGATGAACTCCATTGCATAGGTTCGATTCCCTGGGCTGCATATGTGCATGCTGCCTGTCTTATACATCTGAAAGGAATTTCCCATGGCTACGGGAACAGTGAAATGGTTCAACAGCACTAAGGGCTACGGTTTCATCCAGCCTGATACCGGTGGTGCCGACGTATTCGTCCATATTTCCGCTGTTGAACGCGCAGGTCTGCGCGGCCTCAATGACGGTCAGAAGGTCAACTACGAAATCGTTCAGGACCGTCGTTCGGGCAAGTCGTCCGCTGACAACCTCAGCGTCGCGGGTTGATGCCGCAAACCGGGAATCGTTCGATTTCTGAAGCACAGAATTGAGAAAGGCGGGTTCACCCCGCCTTTTTCGTTTTATATCAAGAGATTCGTCGGTCCGCCGGACTCAACTTCTAAGCGAGTTCAACAACAACTTTACCGAACGGTCCCCGATCAAGATGATCAAGCGCAGCGTTGAGCTCAGCCAACGTGTAGCTGGCCTCGATGATCGGCTTTACGCCTGAAACGTCATAGGCCCTTACCAGATCTTCAAGTCCCCGCCGATGGCCGACCTGAAGACCTTCGACGATCAGTCGCTTGCGGGCGAATGCGCCAAAGCTCCCGGACACATCCAGCCCTTCGAGAATGCCAATAAGGGAGATGCGCCCCGCGACGGCAGCCGCCTCGAGCGATTTGCCAAGATGGGCGCCGCCCACGGTTTCGAGAATATGATCGGCGCCGTGATCGCGCGTCAGGCGATGAACGGCGGCCACCCAATTCTCTTTCTTGCGATTGATTCCGTGGTGGGCGCCGCGTTCGCTCGCGCGAGCCAGCTTCTTGTCGTCCCCTGAAACGACGATGATTTCGGCCCCGTGCATCAGGCCGATTTGAAGCCCGAACAGCGAAACGCCGCCGGTGCCAAGAATGAGGACAGTCTGTCCCGCCCGCAATTGTCCACGCTCGACAAGCGCCATCCACGCGGTCAGTCCAGCGCAGGGCAGCGTGCTGGCCTCGCTGTGCGTAAGGGTGGCAGGGCCTCGCACCGCCCAGTCTTCGTGGAGAACGACATACTCGGCAAGAACCCCCTGCACCGTGCCCCCGAGCGTGCGCCCGTTGGGCTCTCTCGCGGTCCCCGGGCCGTCGCCATCTATCCAATCGGGAATAAACGTGGAGATGACGCTGTCGCCCACGGCAAAGCGCGTCACGCCGTCGCCGACCCCGGCGACGATGCCGGAAAGGTCGGAAGCAGGCACCACCGGTTCCGTCAGCGGATCGGGCAAGCCGAAACCGTCATCGATCAGCAGCTTGTCACGATAGTTCAACGACGCGGCGAAGACCTTGATCAATATTTCGCCGGGCCCTGGTTGCGGAACCGGTACCTCCGCCAACTTTAGATTTTCCCTGCCGGCCGCGGTCAATTGCCAGCGTCGCATCGTCGTTGTCATGGATACACCTTTCTATCGCACCCGCCTCCGGGTTGAGGTGTCGACCATATATGCGCCGCGAGCACAACAGTTGCGCCAATCAGCATCAATATTGTATCGCTACTGTCTACAATGAGGATCAAGGACGTTGAACAAACTCGCCGGCATTCAGGAATTTGTTGCAGTTGTCGACGCGGGCGGATTCTCGGCAGCGGCCGAACGCCTGCACATGTCGAGGTCGGCGGTGGGCAAGACCGTGGCACGCCTCGAGCAGCGGCTTGGCGTGAGGCTCTGCCATCGCACAACCCGGGCATTTGCGCTGACTGCAGAGGGGCACGCCTTCTACGAGCGCTCGCTGCGCGTCCTCGCTGAAGTCGAGGCGGCCGAATTTGCTCTGACCTCGGAAATGGCCGAGCCAGCCGGCCGCATGCGGATCAGCGTACCGGCAATCTTCGGCCGGCGCTGCGTGGCGCCGGTCGTCTTCGATCTCGCCCGGCAATATCCGCGACTGCGATTTGACGTCTCCTTCACCGACCGGACCGTGGACCTTATCGAAGAGGGTTACGACTTGATCGTGCGCAACACCGTGCTTCCGGACAGGGCAGGATTGAGCGCACGCCGTATCGCCCGCCAGCGCATGGCCATCTGCGCGTCGCCGGACTATCTCGCCGCGCGCGGGACGCCGGGTACACTCGATGACGTCGCTGCACACGATGCCATCACCTATGGCCGCGACGGAAATGCCCGCCCCTGGCTGTTCCCTGACGGGCGCGGCGGCACCTTCGCTGCCCCGACGCGAAGTTTGCTCATCGTTGACGATCTTGAGGCTGCGGCGGATGCTGCCGCGAGCGGTCTTGGCCTCGTATGGGCGCCGTGCTGGCTGATCCGCGATCACGTTCGCGCAGGCCGTCTGGTTCAGGTGTTGACCGGGCTTGAGCCTCTGATCTTCGACACATTCGCGGTATGGCCGACCGCCCCCTTCATGCCCGCCCGCCTGCGCGTCCTCGTCGACGCCTTGGCGAGCCGCCTTCCGGGCATGACCGGCGCAGACCGCGAGATCAAGTGACTAGGGCGAGTGGGATGGTTCTTACGGAATCCACGTGATTGGCACGTGTCCTTCGTCTGCAGCAACCCGGCTCAGCCATTTTGCAATCGACGGGTAGGCTGAAAGATCGTAGCCGCCGCGATTGGCTTCGTGTGTATAGGCGTAGAGGGCGATGTCGGCGAGACTCATGCTGCTGCCCACCAGATATGGCGTTTTCTGCAGCTGCGTTTCCATGACGAGGAGCGCCTTGTTTCCCCCCTCTAGCGTTGCCGCGAGCCGCTCTGGCGTCGCCTCCTTGGCCCGTTCCGGATAGACGAACAAGGCCTTTCTCACGGCGATGTTCGGTTCATGCGTATACTGCTCGAAGAACAGCCACTGATACATCAGCGCCCGCTCGTAGGGGTCCTCGGGAATGAAGCGGCTGCCTTCGCCAAGGTGCAGCAGGATTGCGTTTGATTCTGCGATGAACCGCCCGTCGTCGAGCTCGAGCAAGGGCACCTTGCCGTTCGGATTTTTTGCCAGATATTCAGGCTTGCGCGTTGAACCGTCCACGGAAGACACATGGATATGCTCGAACGGCATCGCCAATTTCGCCATCAAAAGTCGTGGCTTGTAGCAGTTTCCGGATTCGGGCTGTGAGTAGAGTTTCGGCATATGGATGGTCTCCTGTGGCAGGCGAATATTTTCGCTCCTTCGCGCAATGTCCAATCATTTTGCTTGAAGGATGGGACAAGCGAAGCTGATGCTTCGCCAGTTCGATGTCACACCCTGCATAGAAAGTGAGCGATGAAAAGCCTTCAGGGCATGCTTTTGCTTGCGATTCGCCCTCCATTGCGACATACGAACCCCGCAACCGCCCGGCGGTTATCAACCCTCGTTTCTGGAGAACGACAAAATGGCATTCCTCGCAGACGCCCTTTCCCGTGTGAAGACTTCCGCAACCATTGCGATCACCCAGAAAGCGCGCGATCTGAAAGCCGAGGGCCGTGATGTCATTTCCCTATCGGTCGGCGAGCCGGACTTCGATACGCCCGATAATGTCAAGGAAGCAGCAATTGCCGCCATCCGCCGCGGCGAAACCAAATATACGCCCGTCGCGGGCATACCGCAGCTTCGTGAAGCGATCGTGCGCAAATTCAAGCGCGAGAACGACCTCGAATACAAGGCCAACCAGGTTATCGTCAGCACCGGCGGCAAGCACGTCATCTATAACGCGCTGCTTGCGACGCTCAATCCAGGCGATGAAGTGATCTGCGTTGCGCCCTATTGGGTAAGCTACCCGGAAATGGTGGCGCTTTGCGGCGGCACCCCGGTGATCGTCTCCGCGCTGCAGAAGAACGAATTCAAGTTGCAGCCCGAGGATCTCGAGCGTGCGATCACGCCGAAGACCAAGTGGATCATCATGAATTCGCCTTCGAACCCCTCGGGCGCGGCCTATACGTGGGACGAAATGAAGAAGCTGACGGATGTGCTGATGCGCCATCCGCATGTATGGGTGCTGACCGACGACATGTACGAGCACCTGACCTATGGCGACTTCAAGTTTGTCACGCCGGCGCAGGTCGAGCCGAACCTCTACAACCGCACCCTGACGATGAACGGCGTTTCGAAGGCCTATGCCATGACCGGCTGGCGCATCGGCTACGCCGCCGGCCCGCTCGAACTGATCAAGGCAATGGACATGGTCCAGGGCCAGCAGACTTCCGGGACGAGTTCCATTTCGCAGTGGGCGGCCGTGGAAGCGCTTGATGGAACGCAAGAACATTTGCCGGTGTTCAAGAAGGCCTTCGAAGGACGTCGCGACCTGATCGTCTCGATGCTGAACCAGACCAAGCTCCTCGAATGCCCCAAACCCGAAGGCGCATTCTACGTCTATCCGTCCTGCGCGGCCGCAATCGGCAAGACCGCGCCGTCGGGCAAGGTCATCGAAACTGACGAGGATTTCGTCAGCGAATTGCTGGCAATCGAAGCTGTCGCGGCCGTACATGGCTCGGCATTCGGGCTTGGCCCGAACTTCCGCATTTCCTATGCAACCTCCGACTCCAACCTCGAAGAGGCCGGCAAGCGCATTCAGCGATTCTGCGCCAGCCTTCGCTGATTGATTGCAGAAGACCAGCGAAGGGGGCCGTAAAGCGGCCCCTTTCCGTTCCGCCGACTAATCACGCCATTGTGTGAGAACGACCCACGATTACTGGCTATTTTGCACCCCGAAACCGACATAACGGAGTGGTCATGGCCATAATAATTCGCAAGCCCTGGGCGAGTTCCGACGCCTTGGCGACCCCTGAAACGGCATTTCTCGATCGCAGGGACATTTTGAAGGCCTGGGGCCTCGGTGCGCTGGCGCTTGCGGCCAGCGCGAGCCTGCCGAAAGCTGCGCGGGCTGCAACTTTGCCTGCGGGCAACCCGGCGCTCTACCCCGCGAAACAGGATGCGGCCTATAAACTCGACCGCAGCCTGACACCGGAAGAGATCAATTCGAAGTACAATAATTTCTATGAGTTCGGTGGCGATAAGGACATATGGACCGAGGCGCAGACACTCGTCACCAATCCCTGGGACATTGAAATCGGCGGCATGGTTGAAAAACCCTTCACCATCGCCTTTGCCGAACTCGAGGCAAAAATGCCGCTGGAGGAGCGTCTCTACCGGCACCGCTGCGTCGAGGTATGGTCGATGACCATACCCTGGACCGGCTTCTCGTTGGCGAAGCTTGTGGAACTGGCAAAGCCGACCGCCTCGGCGAAATATATTCGCTTCGAGACATTCTACGATCCGGCGATGGCGAGCGGCCAGAATGGCTTCCTCTATACCTGGCCCTATGTGGAGGGGGTAACCATGGCGGAGGCGGCCAACGAACTCGCCTTCATGGTGACGGGCGCCTATGGCAAGCCGCTGCTCAACCAGTTTGGCGCGCCGCTTCGCCTTGCCCTGCCGTGGAAATATGGATTCAAATCGATCAAATCGATCCGCAAGATCAGCTTCACCGACGAGCAGCCGGTAAGCTTCTGGGAAGGGCTCGCCTCGAACGAATATGGATTCTGGGCCAACGTCAATCCGGATGTAGCGCACCCGCGCTGGAGCCAGGCGCAGGAGCGTGTGTTGCACACGGGCGAGACCGTGCCGACGTTGCTATTCAACGGGTATGGCGAACAGGTGGCTGGATTATATGCGGGGATCGAGGGTGAAGAACTCTATCGCTAAAAAGCATACCCCTGAAAAGAAAAGAGGCCGGACAAATGCCCGGCCTTAAGTTTTGAAGGTGCCGTTTCCGGCTAAAACCTCCAGAGGGGAACACTTGCGGGCGCGCAATGGGAGGAGGAGACGCACCGGCAAGTGATGTGGATATGAAGGTTTTGACCTTTTCTTGCAACACCCAATTGTGCATTGCACCCATGCATCTGATGCATAGCGCGCCAGTTCGCTTAAGAATTCATCATTTTTGCGTATTGAAATCGCAATGCCGAACGATTTGTCCGGCCGAAAACTTTGCAGCCCGCCGCCACGCTTCGTCGGTATCGCCCCGATAGGTGATGAAGTCGCCGCAGACGGCGCGGCTGTCCCGCACGTCCAGCACCGAGTATCGCAGCCAGCCGATGAGCGTGCTGGTTTTCTGCACGGCGCCGATGACGACATAGGACGCGCCGTTCTGCCTCGCCATTGCGGAGAGCGCTGCAAATCCCGGGTCGGTCGCGGTGCATTGGCCGTCCTGGCATGGCAACGGCACCAGTTTGAACTTGCCTTGCTCCGCCAGTTGCCGGCGCAGATAGTCGGCAAGCTCCCTCAGCCGCCTCTGATGGTCGGCGGACTGGTCCCGGGGCTCACCGGACGTATCGACGAAATCGAAATTGGCGGAGGCGATCAGCGTTTGTGTTTCTGCATCGCTGTGACCAGAGGCCAGGAGCAGACTCAAAAACGCAATCGATATGCGAGCAACTGCAGGCATGACACACCGTGCCGGCGAAATGGCCGTCCGTTCGAAGGTGCCTCACGATGGACTATAATTCGCCTGCGAAGAAAGGATAGTCTAATACGCCCAGGTGCGCGCCTTGGAAAACAGGAAATCGCGGAAAACATGCAGCTTTGCGGCGTTCTTGATGCCCTCCGGATAGCAGAAGAACGTATCAAAGGACGGCAATTCCATCTCGGGCAGAAGCCGAACAAGGGTCGAGTCCTTCTCCACCATATAGTCCGGCAACACGCCGATGCCGACACCTTTCTGGATGGCACGCTTGATCGACAAAAGGTTGTTGATCTGCAGTACCGCCGGCCTGAGGTTCCCATCCGATCGGCCGATGACCTCCAGCCAGTTCAGATTGGTGAGATAGGAGGGCGCAGGCTCGCCGAAGCTGATGATGCGATGCGAATCGATTTCGTCGATGCTTTCGATCTTGCCATACTTGGCAATATAACCCGGCGCGGCGTAGACGTGCATGTGTACGGTAAAGAGTCGACGCTGAATAAGATCCGGCTGTTGCGGCTGGCGCAGGCGAATGGCGCAATCAGCATGGCGCATCGTCAGATCGAGTTCCTCATTGTCGAGGAGGAGTTGCAACTGGACTTCAGGATAGAGTTCGATGAACTCCTGAACGCGCTCGATAAGCCAGCCTGAACCGAGGCCGACCGTCGTCGTCACGCGCAGCTTTCCAGACGGCCTGTCCTTGCTTTCCGTAAGTCGCGACCTGACGTTTTCAAGCTTCATGAGAACTTCGTGGGCGGTGCGATAAAGTACCTCGCCCTGTTCGGTCAGGATGAGACCGCGTGCATGCCTATGGAACAGCGGCACGCCGACATCTTGCTCCAGGGCGCTGACTTGACGGGAAATAGCCGATTGCGACAGGTGCAATGTCTCGGCAGCATGGGTGAACGACCCAGCTTCTGCCGCAGCATGAAATATTCGCAACTTGTCCCAATCAAGCGACATCGCGCAGTTTTCTCCCCACTCCGGCCGCGCCATCGCGGCCAGCTCCATTTGACCCATTGCCCCCAAAATCATGTTTGATTGTCTGAGGTTGGGCCAGTCAACATTCCACCGCAGCCCCGCGTGCCATCAGGCGCGGTGCGCGGCGGTTATTCTTATTCAGCAGCTTCGCGTACTGGTTCCTGGGCGGCCAACCAGCGTTCGGCTTCAAGTGCTGCCATGCAACCCATGCCTGCTGCAGTTACCGCCTGACGGTAGATGTCGTCCGTGACATCGCCGGCAGCAAAGACGCCCGCAACATCGGTTGCCGTGGAATCCGCCGCCGTCCAAAGATAGCCGTTCGGCTTGTGCTTGAGCTTGCCTTTGAAGAGCTCCACGGCCGGCGCGTGACCGATGGCAACAAAGACGCCATCTGTCTCAAGATCAGTGGTTTCGCCAGTCTTGATGTTCTTCAGGCGCACGCCCGAGACCGATGCCGGCAGCGGCGCCTTGGCTTGGGTCCCAGTGATCTCGTCGATGACATTGTCCCAGATGACCGTGACGTTTTCTTTGCTGAACAGGCGATCTTGGAGGATTTTCTCGGCACGGAACTGGTCGCGGCGGTGAACGATGGTCACCGACTTTGCAAGATTGGCAAGGTAGAGCGCTTCCTCGACGGCAGTATTGCCGCCGCCGACGACGACCACGTCCTTGTTGCGATAGAAGAATCCGTCGCAGGTGGCGCAGGCCGAAACGCCAAAGCCCATGAAGGACTGTTCGGTCGGAATTCCGAGCCACTTCGCCTGTGCGCCTGTGGCAATGATCAGCGCATCGCAGGTGTATTGCGTTCCACCGTCCCCGACCAGCCGGAAGGGGCGCATCGACAAGTCGACCTCGGTGATGATGTCATGCGCAATTTCGGCCCCGACATGTTCGGCCTGAATGCGCATCTGCTCCATCATCCAGGGTCCCTGGACGGGATCGGCGTAGCCCGGATAGTTCTCGACATCCGTCGTGATCATCAACTGGCCGCCCTGCTGCAGGCCCGCCACGATAAGCGGTTTCAAATTAGCGCGGGCAGCGTAGATCGCAGCGGTGTAACCCGCTGGACCGGAGCCGATAATGAGAACGGGCACATGGCGCTTCGACATAACAAGACCTTAAATTCATTTCTCACAAAAGTTGGCGCGGGCCACAGCTCGCGTTCGACCGCCATAAGGTAGTGGCTCAGCCCCCGGTGTTGCAAGGTCTGTGCAAAACATAGGCGGGTTAGCCACAGCTTGCTGCTGCGTTTCCCGCCTCTTCGTTCCATTGTGCGCTCTGCACGAACCAGTTATGAAACTGAAGATGTCAAAAATGCGGACCACCGCCCTTTCCAGAACGTAGCGACCGATTTCTGACGGATGGAGGTCAACGCCATTTTTCGCACCATCATCAATCTATGCGCGCGGTTCGGCCTCATCATGGCAGCGACGATGCTCATACCGGCCCTCATCGACCTCAAGGCCGGCAGCCGCGATTGGCTCGTCTTCGTCCAGGCAGCAGGTCTTACCGCTGTCCTGTGCTGGCTGACCAGCCTTGCCACGCACCACCCCGAGATCCGCTTCACCCCCCGGCTTGGATTCCTGCTGATAGTCGCCCTCTGGCTTAGTGCGGCCGTGTTCGGCGCCCTGCCCTTCATCTTCTCGCCCCTGCCTATCAGCATCATCAAGGCCTTCTTCGAGTCGATGTCCGGCATTACTGCCACCGGCGCCACGGTTCTGACCGGTCTCGACAGGATGCCGCGCGGTATCCTGCTCTGGCGCTCGATGCTGTGCTGGTTCGGCGGCCTCGGCTTCATTGGCCTCGGCCTTTTGCTGCTGCCGTCCTTGCGCGTCGGCGGCATCCAGCTGCTGCACATGGAATCCTCGGACAAGTCGGAGAAGATACTGCCGCGCATCCACCAGATCGCGACCGGCATCGTCCTCGCCTATGTCAGCCTGACGCTGATTTGCACCATTCTCTATTTTGTTGCCGGAATGGGCATGTTCGACGCTATTAATCATGGCATGACCACCGTTGCGACGGCGGGCTTTTCGACGCACGATTCATCACTCGGCTTTTACGCGCACAACCGCGCCATCCTCATCATCGCCACCGTGTTCATGATCCTCGGTGCCTTGCCCTTCGTGCTCTATATCAAAGCGGCGATGCCGCAACGCCGGGTATCGATGAGCGATCCGCAGGTTACGCTGTTCTTCATCATCATTGTCGGCTTCAGTGCGATCCTTGCCGCCGGGCTGATGCTGGAAACCGGCATAGGGCTTGTTGACGCGATCATCGCGGCAACGTTCAACCTTGTCTCGGTGATCACCACGACGGGCTTTGCGACAGAAGACTATACGCTTTGGGGTGCCGAGGCACTCGGCATATTCTTCCTCGTGACATTCATCGGCAGCTGCTCCGGTTCAACTTCCGGCGGCATCAAGATCAATCGCCTCATCATTCTCTGGCAGATGGCATCTGCGAGCCTGACGCGTCTGATCCTGCCGAATGCCATCGTCAAGATGCGCTATGGAAAATCGGAAATCACCGACGAAGTCGCACAATCGGCGCTCCTGTTCATCTTTCTCTACATGGCCTCGCTCGTCGCAGGCGCCACGGTGCTTGCCATGCTCGGCAACGATCTCGGGACAGCTTTCACCGGCGCGCTGACTGCGCTTTCGAATGTCGGCCCAGGATTTGGCGAAACGATCGGCCCGGCCGGCAATTTCTCGACAATCGGCGATCCATCGCTGCTGGTTCTGAGCTATCTGATGCTCGCAGGACGTCTCGAAATCGTCACCGTCGTTATTCTCTTTACCCGTCGCTTCTGGACGAGATAAATCGCAACCTGTTTGCAACCGGCGGGCAATGCATTACACAGCAGCAGGAATCGCTTATGTATAACGCACTTACCGTGTGAAACAGGATAAAGGCACCCATGCCTCTGAAGGCGGAACTCGACGCGATCGACTGGAAAATCCTGAAACAATTGCAGGACAATGGCCGCATCACCAATGTGGAGCTCGCCGAACGCGTCGGTATCTCGGCGCCGCCCTGCCTGCGCCGCGTGCGCAAACTTGAGGAAAGCGGCGTCATTCAGGGCTATCGCGCGATACTCAATGGCGCGGTACTTGGCCAGGACATCGTCGCGTTCTGCATGATCCGCCTGCACCGCCAGTCCGATGCCGATCTGAAGAGCTTTGCCGAAAAGACCCAAAACTGGACGCTCGTGCGCCGCGCCTGGATGGTTTCGGGTGAATCGGACTTCCTGCTTCACTGCGTTGCGAGCGACCTTTCCACCTTCCAGAACTTCGTCATCGAGGAACTCACCTCGACGCCGAACGTCGATTCGGTGCGTACATCGCTGACCATCCGCTCGGTAAAGAACGAACCTTTGATGGTGCTCTAGGTTCGTCGCGTGCGGCTGTAGAGGTTCAAGGCGACCCGGTAATACGGCCTTAGAATTTCCCGTTTCAAGCGGGCGCCGAAATTCTTGTTCTTGCCCTGAACGACCGTGCCGCCAAGATCGAAATCGATCTCGCGAATGGTGGTCGGCCGCGCGGAAAGAATGCGCGCGGTATGCAGCCAGCGCATCTGTATCGTCGTGTCGACCGGACGATCGAACCGCTCCGTCGCCTTCAGGAGTTCTGCGGCCGCCTCGCGGCCGACAAGTTGCATCTGCATGCCAAGGCCGGGCAAGCGCGGCTGCATGATCGAACAGGTGCCCTTGCGCGCAATGTCGGTTCCATGTTCGCCCCGCGTCCAGCGCGGAAAGCGGATATAATCGCCGGGCTGAATGGTCTCCAGCGCCAGCGCCAGTTGCTCGGCGAATGGACCGTCGTCGATATCGACATCGTCCTCGATGACAAGCCCCGCATCGAGATCGCGCTCGACGATCGTCGCCCAGGCCTTGCGGTGCGACTGGAAGCAGGCGATTTCCGAAGGACGCAGCTCGAACGGGTAGTAGGGCATGTGCAATGACCGGGCATAGACCGTATCGATTTCGCCCGGCGTCATGTTCACGGCGTCAACGGCATTGAGGATTTCAGCCTTGATTGGCAGGCGCTTGATCAGCTTCTCGACGTGTTCGCCGCGCTTTGTGGCGCGCTTTAGATGGATGATCAGCGCCGCAGTCTTCACCGCAGCCCACCCGCGAACATAGCTTCGTAGACGTCGAGAATCTTTCCGGCTTCCTTTTCCAGCGGAAAATTCTGCCGGACATGCGCAAGGCCGGCCTTGCCCATATCGGCGCAATGGGCCGGATCGGCAAGATAAGGCGCGATCGCTGCTTCCAGCGCCTTACCGTCACTCGCAGGAACGACCGATCCTGTTCCGGGTGTAATCATCTCGGCATAGGCGCCCGCATCGCTCGCGACAACCGCCGTCTGCGACGCCATGGCTTCGAGCGGCGTCAGGCCGAAGCCTTCCTTGCGGGACGGGGCAACGTAAAGCGTCATGCGGCGATACCAGACGCGCACGTCCGGCACTTCGCCGAGGAAAAGAATGCGGTCCTCAAGTCCGGCGGCGGCGATCTTCTGCCGCAGTTCCTGCTCGAAACCCTTGTTTTCAACGGTCGTGCGGCCGGTCATGATTGCCGTCCATTCCGGATGCTGCGGCAAAAGGCTGATCATTGCGTCGACGAAGAGATCGGTTCCTTTCGAATGCCGAATCCGGCCCGAACAGCCGATAAGATATTTCCCCGGCAGGCCAGAGGCCGCAAAGCTGTCCTCTTCGCCCGATGGCGGGTGAAACCGCTCGGTGTCGACACCATGCATGATCACCGTGTGCGGCACCTCGAGGAAGCTGCCGGATTTCCCGCTCGTCGCAATGACGGCGTTCATTTGCCGGATAAGCCACTTGGTGAAGGACCTGTGGTCGCGCTGCGCCGCCGAGGTAAAAAGCAACTTCAGCCGCATACGCAAGACCGAGCGCATGAAAATGCCTGCGACCATCTCCGTATTGCGGCGGGCGTGCCAGATGCGGAACGGACGGGTTCGCGGCCTTAGCCATAGGCCAGGTAGCCCCAACCAGCGGATCTTCGGCAGATCGTCCGGCAGGCCCGGCCCCAAGGTTGCTATCTTGAGGCCGTTCGCGCGTTGCAATGGAATAAGCTGGATGATGGTCGAGGTGACGCCGGAAAGCGTGCGCTTGAAGTTCGGCGCGATCACCTCGACGTTTGACACGGTATCGAACGACACCGCTTAAACAAATCTGAAGCCGAGGATCTCGTAGGACCGTGCGCCGCCTGGCGCATTGACTTCGATCGTGTCGCCTTCGCTCTTGCCGATCAGGGCGCGGGCGATTGGCGAGGAAACGGAAATCCGGCCCGCCTTGGGATCGGCTTCCTGGTCGCCGACGATCTGGTACGTCCGCTCTTCCTCGGTATCCTCATCGACAAGACGGATCGTTGCGCCGAACTTGATCTTGTCGCCGGAAAGCTTGGAAATGTCGATGATCTCGGCGCGCGCCGTATAGTCCTCGAGTTCGCCGACGCGACCCTCGTTGTGGCTCTGCGCTTCCTTGGCAGCATGATACTCGGCGTTTTCCGAAAGGTCGCCATGAGCGCGCGCCTCCGCAATCGCCTGGATGATGCGCGGCCGCTCTTCTTGCTGGCGCCAGCGCAGCTCTTCCTTGAGCTTGTCAAATCCTGCCTGAGTCATCGGGACCTTTTCCATGTCCTCTCCTTTCGTTGTAGTGCCAAAACGGGCCAAAACAGAGCCGCGCGGCACAAAAAGAAAACGGTCGCCGGAGCTTAAAGCTTCGGAACCGTTCAATCATTCCTGACTTAATATAGCATCGTTTCAGGCAATTTCACGAAGAAAGTGGAAATAGTGCCGGCAAACGGATTTGCGGGGCGATGCATTATCGAATCACGAGGGACTCACATCACTGTGAGGCGACCGAACCGTCGAAATGTGTTCTCAATTTCCCAAATTGACTCGCCACGCCCGACAACGCCCACGATGAAAGGACCCTCATCGATGCGACGGAGAATAGCTATTTTGCTGGCAAGCGCCCTTTGCTTTGGCGCCCAGATGGCACAGGCCGAGACCTTCGACACCGAGAAAGCGCCCGTCGCCTCCGAGACGGTCGCGAGCAATCTCGACCACCCCTGGAGCCTCGCCTTCCTTCCCGATGGCGCCCTTCTCGTCACGGAGCGCGCCGGGAATATGCGGATCGTCAAGGATGGCAATGTATCGGACCCGCTGAAAGGTGTACCGGAGGTCGCTGCGATGGGCCAGGGCGGCCTACTCGATGTCGTGCTGGCGCCGGATTTTGCGCAAAGCGGGCGCATCTTTTTCACCTTCTCAGAACCTGGCAAGGACGGCGCCGGCACTGCGATTGCAAGCGCCAGACTCGTGGGCATTGGACAGGGCGGAACCCTCGAGGACGTCACCGTCCTCACCTCGATGCGCAAGAAGACCAGCAAGGGCCAGCACTTCGGCTCGCGCATCGTCCTTACGCCAGATGGCAAGCTGTTCGTGACGATGGGCGAGCGCGGCGACCGCAACCGCGCCCAGGATTTCAAGGATGAAGCAGGTTCCGTGCTTCGCATCAATGCCGACGGTACCACGCCGGCGGACAATCCTTTTGCCGATGGCAAGAGTGGCCTGCCGCAAATCTGGTCGAAGGGCCATCGCAATCCGCAAGGGGCGACCTGGGATCCAGTCACGCAGTCGCTCCTGACTGTGGAGCATGGGGCCAAGGGTGGTGATGAGATCAACCAACCCCAGGCAGGCAAGAATTATGGCTGGCCGGTCATCTCCTACGGCAAGGATTATTCCGGCGCCAAGATCGGCAAGGGCACGAAAGCCAAGGGTTACGAGCAGCCACTCTACTATTGGGATCCGTCGATTGCGCCGTCGGGGCTCGCCGTCTACGAAGGCGAGATGTTTCCGGAATGGAAGGGCGATCTTCTTGTCGGATCGCTGAAGTTTGCAACGCTGGTGCGACTTGAACGCGATGGAAAAGGCACGATCGGAACCGAGGAGCGCATGCTCAAGGACGCGTTCGGCCGTATCCGCGACGTCCGCGTCGCGCCGGATGGCTCGGTCTATCTTCTAACCGACGATGCTGATGGCAGGATCGTTCGATTGACACGCGCGCGAGCGAGCTAAGCGTCTTGCAGTCGGCGGTTGCAGCAGTTAGAGCAATTGCGACTGCGGAACCTGATGTAACCGCACCAACTTGTGGGATCGTCATGACGCATGGCCGGGCCAATATTCTGTTGCTTCTTGCCGGAGCGATCTGGGGTTTCGGCTTCGTTGCCCAGTCGACGGCGATGGCCAGCGTCAAGCCGTTCATGTTTGTCGCCATCCGCTTTTTTCTTGCGGCGCTGACCGTCCTGCCTCTCGCGATTCGCGAGGCAAAAAACGCGCGCCAAGGGCTGACACAGCGCGATTATCTCGGCTTTGTCTTCATCGGCCTCCTGCTCTTTTCCGGCGCAGCCCTGCAGCAGGTTGGCATGCTCACATCGTCGGTCACCAATGCCGGGTTCCTGACTGGGCTTTACGTCGTCATGGTACCGATCCTCGGCGTATTCCTGTTTTGGCAATGGCCCCATCCAGTCGTCTGGCCCTGCGCCCTGACTGCGCTTGCCGGTATCTACCTTCTTTCCGGAGGCCGGCTCGATGGTCTGACTGTTGGAGACTGGCTTATCGTGGGATGTGCGGTTTTCTGGGCACTGCAGATCATCTTCATCAACCGCATCGGCGTTCAGAGTGGGCGCCCGATCATGCTGTGCCTCGTGCAGTATCTGGTTTGCGGCGTCCTCGGCCTGGTGGTCTCGATGACAAGCGAGCGGACCGAACTGTTTTCGATCCTCGCGGCCGGTCCGGAACTCATTTTTGCGGGTGTCCTGTCGTCGGGCGTAGGCTTCACCCTGCAGGCCGTCGGCCAGCGTTTCACAACGGCGCCGCAGGCTGCCATCATGCTTTCGTCCGAAGCCCTTTTTGCCGCGATCTTCGGCATCATTCTGCTCGGCGAGCGCCTGACGCTTCAGGGCCTTGTCGGGTGCGCCCTCATTTTTTCGGCAATGATCGCTGTCGAACTCATCCCGATGCTGCGCAACAAGTCACGCCTTGAAGATCAAGGTCGCCCCGCCGGCAATCAGGGCAAATCCGGCCACGTGCTGCCAGGTGAATGATTCCTTGAGATAAAACACCGAAAACAGGCTGAAGACGACGAGCGTGATGACTTCCTGCATCGTCTTCAGTTCAGCGGTCGAATAGACCGTGTGGCCGATGCGATTGGCGGGAATGGCCAGCCAATATTCCATCAGCGCAATGCCCCAGCTGATGAAAACCACCTTCGCCAGTGGCGCTGACGGAAACTTGAGGTGACCGTACCAGGCGAAGGTCATGAAAACATTGGAAGCAATAAGCAGGAAAATGGGCGCAATGGATGGCGATAGAAAATTCGGCATGATCGCTCTTTCAGGAAGCTAGGTCGTTGGCTACGGCAGGCTAAATGCACCGGCAATTGCAGCAAAATCAAGCCATTTGCGGGCACGCCATGTTTCGATCCCAAATGTTAAGAAGCCGCTGACCTTTCCTTTACGATTTGCCTCTACTTTCACCCGTTGCTGCGCCTCGATTCAGGCAATGGGATGTGGTGACATGAGTTGTGCGTTGTCGTCCGCTGTGCGCTTGAAGCGCTTATCCACGATACTGCTGTTGTCTGTGTCGACGACCCTCAGTGGCTGTGGCATGGACGAGGTGCGCCGTCCCATGGCCGACGTCGGCAGCGGTTCGGATACCGCCATTGCCAGCAGATCGCTCGCCAGCGAGGAAAACCAGGTCGCCGTCGAAACGCAAACGCTGCCGAGCTCCGGGATGGACCAAATGTCTGGGCCACCCCCCGACGTCATTTCTGTGCCCGACACCAGCCAGGCGGCAAGCGAACCGATCGAGCCGGCGACGCCGACCCTGCAGCCACCCGAGGCAGCACCGGAAATTCCGCGGCTTGGCGAGACCAAGCCCTATTCCCTGCCGGAAATGGAACCCCCGTCGGATGATGACAAGAGCTATGGGTATCTGAAAAATTATAGTTATCCCAATGCGATACGCGATCCTATCGCACGCGGAGAAAGCGTTCTCGGCATGTCCGGCGGCGAGATGGCCTGCCGCACCGAACTCAAGAAGCTTGGCGTGGTGTTTCAGGAAAAGCCGCCAATCAACGATGGCGGCGCCTGCCGCATCGACCATCCGCTCGCGGTCAGCGGCTTTGCCAGCGGCAATATAAAGCTGAAGCCGACGGCGACCCTGAATTGCCAGATGACGCTTGCATTTGCCCGCTGGGTCAAGGGCGACCTCTCGCCCTCGACGCGGCTGCGCTACCTTTCGGGCATCAACACCATACATCAGGCGTCGAGCTATTCTTGCCGCACCATGAGCAGCCAGCGCGGCCGGCCCATGTCCGAGCACGCCAGGGGCAATGCGCTCGACATTGCGAAAATCACGCTCAACAACGGCCGCGAAATCGAGGTCGAAAGGCCGGGGCTCTTCTCGTTCCGCCAGCGTGGTCTTCTCAACACCGTTCGTTCGGATGCTTGCGACTATTTCACCACGGTGCTCGGACCTGGCTACGACCGTTTTCACAGCACGCACTTCCATTTCGACCTGATGCAGCGGCGCAGCGGCCACCGCGCCTGCCGCTGATCAGTGCGGATTTAATTGCCGCTGCTTGTAGCTCCGATATTCCCAGACGGTGACGACGATCAGGATGGCGCTGGTCGCGGCGCCGATCGCCAGCGGTGAAAGAGCCGGGCAAATGACCGCCAATCCGGCACACAGCACCAGCCCCACGAGATGGGATAGCGGCACCCGGCCATTGACATAGCGCTTGAAGAGAAGATTGCCGACAAGATAAAGCGCCGTGCCGCCGACCGACGTCCAGATCATGGCAGCTTCCGCATGGCCGAGCGGATGATCCAGCACCAACTCGTCCGAGACGGCGACGACGATGATGCCAGCGACCAGCAACACGTGGACATAGGTATAGGCGATGCGGGCGATTCGCCCCGGATCGTCGGTCTCTGCAATCTTGTGATGCGCCGCCGACTGGCCGAGATTGAAATAGATAAGATACATGGCGACGGACGCGACGAAAGTCGTCAAGAACGCCGCCAGCGAAACCAGGCTCCATTCTTGCTCCGAAAAGGTGGCGCCGGATACGAGGATGGATTCGCCGAGTGCAATGATGATGAAAAGGGCAGCCCTTTCGGCCATATGGTCGCCGCTGACATTCCAGTCCGTGGTGATTGAAGCGCCAAGCCGGGGCGCCCAAAATCCCACGGCCGGCCCAAGGATCTCAATTGCCAGCGCCCCTGCCCACAGCGGTAGACGATATTCCGGCATGGCCAGGCCACCGGCCAGCCAGAAGATCGCCGAAATACTGAGCCACACGGCAATCCGCTGGAAGTTGCGGAAGTTGGCGTCGTCGTGATGCCGCACTGCCCACAGCATGAACAGCGTGCGTCCAAGCTGCATTGAGACATAGGCGAGCGCAAAGACGATGCCACGTCCGGCAAAGGCGGCGGGTATCGAGGTGGAGAGCACAAGCCCGGCGAGCATCAACGCGAACAGCATCGTGCGGACTGGCGCGGTCGCGGGGTCGAGCCAGTTGGTGACCCACATCGTATAGACCCATACCCACCATACGGCGGTGAGCAGCAGCGCGCTTTCGGCAAGGCCCTTGAGGCTCAGATCATGCAGGAGGAAATGCGATATCTGCGTAATGGCGAATACAAAGACGAGATCGAAGAAGAGTTCGACAAAATCGACCTTCGCACTATCAGCAGCATCCCGCTGACGGGAATAGTCCCGAATTGCCCCGAAGAATGCCACGCCCATCTCCCAAATCATTGCCCTGCCCGTAAGATGAAGTGGTTCCAGCCAAAAATGAAATGGTTTTTGGCGCGGCCAGGACCTGAATGCGCGCTCGACACTCCTGACAATTTGGGGTTGCGCTCGCGCGCCGCTTTCCCACTTTTAGATGATCAAACAACTCCGGGAGGAACCCATGCGCTTCGTTGACCGCTATCCAATCATCGTCACAGACCGCAAGGAGGCCTGCCGCGACTTCTGGATCGAGCATCTTGGCTTTGTCAGCGCATTCGACAGCACCTGGTTCTCTTACCTCATGGCCGAAGATCAATCGGCCAGTATTGCTTTCATGACGCCGGACCACCCGTCCGCCCCGCCCGGCCCGGAAAAGTTCAGCGGAGCCGGCATGTGTTTCGAACTCCAGGTGGAGGATGCCCGGGAAGCCTTTGACAAGATCGCGTCCACCGGCCTCAAGATCGAATACCCGCTGACCGATGAGCCGTTTGGCCAGCGCCGCTTTGGCTTTCATGATCCATCGGGCCTCTGGATCGACGTTGTCGAGCAAATCGAAGCGGCAGCTGGATTTTGGGATCGCTACATGATCGGCAGCCAGAGCTGATCGGTCAGATTTCCTTCGGAACCGGGGTGGGCTTGCCGTCCTTGTCCAGCGCAACCATGATGAAGTCGGCGTGGGTGACAAGTTCCATCAGATCGGACAGGTAACGTTGCGCCCAGGCCTCGACCTTCAGCGTGATCGAAGTGCGTCCGACATGGGCGATATGGGTGTAGATGCACAGCGTATCGCCGATCTTGACCGGTTTTGCGAAGGCCATTTCCTTGACGGCAGCCGTCACTACGCGTCCGCGCGCCCGTTCCGCGGCCCGAATGCCGCAGGACAAATCCATCTGCGCCATGACCCAGCCACCGAAAATGTCCCCGGCCGCGTTGGCGTCCGCCGGCATCGCCAGCGTGCGCAGGGTGAGTTCGCCGATAGGCTTCATCTCTTCGGTCAATTGCCGTCTCCGTCAATGAATTGCGTTGCCGCCATGATGGGGTGCGGTCGCGGGATTGAAAAGGGGCCTTCGCCCGCAACTGTCAGAAACCCGACATTGCGGGTCGTTGACCGGTTTCGGTTTCGTATCGCCGCTGGCTTAGTCTGGCAATACAGCGAACGTTCCGGAGGGGATCATGAAAATAACCGACGTCAGGACCTTCGTGGTCGGTAATCCGCCGCCCTCGTTCGGCGGCACATGGTTCCTCTTCGTCAAGTTGACGACCGACTCCGGCGTTGTCGGCTATGGCGAGGCCTATAATTCCACGGTCAGTCCGCAGATTATGCGCAAGGTCGTCGAGGACGTCGCCGAGCGCTGGCTCATAGGCGAAGACCCACACCACATCGAACGATTTTTCCGCCGCGCCTATTCGAGCGGCTTCACCCAGCGTCCTGACGTGACGGTCATGGGCGCCGTTTCGGCGCTGGAAATGGCCTGCTGGGACATCATCGGCAAGGAAGCCGACAAGCCGGTCTATGAACTTCTTGGCGGCAAGGTGCACGAGCGTCTGCGCAGCTACACCTACATCTATCCCAAGCCCGAACTCGGCGAAACTTCCGCCATCTACTGGAACGCGGAAGCGTCAGCGGAGCGTGCTGCCGAATATGTGGAGGAAGGCTATACCGCGGTGAAGTTCGACCCCGTTGCCCCCTATACCTCGTTCGATCCGCGCCAGCTTTCGCTCGAACAACTCGATCTCGGCGAGAAATTCGTTCGCCTCGTGCGTGAAGCCGTGGGCAGCAAGGCCGACCTTTTGTTCGGCACCCATGGCCAGATGACGCCGACCAGCGCGGTGCGGCTGGCCAAGCGGCTCGAACCCTATGTTCCGCTGTGGCTGGAGGAACCGGTGCCGCCTGATATGCCGGAGAACATGGGGTATGTGCAGCAGCACACCTCGATCCCGGTCGCGGCCGGCGAGCGCCTGACGACGAAGTACGAATTCCAGCGCCTTCTCGTCAATCGTGCCGCCAATATACTGCAGATGAATCTCGGCCGCGTCGGGGGCATTCTCGAAGCCAAGAAGATCGCAGGCATGGCGGAGACATTCCATGCGCAGATCGCACCGCACCTTTATTGCGGGCCGATCGTCGGAGCCGCCAACATCCAGATCTCCACCTGCAGCCCGAACTTCCTGATCCTTGAATGTATCCAGGGCTTCGGAGGGTTCCACGCCGATATCCTGAAGAAGCCGATCAAGTGGGAGGATGGCTACGTCATCCCCTCTTCGGACCCCGGCCTCGGCGTCGAACTTAACGAGGACGTCGCCGCCGCGCACGCGTATGACGGCCATGACCTGCATCTCGGCATGGGACGTGATCCGCTTATCGTATGATCCCAATGGACCTATCGATCTGGGCTCTGAGGCCGGTCGCGTTCCCGCCTCGGCGCGCTCAGCCATAGCCGTCAAAGCTGCCTTCCCGCGTTCCACGAAAATAATTGTCGCATGTAAAGCTTGATGCCATTATTCCGCTGTATTTCAAGGAAAAATCAGCTCATATATTAATCGCATTTTTCTTCGAAAGACCCGATCCGTGCCGCTCCATATTGAACTTGTCGGTAGCCTTGCTGCCGTGATCACCACGCTGTGCTGGATCCCGCAGATCATCAAGATCATGCGGCACCGCGAAACGGCCAGCATTTCCCTTGTATCCAACGCTTCGCTGATGCTCGGCGTTTTTCTGTGGCTGATCTACGGCATGATGATCGGCTCATGGCCGGTGATCATGGCAAACGGCGTCACTTTCCTGCTCATCCTCGCCATTCTCGGCCTGAAAATCCGCTACGGCTGATTGCCAGCAAACCGGCCTGGCTTGGCCGCCCTCCTGACAACCTGTTGTCAGGAGCCTGTCAGTTTCTGCCGGGCCGCCCTTTCCATTTCGCCGGACTCTTACCATATTCGACGAATGGCTAAATCTCCTGACAAGTACAAAGTAAGCGGTTTCGGCGAAGCGCCCCAATCCGAGCTGGAAGGCACGCCGCTTTCCGGCTCTATCAGCGATTGGGCGAACCAGATCACAGAAGCTTCGGCCAAAGCCAAGCCAGCGAAGGCCAAGGCAAAGCAGGGCGCCAAGACGCAATCCAGCGCGTCGCGGACATCACGCGGGACGTCGATCGGCGGATCGACCGACCCGAAGACGCGCGCGGCCGCAGGCCTTAATCCCGTTGCAGGCCTCGATATCGGGCTCGAGGATGCTGGAAGTATCGCACCGGGCGGAGCCACGGCAACGGTCGCAGCGCTGGCGGCGCTCATCGAGAGTGGCAATCCGCTCTTCAAGAACGGAGCCGCATGGCAGCCGCACCGACCGGCCCGCCCGGAAAAATCCGAGGGCGGCATCCAGATCAGCATGGAGACCGATTTCCAACCATCTGGCGACCAGCCGACGGCAATCCAGGATCTCGTCTCCGGCATCAAGGATGATGACCGCACCCAGGTCCTGCTCGGCGTTACGGGTTCGGGTAAAACCTTCACCATGGCTAAAGTGATTGAGCAGACCCAGCGTCCGGCCCTCATTCTCGCGCCAAACAAGACATTGGCCGCGCAGCTTTACGGCGAGTTCAAATCCTTCTTTCCGAACAATGCGGTAGAGTATTTCGTTTCATACTACGATTACTACCAGCCGGAAGCCTACGTTCCACGCTCGGACACCTATATCGAAAAGGAATCCTCGATCAACGAGCAGATCGACCGGATGCGCCACTCGGCCACACGCTCGCTGCTCGAGCGTGACGACGTCATCATCGTCGCTTCCGTCTCCTGTATCTACGGTATCGGCTCGGTCGAAACCTATACGGCGATGACTTTCGAGATGAAGATCGGCGACCGCCTCGACCAGCGCGCCCTGCTCGCCGATCTCGTGGCGCAGCAATACAAGCGACGCGACATGGACTTCACGCGTGGCTCGTTCCGCGTGCGCGGCGACACGATCGAACTCTTCCCGGCCCACCTTGAGGACCGCGCCTGGCGCATTTCCATGTTCGGCGACGAGATCGAGGCAATTACCGAATTCGATCCGCTGACCGGGCAAAAGACGGGCGATTTGCGTTCGGTAAAGATCTACGCCAATTCGCACTATGTGACGCCGCGCCCTACGCTGAACCAAGCGATCCGATCGATCAAGGAAGAGCTCAAGCATCGGCTTGTGGAACTCAACGCCGCTGGACGCCTGCTCGAAGCGCAGCGCCTCGAGCAGCGCTGCACCTTCGATGTGGAAATGCTGGAGGCCACTGGCTCCTGCGCCGGGATCGAGAATTATTCGCGCTATCTGACCGGCCGCAAACCCGGGGAACCACCGCCGACGCTATTCGAGTATATTCCGGACAATGCGCTGGTCTTTATCGACGAGAGCCACGTTACGGTTCCGCAGATCGGCGCCATGTACAAGGGCGACTTCCGCCGCAAGGCGACCCTCGCCGAATATGGATTCCGCCTCCCCTCGTGCATGGACAACCGTCCGCTGCGCTTCGAGGAGTGGGACGCCATGCGCCCGCAGACCGTTGCGGTGTCGGCAACACCGAGCAACTGGGAGATGGAAGAATCGGGCGGCGTCTTTGCCGAACAGGTCATCCGGCCAACCGGCCTGATCGATCCGCCTGTCGAGGTGCGCCCGGCGAAGAGCCAGGTCGATGATGTGCTCGGCGAAATTCGCGAGACGACCGCCAAGGGTTACCGCACCCTCGTTACGGTTCTCACCAAGCGCATGGCCGAGGATTTGACCGAATATCTGCATGAGCAGGGTGTGCGGGTGCGCTACATGCACTCGGATATCGACACGCTCGAACGCATTGAAATCCTGCGCGACCTGCGGCTTGGCGCCTTTGACGTTCTCGTCGGCATCAACCTTCTGCGCGAGGGTCTCGACATTCCCGAGTGCGGTTTCGTCGCCATTCTCGATGCCGACAAGGAAGGGTTCCTGCGCTCCGAAACCTCGCTGATCCAGACGATCGGCCGTGCCGCCCGCAATGTCGACGGCAAGGTCATCCTCTATGCGGACCACGTGACAGGCTCCATGGAGCGGGCGATGGCGGAAACCAACCGCCGCCGCGAGAAGCAGGAGGCCTATAACGCCGAGCACGGCATCACGCCCGCCAGCGTCAAGAAGAACATCGCCGACATTCTCAACAGTGTTTACGAACGTGACCACGTACGGGCTGACATTTCCGGCTTTGCCGAGTCCGGCGCCATGATCGGCAACAATCTGAAGTCGCATCTCGAGCATCTCGAACGGCAGATGCGCGAAGCGGCCGACGACCTCGACTTCGAAGTGGCGGCACGGCTGCGCGACGAGATCAAGCGCCTGCGCGAGACGGAACTTGCTATCGCGGACGACCCGATGGCGCGCGAGGTGGAACTGGAAAGTCCGGCCACAGGACGCACCAAGGGACGTCACAATGCGGGACGGGCGATGCACCGCGTCGTCACCGACGATCAAGATCAGGACTCACAGCTGTTCCGCAAGCCGCATCTCGACGAGATGGGCGGCGATACCACGCGCCCGCTCGGCGTCTTCCGCAAGAACACGCTCGACGAGATGACGGTTGGCCGGACGGAAAAACCAGTCGTCGGTTCAGTTCCGCAAAAGCCCGCCTTTACCGGCACGAACAAGAACGACCACGAGATCGTTCGGCGTGAGCGTTCGGGCGTCGGGTCCTACGAAGATGCAGGCGATGCGCGCAAGAAGCGGCGACCCGGTAAGACCGGTCGGCCGGGGCGGTAATCGGGCAGCGCAGTGACGGCTGGTTGATCAGTTCTGCTTGCCGAAGGCCGCCTGCCCTGCCGCAAGGATTTCGTCGGCAAATGCCGGATCATCGACGGCGCGCGACAGAACCAGCGTGCCCACGAGACCCGCCATGGTGGCAAGCGCCTTCTCGCGTTTCGCCTCTGCGGATACGCCCGGGATGATCTTCGCCAGAATATCAAGCAGAGCACGCGTTCCATGCGTAAAGCGCTCGCGGACGCGTCCGCTCTGCCGCGCGATGTCGGGAGCAAGCGCCGCCATGGTGCAACCCGTTGCCCGGTGATCGCGATGCTCCTTTAGGAGATAGGCATTAATGAGGGCTGCGAACGCCTCTTCGGGCGACCGATCCGCCAGTTTGCCCCACTTTTCCGCCGATTGGTCCATGGAAGCCGCACAGGCTTCGGCGATCAAATCGTCCTTTGAGGCGAAGTGGCCATAGAAGCCGCCATGGGTGAGGCCAGCACTTTTCATAAGATCCGCGACGCCTATGCCATCGAAGCCCTTGTCGCGAAATTCGCGGCTCGCAACTTCGATGATGCGGTCCCGATTCTTGGCAGCCTGTTCCTTGCTCACACGCATGACACCATCCTCACGAAAATTCCTTGTTGACATTTTATATGATGAACGTCATTTATAGTCAATCATTATGATCATCATTTAAATGCGGCTGCGATATGCCCGCACAGGAGCAGTTCATGCGCTACAAGCTTTTCGGCAACCATACGGGCCTGCGGGTTTCGGAATTTGCGCTCGGTACCGGCAATTTCGGTACCGGCTGGGGTTACGGCTCCACCGCCGACGTCGCCAAGCAGATATTCGACGCCTATGCTGAAGCAGGCGGCAATTTCATCGATACCGCAGACAGCTATCAGTTCGGGCAGTCTGAAACTATCCTCTCCGATCTCATCGCGGCAGAGCGCGACAACTTCGTTCTCGCCACCAAATATTCACACGGCGCTTCTGCGAATGTCGGTCCCTCGGTTGTCGGCAATAGCCGCAAATCCATGATCCAGGCCGTGGAAGCAAGCCTGAAGCGGCTGAGGACGGAGCGCATCGACCTGCTTTGGGCCCACATGTCCGATGAGATGACGCCCATTGACGAGATCGTGCGCGGCTTCGAAGACCTCGTTCGCGCCGGAAAGATTGTCTATGCAGGCTTCTCCAATTTCCCCGCCTGGCGGATCGCCAGCGGCGCGACCATCGCTGCGCTGCGCGGCTGGACGCCGATTGTCGGCCTCCAGACCGAATACAGTCTTGTGGAGCACACTGCCGATCGTGAACTGCTGCCTATGGCGCGCGGGTTCGGCCTTGGCGTCGTCGGCTGGTCGCCGCTCGGCGGCGGACTTCTGACCGGCAAATACCGTAAGGGCGAAGAAGGCCGCGCAACCGGTCTTGGTGTCGTCATTCAGCACGAAGACAGCACGCAGCGCACGCTCATAATCGATGAAGTCATTGCAATCGCTGCAGAAATCGGCGTAACGCCTAGCCAGGTCGGTATTGCGTGGGTCGCCGCCAAGGGCGTCCTGCCGATCATCGGCCCGAAGACGCTCGATCAGTTCCGCGACAATATCGGCGCCACAGCACTAGTTCTCACCAATGAACAGGTAGAAAGACTTGACCGCGTCAGCGCAATTGCACTGGGCGCCCCGCATGAACTGATCGGCAGCAAGCGCACGCGCCAGCGGCTGACGGGCGGCATGCTCGAAGTTCTCGACCTGCCTTCGGCTCCCCTCATCTGATAGACGCCACACCACATTTGCGAAAGCCGAACCATGCTCTCCACACCTCTCGCCGCCCTGCTGGCCCGCCGCAATGTTCATTATGGCTGGGTCGTTGTTGCCGTCGCCTTTATCACGATGCTGGTCACCGCCGCGGCGGTGGGCGCGCCCGGCGTGCTCATCGTTCCACTTGAAAAGGAGTTCGGCTGGGAAACGGAACAGATCGCGACCGCGTTTTCCATCCGCCTCCTGCTGTTCGGCCTCATGGGGCCTTTCGCCGCCGCTTTCATGAACTATTTCGGCGTCAGACGTGTCGTCTGCGTTGCGTTGATCCTCATCGCGGCCGGACTTTTTGCTTCGCTGGCGATGACGCGGATCTGGGAGCTCGTGCTTCTGTGGGGCGTCGTCGTCGGCTTCGGCACCGGCTTGACCGCCATGGTGCTCGGCGCAACCGTGGCGACGCGTTGGTTCACCGAGCGGCGCGGCCTCGTACTGGGCATGCTGACCGCAAGTTCCGCGACCGGTCAGTTGATCTTCATGCCGCTGATGGCTTCGTTAAGCGAAAACTACGGCTGGCGCACGGCAATCGTTCTCATCTGTGCCATGCTGCTCGTCGCTGTTGTGGGTGTCTTTTTCCTGATGCGCGATCGCCCGTCCGATCTAGGCTTGCCGGCCTATGGCGACAAGCTCGTCGCGACCACCTTGCCGGTAACCGGCGGCCTCATCTCGCTCATTACTATGCCGCTGCTGGCGCTGAAGGAAGCATCGCGCAGCTCGACCTTCTGGGTGCTGTTCGCCACCTTCTTCGTTTGCGGCGCAAGCACCAACGGCCTCATCGGCACGCATTTCGTGGCGCTGTGCGGCGATTACGGTCTTGCCGCCGTTGGCGCGGCAAGCGTACTGGCCATGATGGGCTTTTTCGATTTCTTCGGCACGATTGGATCGGGCTGGCTTTCCGATCGGGTCGACAATCGCTGGCTGCTGTTCTGGTACTATGGCCTGCGCGGCCTCTCGCTGCTCTATTTGCCCTATTCGGATTTCTCCTTTTACGGCCTCACCCTCTTTGCCATGTTCTACGGGCTCGACTGGATCGCCACAGTGCCGCCGACGGTCAAGCTTGCGACCGAGCGCTTCGGCCGGGAAAAGGCAGGCCTGATGTTCGGCTGGATCTTTGCCGGACACCAGCTCGGCGCAGCATCAGCGGCCTATGGCGGTGGTTTTGCCCGCACTGAATATGCGACCTATGTCCCCGCATTCCTTGTCGCGGGCATCCTGTGCCTCATTGCAGCGCTGCTGGTGCTGACATTGAGCAAGCAGAGCAAGGACGATGCCGTCCCTGAACCCGCACCGGCGGGTTGAGCGCCGGGCAGCGACGAAACGAGCTGTGGGTTTCCGTCGAAAATCCTGCGTCGAGGACATCGACCGATGCTAAGAGAGTCCGCGCGCCGGTTCGTCGCGCGGAATCACTTGAAGCAACTGGAGCATGGATGAAGGTCGACATCGACATGGGAGCGGCGCCCGCCGGCGCAAGAGCCATGCTCGATCTCGAAGAGCTTCTGGCCACGCGTCTTCTCGTGCAGGGCAATTCCGGTTCCGGCAAATCCCACCTCCTGCGCCGCCTGCTCGAACAGAGCGCGCAATGGGTCCAGCAATGCGTGATCGATCCGGAAGGCGATTTCGTCACCCTTGCCGAGAAATACGGCCATGTCATTGTTGATGGCGCACGCACGGAAAACGAGCTGACGCGCATTGCAGCGCGTATTCGCCAGCACCGCGTTTCAGTGGTCCTCGATCTTGAAGGCCTTGATGTCGAGCAGCAGATGCGCTGCGCGGCGGCCTTTCTCGGCGGCCTCTTCGATGCGGAGCGCGACTACTGGTATCCGATGCTCGTCGTCGTCGACGAAGCCCAGCTTTTCGCTCCGGCAGTCGCCGGCGAAGTGTCGGACGAGGCCCGCAAGCTGTCGCTCGGCGCGATGACCAACCTCATGTGCCGGGGGCGCAAACGCGGCCTTGCCGGCGTTATCGCCACCCAGCGTCTCGCAAAGCTCGCCAAGAATGTTGCTGCCGAAGCCTCCAATTTCCTCATGGGACGGACGTTCCTCGATATCGACATGGCCCGCGCTTCGGATTTGCTCGGCATGGAGCGACGCCAGGCCGAACAGTTCCGCGACCTCGCCCGCGGTCATTTCGTGGCGCTTGGACCAGCACTTTCACGAAGGCCATTGGCGGTGACAATCGGCGCGGTCGAGACCTCGGCGCGGTCATCGAGCCCCAAGCTCACGCCGCTGCCGCAGCCCGGTGAGGATGCCCGAGACCTGATCTTTACGCCGGCCCCGGAAGAGCGCAGGACGCCAATCCGGCGTTCGCCCACTCCGCCGCCGACAACGTCGACTGCGGACATTCTGAGCCAGCTCAACCAGGCGGCAAAGGCGGCTGCCCAGCCGGACAACCCTGCCCCGATGCTCTTCCCCGAAATCGACGAGGCGGAGCGCAACACGTCGATCAGCGCCGTCATGCAGGAAATGCTGGCAGATCCGGACGCGTCATTCCGCACCGATGCCGTCCTTTACCAGGATTTCCTCGTCCGCTGCCGCATTCGCCGCGTGCCAGGCGATGCACTCACCCTGCCAGAATTCCGGCGCCGCCTTGCAGTCGCCCGCGCCGGCATCGATGGTGAAACGGCGCAAAGCGAGCCATGGCAGCAGGCGCTCGAACTTTCCAAGACATTGCCTGACGATGTTCAAGGCGTGTTCTTCATTGTTGCGCAAGCCGCGGTTAAAGGCAGCAGTTGCCCGTCCGACGCTACGCTGGCGCGGGCCTACGGTACGCACTCGGCCCGACGTGCCCGCCGGCTGCTCACCTATTTCGAGGAACAGGGCCTGATCGTGGTCCGCACCGATTTTACCGGCAATCGCATCGTTGCCTTTCCCGATCTTGGCTGCGAGACCGGCCCCGGCGATCCCAACGGCCCCGAGGAAGCCGCGCCCGAACAGGAAGCAGCGGAATAGTCAGGCTAAATCGCCCAACAGCGGCAAGAGTTCGCCGAGATGGTTGATCTGCCGGAAGCGTGGCTCCTCAACAGGCGCATCGACGTGCTCGAGCACCCAGGTGAGTTCGTGCGGTACGAAGACGCCCCAGCTCCCCGCCTCGAGCGCCGGCACCACATCGGATTTCAGCGAATTGCCGATCATCATGGCCCGCTCCGCGCCATCGCCATGACGCCGGAAAATGGTCTCGTAGGTCGCCTTGTCCTTGTTGCTTACGATCTCGACCGCATCGAAAAAGTCGCCAAGCCCCGATTGCGCCAGCTTGCGCTCCTGATCGAACAGGTCGCCCTTGGTGATCAGCACCAGCCGGTAGGCATCAGACAACGCCTCCAGCGTTTGCGTAACGTGCGGCAGCGTCTCGACGGGGTGGCGCAGCATTTCGCGGCCCGCCGCGAGAATATCGGCGATGATCGATGCGGGCACCCGGCCTTCGGTGACCTCCACGGCGGTCTCGACGAGAGACAGGGTGAACCCCTTTATCCCGAAGCCGTACAGGTCGAGATTGCGCTTTTCGACGGCAAGAAGCCGCCCGGAAAGGTCAGGAACGTCGGCATAGGGCGCGAGGAGATCGGCAAAATGCCGTTCTGAACTGCGGAAAAACTGTTCGTTCTGCCACAGCGTGTCATCGGCATCGAAACCGATCGTGGTAAGAGCGCCAGGCGCAAGCATATCGCGTTCCACTTGCATGATTATTTTCCTTCATTCAAACATTGTCTGCAGCGCCCGAGCATGGAATCGGGCGTTCGACCTTTTAGCAGATTTGGGGCCATGCTTGGCATCTTCCGCCGAAGCGTAAACGGGGAATGGCATCAGAGTGAATTGGCTCGCAAAGCCCGGCATGCTCCTGGCATTGATGCTCCTGCCTTCGCTGGGCGCGTCGGCGGCCGAGTCCCCGGCTGCCGCGCCGCAGGTGCCACCGCCGCCTCCGACCATCGGGCAGATATGCGCCGCCATTGCGACCCATGCCGACGGTTTCGGTGTGCCACGCGATTTCTTCGCCCGGCTGATCTGGAAGGAAAGCCGGTTTGATGTGCAGGCGGAGAGCCCGGTCGGCGCGCAGGGCATCGCCCAGTTCATGCCGCGTACGGCCAAAGAAAGGCGGCTCGACGACCCCTTCGACTTTCACAAGGCGTTGCCGGCTTCCGCGAGCTTTCTCAAGGACTTGCGCAAGGCATTCGGCAATTGGGGATTGGCCGCTGCCGCCTATAATGCCGGCCCGACGCGCGTTGCCAACTGGCTGGCCAGCGGCGGATTCCTTCCCCTCGAAACCGAGGAATACGTCCTCGACATAACCGGGCAATCGCCCGATGATTTTGCTGCGGGAGCCGACATCAACAAGCGTCCGCTCAACGCCAAGCTCAGCTTCGATGCCGCGTGCCGCCAGTTGCCGATCGTCCGGTTTGAGACAGTTGCCATGTCGCAGATCAAGCCCAAGCCCTGGGGAATCCAGATCGCCGGCAATTTCCGCCGCGCTGCCGCGGCCCGCCAGCTCGACCGCCTGCGCCAGAGCTTCCCCGCCATCCTCAATACGCATGAGCCGGTCATCAGCCGCAACCGCACTCCGATGGGAAGGCGCGGCATCTATGCGGTGCGGATAGGCGCCGACAGCCGTCCGGAAGCCGACAAGATCTGCGCCCAGTTGCACAGCGCTGGCGGCGCTTGCATCGTGCTGCGCAACCGCTGAGCGGGCGCGATACACCCCTTGGAACGTCTCGTTTCTTTCGCGTCAAAGGTGTCATCGGGCGAACTTCAGGCGATTTTTTACTTCGCCAAGTATGCAGCCCGCAATGTCCTTCGATATAGTCGACTAAAAGGTAGTAAAACTTTTGCTTGCCAAAAAACACTTATTCTAGCAGTCTCAAAGCGTTCGGGCATCTGCGAACACTGGAAGACTGGAAGAACGGCGCGCCGGAACCGCAAGAATACCGGGTCGGGAGCAATCCCGGCAATGATCGGCTCCTTTCCTGAATTCGAGAACTGCCTGCATGACACCGTTGGACGTAACGCACCGAAAACGGCTCTACCAATCCCGCTAACCCGAGGGGGGACGCGGTAAGTAAGGAAAAGGAACGAAGCATGGCACAGACCGGTACGGTCAAATTCTTCAACAGTGAAAAAGGCTTTGGCTTTATCAAGCCCGACGACGGCGCAGCGGACATTTTCGTCCACATTTCCGCCGTACAGGCTTCTGGGCTCACAGGTCTCGCGGACAATCAGAAGGTTTCCTTCGATACCGAACCGGATCGTCGTGGCAAGGGCCCCAAGGCCGTCAACATCACGATCACCGAATAATACCGGCAGCTTGTGCTGCCAAAGATCCCCGATCGGCTGTCGGGGATTTCAGACGGCATCATTTTGGCGCGCCATTCGGCCAGTCGCCACGTTAAGCGTTTTGTGCTTCGATGCCTTGGATTTGCTAAAATTCTATGTGCTTTCTCGGGCTGCCGTCAGAAATGACCGGCAGGCGAGCGCACTGGCATTTGTTCAGCCTGCATTCATTCTGAAAGGCTTAAAACGGAACTACAACTGAGGCTACAGCATTGTCTCAGTCAGGACTACGCCAGAGCGCATGGCGCTCTGCAGCATGCTTCAAGGAGGCACACATGAATATCGGCACCAAGATTGCCATTCTCACAACCGCCGCGCTTGCAACCGTCGTTGCACCGCTGACCTCTGCCTCCGCCGACAACTGGCGCTGGCGTCATGGCGGTTACTATCATCACGACAACAGCGACGCCTGGGTCGCAGGTGCCGCAGGTCTTGCTGCTGGCGCCCTGATCGGTGGCGCTCTTGCAGCGCCGCGCCAGCCCGACGTGATCTATCGCGACTACGATGACGGCTATTATCGCCGCCCTGTAACGGTCTACCGCGAAGCTCCGCGTTATTACGGCGCCGGCGCACGGCCATGGTCGCGTGAATGGTACCGTTATTGCTCGAACCGGTACCGGTCATTCAACCCGGAAACAGGTACCTTCCGTGGATATGATGGCCGCGACTATTTCTGCAACGCCAACTGACTTGCAGCCATAAACATTCCAAAACCGCCGGCCAGTCCGGCGGTTTTGCTATTCGCCGGTCAGGAAAGGGTTGGTCCGGCGCTCCTCGCCAAAGCGCCCGCCCGGGCCATGGCCGCAGATGAAGCCAATATCGTCGCCAAGTGGCAGCAACTTCGTCTTGATCGAGTTGACCAGCGTTGCGTGGTCCCCGCCCGGCAGATCGGTCCGCCCAACCGAACCATTGAAAAGCACATCACCGACATGCGCGAACTTGGCGGCGCGGTTGTAATAGACGACATGTCCCGGCGCATGGCCTGGGCAATGGAGCACCTCGAAAACATGCGTGCCGAACGACACGGTGTCGCCGTCCTTCAGCCACCGATCCGGCGTGCAGTTGCGCACATTATCGGTGATGCCGTATTGCACCGCCTTCGCCTCGATACTGTCGAGCAGGAAGCGGTCCGCCTCGTGCGGTCCTATGATTTCGACGCCGAGCGCTTCCTTCATATCCATTGCGCCGGCCGCGTGATCGATATGGCCGTGCGTAATCCAGATCGCTTCGATGATGATGCCGTTCGCCTGGATTGCGCCCAGCACCTGTTCATTGTCGCCGCCCGGATCAATAAGCACGCCATGCTTGTCGTCACTGTCGAAAAGGATCGTGCAATTCTGCTGGAAGGCCGTAACGGGGATGATTCCTGCCTGCAACTGTCCCATTAATATGCCTTCCTGTTCCTGTCTAACATATCACCAGCGGGCCTATCATCGCGGAAAAGCCCTCTTATTTCAGATGGCGGGCCGCTTATGAAGCGCAACCATCCTCTATTCGCTCAACCTTATAAGCCTCAATCCGCAAATGAAAAGGGCGGCCAGTGGCCGCCCAAAACTCGTTATGTCCCGAAACCAGATCAGGTCTTCGCCATCGAATTCTTGATCGCGCCGATGATCGCCGTCAGGATAATGCCGCCGATACCGCCGCCGGCGACCTGGCCGATGATCGCGCCAAGATCGAGCCCCGACGATGCTGCTGCGTTCGCGACCGCCTCGGCACCGCCGGCGCCGAGAAATTGCGTCAGATATCCGCCGATGAGACCCCCGATACCGCCAGCAACCGTGTTGCCGGTTGTGCCGAGGCTCAGGTTCTTGAGAAGTCCGCCGACAATATTGCCGCCGACGCCACCTGAGATAAGCTGGATAATGATAGGAAGAAGCGCTTCCATGATTGACACCCCGTCAACGTTTCATGCCAGACTCATGCCTGACATGGTCATGATGACTATGTTTTAAGCAAAGTCAAACAACTTGGCGTCGTTTTAACAGGGTATCAAACACTAATTTCATTAGACTTTCGTCTACTCTGCAGCCGCTTTCTTTGGCATTACTTCCGCAGCGTAATCATTCATCAGTTTGATTGCGATTTCACCAACGCTGAAACGATACGGTCCGATCTCGGAGACTGGCGTCACTTCGGCGGCGGTTCCAGTCAGGAAGCACTGTTCGAAACCTTCCAGTTCCTCAGGCATGATCGCCCTTTCGACAACCTCGTAGCCGCGCCGTTTGGCTAGATCGATGACGGTGCGCCGCGTGATGCCGTCGAGGAAGCAATCGGGCGTCGGTGTATGGATGACGCCGTCCTTGACGAAGAAGACATTCGCGCCCGTGGCTTCGGCGACTTGTCCGCGCCAGTCGAGCATCAGGGCATCGGCGTAGCCTTTGGCTTCAGCGGCATGCTTGGAGATGGTGCAGATCATGTAGAGGCCGGCGGCTTTCGACTTCGATGGAGCCGTTTTCGGATCCGGCCGGCGATACTCGGCAAGATCAAGACGAATGCCCTTCAGCTTTTGCGCAGGATCGAAATAGCTCGGCCATTGCCATATGGCGATGGCGACATTGATCTTGTTGGCCTGGGCGGAAACACCCATGGTCTCACTGCCGCGCCAGGCGACGGGACGTATATAGGCATCCTTGAACCCCTGCTTTGCCAGAAGCTTGCGGCAGGCATCGTTCAATTCTTCCACAGTGAAGGGTATCTTGAAGCCGAGGATGCGCGCTGATTCGTGCAGACGTTCGGTATGTTCATTGAGCTTGAAGATCTCGCCGCCATAGGCGCGTTCGCCTTCAAAAACCGAGCTTGCATAGTGCAGCCCGTGGGTCAGCACGTGAATTTTTGCATCCGACCAGCGAACGAATTCGCCGTTCATCCAGATGTAACCTTCAAGCTGATCAAATGGGACGGATGCCATGTTTTTCCTCCAGGCGTTGGATTCCTGTTATTTTTTCAAGTTCGAGTTGCTACCAACTGGTCCAGAATACCGATTGGTGTACCATTGCCGGCAGGCACAAACAGGCGTTTCGAAGAGGAAAATGTCTCGGAAACACTCATCGGCTTTTCGTTTTGTTCAAAACGCGGCCAACAGCTTGCCAAAAATTATCAACAGTCTAAAATTATGTCAACAACGCTGACATAATTTTCCAACTGGAGCGGGAAACCTGCATGAAATCTTATACACCCGATCGGCATATCGAGACAGCCCTGACGAAAAGCGACGCGCGTGAACTTGACATCATCGAGCTGTTCTTCTTTGCCTATCGCGACTTCACGGCCGATCCCGACATGATCCTCGAGAAACTTTCCTTCGGGCGCGCGCACCACCGCGTTCTCTATTTCATCAATCGCAAGCCGGGAATGACGGTGGCCGAACTTCTGGACGTTCTGCAGATCACCAAGCAAAGCCTCGCCCGCGTCTTGAAGCAATTGATTGATACCGACCATGTGGTCCAGATACCGGGCCCGCACGACCGGCGCCAGCGCGAATTATACCCCACACCCAAAGGGCGCGAACTTGCGCTTGAACTTGCCGCACCGCAATCACGCCGCATTGCCGGTGCATTGGACCAAATCGGTCACTCCGACCGCGCCGTGATCGAACATTTCCTCAAGGCAATGGTCAATCCTTCACAATGGCAACAGATCGACAGTCTACCCAAGGCAGGATAGAAATTTAGTGCACGAAGAATTGGAATTGAAAGAACAAGGGACGCAAGACCCGGCAATCAGAGGGACACACCTGGTGAGTGAAGAACATCCGCTATCGGACGATGCGCCGCATCTGCTCATCGTCGACGACGACACCCGAATTCGCAATCTACTGTCGCAATATCTTACCGGCAGCGGCTTTCGTGTTACGGTGGCCGCCAACGCCGACGACGCCCGCCGCAAACTTGCCGGCATTGATTTCGACCTCCTGATTCTGGATGTGATGATGCCGGGCGAAACCGGCGTTGCCCTGACGCAGTCGCTGCGCAAGGAAAAGACCGTGCCGATCCTGATGCTGACGGCGCTGTCGGAAACCGACAGCCGCATCGCCGGGCTCGAAGCCGGCGCCGACGACTATCTGCCGAAGCCGTTCGATCCGCGCGAACTGATTCTCAGGATAAACAACATATTACGCCGCGGCGCCCCGGCAGCCCAGGCCAAGATCGAACAGATCGTATTCGGCCCCTATACGTTCATCATCGCCAAGCGCGAACTGAAACGGTCCGGCGAAATCATTCGCCTCACCGATCGCGAACAGGATATCATGGCAATCTTCGCCGCGCGCGCCGGCGAGACCGTGCCCCGGCACGAACTGACGGGCCAGGAGGGCGATGTCGGCGAGCGTACGATCGACGTCCAGATCAACCGGCTGCGCCGCAAGATCGAAAACGATCCAGCCAATCCGGTTTGGTTGCAGACCGTGCGCGGCGTCGGCTATAAACTCAGCGTGGAGTAGGATCCCGACCCTCGTGATCCGCGCCATTCCAATGCGTGAGCGGACAACGAGTAATGGCACAGACTGATACCGCAAAGCGCGCATTGGCCGTCAGAAAGCGTCACTGGCGGCGCAGGCGCAGCACGCTGCTCGGTCCCTGGCGAAAGTTCACGCGCTGGCTCGCGCATTGGATGCCGAAACGGCTCTACGCGCGATCCCTGATCATCATCATCGCTCCGATGGTCCTGTTGCAGTCGGTAATCGCCTTCGTGTTCATGGAGAGACACTGGCAAACCGTTACCCAGCGCCTTTCCACGGCAGTTGTGCGCGACATTGCCGGCATTATCGACCTGATGGACACCTATCCACAGGATCCCGGCTACGAGAATCTCATCCGAATCGCCCGCGAACGCCTCGCGCTCAACATTTCCATATTGCCGGGCGATCCGCTGCCCGCACCAGGCCCGAAGCCGTTCTTCTCAATTCTCGACGGCATCCTCAGCGAGGAAATCACGCGCCAGATCAACCGTCCGTTCTGGATCGATACGATCGGGGACTCAGACCTCGTGGAAATTCGCATCCAGCTCGACAACAAGGTGCTGCGCGTCTTCGCGCGCCGCAGCCAGGCCTATGCGTCGAACACACTGATTTTCCTGGTCTGGATGGCAGGCTCAGCCCTGGTTCTCCTGGCGATTGCGATCCTCTTCCTGCGCAACCAGATCAAGCCGATCCAGCAGCTTGCATCGGCGGCAGACAGTTTCGGCAAGGGACGCTCGCCGCCTCCCGACTTCAAGCCGCGCGGTGCCGAGGAAGTGCGGCGCGCCGGCGCCGCCTTCATCGTCATGCGCGAGCGCATCGAACGGCAGATCGAACAGCGCACGACCATGCTGAGCGGGGTAAGCCACGATCTGCGCACGATCCTTACGCGCTTCAAGCTGCAACTTGCCCTCGTCGGCAACAGGGTCGATACCGAAGCCATGGAGCAGGATATCGACGACATGCAGTCGATGCTCGAAGGCTATCTTGCTTTTGCGCGTAGCGAGGCCGAGGAGGAAACCGGCGCATTCAGCCTCGAGCGCTTCTTCGCCAAGCTCAAGGAGGAAGGAACGCTGCTCGAGCGCGGCTTCAGCTCGATCATCAAGGGCGAGCCGGTCATTCAGGTCCGCCCCAATGCTTTTTCGCGCCTGATCTCGAACCTCGTGTCGAATTCGTTCCGCTACGCCAGGAATGTCTTGGTTCTGGCCGACCATCGTGAAGGCTGGCTGACGATCACCATCGACGATGATGGTCCCGGCATTCCGAAGGAGATGCGCGACGAGGTGTTCAAGCCATTCTTCCGGCTCGACGAGGCACGCAATCAGGACTCGAGCGGAACCGGGCTCGGCCTTGCCATTGCGCTCGATATAGCCCGCAGCCATGGCGGCGACATTACGCTGGATGAAAGCCCGGCCGGAGGGCTCAGGGCTGTCGTGCGAATTCCGGCCTAGGCCTGTTGCGGCAGTCAGGCCGCATGTTCATTGATCAGCGCCGACCCGCATTCTCCGGGTTTTTCGGCTGCAATCTGGACGCCGCGCAGATAAAGCGCACATGTCGTGCGCAGCATTGAAGCAAAATTGGGTATCTCTCCCTGTGCTTGCAAAGCCTCGTCATAAAGCGTCGAAATGAAGCGCGGCGTCGTCATTTTCTGGCTTTCGGCAATCTCGTCGAGCAGTTGCCAGAACGTCGCTTCAAGTTGAATGCTGGTAGAATGTCCGCCGATGCGCACAGAACGATTGATCTGCCGATAACCCTGCGGATCCTGTTCTGCAAATACCTTGCACATTATCAAGACCTCCCTTTCTGCCTGATGACCGCGTCCGTAATCGGTGCCCGAACGGACGGAATGGTCATTGGTGCGTTTTGAGAAAATTTATTCCGCTTGCAAGGCGGTGTGGTAGCCGATTGCCACCACTTTTCTTCTCCCAGGCGCATAATCACCGACAAGTCTTGACACTGCAACCTCGTTTTGAGACGAACCCGTCAACCTCCATGGAGGCGCCCTTGGCAAAAGCCATTCATTCGATGATCCGTGTTCTCGATGAGGAAAAATCGAGGTCATTCTATAAGTCGGCTTTCGGTCTCGACGTCGCCGACCGGCTGGACTTCGATACGTTCACGCTCATTTATCTGCGCAATGAAGAAACGCCGTTCGAACTCGAACTGACGATCAACAAAGGCCGGACCGAGCCCTATAATCTTGGGGACGGATACGGTCATCTAGCGGTCAGCGTCGACGACCTCGACGCCATCCACGCGCGGCTGAAAGGCCTCGACTACAAGGTCCGCGATATTGTCGAATTCAAGCGGGAGGAAACGATGATCGCGCGCTTCTTCTTCGTCGAAGATCCGGACGGATACAAGATCGAAGTCCTGGAAAGACAAGGCCGGTTCGTCTGAACCGGCCGAGCGGCGTTGGAGGAACGCCGTCATAGCCAGCAAGGGCATTTCGCCGGTTCTCCGGCGGGTGCCGATAGCAAGCAAGGGAGGAATTCAATGGTTACAATCTTCAACCGCAAGCCGGATCTGGACGAGTCCGGCCCTAGCGGCAAGGGCATATCCCGCCGCGATCTTCTGAAAAGTGGCAGCGCCAGCCTTGGCGCCATTTTCATCATCAGCGGCAGTTCGATCATCCATCCAAAATTCGCCTGGGGATTGGAGACGACAAATCTCGATCCGCAGACCATGGCGACCCTGATCCAGATGGCGCGCGACGTCTATCCGCACGATCAGGTCCCCGACCGCTTCTATGCGATCGCCGTCAAGCCTTACGACGCCAAGGCCGGTGAGGACCCGAAAACCAAGAAGCTTGTCGTCGACGGCGTTGCCGATCTCGACAAGCGTGCCGGCAAGGGCGGTTACCTTGGTCTCGGCTGGGAAGAAGATCGCCTGGCCATTCTTCGCAAGATCGAGGACACGCCGTTCTTCCAGACCATTCGCGGCGGACTCGTAACGGGCCTCTACAACCAAAAGGACCTTTGGCCGATCTTTGGCTACGAAGGCGAATCCTTCTCGAAGGGTGGCTACATCGCCCGTGGCTTCAGCGACATTGAGTGGCTCTGACGGCAAGACCGATAGAACCGAAGATTTTGGCTAATGGGAGGAAACCATGGCTGCACCTTATGATCTCAAAGACGACAGCGTCGTCGTCATCATCGGCTCCGGCGCCGGCGGCGGCACGCTGGGCAACGAACTTGCACAAAAAGGCATAGACGTCGTCATACTCGAAGCGGGCGCGCGTCACGAATATGATGATTTCATCAATGACGAGTGGGATAGCTTCGGCCAGCTTGCATGGGTCGACAAGCGCACCACCTCGGGCGACTGGCGCGTCGCCAAGGACTTTCCAAATCTTCCAGCCTGGATCGTCAAATCCGTCGGCGGATCGACCACGCACTGGGCCGGCGCATCGCTACGCTTCCAGGACCACGAGTTCGAGGCGCTGACGCACTACGGCAAGGTCAAGGGTGCAAACCTTCTCGACTGGCCGATCACCCTTGCCGAACTCGAGCCCTACTATGCCAAGGCCGAGGACAAGATGGGCGTCACGCGCACCAATAATATCGAGGGTCTGCCCGGCAACAACAATTTCAAGGTGTTGAAAGCCGGCGCCGACAAGCTCGGCTACAAGGAATGCAATACCGGACACATGGCCATCAATTCGGCCGAGCGCGACGACCGCATGTCCTGCCAGCAGACGGGCTTCTGCTTCCAGGGCTGCAAATGGGGCGCGAAATGGTCGACGCTCTATACGGAAATTCCGAAAGGGGAGAAGACCGGCAAGCTCGAGGTCCGTCCCAATTCAATGGTGCAGAAGATCGAGCACGACAAGAGCGGCAAGGTTACCGGCGTCCTCTACGTCGACAAGGATGGCAAGCAGCAATTGCAGAAGGCTCGCATCGTCGCCGTTGCCGGCAATTCGATCGAGAGCCCGCGCCTGCTGCTGAACTCCGCGTCGAGCATGTTCCCGGACGGGCTCGGCAATTCCTCCGGGCAGGTCGGACGTAACTACATGCGCCACACCACCGGCTCCGTCTATGCCGTGTTCGAAAAGCCGGTGCACATGTATCGCGGCACCACAATGGCCGGTATAATTCGCGATGAGGCAAAACACGATCCGTCGCGCGGCTTTGTCGGCGGCTATGAGATGGAGACGTTGTCCCTTGGCATCCCCTTCCTGGCGGCGTTCCTCGATCCGGGCGCGTGGGGCCGGTCTTTCACCTCGGCGCTCGACCAATATGTAAACATGGCTGGCATGTGGATCGTCGGCGAAGACATGCCGCAAGAGGACAATCGCATCACCCTGCACAAGGATGAGAAGGACAAATATGGCCTACCCATCGCCAATGTGAACTTCAGCGACCATCCCAACGACAAAGCGATGCGGGATCATGCCTATAAACAGGGTCAGGAACTCTATAAGTCCGTCGGTGCAGTGCGCACCTTCCCGACACCGCCCTATCCTTCGACCCACAATCTCGGCACCAACCGGATGAGCGAGAAGGCAAAGGACGGCGTCGTCAACAAGAACGGGCAGAGCCACGACATCAAGAACCTGTTTATCGCGGATGGGAGCCAGTTCACGACGGGCGGCGCGGAGAACCCGACGCTCACCATTGTCAGCCTGGCAATCCGCCAGGCCGACTATATCGCACAGGAGATGGCGGCCAAGACAATCTGAAAACGCCCGGTTGATTTCTCCCAAGCAGACCGGGCTACGCCATTGGCGCAATTTCCCGTCGAGATTGCGTCAATGGTGTAGCTAGGCCCTTGAACCAGCCGATCCTATTCTTCAGTGCGGGGCTGTAGCAGCGCCAGCACGGCTGTCGCTGCGGCAAGTATGCCGGTAAGGGTCAAGGGAGCCGTGGCGCCATAGGTATCGACGACATAACCGCCGACAACCGCGCCAATCGTGATGGCGACCTGGAAAGAGGTGACCATCAGGCTGCCCGCTGCCTCCAGCGCGTCAGGCGCGGCGCGGGACAAGTTTGTCGGCAGCACCACCGGAGCCATGCCGAAGGCGAAGCCCCACAGCGTAGCGAAGCCGAAGGCAACGCCAATGTGCACGCCCCAAAGTACCAAGGCGAGCGCCGCAAATGCCATCAGGGCGGCGGTGACAGCCAGCGCCATGCGGATATTGGCGTCGGCCAAGCGGCCGCCGGCGATATTACCGACCACGGCGGCGACACCGAAGCCGAGCAGCGCCAGGGCAATCGGCCCGGTTGCAAGGAGCGTTACGTGTTCGAGGAAGGGGCGCACATAGACCGAGCCGGCAAAATGCCCCGTCATCAGCAAAAGAATGGCGAGCATGCCGAGTTGAATGCCGCGCCGCCTTGTCAGCCGAAGGACATCGGCAAGGCTGTTGCTTGTGGTTGCAGGCAGGGTCGGCAGGCTGAGCAACTGCAGCAGCATGGCAAACGCCGCCAGCCCCGCGGTCATGGCCATGGCGCTGCGCCACCCTAGCCAGTCGCTGATTAATGCACCCATCGACGGTGCGGCAATGGTGGCGAGCGATACGCCGAGGGTGACGATAGCCATGCCCCGGCCTGTCGCATTGGCGCCGACCAGCCTTGCGACGACGGCGACTGAAAGCGCCCAGAACGCGCTGAGGGCGATGCCCAGCCCGGCCCGGCCCAGCAATAATAGCCAGAAATCGGTGGCTAGCGCCGCAAGAATGTTGGAACCGATCGCAAGGGCGCTGAGGCCGACCAGCACGGTCTTACGGTTCAAGCGGCCGATGAGAACATTGCTCAACATGGCCGTGACGGCGCCGACGGAAGCAGTGGCAGTGACGACCTGTCCGGCCGTCCCCTCGCTGATGCCGAGATCGCGCGCCATCGGCGTCAACAGGCCGGCCGGCAGGAATTCGGCGGAGACGAGAGCAAAGCTCGCCGCCGCCATTGAAAGGACCGCGAACCAGGTACCCCGGCTCCACGCAACTGGTGCGGCGCCATCAAGCTCTATTGCCGCGCCTTCAAGCTGTAGTGTTGTGTCTGTCATCGAAGCATCTCCAAGGTTTGGAGATACTTCATAAATCAGTTACCTCGGATGATCTGTATCCTAAAATCCGAAATTCATGTCTGTTCGTCCGGAAATTGTGCGGCGCACAACGCCCGGCGAGACATTGGTGATGCGCTTGAATGCGCGGGCGAAGGATGCCTCGGATTCATAGCCCAACCGTGTAGCAACCTCGGCAACCGACATGCCGCTTTGCCCCAGCAATTCGCGGGCAAGCTGCATACGCAGACGGGCGAGATAGCGTGCCGCACCCTCACCTAAAACAGCGCTGAAGCGTTCGGCGAAAATCGACCGCGACTGGCCGGCGAGGCCGGCGAGACTTTCGAGAGTCCAGTTACGGCCGGGGTCCCGATGCATTGCTGCCAGGGCGCGCCCTATATGCGGGTCTCGGATAGCGGCGAGCCAACCGGTCGTCGAGGCTCCGTTGCAATTGACCCAGCAACGGATGAGCCGCGCCGTGAGGAGATCCGCCATGCGCGACAGGATGGTGGCGCTCCCCATCTGCGGTTGCGCGGCCTCGGTCGTCATGGCTGCGAGTAATGGACCGACGATCGGGTCATTTCCTGCTACGTCGCAGCCCTTGATGATCGGTGGCATCAAAGTGATCAATGGGTTAAGCGCACATGCGTTCAGCGCCATGGAACCGCAGAAAAGGGTGCTGGTCGCCCCGGTACCTTCGCGCACAACTTCGCAGACGTTGCTCCCTAACTTGGTCACCTGGCAACTCTCGAGCGAGTCGCCCGACACGTCCGGCGCGCTGGCGAGCCGATGGGCGATGCCCTGCGGCAGCAGCACCAGGTCGCCATCGTGCAATTCCTGCCAGCCTTGCACATCCGTGTGCATCCAGCAGGGACCCTGCCCGACAAAGTGAAAACGAAGCAGTGGTTGTTGCGGAAAGGCGATGCTCCATGGATGTCGGAGCTCGCAACGACCATAATTGACCCCATTCAAGCGAAAGTCCTGCAGGACCTCGCTCAGCGCATCCATTGGAATATGTGGCGGCGAATTGGGTCGGGACGAATGATCAAGCATTTTGCTAATCTATATGCTGAGCGTCCGGCAGGCAAGTGGGGCCGATATTCTGCAATAGCCTTTCCAGCCTTCGGCGCGAAGGCGAGACGGCTGCCAACTAAAAGAGCTTGCCCCCATTGGGCACTGGCTTGCTGACCGCCGCAAGCACGACGGCGCCTTCATCATCCGGAAACCCGAGCGTCAGGACTTCCGACATGAAGGGCCCGATCTGGCGGGGTGGGAAATTCACCACCGCCATGACCTGCCGGCCTTGCAATTCCTCGATCGTATAATGCTTGGTGATCTGCGCCGAAGAGCGTTTGATCCCGATCTCGGAGCCGAAATCGATCTTCAGCTTGAAGGCAGGCTTGCGTGCCTCCGGGAATGCTTGCGCCTCGATGATGGTACCGACGCGGATATCGACCTTTTCGAAATCGTCAAAACTTATCGTCATGATCTTTGGATGCTGCCTGAACGTTGAACCGATCAGGCTGAACCTACCGTCTCGAACAGGATGCTGTCGAGTGATTCCCGTGCGGTCGAGCCCGACCAGACGACGAACTGGAAAGCCTGGAAATAGGTCTCGCAGGCATCGAGCGCGCTTGAAAGCAGAACTTCGACCTGTTTGCTGGTTGGCTCGGCGCCGCCCGAAAGCAGCAGCGATTGACGGTACATGATGGCGCCTTCCTGACGCCAAAGGTCGAAGTGGCCCATCAGCAATTGTTCATTTATCAGGGAAAGCAGACGCATGACCTCGTTGACGCGCGGCTCGCTGATCGCGATGTCGAAGGCGCAGGCAAGATGCAGAGCCTCGAAATCCTCCATCCACGAAAAGGAAATCTGGTAGTCGGTCCAGCTCCCTTCGACGGTTATGGCAATTTCATCTTCCCCGGTGCGCTCGAATGCCCACTCATTGGTGTGGGCAACATGTTCAATCACATCCACTGGATGGAGATCACGCGCAATTTCTATTTCCAGAAGGTTCATCGCCATTACCTGCTATTTCGAATCCCATCGACGCTGCGGGAATGCAGCACCCACCCAAAGCACACATACGCTTGAAACCGCACCGACAGGCAGAACGCACCAGCCGGATGACGGCTGGACGCCAGCCCAACCGCTGCATGATCCCTTTTACGAATCATGCTGTAATTTCAGTGTATTGATGCTGAGTCCGAGCGCCAGCCCCCTTTTGGCAGAATGGCGCGAATGGGTGTGGAAAGACGCTGCCAAAAAGATTCACGAGCCCCCTTTAACCGACTCTAAGAAAACGATTTTCGGCGATTTCCACCTGTTGATAAATTCTTAAGATTTATTTTGGGGATTGCGCATTGGCGGCGGAAATACACAACGCCGGCGATGAAAAGCCCGTTCATTTCGTAAATTTAAACGACGCGATCTATTTCTCGCGATAAGGCCAATGCATGGTTTCGTCATATCTCCGATATCGTGGGCATCTAACCTGTCGTTCGACAGGGCGACCAACAAAGAACGGAGATGTGCAATGTCTAGTGAACCAGGTGAAAAAGTGACTGTGAACCAGAAAAATGACGACGGGCTCTGGTACTATGCGATAACCGCCGAGGGCAAACAGGGACCAAAGGTTGGCCCGTTCGATACGGAGGAAGCGGCGCTCGCAGCCGGCGAGGACAGATTGGCAAAAGGCGAATCGGCTTAGATCGAGCCCGCACGCGAAAAGGTCTGATGAGACGCTTCTGATCGAGATCGCGGTGCTCGAGGCTATGCTTTCTTTGGCCTGGCCCTCGATATGCCGGGTTTCTCGGCGGCGTCCGCGGTTTTGCCATCGGCGCCTACGAGAGCCTCCAGCGCCTCGATCCGCGCCAGCAGCGCGGTGTTTTCGGCCCGGGCTCTGATCGCCATCTCGCGTACGGCCTCGAAGTCCTCGCGCTGGACGACGTCCATGGTGTTGAGCAGCCGTTCGGCCTGACCGCGAAAGGCGGTTTCGACTTCGCGCCGGACGCCCTGCGCCGCGCCCGCAGCATCGGTCACAAGCTTTGCCAGTTCATCGAGAACGCGGTTTGGTCCATTGCTCATGGCGGATACCTCTCTGGTTTCGTGAAACAAATAATCGTCGCCGACAGCGATTGCAAGCAAGTCCGACAATCGCCGTGATTGGCGCAAGCCCGCACAAATGTTACCCAACACGCCGCTTGACGCTGTTCATGCCCTCGCGCATGGTCCCGCCAACATTTGTCCTGCCACGGAGCGCCTTTGTGAGCGAAATCCTCCTTCCTGCATTAGCTGCGATTGCTTTTCCTGATATTGATCCTGTCATATTTTCCATCGGCCCGCTTTCCGTGCACTGGTATGGACTTGGATACGTCGTCGGCATTCTCTTTGCCTGGTGGTATGCGAAGAAACTCATCTCCAAGCCACGTCTGTGGGCGAACAATACACCGCCGATGAAGCCGACCGATCTCGACGATTTCGTCCTTTGGGCCGCCCTCGGTGTCGTCCTTGGCGGGCGCACCGGCTACATTCTTTTCTACGATCTGCCGAAATATCTGTCCCATCCGCTGGATATCTTCAAAGTTTGGGAAGGCGGCATGTCGTTTCACGGCGGCCTGCTGGGTGTTATCCTTGCGATGATCCTGTTTGCCCGTTCGCGCAGGATCAACGTGTACAGCATGTTCGATACGATCGCGGCTGGCGTGCCTGTCGGGCTTGGACTTGTGCGCGTTGCCAATTTCATCAACAGCGAACTCTGGGGACGTCCGACCGATGTGCCGTGGGGCATGGTCTTTCCGACGGGCGGACCCTTCGTCCGCCACCCAAGCCAGCTCTATGAGGCAGCACTTGAAGGCATCGTCCTCTTCACGGTACTCGCCGTGCTCATATTTTACGGACGAAAGCTGAAATACCCGCGTTTTATCAGCGGAACCTTCATTGGCCTCTATGGCCTGTCGCGCATCTTCGTCGAGTTTTTCCGCGAGCCGGACGCGCAGCTCGGCTATCTTTACGGCGGCTGGCTCACAATGGGCATGGTGCTGTCGATACCGATGATTCTGGTTGGACTTGCCTTTATAGTGTCGGCACGAAATCCCGAGGTCGCAACAGGGCGATGAACCTGAAAGAGCGGATCATCAGGCAGATCGAAGCGAGCGGCCCGATCAGCGTCGCCGACTACATGGCGATGTGCCTGTTTGATCGCGATGCGGGCTACTACACGACGCGCGAACCCTTCGGCAAGGATGGCGATTTCATCACCGCGCCGGAAATCAGCCAGATGTTCGGCGAGCTCATCGGCGTCTGGTGCGTCAATGCCTGGCGCGCGCTCGGCGCTCCTGCCTCCTTCGTTCTTTGCGAAATGGGTCCGGGGCGCGGCACTCTGATGCAGGACCTCCTGCGCGCCGCAGCCAAGCTCTCGCCGCAGTTCGCCGCCGCCGCCAAAATCCACATGGTCGAGATCAGCGATCGCCTGCGGTCGGTGCAACAGGAAAAGCTGACGGCGCATGCCGAACGCATCACCTGGACAAAGACCTTCGGCGAAGTCGCCGATGGCCCCCTCCTCCTTGTTGCCAATGAGCTTTTCGACGCCATTCCGTCGCGACAATACGTCAAGACCAACGGTCGTTTCGTTGAGCGCATGATAGCGGCCGACCTCGCAGGCCGGCTGTTCTTTGCTGCGGGTTCCGGTTCGATCGACGCTGCCCTGTTGCCGGCCGGAAGCGATGTTGCACCCGAAGGCAGCATATTCGAGATCGCTCCGGCGCGAAGCGCGTTGATGCAGGAGATCGCCATGCGTATGCGCAAGCAGCGCGGCGCCGCGCTGCTGTTCGACTACGGCCACCTGCAACCCGGGTTTGGCGATACGCTGCAGGCGCTCAGCCGCCATGAATCGGTTGACGTGCTGCACATACCCGGCGCAGCCGATCTTACCACCCACGTCGATTTCCACAGTCTGGCGCAGGCCGCCCGTCATGAGGGCTGCAAGACGAATGCCATGACCCAGGGCAATTTTCTCGTCGCCATGGGCATCCTCGACCGGGCCGGCGCGCTTGGCCGTGACAAACCGCCGGAATTTCAGGAACGGATACGCGCCGATGTCCAGCGCCTCGCGGGGCCAGACCAGATGGGCACACTGTTCAAGGTGCTGTGCATCGCGGACGTGGCAACGCACACCTTTCCGTTCGAACGCAGCGAAGCCGGAACCCAGGGCAATTGACTTCGCGCGCTCGCTCAACCACCATCCCGGGCCTTGAAAGGCATACAGCATGATCAACTCCGAAAAACCGGCACCGTTGCGCTCAGCCCTGCTCGGATCCCCCGAAGAAGACCGAATCGCCCATGGATTTTTCACCCGCAAGGGCGGGGTGTCGGACGGGATCTATCGCGGCCTCAATGTCGGAAGCGGCTCCAAGGACAATCAGGAGCGCGTCCGCGAAAACCGCAGGCGCGTCGCCGAAACGCTCGGTGCCCCGCTGACACACCTCGTCACGGTGCATCAGGTGCACTCGCCGGACGTCATCACGGTGAACCGTCCCTTTGTCGGAACGCGGCCGAACGCCGATGCCATGGTGACGGCAACGCCAGGCATCGTCATCGGCTCGCTTTCCGCCGATTGCGGTCCGATACTTTTTGCCGACAAGGACAAGAAGGTGGTCGGCGCCGCCCACGCCGGCTGGCGCGGGGCGCTTGGCGGCGTCCTCGAAAACACCATCGAAGCGATGATCGCGCTCGGTGCAAAACGCGATCGCATTCAGGCTGTCCTCGGCCCAACGATCGGCCCCGACAATTATGAGGTCGGCAGCGAATTTTATGACCAGTTCGTCGAGCGGGACGCTTCCTACAAGGATTTTTTCCGTCCGTCGCACAACAATGGCCACAAGATGTTCGACCTTTGGGGTTTCATCGTCGGCCGGCTCGAAAAGGCCGGCGTGAATGCGTCGGCGCTTCGCCAATGCACCTATGCCGACGAGGATCAGTTCTTCTCCTATCGCCGGACGACGCATCGCAAGGAACCAGACTACGGTCGGCAAATCTCGGCGATCACCATTACGGAGTAACAGTATGGCCCTTCATTTCGAACCGGAAGAATTTGCTGCGCGCCGCGATCGCCTGATGATCGTGATGGCCGAGCAGAAGCTCGATGCGGTCCTGCTGTTTGCGCAGGAGAGCATGTACTGGCTGACCGGCTACGATACATTCGGCTTCTGCTTTTTCCAGTGCCTTGTGATGAAGGCCGACGGCAGTCACGTGCTTATGACCCGGTCCGCTGATCTGCGGCAAGCGCGCCAGACCTCGAACATCGAAAACGTCGTCGTCTGGGCGGATCGCGAGAATGCGAATCCCGCGGCGGACTTGCGCGAAATATTGAATGACCTCGATCTTCTTGGCCGCCGCATCGGCATCGAATACCAGACCCACGGGCTGACGGCCGCTGACGGCCGACGACTCGACGAGCAGTTGACGGCTTTCGGGCAACTGGTCGACATTTCCGGCATCGTCGACAAACTCCGCGCGCTGAAAAGCCCAGCGGAAATTGTCTACGCCCGCAAGGCCGCCGAACTCAGCGACGACGCCCTCGATGCGGCGTTGAAACTGATCAAGGCAGGCGCGGATGAAGGCGCCATTCTTGCGGCCATGCAATCGACGATCTTTGCGGGCGGCGGCGACTACCCGGCCAATGAATTCATCATCGGTTCGGGCGACGATGCGCTTCTGTGCCGCTACAAGTCCGGCCGCCGCAAACTGACCAAGAACGACCAGCTGACGCTTGAATGGTCTGGTGTCTACCGCCACTACCACGCACCGATGATGCGGACGGTCCTTACCGGCAAGGCATCGAAACGCCATCAGGAACTCTTCGATGCGGCGCAGGAGGCCCTGCTTGCAGTCGAGGCGGCCATGACCCCCGCCTCGACCTTCGGCGACGTCTTCGAGGCCCATGCCAAGGTCATGGAAGCCCATGAACTGACCCGCCATCGCTTGAATGCTTGCGGATATTCTGTTGGCGCGCGCTTTACCCCGTCCTGGATGGACATGCCGATGTTCTATCCGGGAAACTCAGAGCGTATCCAGCCGGACATGACGCTGTTTGGGCACATGATCATATTCGACTCCGACACCAATACGGCGATGACGCTGGGCCGGACCTATCTTACGACCAACGGCGCGGCTGAAACCCTGTCGCGCCAACCTCTTGACTTGATCGTAAAGTAACCATGGTTGCTATCGCAAACTAGATCGTCGCTGCAAATCCGGCCTGCCGCAACCAAGTGCGAGTCCCAACTCAGGGACTCGCCAATAAATGCATCGGTCAAGACTTATTGGTTTTGAATCGATGCCTCATATACCCACCCTTGGCTTTTCGTAAAATGTCGGCAAGTGTCTGGGTGGCCTGGACGGTTTCCGACGCTTGGGATTTTATCTTTCGCAACAGGTCCGGAGGGACTGTCCGCTGCTGTTTTGGTCCTGATGTTATAGCTTGCATGGCTTTCACCCTTCACAAAGATCAAGGCAAACTGGCCTCCACCTCACCCAGTTGATGAGGTGGAGGAAGGCACTCCTAGGCAGCCCGATTATCGCTGACCCGGTTGGAACTATCGCCGGCTATCGTATTGGCGGATCCGCTGATCGCGATCCGACGCGGCTTCATTTCCTCGGGGATCTCCTTTTTGAGATCGATGATCAGCAGACCATTGTCGACACGCGCATCGGTGACGCTTACATGGTCCGCGAGCTCGAAGCGGTGGGCGAATGGCCTCAGCGCCAGACCGTGGTGAAGATACTGCAGCTCTTCATCAAAGGACTTGTCGCCCTTGACCACCAACAGATTCGGCTCATGGGTGATGGCGAGGTCATCTTGCCTGAAGCCGGCCACAGCAATCACGATGCGATATTTGTCCTCCCCGAGCTTGACGATGTCATAGGGGGGCCATCTGTCCGAGCCTTGCGGTTGGGTGGAGTTTTCGAGCAGATTGAAAATTCGGTCAAAGCCGACGCTCGACCGGTAGAACGGGGAAAAATCGACGTTGCTTCTCATAGCTAGGTCCTCCTTTGAGCAACATAGAAATGAGGCGCGCCAAGAAGCTTGGCGCTCCCTGACGTCGGTCCACTGACGTGCAACCGACCGCGAAAATTTGGTAATGGCAGGAAACGCTGTCAAGATTTTCGGTGCAAAAAAATTGCTAATCGTCCGAGCGATAAAGCTTCCTGGTTGCTTGTTTTGAGGCCTGTTTTTCTCGTTCCGTCAGGCGCCGGCGCTTCATCATGCCAAAGGCAAGGATTGCGCCGAGGACGATCGGGCCGCCAAACACCACCGCAAACCACAAATACTCCATTCTACCGTCCTTCGGTAGCAAGATGACGATGACCACTTTTGGGTGGGCCGATCTCGGGAATGGAGAAGAGAAGGGCGGCGATCAAAACTGGAAGTGTCGTCCACAACAGATCATAGGCGGCCATGGGTCAGCGGCCTCCAAGTTCGCTCTCGATCTTCTTGCGACTGCCGCCGTGCTTCTTGATCAGCTCAAGCGCCCGGTCCTTGCTGATGTCATGTTTCGTCATGAGGTAGTTCACCTCGTAGTCCTCGCTTGCCGATACTGTGGCGCGGTCTCGATTGTCCTGCTTGGATTTGTCATCTGACATTTGGGTTTCTCCGCGGCTGTGGCTGATTGTTTCTCAACAGCCGCAAAGGATTTAGGTTCCGCTCCCGGCCCGAACTGATAGAAGCTTCGTCGGGGTTGGAGCAGTCCGGCAGCTCGCAAGCGCGTGAAGCGCAAGGGTGACGACGTCTCCACGGAATTGCCTAAAAGCAATGTCCATCATACGTGGACGCGGTGAGAGATTTCAGGCCAAGCACGCCGTCGCAACACAGGCCCATCTCGCGATGAACATAATGCTTATACGGGGTTTCGCAGAACTGATGCGAGAAGCGCTGAACGGAAGAGGCTTGCAGAACGTGCAGCGAACAAACTATACCCGCATCGCGATAAAGGTGCGGGCGACGCGACAAAAAACGAAGCATAGTCAATAGCCGGGTTGACTTGATCGTAAAATAAAACTCTCTTCTGCTTCTATTTTGATAAGGTGGCTCATGACGGGGTTTGACTGAAGATGTGGTCTCGTAACTCACTGACATGCGCGGTCGCATTGCTTGCAACACTCGCGCTCGCCGCCTGCAACAGTTCGGAATCGCCGATGGGCGTCAGCAAGGCCGACCTGCCCGCGGCACAGGGCGGCGCGACCACACCGGCAACGCCTGGTACAGCCCAAACGACCGCCACAGCGGCGCAGACGACTGCCGGTGCCCCCCTCCCCGCAACTGCCGGGGCCGCACCGACCACCACCGCCAATGCGCCAGGCGCCGCGCGCACCGCCAAGCTTCGCTTTGCCCCTATCGTCGGCGCGCCAATCGCTGCCGCAACGCCGCTGTCGCAGCGCCTTTCGGCTCTTGCCAAGGAAAAGGGTATTGTCCTCGGCACCGCCGCCGATACCGACAACACGCACATCATGAAGGGTTATTTCTCGGCCCTGCCCGACGGCAACCAGACGACGATCATCTATGTATGGGACGTACTCGATCCGGCCGGAACCCGGCTGCACCGTATCCAGGGCCAGGAAAAAGTGCCGGGTGGCGGCGCCGATCCCTGGAGCACGGTACCGGCCAAGACCATGGAAGGCATCGCCGACAAGGCGATACAGGGTTATCTCGCCTGGGTTTCCGGCGCCAAGACGTGACATATTTACGCGTTTTGCCGGATAATGCCACGGAATAGAGTTGGATTTCTTGCTGCATGCTTGCATTGTGCGGGAAGCACAGTAAAAGGCCCGCCATATCCTTTAATTGGCTGACGCTCTGAAAAGACGTGGGGAAAAATCGGCATGAAACTGTTCGCGGGCAATTCCAATCGTGTTCTCGCTGAATCTGTCGCCAAATATCTGAATATTCCGCTTGGAAAAGCCAGCGTTCGCCGCTTTGCCGACCAGGAGATATTTGTCGAGATCCAGGAGAATGTCCGCGGCGAAGATGTCTTCGTCATGCAGTCCACCTCGTTTCCCGCCAACGACCACCTGATGGAACTGCTCATCATGATCGATGCGTTCCGCCGTTCCTCGGCCAAGCGCATCACCGCGGTGCTTCCCTACTTCGGTTACGCCCGCCAGGACCGCAAGCCTGGTCCGCGCACGCCGATCTCGGCAAAGCTCGTTGCCAATCTGATCACCGAGGCCGGTGCCAATCGCGTCCTTACGCTTGATCTCCATGCCGGCCAGATCCAGGGTTTCTTCGATATCCCGACCGACAACCTCTATGCTGTGCCGGTCATTGCGCGCGATGTGCGCGCCCATTACGGCACATCGAACGTCATGGTCGTCTCCCCCGATGTCGGCGGCGTGGTGCGCGCGCGCTCGCTGGCAAAGCGCATCGATGCGCAGCTAGCAATCGTCGACAAGCGGCGTGACCGCCCGGGCGAATCCGAAGTGATGAACGTCATCGGCGATGTGCGCGGCAAGGATTGCCTGCTTTTCGACGATATCGTCGACTCCGGCGGCACGCTGTGCAATGCGGCCGAGGCCCTCCTCGCCAAGGGCGCAACGAGCGTCACCGCCTATATCACCCACGGTGTTCTTTCAGGCGGCGCAGTCGCCCGCATAGCGAGTTCGAAGCTGAAGGAACTCGTCATCACCGATTCCATTCAGCCGACGCCAGCTATCGAATCTGCGCACAACATCCGCGTCCTGTCGATTTCCGACCTGATCGGCGAGGCGGTATCGCGCACGGCCTCGGAAGAATCCGTTTCCAGCCTGTTCGACTAAGCCGAACGGGTTGATCGGACGCCGACCAACAAACTTGCACTGGCGCCGGGTTTCCGTTATAGAGCCGCCATCCGCGTAGACACCCTTGGAGGCAACGCGGAATGGGGCGGTCATTCATCCGGTCTCGGATGAGCATTGGACCGCTTCATGTTTTTTGTGCATCCACCTTGTGGTCTCGAAAAACACTCCAGATTTGAACCTCGAAAGGAAATGCCATGAGCGAAGCATACGAGCTCAAGGCCGAGGCGCGCGAACGGGTCGGTAAGGGGTCCGCCCGGGACATTCGCCGCAACGGTAAAGTGCCAGCAGTCATCTATGGTGACAAGCAGGCGCCAATCTCGATCACCCTCGACTACAAGACGCTGTATTACAAGATTCACGGCGGCGGCTTCAAGACGACGATTGCCAACATCCTTCTGGATGGCAAGTCGATCCAGGTCCTGCCCAAGGATTACCAGCTCGATCCGGTCAGCGACAAGCCGGTCCATGTCGACTTCCTGCGCGTATCGGCCAAGTCGGTCGTCAACGTCCATGTACCGATCCACTTCCTGAACGAAGAGGCTTCGCCCGGCATCAAGCGCGGCGGCGTTCTCAACATCGTTCGCCACGACATCGAGCTGCATGTTCCGGCCAATGCAATTCCGGAAGCAATCGAAATCGATCTCACCGGCACGCAGATCGGCGACTCGATCCACATTTCCGCTGTGACGCTGCCGAAGGGCGCGACACCGGTCATTCAGGATCGCGATTTCACGATTGCTACGATCGCTGGCCATGCAACCGCTGACGAAGACATCACCGAAGCAGCGGAACCGACTGAAACTGCAGAAAAAGAAGGCGAGTAATCGTCCTTTCGACTATTGGGAGCTAGGCGCGTGCTGCTTATCGCAGGTCTTGGCAATCCGGGCTCCCAATATGCTGCAAACCGGCACAATATCGGTTTCATGGCGGCGGATGAAATACATCGCCGCCATGGTTTTTCTCCCTGGACCCGCAAGTTCCAGGCACTGATCGCCGATGGGATGATCGACGGCGAAAAGACCATCCTGATCAAGCCCCAGACATTCATGAACCTTTCAGGCCAGGCCGTCGGCGAAGCCATGCGCTTCTATAAGCTCGGCGTCGGCGATCTCATCGTGATCTATGACGAACTCGATCTGGCCGCAGGCAAGGTGCGCGTCAAGATCGGCGGCGGTTCGGGCGGCCATAACGGCATCAAATCGATCGACGCCCATTGCGGCAAGGATTACAAGCGCGTCCGCCTCGGTATCAACCATCCAGGCGGCAAGGAAATGGTCTCCAACCATGTTCTCGGCAATTTCGCCAAGGCGGATCGCGAATGGCTCGATCCCCTGCTCGAGGCGATTGCCGCCAATGCCGGACTGCTGGTCCGCAAGGATGATTCCGGTTTCATGAACCGCGTCGCGCTTGCCGTCGGCGGCAACGCCAGGAGCGAGCCCGCGACAACCGAAAAGCCGGTTGCAAAAAGTACCGGACAAAGCCATATCCGGCAGGCGCGCCAGCAAAAGCCTGCCGTCACCATTCCAAAATCCGGCCCCATGGCCGACATGCTGAACAAGCTCTTCGGCAAGAAAGAATAAGGATCGCACATTATGGGTTTCAAATGCGGCATCGTTGGCTTGCCTAACGTCGGCAAATCCACGCTCTTCAATGCCCTGACCAAGACGGCGGCGGCGCAGGCCGCCAACTACCCGTTCTGTACGATCGAACCCAATACGGGCGAAGTGGCGGTTCCCGACCCGCGCCTGCAAACCATCGCCAAGATCGGCAAGTCCGCCAATATTGTCCCGACGCGTATCAGCTTCGTCGATATTGCCGGCCTCGTGCGCGGCGCATCGAAGGGTGAAGGCCTCGGGAACCAGTTCCTTGCGAATATTCGCGAAGTGGATGCAGTGGTGCACGTGCTGCGCTGCTTCGAGGACGACGACATTACCCATGTCGAAGGCCGCATCGATCCCGTCGCCGACGCGGAGACCGTCGAGACCGAACTGATGCTCGCCGACCTCGAAAGCCTCGAACGGCGCATCGTCCAGTTCCGCAAGCGTGCGAGCAGCAAGGACAAGGAAGCGCTCGCTGTGCTTCCGATCATGGAACAGGCCCTCTCACTACTCCAGGACGGGCAGCCGGTTCGCTTCATGCTGAACGGCATCGCGCCCGACGATCTCGCTATCCTTCAGGACCTCAATCTCCTGACCTCCAAGCCCGTTCTTTACGTCTGCAACGTTGCCGAAGGCGATGCCGCAACCGGCAATGAATATACCGAGGCTGTCGAGGAAATGGCGACCGGACAGGGCGCCGAGACAGTCACCATCTCAGCCGCCATCGAGGCCGAAGTCGCGCAGCTTCCCGATGAAGAAGCGCGCGAATATCTTGAGGCAATGAGCCTCGACGAGCCCGGCCTCGATCGGTTGATCCGCGCCGGCTACCGACTGCTGCACCTCATCACCTACTTTACCGTAGGCCCGAAGGAAGCACGCGCCTGGACCGTCGAGCGCGGTTCGAAAGCGCCAAGGGCGGCTGGTGTCATCCATACGGATTTCGAGCGTGGCTTCATTCGCGCCCAGACCATCGCTTATCAAGACTATGTGGGCCTCGGCGGCGAAGCGGCCGCCAAGGAAGCTGGCAAGGCCCGCGACGAGGGCAAGGAATACATCGTCCAGGACGGCGATATCATGCTGTTCAAGTTCAACACCTGATACGGTTGTATTGAAATGGCTGAACGCACGCCCACCTACGCCTATGAGGATTTCATCGTCGGCAGTGAATGGTCGCTCGGCTCCAAGCAGGTGACGACGGAAGAAATCATCGATTTCGCCAGTCAGTTCGATCCCCAGCCCTTTCATCTGAATGAGGCCGCGGGCAGGGCCAGTATCCTCGGCGGGTTGGCGGCCTCGGGCTGGCACACGGTCTCGATGTTCATGCGCATGCTATGCGACGCCTATCTTCTCGATTCGACCTCGCAAGGCGCGCCAGGGATCGACTTCGTCAAATGGAAGTATCCGGTTCTCGCCGGCGACACGCTCACAGGACGAACGACGATCCTCGAACAACGCCTGTCGAAGTCGAAACCTTCCCTCGGGTTCGTCAAGATGCATCACGACGTCTTCAATCAGGATGGCATATTGGTATGCGAGCTCGAACATACCGCGATGTTCTCGACACGGGAACCCGTGCAAGCATGAGCATCGAACAATACATTGGCGTGGAGCGCGACCTCGGCACCCATCGCTTCAACGCCAGCGAGATCATTGATTTTGCGTCGAAGTACGATCCGCAACGCTTTCATGTCGATCCTGAAGCGGCTAGGAAAAGCAATTTCGGCGGACTTTGTGCCTCGGGCTGGCATACGACGGCTATATGGATGCGCCTCAATGTCGAGGACATGAAGCGGATCATCGCAGAAGCCTTGCAACGAGGCGAACAGCCGCCGCAATTCGGCCCCTCACCGGGTTTTGAGAACCTGAAATGGCTGAAGCCGGTCTATGCCGACGATACGATCCGCTTTACCCGGACCTTGCACGACGTGCGCCCGCTCAAGTCGCGGCCGGGCTGGTCGATGATGCAGATGTCCTCCGCCGCCTATAACCAGAATGGCGACAAGGTTCTTTCATTCGACAGCACCGCCCTTGTTGCGCTGCCCGCTTGAAGGTCGGCAGGCCAACAAAAGTGTAAAACAATGAATCCGCTCAGTGCCCGTCGAAGGCGACCAGCGTCCGTACGTTGACGCCGAGTGCCTCGAGCTTCTTGCGGCCGCCGAGTTCCGGAAGGTCGATGATGAAGCAGGCGGCGACGATATCGGCGCCCATCTGCTGCAGAAGCTTGACCGCGGCCTCGGCGGTCCCGCCCGTCGCGATCAGATCGTCAACGAGGATGACCTTGTCGCCGGGCGCGATAGCGTCGCGGTGCATCTCCATCTCATCGAGACCATATTCGAGACTGTAGGCGATCCGCACGGTATCGCGCGGCAGCTTGCCCTTCTTGCGGATCGGCACGAAGCCCGATGACAGTTGATGCGCCATGGCGCCACCAATTATGAAGCCGCGCGCCTCGATGCCTGCAACCTGATCTACCTTGCCACCGGCATAGGGGTGCACCAGTTCATCCACGGCGCGGCGAAAGGCGCGGGCATTGCCAAGGAGTGTGGTTATATCGCGAAACATGACGCCGGGCTTCGGATAGTCCGGAATGTTGCGGATGGCATCAACCAGCGTCTGCTTGAGGCTTGAATCCATCTGATCGTTCCCTTCGCGCTGTCAGCGGGCAGACAATCTATGCAGCCCCGCCCTCAAAAGAAAAGGGCGCATAGCGCCCTTCCCTCAAATTGATTCTACCGATCCGGTCAATGCTCGACGTCGGACCAGATCCGGCGCTTCGCCACATAGATGAGGCCTGCGAAGAGAACCAGGAACAGCATGACGCGGAAGCCGGTCTTCTTGCGGGCCTCGAGGTGCGGCTCGGCCGCCCACATCAGGAACGCGGCAACGTCCTGCGAATACTGCGTAAGTGTCTGCGGCGATCCATCGTCATAGGTGACCTGGCCGTCCTGCAAAGGCTGCGCCATCTTCAACGACTTGGCGGCGATGAAGAACGGGTTATAGTGCGTGCCTTCAGGGATCTGCATGCCTTCCGGCGGCGTTTCGTTAAAGCCGGTCAGAAGCGCGTGGATGTAGTCCGGACCGCCTTCCTGGTACTGCGTGAAGATATCGATCAGAAAGCGCGGGAAGCCGCGCTCTACCGCACGCGCCTTGGCGATCAGAGAAAAGTCCGGCGGCACCGCGCCGCCATTGGCTGCTGCCGCCGCTTCCGGATTGGCGTAAGGCGACGGGAAATGATCGGCAGGGATAGCCTTGCGGGTTGTAGGCTCGCCATCGGCGTTGGGTTCGCCCGGCACTTCGTATTCGGCCGCAAATGCCTTGATCTGAGCATCGCTATAGCCGAGTTCCGCCAGCGAACGGAATGCCACGAGGTTCATCGAATGGCAGGCCGAGCAGACCTCTTTGTAGATCTTGAGGCCGCGCTGCAACTGCTGCTTGTCATAGCGTCCGAACGGCCCCGCAAAGGTCCAGTTCATCTCTTCCGGCTTCTTGATCGGGAAGTGCGTCGGTTCGGCGGCATTATGCGCTTCTTCGGCGGTCGCAACCGTTCCGAATGCCAGCATGGTTCCGAGACCGGCAGCTGCAAGACCGAGGAGGATTTTTTTCATGGGAAAGTTCCTTGAGCCCTTCACGATTCTCAGCCTTTGGTTTCCGGAGCCGCGGTGACGCCTACCGGCCGGCCACCACCTTTGGTTTTCGCGAGCACCGCCTCGGTGATCGAATTCGGGAGTCGGCGCGGGGTTTCAACCAGTCCAAGCAATGGCATGAGGATGATGAAGAAGCCGAAATAATAGGCCGTTCCGAGCTGCGAGAAGACCACGTAGAGACCTTCGGCAGGACGCGATCCGAGCCAGCCGAGCATGATGGCGTTGGCAACGAAGATCCAGAAGAACAGCTTGTACCAGGGCCGGTAGACGGCCGAGCGAACCTTCGACGTATCGAGCCAGGGCACGAGGAAGAGGATCGCGATCGAACCGAACATCGTCAGGACGCCGCCGAGCTTCGAGTTGATCGGGCCGATATTGAAGGTGATGGCACGAAGCATCGCGTAGAAGGGCAGGAAGTACCATTCGGGAACGATATGGGCCGGTGTCTTCAGCGAGTCTGCCTGGATATAGTTATCCGGATGGCCCATGAAGTTCGGCAAGTAGAAGACGAAATAGGCGAAGAGGATCAGGAACAGCACGAGACCGAACGCATCCTTAACGGTGGCGTAAGGCGTGAAGGCAACCGTATCCGTCTTCGACTTCACTTCTATGCCGGTCGGGTTGGTCTGGCCGGTCACATGCAGCGCCCAGACGTGCAGGACGACGACGCCGGCAATCATGAACGGGAGCAGGTAGTGCAGCGAGAAGAAGCGATTGAGCGTCGGGTTGTCGACGGCAAATCCACCGAGCAGTAATTGCTGGATCGGATCGCCGATGATCGGGAACGCGGTGAAGAAGCCGGTGATGACCGTCGCACCCCAGAAGGACATCTGGCCCCACGGAAGCACGTAACCCATGAAGGCCGTCGCCATCATCAGGAGGAGGATGATTACACCGAGAATCCAAAGGAGTTCGCGCGGCGCCTTGTACGAGCCGTAATAAAGGCCGCGGAAAATGTGGATGTAGACGGCGAGGAAGAACATCGAAGCGCCGTTGGAATGCAGGTAGCGCAGGAGCCAGCCCGAATTCACGTCACGCATGATCTTTTCGACGGAATTGAAGGCAATGCCGGTGCTGGCGGCATAATGCATGGCAAGCACCACGCCGGTCAGGATCTGCGACACCAGCATGATCGCCAGGATGCCACCGAAGGCGTAGGCATAATTCAGATTGCGCGGAACCGGATAGGCTACGAATGAATCGTAGAGCAGACGCGGCAACGGCAGTCGCGCATCAAACCATTTTTCGATTCCGCTGTTCGGCGTGTAGGATGAATGTCCACCGCTCATGTCGTGTCTCCCCGTGGAACCTTAGCCGATCTTGACGACGGTGTCGGAAATGAAAGAAAGTGGCGGGATCGCCAGGTTTTCCGGCGCCGGTCCCTTGCGGATGCGTCCGGCCGTATCGTAGTGCGAGCCGTGGCAGGGGCAGAACCAGCCGCCGAAATCACCCTGTTGTCCGAGCGGAATGCAGCCGAGGTGGGTGCACACGCCAACCATCACCAGCCAGTTTTCCTTTTCCTTCGAAGCGGTACGATCGGCATCGGTGGCCTGGGCATCGCTTGGAAGGTTGGCATTGCGCGCAATCGGGTCCTTGAGATCGCCGAGCGCGACAGCCTTGGCTTCCTCAACTTCCTTGGGCGTGCGGTTGCGGATGAAGATCGGCTTGCCGCGCCACTTGACCGTGAGGGACATACCCGGCTGAACAGCCGAAACATCAACTTCAATGGACGAGACTGCCAGCGTGGATGCGTCCGGTCTCATCTGGTCGATGAAGGGCCAGGCAAAGGCCCCCGCTCCGACCACACCGGCCATACCTGTCGCAATATAGAGGAAGTCACGCCGTGTCGGCTCGGTCGTATCGTGTGCGCTCACGGGGCCTGTTCCTTTCCGAATAACAACGCAGCAGGAGAGTCCACGAAGTCAGCATAATAGAAGACAGGCCCAAGAAGATGAGCCCCGCGGAATCCCCAACATATCGCGTGGTTTCTAAGCATGTCGCAGGAGCTTGTCCAGCCTGACAGCGGCATAAGGGCAGGATGTCGCAGGGATAAACCGGCGGCTTATTCCTGCCCGATAAATCCGCCCGACTGGCGCGCCCAGAGCCCGGCATAAAGCCCATTGGCAGCAACAAGCTCGGCATGCGTTCCGCTCTCGACGATGCGGCCCTCATCCATGACGATCAGGCGGTCGAGAGCCGCGATGGTCGACAGGCGGTGCGCGATCGCAATGACGGTCTTTCCTTGCATCAGCCGGTAGAGGCTTTCCTGTATCGCCGCCTCGACTTCCGAATCGAGCGCCGAGGTCGCTTCGTCGAGGATGAGGATCGGCGCGTCCTTGAGCATGACGCGTGCGATGGCGATGCGCTGGCGCTGCCCGCCCGATAGTTTGACGCCGCGCTCGCCGACATGGGCATCAAGGCCGCGACGGCCCTTGGGATCGGTCAAGGTGTCGATGAACGCCTCCGCCTGGGCGTTGATCACTGCATCGCGCATCATGTCGTCGGAAGCGTCGGGCCGGCCATAAAGGATGTTGTCGCGGACCGAACGATGCAGCAGCGACGTGTCCTGGGTGACCATGCCGATATGGGCGCGCAGCGAATCCTGCGTGACATTCGCGATGTCCTGGCCGTCGATGAGAATGCGGCCACTTTCGACGTCAAAGAAACGCAAAAGCAGGTTGACGAGCGTCGACTTGCCGGCGCCTGAGCGGCCGACAAGGCCGATCTTCTCGCCCGGCCGCACATGCAGGGAAAAATCGTCGATGACGATCCGTGCCGACTCGTAGTGAAATCGGACGTTCTCGAACGTGATTGCGCCCTGCGTCACAGTAAGCTGCTGGGCTCTGGGCTTGTCGACGACGCTGACGGGGCGCGCGAGGAGTTCCATGGAATTCTGGATCGTGCCGTAGTTGCGAAGCAAGCCATTGAGGTTGGCCATCATGCGCGTCAGGAGCATGCTGAGCCGCAGCACAAGACCCAGCGTGAAGGCGACCTCGCCGGACGAAATCTCGCCCTTCAGCCAAAGATCGATCGAAAGCGCCGCCACGACGCAGATCATCGCCCCGCTTGTGCTGGCGAGCGAAATGCGAATGCCGCTCAGACCCCGCGTCAGCGACATGATCGCGACGAGCCAGCGATCCATGCCGCGGCGCATATAGGCATCGTCGCGTTGTGTGGTGCCGAACAGCTTTAGCGTCTGGATATTGCTGTAGCCATCGACGAGCCGGCCCATGACCAGCGAGCTCGTTTCGGCCGTATCGCGCGCCGCCTTGCGCACGCGCGGCAGGAAATAGCGGGCGGTGAAGCCGAAAACGACGAGCCACACGCCGACGACTGAAGCCAGCCGCCAATCGAGGCGGCCGATGAGAAAGAGTGTCGTCGCACAGTATACAAGGCTGAACCACACTGCCTGCAGCAGCGTCACCATGAAATCGCCAAGCGCCTGTCCGGCAGCCCAGACCTTGGTAACGATGCGGCCGGAAAAATCGTTCTGAAAAAATGCAAGGCTCTGCCGGTAGACGACGCTGTGAGCCTGCCAGCGGACGAGATTGTTGAAACCCGGCACGATCGCCTGCTCCTCGACGAGGGCAGCAAGGGAAAGCACGAGCGTTCGCCCAAGAAACACAGCAAGCAGCATCAAAAGCAGCGCGACACCGTGGCGGTCGATAATACCCTGCCAGCCTTCGACGCGATCGGTGGAGGCGAGAATATCGATGATCTTGCCGACGAACCAGAAGAGCCCGGCCTCGAACAGGGCAATCAGCCCGCCGCAAACGAGCATCGCCAGAAAAACATATTTCTCCTGCCGCACATAGAACCACATGAAGGCGAGCGACTGGTTCGGAACCCGTTCCGCCGGCGCACTGGCATAGGGATCGACCCAGCTCTCGAACAGGCGGTAAAGGCGTGTCATTCAACCTGCATTGCGTTGAAAAATCATCACGATGATGAAACCAATGGGCGAAGGGCCACCATCGGTTGAGTCCCGCGATGCGTCAAATTAAACTTCGGTTACCGAAAACTCTTCATGGCTTGGCTTCTCACCCTCCCCCTTGTGGGGAGGGTCGAACCGCAGGTTCGGGGTGGGGGCTTGATCAGAAGTCGGGCTTAAACAAAGTCAAGCAAGTCACCTCCCGGCTGCTGCGCAGCCACCCTCCCCCCAGGTGGGAGCAGGAAATCAGCCCTACTCCGCCGCTTCCTGATCGTCGAGCCCGAGGAACCCGCCGGACTGGCGCGCCCAAAGGCCGGCATAAATCCCGTTTGCGGCGATGAGCTCGTCGTGGCTGCCGCTCTCGACGATCTTGCCCTTGTCCATCACGACAAGGCGGTCAAGCGCCGCAATGGTCGAAAGGCGATGGGCGATGGCAATGACGGTCTTTCCCTGCATGAGCCGATAAAGATTGTCCTGTATCGCTGCCTCGACTTCGGAATCGAGCGCCGAGGTCGCCTCGTCCATGATCAGGATCGGTGCGTCCTTCAACATGACTCGAGCGATGGCGACACGCTGGCGCTGACCACCGGAAAGCTTGACGCCGCGCTCGCCGACATGAGCTTCGAAACCCCGGCGGCCCTTGGGATCGGTCAGTTCCTCGATAAAGCCATCGGCCTGTGCATTGCGCACGGCCTGCCGCATCAACTCATCCGATGCATCGGGTCGGCCATAGAGCACATTGTCGCGCACCGACCGGTGCAGCAGCGATGTATCCTGTGTGACCATGCCGATATTCGCCCGCAACGAATCCTGGGAGACTTTCGAAATGTCCTGACCATCGATCAAAATGCGCCCGCTCTCGAGGTCGTAAAAGCGCAGCAGCAGGTTGACGAGCGTTGACTTGCCGGCGCCCGAGCGGCCAACGACGCCGATCTTTTCGCCGGGCCGGATATCCAGCGAGAGCTTGTCGATGATCCCCGCACCCTTGCCGTAGTGAAAGCCGATGGCGTCGAAAGTGATCGCGCCCGATTTCACGACGAGCTCGGGCGCATTCGCAACGTCCGGCACCAGGCGCGGCAGCGAAATCGAGGTGATACCGTCTTCCACCGTTCCGATATTTTCGAACAGGGCGGACATTTCCCACATGATCCACTGCGACATGCCGTTGAGGCGCAGGACCAATCCGATCCCGACGGCAACGGCGCCGACGGAAATGGCCGAGTCGAGCCACAGCCAGATGGCGATGCCGCCCACCGAAAACAGCAGGAGACAGTTCATGGCATAGAGGCAGAAGTGGAAGCTCGTCACCATGCGCATCTGGCGATGCACGGTGCCGAGAAAATCCTCCATTCCTTCGCGCGCGTAGCTTTCTTCGCGCTTCGAGTGCGAGAAGAGCTTGACCGTGGCGATATTCGTATAGCTGTCGACGATCCGGCCGGTCATGGTCGAACGGGCGTCAGCCTGCCGTTCCGAAATGATGCGGATTTTCGGAATGAAGTAGCGCAACAGTCCGATATAGGCGACGAGCCAGACGACGAATGGCAGCATCAGCCGAAGGTCGGCCGCTGCCGCGATGATCAGGGTGCCGCTGAAATAGACGATGACATAGTTGAGAACGTCGAGCAGCTTCATCACCGCTTCGCGCACCGCGAGCGAGGTCTGCATCAGCTTCGTCGAGACGCGCCCGGCAAACTCGTCCTGGAAAAACGTCATCGACTGGCGGATCAGGTAGCGATGCACCATCCAGCGGATACGCATCGGATAGTTGCCAAGCAGCGTTTGATGGATGACGAGCGAATCGATCAAGACGATGCCGGGCATGACGATGAGGATCACGCCGGCAATCAGCGCCAGCTTCCAGCCCTCTTCGGAAAGGAAGGTCTCGCGCGAGTGGTTCGACAGCCAGTCGACGATATTGCCCATGAAGGCGAACATCGACACTTCGAGCACGGCGATCAGGGCTGTGCAAACGGCCATGACGGCGATGAATGGCCACACGCCGCGCGTATAATGCAGGCAGAACGCCACGAGCGATCTGGGTGGCTCACTGGGCTCGGCTGGCGGAAATGGTTCGAGCCTCTCTTCAAACCAGCGAAACATTTTCAACCTCGTAAACACCTGTCCTGATCACGGTAGCGGACCGCGAGCCGGTCGTTGGGATACTGCTTGGGACAAACATGGAAAACACCTGCAAACGCGAAGATCGGCGGTTTGCGGCTCTTGTCGTAAAGACGAAATTTCTAATTAGGGAGAACCGACACGCAACCGCAAAGGCAACCGGACATCGTCCAGTTTGGAAGAAGTCGCATCAATTTTGGCATCGACACCTCCAAGTTAGCGTTGCGGTTTGCTTCCTATAGCGATTATGAACGCAAAAGGCGAGAGGCCATCGCAATGGAGCCGTAAGTATTGACCAACGCATCAGTGGACCTTCGCATCGCCCTTTATCAGCCGGACATTCCAGGCAATACCGGAACGATACTGCGTATGGCAGCCTGTTTCGGGATCGCGGTCGATGTGATCGAGCCTGCAGGTTTTGACCTTTCCGACCGGGCGTTGAAGCGTGCGGGCATGGACTATCTCGAACAGGCGGCGTTGACGCGTCATGCCAGCTGGGCGGATTTTCAGGCGTGGCGGCTTGCCGCAAAACGGCGGCTGCTGCTCTTCTCGACGAAAGCTGCGGTGCCCTATACGAAGTTCGCCTTTGAACCCGGCGACATCCTGCTGTTTGGACGCGAATCCGCCGGCGTTCCCGATGAAGTCCATCAAGCCGCCGATGCGCGGTTGATCATTCCGATGGTCGAGGGCGCGCGCTCGCTCAACCTTGCGCTGTCCGCGGCCATCGCCGCAGCTGAGGCACTGCGGCAATTTCAAGCTTAAAAAAAAGCGAATCCGCCGGCCATTTCTGACCGGCGGACCTTGGGTTTTCAGTCGGACAGAATTAGTTGATCTGTTCGGCCTTGCCGCCTTCCCACTTGTAGAAGACGAATGCCGGCGTGGTGAGATCGCCGGTGCTCGAGTAGGTCAGGTCGCCGACGACGGTCGAAAGCGGCTCGCCCGACTTGATCTTTGCTGCGACTTCCGTCGGCTCGACCGAACCTGCCTTCTCGATGCCGCCCGCGATGATCTGCATGGCCGCATAGGCATTCAGCGTGAAGGCTTCCGCCGGGATGTTCTTCGCCTGGAGAGCCTCGACGACCTTGGCGGCGGCTGGGTTCTTCGTGGGGTCGGCGCTGTTGGTGAACAGCGTGCCGGCTGCAGCGTCACCGCCGATTGCCCAGTATTCCGTGTTCGAAAGACCGTCCGGCCCGATGATCTGGGCCTTGACGCCCTGATCATGCAACTGGCGAGCAATCAGACCACCTTCGGCATGATAGCCGCCGAAGTAGATCACATCAGCCTTTTCCGACTTGATGCGGGTGATGAGAGCGCTGTAGTCCTTTTCGCCGGCATTGATGCCTTCGAAGACGACTTCTGTGACGCCGCCCTTGTTGAGAACCGACTTAAGGCCATTGGCGATGCCGGTACCGTAGGGCGTCTTGTCGTAGACGATGGCGATGCGCTTGTCCTTGAAGTTGTCGAGCATGTACTTGCCGGCAACATCGGCCTGCTGGTCGTCGCGGCCGCAGGTGCGGAACACGGTTTCGAGGCCGCGTGTGGTCAGATCCGGCGTTGTCGCGGTCGGCGTGACCATGATGATGCCGTTTTCGGCAAGAACGTCCGATACCGGCATGGCAACGCCCGACGTTACCGGTCCGACGATGAACTTGATGCCTTCGCCGACGACCTGGTTGGCGACCGACACGCCCTGCTTGGGTTCGCCCGCATCGTCAAAGATCTTGGTGACGATTTTTTCGCCCTTGATGCCGCCCGCCGCATTGATGGCCTCGGCAGCGCTTTCGGCGCCATTCTTCACCTGCAGGCCGTAGGCGGCGACAGGACCGGTGACCGGCGCGATAATGCCGACGACGATATCGGCCTTGGCGAACGACGTCATCGCCATGACGGCAGCCAACGCCACGCCAGAGATCAACGATAAGCGCATAGTTTCCTCCTTGGATTTTTTGTGCATCCGAACGACTGTCCGGGGCTGGGCAGAGTTCTAGTGACTTTGGAAATGGCTGTCAGCAACGATTGCTTGGATTTTGGCGCCTACTGACGAAAAATTGAAAAATCTTGCAAACTCGCGGCGATTTTCGACCATATCAATCAATTTCTTGAAAAATATCATCAATTTTATTGCTGAATCGACAGTTTTGGCGCTCCTCTTACCAAAAGCTAATCCGCGTTGGGCAACCTGCGCATTGTAAATTCGATGATATCACCCGGCCGCTCTTGCCAGCTTTCGATCTCGGTCCAATAGGCGGCTTTTGGGAATTGCTCGAACCATTCGCGGGCTTTTTCACGGGCTGCCAGTCGCGGCAGGCGGAAGCTTTCGCGAACGAACGCGCCGCGTTGCTGGCCGGCGTCGCGGCGGCTTTCCTTGAGCTGCTTGCGCAAGCCCTCGAGCGGTGGCTTGGGGAATTGCGACCTGGGCGCTTTGGAGACCATTCTTTGAGCCCTCACTCAACGCTTTACACTGTAAACTTATGCAGTGTTGTTGCGGAAAACGAGTCATTTTTTGGAGATCGGCGGATTGAGTAAACGCCCCTTCCCTTTGTCTTTTCGATGTTGTGATATGTCCGCATAAACAAAGGATTCTTTGCCATGGACCGCCCTGACATTCCCGCCACTCTTCCCGATGCACTCGACGACAAGAAAGCCGCAGCCACAGCCTGGTTTACGGAGATCCGTGACAAGATCTGCGCCTTGTTCGAACAGTTGGAGGACGAACTGGAAGGCCCTCTGTCGGATCGCGCCGCTGGCCGCTTCGAGCAGACGCCCTGGCAACGTGACGATGGCAAGGGCGGCGGCGGCATCATGTCGCTCATGCATGGCCGGGTCTTCGAGAAGGTCGGCGTCCACATTTCGACGGTTCACGGCGAGTTCTCGCCGGAATTCCGCAAGCAGATACCCGGCGCCGATGAAGATCCGCGCTTCTGGGCGTCCGGCATTTCGCTGATCGCACATCCGCAAAGCCCCTACGTGCCGGCGGTTCACATGAATACGCGTATGGTGGTGACGACCCGCCAGTGGTTCGGCGGCGGCGCCGATCTGACGCCGGTGCTCGATCGCAAGCGGAGCCAGGAGGACGCGGACACGGTCGCCTTCCAGAAGGCGATGAAGTTCGTATGCGACAAGCATTCCGCCGTTGCCGACTATGACAAGTTCAAGGCCTGGTGCGACGAATATTTCTACCTGCCGCATCGCAAGGAACCCCGTGGTACCGGCGGAATATTCTATGACTGGCTGCATTCGTCGGACGAGAGCGGCGGATGGGATGCCGACTTCAACTTCACCCGCGATGTCGGCCGGGCTTTTTCGGTGGTCTATCCCTATTTGGTGCGCCAGAACTTCAACAAGGACTGGACCGACGCCGATCGCCAGGAACAACTGGTGCGTCGCGGCCGCTACGTCGAGTTCAACCTTCTCTATGATCGCGGCACGATCTTCGGCCTCAGGACAGGCGGGAACGTGGATTCGATCCTTTCTTCGATGCCGCCGGCGGTCAAATGGCCATGAACGGGAAATTTGAGGGATCAAAAACAGGAATGATGCGTTAACATGCTTCCTTGGCGCGGTTGATTGTCCGCGCCTGATCGAGCGCGTCAAGCATATGTTTGCGGGCTCACAACAGGGAGAGAAAGCCATGAAAGAACTTCATTGCATTGTTCCCGGTTGCCAGTGGCATACACGTCACGAAACCGAAGCTGAAATCATCCGCCGCGCCAGCGAGCACTTGCGCGAAACCCATGGTGAAACGGTCATTCGCGAATCCATGCTCGAAACGATCAAGGCAAACATCCAGCCCGAAAAGGGTAAAGCCGCCTGATCAGGCCTTTCCCGCATGGTGGGGAATTCTCGCCAGCAGTTCATCGCGCTCGAGGCTGAACCCGGACTCGATCCACTCATCCTCGAGCGCGCGTTGCACCTTGCCGACATCAGGACCCTTCGAAAGGCCCGCCGTCACGAGGTCGCCGCCGGATAAGGGAAATTTCGGCCGCGCATAATCCTTGAGGTAATCCAGAAGGCGCGACAGGTTGCCGGCGCGGAACATGGCCGCATCGTCACTCGTGGCATCGTTACGGGCGGAGGCAAGGGCGAGCCTCAGGCGATCCTCCATACCCTGCACGTCGCTGCGATAGAGCCGCTTAGCAAAGCCGGTCTCGGATATCTCGGGATGTGGCGGCACCGCCGCGGCAAAAGCCGCCAGGCGGTCGCGCTCGTGATTGGAGAGCTTGAGCCGAACGGCAAGCTCCGCCAGCCGCTCCGTGTTCGGCGGCACCATGCTGGCAAGACGCAAAAGCGGGTCGGCCTCCCAACCGAGTGCCTGTTCGGTCTGAACGAGGCCGTGGATGGCATCGATGCCCCACTTTTCCGTCTCCGGCAGCACAGCCGTCAGAACACCGGCCTGCCGCATCCACAAGAGGGCGCGCGACGGGTCCGGCGCTGAGAGAAGCTTCTTCAGTTCGGACCAGACGCGCTCGGCCGAAAGGCGCGAAAGTCCGCCTTTGAGGCGCGCGCAGGCCTTCAGCCCCTCCGTTTCGGGCCGGCCCTTCCCGTACCACGCAAAGAAGCGGAAGAAGCGCAATATGCGCAAATAGTCCTCACGGATACGCTGTTCCGGATCGCCTATGAAGCGCAAGGTCTGGCTCTCGATGTCGGCAAGACCGCCGACAAGATCAACGATTGCGCCATCGGCCTCGAGATAAAGCGCGTTGATCGTGAAGTCGCGGCGTTCGGCATCCACCTGCCAGTCCTTGCCGAACGCAACTTCCGCGTGACGCCCGTCGGTTTCGACGTCGGCGCGCAAGGTCGTCACCTCATAGGGACGTCCCTTGGCGACGACTGTGATCGTCCCATGAGCTATTCCCGTAGGGACTGCCCTGAACCCCGCACCCTCCGCGCGCCGCAACGTTTCCTCAGGCAGGCAAGTCGTCGCGATGTCAATATCGCTGACTGGTTGCCCGAGCAGCGTATTGCGCACGGCGCCGCCAACGACGCGGGCGCCCTCGTCCCCGACCGAAAGCGCTGCCAACAGAACTTGCAATTGCTCGTTGGCAAGCCACGGCGCCTTGCCTGAAATGGACTTTATATCGCTCAAGAATAGAGCCTTTCATAAAGAGTACGAATGATGCCGGCCGTCACGCCCCAGATAAAGCGATCGCCGAACGGCATCGTATAGTAGAACCGCTCCTGATCCTGCCACATGCGGCTTTCGCGGCGATGGTTTGCCGGGTTCATCAGGAACGACAGCGGCACCTCGAATACATCGGCAACCTCGTCCGGATTGGCTGCGATTTCGAAAGGCGGGTGGACAAGGCCAAGAACCGGAATGATCGAGTATCCAGTGGTAGTCAAATAGCGCGGCAGGCGGCCGAGCAGTTCGACATGACGGCCTTCGAGCCCGATTTCCTCATGCGCCTCGCGCAGCGCCGCCTTTTCCGGCTCGTAATCGTCTTCGGGATCGATGGCGCCTCCCGGAAACGCCACCTGGCCCGAGTGCTTGCGCAGGCTGGTCGTGCGCAATGTGAGAATGACGCTTGCCTCGTCACCGCGGTCAACGATAGGGACGAGCACCGCCGCATCGCGCAGCGGTTTTGCGGCAATCAGCGCATCGAGGCCCGGATTGAGCCGGTGATCGCCATGGTCGTCGTCGAGCCGCTCATTGCCCTTGAGCGCGACGCGATGTGCGAACGCGCGGGCCGAAAACCCCTCATCGAGCGGGTCGGCTGAGGTCATCGACTTTGCATTTCGAGTTGGCCCGACGGCATGATCGGAAAGACAGCGCCCCTGGAGCGAACCGCGAACATCGACTTGCCGTCGACAACGATATCTTCGCCATGGTTGACGAGATCGTACATCACGGCCCGGGCGAGCAATGCCTCGAGCCGCCCCCGCACCAGCAAATATGGCTTCAGGCCGCCATTCTCGGCATCGACCACAAAGCGAAGCGGGTTTTCGGCGCCCGCCTCGGCAACATCGCCGACATTGGTGCGGAAGGTCATGACTTGATCGTCGCCGGAGCCGGAAACATTGAGCTCGACCGCAAGGAAGGGCGCATCCTCGACGCGGATCCCGACCTTTTCCACCGGGGTGACGAGATAGGTCTTTCCGTCGGCATCCTTGCGCAGGACCGTCGAAAACAGGCGCACGAGAGGCTGTCTGCCGATCGGCGTTCCCATGTAGAACCAAGTGCCGTCGGCCTTGATCTCCATATCGAGATCGCCGCAGAACTCAGGATTCCAGCGGTCGACCGGTGGCAGACCCTTGCCCTGCGCAGCGGCCCGCGAGATCAGCGCCTCAAGTCCCGCCGTATCGCGCACACTGGTTTCATGCACTGCCATAGCCCTGACCTTTTTTCTCCACCCGTCACGAAATAGTCACCGTTGGACCGCTTGTCAGCATGTCATAGTGATTTAGAGTCTTTTCACATGTCATAGTGACTTGGAGTGATTTAAGAAAGACTCTGCACATATACCAGCGGCGAGGTAAATCGATGACGATGATTAAACCAGAGGTGGCGTCCGATCCAAAGGCGATGGTCGCCGAGGCCGAGAAAGCGCTGGCCGATATCGCCAAGATCAGGACCGGCATCGGGACTGTCATCTTCGGCCAGGAGAGCGTCGTCGAACGCACCCTAGTCGCCCTTCTTGCCGGTGGACACGCCTTGCTCGTCGGTGTTCCCGGCCTTGCTAAGACCAAGCTGGTCGAGACGCTCGGAACGGTACTTGGACTGGACGACCGCCGCATCCAGTTCACGCCGGACCTGATGCCGTCCGACATTCTCGGCTCCGAGATCATGGAGCAGGACGACAATGGCAAGCGCTACTTCCGTTATGTCAAAGGTCCGATCTTCGCCCAGCTTCTCATGGCCGACGAAATCAACCGCGCCTCGCCGCGCACCCAGTCGGCGCTGCTCCAGGCAATGCAGGAATATCACGTGACTGTCGCCGGCGAACGGCACGACCTGCCGCGCCCCTTCCACGTGCTCGCGACCCAGAACCCGCTGGAGCAGGAAGGCACCTATCCGCTTCCCGAGGCTCAGCTCGACCGCTTCCTGATGCAGATCGACATTCTTTACCCCGAGCTCGACGCGGAGCGCCGCGTGCTGCTTGAGACCACGGGGACCTCCGAAGCTTCCGCGGCTCGGGTGATCGACGCCGAACGTCTTCTCGAGATGCAGCAACTGATCCGCCGCATGCCGGTTCCCGAAGGTGTGGTCGACGCCATTTTGACCCTCGTCCGCTCGGCGCGGCCCGGCGCCGACAACGACATTGCCAGGAAGTTCATCTCCTGGGGACCGGGTCCCCGCGCCAGCCAGGCGCTGATGCTCTGCGCCCGCGCCCGCGCCCTTTATGACGGCCGTCTCGCTCCATCGGTCGATGACATCAAGGCACTCGCCGAACCTGTCCTCCAGCACCGCATGGCCTTGACGTTTGCGGCCCGCGCCGACGGCATGAATGTGCGCGATGTGATCGCAAATGTGACCAAGGTTGCCCTCTGATGGCAGCAATCGGCACGCAGGTCCGGCGAACCGAGACAGGCGACGCGCTTGCGCGCGCCCGTCAACGTGCCGCCTTGCTGCCGGACCTCCTCGTTGAGGTCCATCGCATTTTGAATACGGTGAATACCGGCTGGCACGGTCGTCGCAAGAGCGGCGTTGGTGAGAGCTTCTGGCAATTTCGTCCCTATACTGATGGTGAGGCCGTCTCGCGCATCGATTGGCGCAGGTCCGCCCGCGATGATCGCACCTACATCCGCGATCAGGAGTGGGAGGCGGCCCACACCGTCTGGCTTTGGGCCGATCCTTCACCATCGATGCTGTTCAAATCCGAACAGGCGCAAGTCTCGAAGGAGTCGCGGGCGCTCGTGATGGTGCTCGCATTGGCGGAATTGCTCTCGCGCAGCGGCGAACGCATTGCCTATCCCGACATCTCCGACCCGTCCTCGGCACGCAATGGCGCCGAGCGCCTGGCAACCCTTCTCTCGCACGCCGCCAACTTGCCGGCCAAGCCTGATCTCGACAGGGTGCGCCGTTTCTCGGATGTGGTGCTGGTCAGCGATTTCCTGGAGCCCGTCGAAGAAACGCTCGAAACTCTGCAGAAGCTCGCCCATGTCGGCGCGCGTGCGCATCTCATCGAAATCTACGATCCGGCCGAGGAAGACTTTCCCTACAGGCGCCGCACCGAATTTGTCGACCCCGAGACCGGCGCTTCACTCACTTTCGGACGGGCCGAGGACTATGCCAGCGATTATCGCAACCTGTTTTATGCCCGCCGCGAGACCTTGAGCGCCTATTGCAAGCGCATCGGCTGGAGCTACACGGTCAATCGCACTGACCGCCTCGCTTCCGAAGCGCTTGTGACGGTGCATATGAACATGACCGCCAAGATCGGCTATCAGGGTGGAGGCGTCGCATGAATGCGCTTCCTCTCGCCTTTGGCGCTCCGGCGATTCTTGCAGGATTGATCGCGCTTCCGGTCATCTGGTGGCTGCTTCGGGTGACCCCGCCCCGTCCGGTGCGCGAAATCTTTCCGCCTCTGCGGATTCTGGCACAGCTTCTCAAAAAGGAAGAGACGCCGAACAAGAGCCCGTGGTGGCTGACGCTGCTGCGGCTCCTGCTTGCAACCCTCGTCATCCTTGCCCTGTCGGAGCCGGTGTGGAACCCACGCCCGGAAACGCTGACCGGCAAGGAGCCGGTCGCGATCGTCCTCGACAATGGCTGGTCCTCGAATGAGGAATGGCCGGCGCGCAAGGAGACCGCGGAGCGCCTTATCGGCGATGCAGCGAATTCGGGCGCATTGATCTACATTCTCGGGACGGCCGAACGAGCGAACACGGATATCGGGCCATTCGACGCGACCACCGCGCTCGAGCGCGTACGCGCCTTGAATGTACGGCCGATCCCGGTCGATCGTGCGGCCGCGTTCGCCCGGTTGAAAACCGCGCTTGCCGACATTTCGGGAACCCGCATTGCCTATCTCAATGACGGTATCGATACGCCAGCTGCCGATGCTGCGTTAAAATCGCTGCAGGATGCAAAAATCGCATCGATGATCTGGTATCAGCCATCGATCAGCGCCATCTCCGCTATCCGCCAGGCCGAAAACAGTGCAAATGGGCTGACGGTTCATGCTGTGCGACCGAGCAATGACCGTGGACAGGGCGCAGTCACCATCGGCGCCTTCGATGAAAAGGGCCGGCGCATCGCCGAAACCGGTCTGGTTTTCTCCGCAGGAGAAGCGACAGGGCAAGCGGTCATCAATGCGCCGTACGAGCTGCGCAACGACTTTCACACGCTGCGCATCGACGGGACGGCGCAAGCCGGTGCGACATTCCTCATCGACGACAATAACAAGCGCCGCCGCGTTGCGTTGCTTTCAGGATCGGATGCGGATCTGTCGCAGCCCCTGCTTTCTCCGCTCTACTACATTTCAAGGGCGCTTGAGCCCTTTGCCGATCTCCTGCGGCCACGCAATGCCGAACTCGTGCGCGCCGTTCCAGAATTGCTCGAACAAAAGCCATCGGTCGTGATCATGGCGGATATCGGCAAATTGCCGCCCGAGACCGAGCGCCTGCTTTCCGACTGGGTCAATAATGGCGGTACGCTGATCCGCTTCGCCGGCCCCCGCCTTGCCGGCAGCGACGAAGATCCCCTGCTTCCTGTCACGCTGCGCAAGGGTGAACGCTCGCTTGGCGGCGCCCTTTCCTGGAAAGAATCGCAGCCGGTCGCGGCGTTCCCGGACAACGGTCCCTTTGCGGGTCTTCCGACGCCGCAGGACGTGACGGTAACGCGGCAGGTCCTCGCCGAGCCGTCCTCGGACCTTTATGACAAGAGCTGGGCCAACCTCGCCGACGGAACGCCGCTCGTTACCGGTGAAACACGCCAGCGTGGCCAACTGGTGCTGTTTCATGTAACGCCCGAGGCGACCTGGTCGAATTTGCCCATCAGCGGCAGCTTCGTCGATATGCTGCACCGCCTCGTTGCCCTTTCGCGCAATGCGGGTCCGGCATCGAATGGCAACGGCGCCAGCGCGTCCCGTGCCTTGCCGCCCTACCTCATCCTCAATGCCGAGGGCGGGCTCATGCCGCCCACGGGTGACGCAAAGCCATTGATCACCAAGCCAGGTGAAACACCGCAGGTGAGTTTCGACAATCCTCCCGGCTTCTACGGAGTGGAAGACGCGATGTCGGCACTCAACCTTTTCCGGTCCGATGGGGAGATCAAGCCGCTGGTCCGACCCGATATGTCATTCCCGGTCACCACGGCGCGCTACGCGGTCGACGAATCGCTGCCGCTGCGCGGCCCGCTCTTCGCGCTGGCAGCATTGCTGCTGATCGCCGATGCTCTGGCTATCCTCTGGCTCGGTGGCCATCTGCGCCGCCGCTATCGCACGGTGGCTGCCTCGCTCGCGATCTTGCTCTTACCCGTTCTCTTTGCGATCGAGCCTTCGCCCGCCCATGCGCAGCAAAACGACAGCAAGCCCGGCGACGGGGCCATCATCGAGGCGGTAAACGCCACCCATCTTGCCTATGTGATCACCGGTGACAGTGCGGTCGACGATATCAGCAAGGCAGGCCTTGCCGGGCTCTCGCGGGCGCTCGCCGACAGCACCGCGCTGGAGCCGGGCGAGCCGGTCGGCGTCAATCCGGCAACGGACGAGCTTGCCTTCTATCCGCTCATCTACTGGCCGGTTGATGCGGCTGCGCGCATGCCATCGCCTGAAGCCATCGCCAAGATCGACGCCTATATGCAGCAGGGTGGAACGGTGCTCTTCGACACGCGCGACCAGGATGCGGCGGCTGTGAGTTTCGAAAACGCGACCACGCCCTCGAACCAGCGATTGCGCGATATCCTCGCCGGCCTCAACATTCCGCCGCTCGAGCCGGTGCCCAGCGATCACGTTTTGACCAAGTCCTTCTATATTCTGCAGGATTTCCCCGGCCGCTATCGCGGCAGCCCGCTTTGGGTGCAGGCGTCGCTTTCCACCGAGGCAAGGTCGGACCGGCCCGTGCGCGCTGGCGACGGCGTGACCCCAATCATGATTACAGGCAATGATCTTGCCGGTGCATGGGCTATCGATGCCAGCGGCTCGCCCATGTTTCCGACCATTCCCAACGATCCGATGCAGCGCACCTATGCCTTCCGCACCGGGATCAACATCGTCATGTACATGCTTACCGGCAACTACAAGTCCGACCAGGTGCATGTGCCGGACCTGCTTGAGCGCTTGGGGAATTAGCCATGTACCTGTCGCTCGATTTCCAGCCGCTGCTTTCGACCACCCTGCTTGCCATTCTGCTTGTGCCATTGCTCGCCTTGACGCTGGCGGGCATCTATTTTCGCCAACGCGGGAGCCTCCTTCGCCTTGTCGCACTGGCCGCCTTCGCCATGGCCCTGCTCAATCCGATCGTCGTCAATGAGCAGCGCGATCCCCTGAAAAGCGTCGTCGCGGTGATCGCCGACCGCAGCCAGAGCCAGGATCTCGGCAACCGCAGCGCAGATACGGACGCGGCGCTCAAGGAGGTGCAGACCGAGCTTGCACGCCTGCCGCAATTCGAGGTTCGCACGGTCGAGACCGGACGCGCCAGCGAGAATGATGATGCCACCTCCACCCGTTTGTTCGGGGCCTTGAACGGAGCGCTGCGCGATGTGCCGCCTTCGCGCGTCGGCGGAGCGATCATGATCACCGACGGGCAGATCCACGATATTCCGGCCAACCAGGCGGGACTTGGCTTCAATGCTCCCATTCATGGGCTGATCACCGGCGTCCCCAATGAAATCGATCGGCGCATCCAGTTCGTGCGCGCGCCGCGTTTCGGCCTGACTGGAAAGCCGCAGCAGATGACTTACAAGGTCACCGCTTCGGGCGAAGCGCCGGGCGGCAGCGCGCGCGTCCATGTGCGCGTCAATGGCAACGAGACCGGCAGCGAAGATGCCATCATCGGCGAGGAAATGCCGCTTGAGGTGACGCTGTCACGCGCCGGCGTCAATATCGTCGAGATTACCGTCGATCCGATTCCAGGCGAGCTCACGGGCGTCAATAACCGTGCCGTCGCCATGGTCGACGGTATTCGCGAAAATCTGCGGGTGCTGTTGATTTCAGGCGAGCCGCACAACGGCGAGCGGACCTGGCGCAACCTCCTGAAGTCGGACGCGTCCGTCGACCTCGTCCACTTCACCATTCTGCGCCCGCCCGAAAAGCAGGATTCGACGCCGCTTCCGGAACTCGCGCTGATTGCCTTCCCGACGCGCGAGCTCTTCGTCGACAAAATCGATCAGTTCGACCTGATTATCTTCGATCGCTATCAGCATCGCGATGTGATGTCGCTGCTCTATTACGACTACATCAACGACTATGTGCAAAAGGGCGGAGCCCTGCTTATTGCCGCCGGTCCGGAATTTGCCGGCCAGATGTCGATTGCGAACACGCCGCTTCTTTCGGTGCTTCCGGCCACGCCAACGGGCAATATTGAGGAAAAGGCCTTTTATCCGCGCCTCAGCGACCAGGGTAAACGCCATCCCGTCACGCGCGGCCTTGAAGGCAGTACGCAGGAACCGCCGGCATGGAGCCGATGGTTCCGTGTAATCGATGTTAATCCACCGGAAGGCTCGGTCATCATGAACGCCGGGGACCGGCCGCTGCTGGTTCTCAACCGCATTGGCGATGGCCGGGTCGGCATGTTCCTTTCCGACCAGGGTTGGCTTTGGGCGCGGGGTTTCGAGGGCGGCGGTCCGCATGCCGCGCTCTATCGCCGGATCGCCCATTGGCTGATGAAGGAGCCGGACCTCGAGGAAGAGGCGCTAACGGCAACCGGTAATGGCCGCAATCTCGAAATTCATCGCCAGACGATGCAGAAGACGGCTGAGCCCGCCAATATCATCACGCCGTCGGGCAAGACGCGGTCGGTTCCGCTGACGGAAACCGAGCCCGGCGTCTTTACCGCCTCTGTGCCGACCGATGAGATCGGGCTCTACCAGGTTGCCAATGGCGATCTGACGACGCTTGCCCATGTCGGACCGGTCGATGCGCCGGAGTTCACCGACAATGTTTCGACACAGGCAAAACTCGATCCGCTTGCCCGCGAAACCGGTGGCGGGACGCGCCGCCTGCGCGCGGCCGCCAATCAGAGCGACATCGAGGTACCGAACATCGTTGCCTCGCGCGGCACTGCAAGCGCCAGCGGTGACAATTGGATCGGCTTGCGCCAGACCAATGAGACGGTGCTGAAGAGCGTCACCCGCCTGCCGCTTTTCTCGGGCTTCCTTGGCCTTGCAGCCATGATGCTTGTGCTCGGCGGCATGTGGTACCGCGAAGGCAGGTAAAGCTACTGGCCTGCCATTGCGGCGTGGATGACCTTGCCTTCGACATCCTGCAAAGCCCATGGTGCGAGTTCACAAGCGAGGAACCGCGCCGGATCAACCGGCGCCGGCAATACGATCCGGTGGCCTGGTATCTGGCGGAAGCCGAAAGGCGCGTAATAGGGCTCGTCGCCAACGAGGATGACGAGCTTGTGTCCGGCAACGCGCGCAGCTTCCATGCTGGTGCGCATAAGCGCAGCGCCGATGCCCTGTTTCTTCCACGCCGGGCGCACGGCGAGCGGGCCGAGAAGCATCGCCGGGGTAGTGCCGATGCGGATGGGCGTCAGCCGGACCGACGCGATGACGTGTTCGCCATTGAGCGCTACGAAGGAAAGGCTGCGATCATGCGGTCCGCCCTCGCGAATGCGATAGGCCGCCCGGGCAAACCGCCCCGGCCCGAAAGCTTCCCGGTTGATGTCTTCGATTGCAGCATCGTGCACCGGTTCTTCCGGCGCGTAGGTCACGACATGGTTCAGCATGTTGGATTTCTTTGAAGAGAGTGGTCGTTCGCCTCGGCAAATATCGCCATTGGCCAGCACAGGAGCGTCCGTCGCACGAGGCGCCGGTTCAGGTTTCATCGTCGGATGATCAGAAGTCCTGCCACAAATCTCTCCTTTTTCGTTCGCCTAACATCAATCTGTCGCGACGTAAACCAAAATCTAAACAGACATTGTCGAAGAGTTACGCTCTGTTCACCACCCGGGGGCTGAATTAACAATCCTGCAGCGCCAGCTATAGGCTCAGTAACCAATGGAGATTTGAAACGATGGGTTTGTTGATCGACGGCGTATGGCAGGACAAGTGGTACGACACCAAGGAGAGCGGCGGACGCTTTATTCGCACTGAATCGCAATATCGCAACTGGGTGACAGCCGATGGAAGCGCCGGACCCTCCGGCCACGGCGGCTTCAAGGCCGAGCCGGGACGCTACCATCTATATGTATCGTATGCCTGTCCCTGGGCGCATCGCACGCTGATCTTCCGCGCGCTGAAGCAGCTCAAGGATGTCATTTCCGTATCGGTGGTCGACCACTTCATGGGTGCTGAAGGCTGGACATTCCTCGAACGGGATGGCGCGACCGGTGACCAGCTTTTCGGCTACGACTATCTGCATCAGGTCTACACGCGGGCCGATCCCAAATATTCAGGCCGGGTGACCGTACCGGTGCTTTGGGACAAGAAGCAGAACACGATTGTCTCGAACGAATCGTCGGAGATCATCCGCATGCTGAATTCGGCATTCGATGCCTTCGGCGATCACGCCCTGGATTTCTACCCGGAGGCGTTGCGCCAGGAAATCGATGCCGTGAACGCCCTCGTCTATCCCAACATCAACAACGGCGTCTATCGCGCCGGTTTCGCCACCACGCAGGAGGCTTATGAGGAAGCCTTCACCCAGCTTTTCGGCGGGCTCGATCAAATCGAGGCGAAGCTCGCAAAACAGCGTTATCTCACCGGCGACCGCCTGACGGAAGCTGACTGGCGCCTGTTCACGACACTGCTGCGCTTCGATCCGGTCTATGTCGGGCATTTCAAATGCAATCGTCAACGGATCGCGGACTATCCGAACCTGTCGAACTATACGCGCGAACTCTATCAGGTGCCGGGTGTCGCGCCGACGGTCAATCTCCTGCATATCAAGGCGCATTATTATGGCAGCCACCGGACAATCAATCCAACCGGTATCATCCCTGTCGGCCCGGCGCTCGATTACGGCGCGCCGCACGACCGCGACCGGTTGAAAGCGTCAGCGTCTGACTGAGGCCGCTACCAGGCGGTGGGAATCTCCGCACCCTCGAATATTTCGGCAAGGCGCTGCCGGGTTGAAGGCGTCGTGTCCTTGGGCAGGTCGTCGAGGCTGAAGAATCGAGCCTCGGCGATCTCGCGGTTGGGCGTGAAGGGCTCTGTCTGGCGGAACGACCGGCATATGTAGAGCGCAACATGATCGCGTTTCGACGCATGAGCATTGTGATAGATCGCAAAGAGCTCTGGCCGGCCGGTCAGTTCGATGTTGCCCTCTTCCATGAGCTCCTTCGCCAGTGTCTCTTCCATTGTGTGACCAGTCTCGACCCCGCCGCCCGGAAACTGCCAGCCATGCACATAGGTGTGGCGGATGAGGAAGACCGTACGCGCTTTTTCATCGATGATGACCCCGCGTGCACCGAGGGTCATGGGGCGCCGCAGCAGGAAATAGGCATGGAGCACACGGTGGCGCCAGGTGGTACGCTTGTCGGTCATTCTTTCCTTCTTCAGGTGGAACAGTCTAACCTCGCGACTGTTTTGTTATCGGGTGCGCCGTTCGCGCGAAACGTTCTACCACTGGATTTAGCCGTCATACTCTCCTAAAGCTGAAAAATGTTCCGTCTTGCCCACATCTCAGACATACATTTATCGCCGCTTCCCGCACCGAACTTGCGGGAACTGATTTCCAAGCGCATCACTGGCTATATTAACTGGCGTTCCAACCGCAAGGGAACGATGACCGGGAGCACGCTCGATACGCTCGTTGCCGATATCAAGGCGCACACGCCCGATCACATTGCGGTGACCGGCGACCTCGTCAATCTGGCGCTCGATGAGGAACTGGAGACGGCAGAGCGCTGGCTGAGGACGCTGGGCGACCCGGCCAATGTGTCGGTCGTTCCCGGCAATCACGATGCCTATGTGCCCGGCGCGCTGAAGAAGGCACGGCGCCTTTGGCAGCCGTGGATGCGAGGCGATATCGAAGTCGCCGAAAACAAGCCTGTCGAATTTCCGTATCTTCGCGTACGCGGCGACGTGGCGCTCATTGGCGTCTCCTCGGCCCGCGCGACCGCCCCCTTCATGGCGACGGGCGACATTCGCGAACGCCAGGCGCGCAAGCTCGGCGAGGTTCTCGATGAGACCGGCAAGCGCGGGCTCTTCCGCGTGATCATGATTCATCACCCGCCGGTTCGCGGCGCGGCGCCCTCGCACAAGCGCCTTCTCGGGATCGGTCTCTTTCAGCGAACGGTTGCTGAATACGGCGCTGAACTCGTCCTCCACGGCCATACGCATCTTGCGACGCGCTACACGATCAACGGACCGGACTGGGAAATCCCCGTGGTCTGCGTGCCGGCCGCAAGCCAGGGTTTCGAGCTTGGACAGCACAAACCACCAGCGGGCTTCAATCTTTTCACGATCTCGAAGACCAATGCCGGATGGGAGTGCACCATGGTGGAGCGTGGCATCGTCGACGCGCAAACGACGATCCGTACGATCCGCGAGCACAATCTTAAGGTAGGCAAGGTGCTCGCCGGGATCTGAGGCTCAGTAAGTTGGCTTGATGATGCTCCAGAGGTGGGCAAGCATGCCGCTTGCGCCGATTGTCGCGCCTATAGCAAGGCAGACAATCGTGATCAAGAAAACGGTCAACCCGGCAGTCCTCGGCGCGGCGGCAGCCGTAATCTCAGCTGGTCGCGCGATTGCATTTCCGGGGTCGATACTAGGTTCCGGCCGCAGGGAAACCCGCTCGCCCTCCATCAGGCGCTGCCGCTCGACGATACGCTCGGCGATATAGGTCGTGACCGCTTCGGAGACGGGCTTCACTTGGGGTGATTCCGCAAGAACGATCCGGCCAAGGCGCGTATCGCGCACGAAACGATAGGTGCGCCGATCGCGCGCCATCATCACATGGGCGGTAGCATCGATCCAGAGCCGCGGCTGCACTCCCCTGGAAATGGCGAAGTCCCACTGCGGATCGTCGGCAGGCACATCAGCGAAGACCGGCTTCAGATCTTCGGCAAGAATTTCGATGCGCGCCAGATCGGCTTCCTTCATGTCGATGACGACATCGCCGCGATCAGCGGCCGCAATCTGAACACCCCGAATTGCTTCGGCGAGCCGGCGTTCGTCGGGCGTTCTCTTCTCGCGCATTTCATTCATCGGCGTTTTCCGGCAAGGAGGCGATTTTACCAATCCTTAACGACAAGTCGCGGCAATTGCATCAAAAACGTACCCTTGCCCCAGCGCGTGCCCAGAAATGGATGAAGGGCCCGAGGGCCCTTCCATTTCAATTGCCGATGATGCGGTTGGCAGCGGAAATGATCCCTTCAAGGGATGCCGTCACGATGTTCTTGTTGATCCCCGCGCCGAAGAGCTTGCCGCCCGGATATTCGATTTCCATGTAGCTGATGGCAGCTGCGTCGGACCCGTGCTGCAGCGAGTGTTCGGAATAATTCACCACCGACAGCTTGATTCCGAGATAGTGGGACAGTGCATCGATAAAGCCATCCACCGGCCCCGTTCCACGCCCCTCGATCCGTTTCGTTTCGCCGCGATCCGTGATTTCGGCGGAAAGGATGCGCATGCCCTTGCGCTCCGTATCGGGATAGGTGTGGTGGTCGACAAATCTCAAACGCGCGTCCGGCTGTTCGACGTAGAGTTCCTGGAAGCGGTCGTAGATCCGCTTCGAGGGCATTTCCTTGCCTTCCTCGTCGGTGATGTGCTGGATGTCCTCGCGGAACTCCACCTGCATGCCGCGCGGCAGATTGAGACCGTAATCTGCCTGAAGGATATAGGCGATGCCGCCCTTGCCCGACTGGGAATTGATGCGGATGATCGCCTCATAGCTGCGGCCCACGTCCTGCGGATCGATCGGCAGGTACGGCACCTCCCACAGGGTCTTGTTCGCCTGCTTGATCGCCTTCATGCCCTTGTTGATCGCGTCTTGATGCGATCCGGAGAAAGCCGTGTAGACCAGTTCGCCGACATAGGGGTGACGCTCCGGGATGACGAGCTGGTTGGAATATTCGTAGACTTCCTTCATACGGTTGATGTCCGAGCAGTCGATCTCGGGGTCGACGCCTTGCGTGAACATGTTCAAGGCCAGGGTGACGATGTCGACATTGCCCGTGCGCTCGCCATTGCCGAAGAGCGTACCTTCGACGCGGTCGGCGCCAGCCATCAGGCCGAGTTCCGTAGCAGCAATGCCCGTACCGCGGTCATTGTGCGGATGCAGCGAAATGATCAGGTTGTCGCGATTGTCGAGCTGGCGGCACATCCATTCGATCCGGTCGGCATAGATGTTCGGCGTCGACATTTCGACCGTAGAAGGCAGGTTGATGATCAGCTTGTTGTCCGGCGTCGGCCTGACGATCTCGGTCACCGCATTGCATATTTCCAGTGCGACATCGAGTTCGGTCCCGGTGAAGCTCTCCGGCGAATACTCGAAACGGTAGCCGCCGCCGGCCTTGGCAGCCATGTCGGTGATCATCTTGGCCGCATCGGTCGCGATCGACTTGATGCCGTGAACATCCTTGTTGAAAACGACGCGGCGCTGCAATTCGCTGGTCGAATTGTAGAAATGGACGATCGGCTTGTGCGCGCCCTCCAGGGATTCAAATGTACGCGTTATGAGTTCGGGGCGGCACTGGACCAGCACCTGCAGCGATACATCGTCGGAAGCATTGCCCTCCTCGACACACCAGCGGGCAAAATCAAAGTCGGTCTGGGACGCGGAGGGGAACCCGATTTCGATTTCCTTGAAGCCCATGTCGAGCAACAGCGCGAACATACGCACCTTGCGGTCATGGCCCATGGGGTCGACCAGCGCCTGGTTGCCGTCGCGCAGATCGACAGAGCACCAGATCGGCGCCTTTTCAATACGTTTCGACGGCCACTGCCTGTTTGCGAGTTCAACGAACGGATAGGGTTCGTACTTGTTGCCGGCACTGGGCATGCCGGCGGTCGGTTTCCTCGGAGCGATCATATCGGTCATTGTGCTTCTCGTTTCCGGCCGGATACGCGACAGTTTCAAGCGATCTCGGCACTTTTTTAAGCGTTACATCGGACTTGTAAAGGGTAAGGAGCAGAAGCCTGGCGGCACTTTCGACCGCCGGACGCTCCTCTCAACGAGCCCGGCGGTCGCCGATAAGGTCGAGGAGAAGCGGAAGGAGGAAGGCGCGATTCGTCAAGCCCGCAAAAGCGGACAAGGCGAAGGACTTGTGGGTCGGGCGCGTTCTCATGGGCCAGACAAATAAACGACTGTCTGGCCAGATGCAAGGATGAGTTTCGAGCGGATCAGTTCTTTTTAAGCTGGGCCGTCATGCCGGAGAGCCATTCGCTGACGACCTTGACGTCTTCCTTGCCGAGGCCATGATCGGACTTGATCGAACGGGCTTCGACGCGGGCGCCGTGCGAGCGCAGCATGTCTTCGAGCGCCGGCGCATAAGGCGCATAAAGCTGGTCCGTGGCGCCCGAAACCGTCAGGACACGGGCGTTGGCAAGGTTCGCCTCGGTCGATCCAGTCAGAACCGGCATCGAGCGCAACAGCACGGCCTGTTTGACGATGTCCGGATAAAGCATCATCACCGCGTTGACGAGGTTCGCGCCGTTGGAATAGCCGAGGAAAGTCGTGCGCTTCGGATCGATCTTGTATTGCAGCGCCGCCTGCTTGAAGAAATCGGCAAAGGCCTTCGCCTCGGAACGGATATCCTTCTGGTCGAAGCTGATCGGGGTGAGACGGCGATACCATCGGTTGGAACCGTCCTGCACCACACGCCCGCGCACGGCGAGGAGCAAAGCATTCGGCGCGATCTTGGCGCCGAAGGAAACGAGGCTCGTTTCATCCTGCCCAGAACCATGGAGAAGCACAAGCGTATCGCCGTTCGGCGCGTCGGGACGATAGATGCGGTATTTGAATGGAAGATCGGCATGAAGCATACCGTCGCTTTGCGGAATGATTTCACCCTTGATCGCCTTGTTCAAGATCGTGGCCCCACCTGTTGTGAGCGTATTGACCGGCGTCGCCTTGATCTGCATCGCTGGCATGGCCTTGCCTTTTTGCGAGCAGGCATCGGCAGCGGTATTCTTATCGATGTCGGGCGTCGGATCAACCGCGTTCGAACGCACCTCGGCCTTGCCGGATTGCGGTTTCTCACAATCCGCTATCCCGATTGCGTGCGCCGATTGGGCCGCAGCAACAAGTGAAAGGCCTGCGATGAGTGCGTAGAGATACGGTTTACCCATAAGTTAATCCTAAAAGTTAAAGGTTAACCAAGATTGTAAACAGCCGCGGTCGTCCGCTGGGCGCTGCCATGCCTATTGGCGCTCGATTCTCAGAAACTGGAATTGATGCGTCCCGCCAATTTATGTCCCCTGATGTACGCCCCTGCGTCGCATCAAGATGAATTCGCATTGCTGGGCAATCACTCGCCCAAGCACCTGCTCTATGTCAACATATTTGTAACGAAATCATGACGAACTGAAACAGTCCGTTACATTTTGTTGCGGTCGCGCATCGGTTTCCGGCAATTCAGTCGATCAAGCCCCTGAGCTTGACATGCTGGAGCAGCATGACGGTGTTGGCATCGACGATCTCATGGCGCTCCACCCGGGCAAGCGCATCGTCGAGGGTCATCTCCAGAACTTCGATGTCCTCCCCTTCGCCCTCGTGCCCGCCGCCATCGGAGATGCGGTCCGAAGCGTCGTAGACGGCGACGAAGAAGACCAGCCGCTCGGTAACGCTGCCAGGGCTCATGAACACGTCGAAGACACGCTCGATGTCGCGCAGGCGATAGCCGAGTTCCTCTTCGGTTTCCTTGCGCGCGGTCGTCTCAGCATCATTGTCGTCGAGAAGCCCGGCGCAGGCTTCGATCAGCATCGGATCGTGTCCCGTCACATAGGCTGGCAGGCGAAACTGCCGGGTGAGCAGCACCGTCCCACGCGATGGATCATAGGGCAGCACCACCGCGCCATTGCCGCGATCATAGACTTCGCGCTTGTGCTCTTCGATGCGCCCGTCGCGCCGCGCCATGTCGTAGGTATATTTTTTCAATGTGCCCCAGTTATCGGAAAGGAGTTCGACCGACTTCATGCGCACGGGACTGTCGTTCATCGAAACGCTCCTGCAAAGGGATGGAAATATCAGGCAAAGGGGACGGCGGCCGTTCCGATTGGCAGCTTGGCTTCGTCCTCGGGTTCAACATGAATGACGACGCTGGCCTCGGGGATCTGTTCCATCAAGGCATTCTCGATCCGGTCGCAGATCACGTGAGCGTCGCCGACGCTCATCTTGGCATCGACCACGAGATGAAACTCGATGAACGTTACCCGACCGGCAACGCGGGTCTTCAGGTCATGGACTTCAAGTGCGCCGCCGGCATTGGCAGAAATGACGTCGCGGATCTGGATCGTCTCTTCGGTCGCAACACCCATATCCATAAGCCCCTGCACCGAATTGCCGATGACATTCCAGCCCTGGAACAGGATATTGACCGCGACGATCACGGCAAGGAGCGGGTCGAGGATTGTCCAGCCGGTGAGAACTGCACCCACCAGGCCAGCGAAAACACCGACCGACGTGACGACGTCGGTCATCAGATGCTTGCCATCGGCAAGGAGCGCCGGCGACTTCGCGATACGTCCGCGATTGATGAGAACGGTCGCCCAAATGGCGTTGATGGCAGACGCGCCGCCGTTGATGGCAAGACCGAGCCACGGCTGGTCGAGCGTCTTCGGCGTCTGCCATGCGAACCAGACCTCGCGCAGGATCAAGAGTGCAGCCACGATGATCAGTGCGCCTTCGAGCACAGCCGAGAAATACTCGGCCTTGTGATGACCGTAAGGGTGATTCCGGTCGGCAGGGATATGGCTGACGCGGATCGCCCACCAGGCCGCCAGGGCCGCAACGACGTTTACGATCGATTCGAGCGCATCGGAATAAAGCGCGACAGAGCCGGTCACGTGGTAAGCGACGTACTTCAACGCCAGCACAGTGCAGCCGATGATGATCGACCAGAACGCCAGTCGCTGAACTGTAGTTTCTTGGCTCATGCTCAAGCTGCTCGTTGCTTCGCTGCCCGTATCAGGCAGCGCGTTCCTTGGCGCGTCGCGGCAGATGCGCCACGACATTCTCGATCATGCGCATACCAGCATTGTGGCCGAGTGTCATGATGGATTCGGGATGGAATTGCACCGCTGCAATGGGTTCGCTCTTGTGCTCGAACGCCATGATAACACCATCCTCCGTTTCCGCCGTGACGACGAATTCGTCCGGAAGACGGACCGGATCGGCAAAGATCGAATGATAACGGCCGACCGTCACTTCCTTCGGAAGGCCCGAGAACACCTTGCCCGGCTTGGTAATGCGAATGCGCGAGGGCTTGCCATGCATCGGCACGTGCAACTGTCGCAACGTACCGCCATAGGCTTCTGCCAACGCCTGAAGGCCTAGGCAGACGCCGAAAATCGGCAGCTCACGTTTGCGCGCCTTCTTGATCGTCGCCTTGCAGTCGAAATCCTCCGGCGTGCCAGGCCCGGGCGAGAGCACGACGAGATCAGGCCTGATCCGGTCGAAAATCTCATCCGGAACCGGCGTTCGAACCGTGGTCACGGTTGCCCCGGTCTGGCGGAAATAATTCGCCAATGTGTGCACGAAGGAATCCTCGTGATCGACGAGCAGGATCTGCAGGCCCTCACCCACGCGCGCCACGGCGCGCTCTTCGGCAAGAATGTTGGTCTTGTGCGCATCCCGCACCGCAGCGATCATCGCCGAGGCCTTGAGTTCGGTCTCGGCCTCCTCTTCCTCGGGAATGGAATCGAAAAGCAGGGTTGCGCCGGCGCGAACCTGCGCAATGCCATCCTTGATGCGAATGGTGCGCAGCGTCAGGCCCGTATTCATGTCGCCGTTGAAGCTGACCATGCCGATGGCCCCGCCATACCACGCGCGCGGGCTGCGCTCGTTTTCTTCTATAAAGCGCATTGCCCAGAGTTTTGGCGCTCCGGTAACAGTTACCGCCCAGGCATGCGAGAGGAACCCGTCGAACGCATCCATATCCTCGCGCAGACGACCCTCGATGTGGTCGACCGTATGAATGAGGCGGGAATACATCTCGATCTGGCGACGGCCGATGACGCGGACCGACCCCGGCTCGCACACGCGGCTCTTGTCGTTCCGGTCGACGTCCGAACACATGGTCAGCTCGGACTCGTCCTTCTTCGAGTTGAGCAACTTGATGATCTGCTCGGAATCGGCAATCGCATCCTCGCCGCGCTTTATCGTACCCGATATCGGGCAGGTCTCGATGCGGCGACCAACGACGCGCACGAACATTTCGGGCGAAGCACCGACCAGATACTCGTTGTCGCCGAGGTTGATATAGAACGAATAGGGCGACGGGTTGATGGCCTTCAGACGCCGCGAAATGACCGACGGCGAGGTTTCGCAGCGTTCATAGAATGTCTGGCCCGGCACTACCTCGAACAGGTCGCCGCGCTTGAAGCTCTCCTTGGCCTTTTTTACGAGTTCGGCATAGTCGCCCGGATTGTGATCGCCCCGGCCCGGTATCGTGGCGGTCGGCTTGAACGGCTTTGACTCGGTTTCGCGGGACAAGCCTTCGGTCGAAAAATCGTCAAAGGCGTAGTCGTAACGATCGAGCCATGCCTTGGCCGCATGGTGGTCGACAACCAGAATCTCGTCCGGAAGATAAAGCACGATGTCGCGCTGGTCGTCAGGCCGTTTCAGCTTGTACTGGACCGGATCGAACTGGAAGGCGAGATCATAGCCGAAAGCGCCGTAAAGTCCGAGGCTTGCGTCATCATCGGTGAAGAAGAGGCCGACGATGGCACGCAGCACCGTAAAGACTGACGGAATGCGCGAGCGCTCTTCCTCCGTGAAGTGACGGGTCGGCAGCGCTATCTCAAGTTCTATCTTTGTGGCACTTGTGGCAGCGACCGATACCTCTTCCAGTGCCGCAACGGTCTTGCCGATGGCAACGAGCAGGACCTCGCCGCGCTTGTTCAGCGCCTCGATGGTCATATGCCGGCCATTCGAGGTGATGACAACGGGCGGATCGACGATCGCCGTATCCCAACGTGTGTAGCGCCCGGGATACTCGTAGTTGGACGAAAACACCGCGCCGCGGCGCTCGTCCAGGGCATCCACGTAGCTATCGATGGCGCTGGCGTAGGCCGTGCCGATGCGCTGGCGCGAAATTGTTATGCCGCCTTTGGTGTCGAAGATTTCGACGTCGCCCTCAATTCTATGCATCTTGTTCTCCGTCTCGTTGCATTTGGCCTTGGGGGCTTCTGGCGATAAACAAAAAGGCCGCCCGGAAAACCCGTTGCGGCCCTGTTCCCTTTACGCATGCAAAAGGCTGTGCGGCCGCTAAGAGCGGAGCCACCACCAACCAGTGTTGTTAACGTGCGTATTCATGCGCTGATTGTTAGCGGCAGCCGAGGCTGCTTGCAACTGCAAAAACGCGAGGGCTTTCGCGGATTATCAGAAGAGCCCCTCGATCAATCCGTCTTCATTGAGATGGATACGTTCGGCGGAGGGCGATTTCGGCAATCCCGGCATGGTCATGATCTCACCGCAGATGGCGACGACGAAGCCGGCGCCGGCAGCAAGGCGGACCTCGCGTACATGCACCACGTGATTGACCGGCGCGCCCCTGAGATGCGGATTGGTTGAAAAGGAGTATTGGGTCTTGGCCATGCACACCGGCAGATTGCCATAGCCCACATCTTCCCATTGCCGGAGTTGGTCGCGCACGCTCGAATCGGCATCGGCCTCGGCACCCCGGTAAATGCGTTTGACAATGGTTTCGATCTTGTCGAACAGCGGGAGTTCATCCTCGTAGAGCGGCGAGAACTGCGCCGATCCGCTTTCTGCAAGTGCGACGACCTTGTGCGCGAGTTCCTCGATGCCGGCCGAGCCTTCGGCCCAGTGGCGGCAAAGCACGGCTTCAGCGCCGTGGGCGGCGACGAAGGCCTTCAGTGCATCGATCTCGCCTTGCGTATCGGCGGTGAAATGATTGATGGCGACAACGACGGGCACCCCGAATTGCCTGACATTCTCCATATGACGGCCGAGATTGGCACACCCAGCCTTTACGGCTGCGATGTTTTCCCGGCCGAGATCCTCGCGGGCAATGCCGCCATGCATTTTCATCGCCCGGACGGTTGCGACAATGACGGCGGCAGCAGGTTTCAAGCCGGCCTTGCGGCACTTGATATCAAAGAATTTCTCGGCCCCGAGATCGGCACCAAAACCCGCTTCGGTCACCACATAATCGGCAAGCTTCAAAGCCGTCGTCGTCGCGACGACCGAGTTGCAACCATGGGCGATATTGGCAAAGGGGCCGCCGTGCACGAAAGCGGGGTTGTTCTCCAGCGTTTGCACGAGGTTTGGCTGCATCGCATCTTTCAGAAGCACGGCCATGGCCTTGTCCGCCTGAAGGTCGCGCGCATAGACCGGCGTCTTGTTAAAGCGATAGCCGATGATGATCTCGCCGAGGCGCTGTTCGAGATCAGCAAGGTCGGTGGCGAGGCAGAGAATGGCCATGACCTCCGAGGCGACCGTGATATCGAAGCCGGACTCGCGCGGAAACCCGTTGGCGACACCGCCGAGCGATGTCGCAATGTCGCGCAGGGCGCGGTCGTTCATGTCCATCACCCGACGCCAGGTGATGCGGCGCGTATCGAGATTAAGCTCGTTGCCCCAATAGACATGATTATCGATCATTGCCGCGAGGAGGTTATGCGCAGCGGTGATCGCATGGAAATCGCCGGTAAAGTGCAGGTTTATGTCTTCCATTGGAATGACCTGCGCATAGCCGCCGCCTGCCGCACCTCCCTTGGTGCCAAAACAAGGGCCGAGCGACGCTTCGCGGATACAGACGATCGCCTTCTTGCCGACGCGGTTCAAACCGTCGCCGAGCCCGACTGTCGTCGTGGTCTTGCCCTCGCCTGCGGGTGTCGGACTGACGGCCGTTACAAGAATGAGCTTGCCATTCCTGTCCCCCCGCTTGGAGCGAATGAATTCTGCTGAAAGCTTGGCCTTGTCATAGCCGTAGGGAGCGAGGTGCTCGGGTGGAATGCCGATCTTCGCACCGATTTCCACGACCGGCTTTTTTGCCGCGTGACGGGCAATCTCAATATCGGATTTGACGACAGTCATCGCATTCCCCCCATATTGCTATTCATCAAATAGCATTCCGGGAAGAAAATGGGGATAGTCCGATCGTACTATCCCCATTGGCATCGATTTTGCCGCTGCCTATTCGCCCATGGCGATCAGGCTGGCATTGCCGCCGGCCGCGGCAGTATTGACGGAAACGACCTGCTCAAGCGCAAAACGTGCGAGATAGGCGGGCCCGCCAGCCTTTGGCCCGGTACCGGAGAGACCCGACCCGCCGAAAGGCTGCGTACCGACGACGGCGCCGATCGTGTTGCGATTCACGTAGACGTTGCCGACGTCGAGCCGATCCACGACCTTGTTCACGGTGGACTCGATGCGGGTGTGCAAGCCGAAGGTCAGGCCATAGCCGGTCGACGCAATCTGGTCGAGCACCCTGTCGAGGTCCTTGGCCTTCCAGCGCACGACGTGGAGCACAGGTCCGAAAACCTCTCGCTCCAGCACTTCCGGCCGATCGAGCTCGACAATATGCGGCGCAAAGAACAGCCCGTCATTCGGGGCGTCGCCGGCATAATGCACCTTCTGGCTCTTGCGCATGGCCGCTATGTGATCGCGCAGCATCTTGCGCTGGTCGTCGTCGATAATCGGCCCGATATCCGTCGAAGGCAAAGACGGATCGCCAACGGTAAGCTCCTTGGCTGCACCCTCGATCATCTCGAGCATATTGTCGGCGATGTCCTCCTGGAGATAGAGGATGCGCAGTGCCGAACACCGCTGGCCGGCCGACCGGAAAGCCGACATCACCACATCGTCCGTGACCTGCTCCGACAGGGCCGTGGCGTCGACGATCATGGCATTGAGCCCGCCGGTCTCGGCGATGAGCGGAACGATCGGTCCCTTCTTCGCAGCAAGGGCGCGGTTGATTGCCCAGGCTGTGTCGGTCGAACCCGTAAACGCAACGCCGGCAATCTCGGCGTGCGAGGTCAAGGCCGCGCCGACCGAGCCATCGCCCGGGACATAGAGCACGGCGTCCTTTGGCACGCCGGCTTCGTGCAGGATGCGAACTGCCTCATAGGCGATCAGCGGCGTCTGCTCGGCAGGCTTGGCAATGACAGTATTGCCCGCAGCCAGCGCTGCGGTTACCTGGCCGAGGAAGATCGCCAGCGGGAAATTCCACGGGCTGATACAGACGAACGCCCCCCGGCCGCGATGACGAAGCTTGTTGTCTTCGCCGGTCGGTCCCGGCATGACCTTGTCGGCACCGAATTGCCGGCGCGCCTCGGCGGCATAGTAGCGGCAGAAATCCACTGCCTCGCGAATTTCGGCAATGCCGTCATCGATCGTCTTGCCTGCCTCGCGCGAAAGCAGATCGAGCAGGTGATCCCGGTTGTCCTCAAGCAGGTCGCCGGCCCGCTCCAGCATCTTCGCGCGTGCATCGACAGCAACTCGCGACCATGCGGAAAAACCCTTGCGCGCAATCGTAACAGCTTTTCCGGCCTCTTCTGCGGTGGCAAACACGACCGAGCCGACCTTCGCGCCGTTGACGGGCGAGATCACATCCTGCGGCTTGCCCGAAGGCTTCAACCCAACGATCAGCGGAACGGCGTTTACCGGGCGCGACGCCTTGGCGATCCCGCCGAGAAGCGCCGCAAGTTCCGTGCGCACGCCAAGTTCGACGCCGGCCGAATTGGCGCGCTTGCCATAGATTTTCGGCGGCAACGGAATGTTGGGATGCCGGTAGCCCTTGCCGTCATTGAGCTTCTCTGCGGGACGGACGAGGAGATCGGCAATCGGAATGTCATTGTCGCCCACGACCGAAACGAAGGAAGAGTTGGCACCATTCTCGAGGAGGCGGCGCACAAGATAGGCAAGGAGATCACGATAGCCACCAACCGGCGCGTAGATCCGGCAGGCGATCTTGTCGCCCTTTTCGGTTATCTGCTTATAAAGGCTTTCACCCATTCCGTGCAGGCGCTGGAACTCGAAACCGGTCTTGTCGTCACCGGCCATTTCCAGGATCATCGCGACTGTCAGTGCATTATGGGTAGCAAATTGCGGGAAGAGCCGCGGTCGTGCCGCCAGCATACGCTTGGCGCAGGCAAGATAAGACGCGTCTGTCGCCGGCTTGCGCGTAAACACCGGATAGTCGGCGAGCCCACGTTCCTGCGCACGCTTGACCTCCGTATCCCAATAGGCGCCCTTGACCAGGCGCACCATCATCTTGCGGCCGTGCCGGGCCGCGAGGCGATCTACATGCTCGATAACGTCGAGCGCCCGCTTCTGGTAGGCCTGGATGGCGAGCCCGAATCCGTCCCAGCCTGCGAGAGAGGGATCCCCGAAAACCCGGTCGATCACATCAAGCGAAAGTTCGAGCCGGTCAGCTTCTTCGGCGTCGACAGTGAAATTCAGATCGTAGGACTTCGCCTTTTGCGCCAGCGCCAGCAGGTCAGGCACGAGTTCGGCCATGACCTGGTCGTGATGTGTGGCGAGGTAGCGCGGGTGCAGCGCGGAAAGCTTGACCGAGATTCCCATGCGGTCGGGAAGCTTCTTGTTGCCGGTCGCGCGGCCGATGGCGTCGATCGCATCGGCATATGACTTGAAATAGCCGCGTGCGTCTTTCCGGGTGCGCGCGCCTTCGCCCAGCATGTCGAACGAGTGGCGGTAGCCCTTCGCCTCGTTGGTGCTGGCGCGTTTGAGGGCATCCTTGATTGTCTCGCCGAGAACGAAATGGTGGCCGAGATAGCGCATCGCTTGCTTCGTTGCGGTACGAACAGTCGGCAGGCCTATGCGCTTGACCAGCGATGAGATGACGCCTTCCGGCGTCTCACCCGGCTTGATGACCTTGGCGGAGAGACCCAGCGCCCAGGCGGACGCCGAGACAAACCAGGTGTCGCCGCTCGGCTCGTGTTCGGACCAATGGCCCTGCTTGAGCTTGTCTTCAATCAACTTGTCCTGCGTCGCGGCGTCGGGGACCCTTAGCAGCGCTTCGGCGAGCACCATCAATGCCAGCCCCTCGCGGGTCGACAGGCCGTATTCGCGCAGGAAATCCTCGACGCCGCCAATGCCGCGCGCTTCCTTGCGGATGGTGGCGATGTATCTGCTGGCGCGTGCGTCGATACGGCGGTTAACATCCTCCGGCAGCGCAATCGTCTTCAGAAGGCTGGCGACGAGTTCCTGGTCGTCGACCGCGTAGGGCGCGGAAAAATCATCGGTTGTGGGCATTTGAACGGTCATCACGGTCCCCTTATTGATTTTTCCCATATAATCTATTCTACTTGGTCATTCTCACCAATGAGTGACACATATTTGATGAAAAAGACCAAAAAAGAGGTATAATTTAGTGATGAAGAATCTGGATAGCCTGGATCGCAGGATCTTGCGCGAGTTGCAGAAGGACGGCCGCCTTTCCAACACTGAACTTTCCGAGCGTATCAGCCTTTCGCAAACGGCCACAACCGAACGGGTAAAGCGCCTGACTCGCGATGGCTATATCCTTGGCTATACGGCAAAATTGTCGCCCAAAAAGCTCGACCGCGCAATGCTGGTCTTTGTCGAAATCAAGCTCGACCGCACGACGCCGGACGTATTTGCTACCTTTGCCGCAGCCACGCGCCGCAACCCCGATGTAATGGAGTGCCATATGGTCGCCGGCGGCTTCGATTACTTGATCAAGGCCCGCGTCGCCGACATGGAGCACTACCGGCGGTTTCTGTCCGATGCCCTTCTTTCCTTGCCTGGAGTGCGCGAAACGCACACCTACGCGGTCATGGAAGAGGTGAAGGAATCGTCGGCCTTGCCAGTCTGACCCCTCAACTGCCCACCTCACGACGCACAACCGTGCATGCGTGGTGAACGCGGACGATTTGCTCCATGACTTGAGAGTTGAAGGCAGAAGCACCCGCGCCGGGCCAGCGGCGTATCGGACAGGATAGGCTTTTCCGACTGAGGCAACAGCCTTGCCATCAAACTTGGAGGTGTATGCTCATGCGGAGTTTGCCGTTTAGCATCACCCTGGTCGTGAAAAGGATCCGGAATCGCTGGCAAGTGACCATCCGGATCCAATTCAACTAACCAGGAAAGAGGGTGGGCGAAAGCTCGCCCTCACTCCAGCATCAAATATAGCAATTTACCAAGCCAAGTCCACTACTGCTGCAGCACCTGCTTTATGTCGATAAGGTTTGAACGCACCCGCAGGATGTAGAAGCCCATCGTCGTCAGATGGTTCGGCAACAGCCAGCCGCCCTCGCTTCCATTGGCGATGATCCACGGCTTGATGTTGAGCGCCGAACGCAATTGTCCGTCCATGCCGTCCCAAAGCGGTGCCAGATGCTTTTCCTGCAGAACCTGGTTGAAGTCGACCTGCGCCGCGTTCATGAGACCGTAATAGGCATAGAGCTGCCCGTAGGCGAACCAGAAGCGGTCGTCGGCGCGGAAATCGAACCAGCCGTAATTATTGTTTTCGGATCTGTCCTTGAGAATGGCGGAAGTTCCGCCGATGTCGTTGGCGATGCGGTCGATGAACTGGATAAGATTGTCGGCGCGGGCATCGAAGATGGCGTTGCAACTCTCAAGCTTGGCGTTGAACGTGCGCAGGTCGCGCACGGCCGAGCGATAATAGCTCGGCGTCGGCGTCTTCGGACCGAATGGATTGAGGCCGAAGTACCAGGAATCTTCCGCAAACTGCAGGTTGCCGCGGGCCTTCTGCAGGTCTGCATCGATCTGCGACGTGCCGCGGATACGACCGAGCGTATCGACGAGTTCGACCGCGGTACGCCGCACCGCATTGTTGATGCCGCGCTGGAACGACGCCTTGTTGTCCATGAAGGGCGTGTCGTCCCAATCCTTGCCGAAAAAGCCGAGCTTATAGAGCAGCATGGATGATATCCATCCATTCTGGTTCACGTTGAAGTCGGTCAGATCGGCCGTCACTTCGACGATTGCCGAACGTGCGCATGTCTTTGCGCCGGTTGCAGCCGCCTGCGCTATCGGCTCGCCCGCGGGGACGTTGCGGCTCTTGAAATCATAGACATTGACGTAGTCGGGATTGAAATTGGTCCAGACCTGCGTGTTGTAGAAGAAATAGCCGTAGAGACCCAACCAGACCAGGACCAGAACGCCAAGCACAGCCTTTAGAATGAGGCCGCGCTGACCATACCATTTGCCGATCCAGATGAAGGGCCAGAGTATAAGACCGATCAGAAAACCGATCCCACGCCCGATATAATAAAACAAACGGCTGAAAAAATTGATCACGGGCTCGAGCATCCTGTTTCCTCGTTACTGTTCAAGTCCATAGAGCCGTTTGTCCAGCCCCTCAGGCTTCTCACATAGGCGGTTTTGAAGGTGCGGACAATGTTGCGTTGCGAATTAACACCGTTGCCATGAGGCAGGTGATCGTCTCATTTACAAAACTACGACAACCCGTACATCTTCTTTCGCAACCCTTCCTTGTCCTTGAGATACTTCGCCTTGAGTATGTCGACGACGTGCTCCTGATAGGCCGGGTTCCACGTTTGGTAGTCGGCATAGAACCCGGGCTTGTTGAAGACATAGCGGGCGAGGAAATCAAAGGGGACGAAATCGCTGATCAACTGATTGACGAGCCAGGCGTCGGCGTGGCGCGGTGCGGCACGTACGACGAGGAACCGTCGCTTCGGCTCGATCTCCGCCATGTTGAGCTGGCCGGTCTGGCTGATCTCGCGCTTGGCGGCATTGAGGAACGGCCAGATGCCGTCATGATTGATTGAAGCGGCATTGGCGTGGATCCAGGTCTGCAGCCAGATATGGTCGATGTTGCGCAAGTCGCGGTCGGGTTCCGGCGTCTGGATGAGATGGCGGATGACCATCTCACCGCGATTTTCGAGGTATCCGGACTGTTCGATCCAGGATGCGCGCGGCAATTCAAGACGTGAGGACGTTGCGAGAAACTGGAAAACCGCTTCGGCATCCCGGATCGAGATATAGTTCACTTGCCAAGGGCGCGAACGGCGAAAGCCGGGTGCCGAGGGATCGCCGATGACGGTCGTAGTGTTGTCATCGACGAAGACATATGTGCCGCCGAAATGGCTGGTCCAATAGGCACGGTGGCGGAAGATCACCTTGTCGGGCACGAGCGAGTTCTCGCGTATGTCTCCAGTGACCTTGGCAAGCGATACCATGCGCGTGATCATGGCATCGTCGCGCCATGCGTCCGGCTCGTTCTGCAGCCGGTCGACGAGCAGCCGCAGTTCCGCTGCCTGGCCCATGACATTTTCGGCCGAAAGCACCCGGAATTCCACCTGATTGATCGAAAGCAAATCCTCGATATCGTTGACCACCGACACCGAGTCTTCGATCTCCCCGTAGATGACGTCCTTGATCGTCAGCGCATTGATGGCGCGGGCATTGTTCGAAAAGAACTCATACATCAACTGCGATGTGTTGGAGAACTGGGTGTGGACGACTGGAAGGTCGGCCTGCGCCGGCGTAAGGATGATGAAGCGGCGATTGACGCCGTTCGGATCGAGATAGGACGGGTCCTTCAGTTCAGCGGCAATTTCCGGCGAGAACCCGGTGCGGTCGATATTGAAGGCACTGAGCTGCGTTGCGGCAAAACCAAAGGCTGCGAGCGCGCGATTGTAGCGTTCGATCAGATGCGGATGGTCTACGTTAAGCAGGCGGCCATAGATCAGTTCGTTTTCGTAGAGCAGATCCACCGATCATACCCCCCTGCGCTGCCGGGCATCTTCCCCACAAGTGGGGTGATCGGCTTTGCCTGAAAGCGACGCGAGACTAAACATCCCACTGTCCTTTCGCCTTCAAGGTCTCGACTTCGCGCACCGCTCGCTCCCGCAGCCTCGCGTCGCGGACCATTTTTTCCACGGCAGCATCATCGGACTTGTCGGCGTAGCGGAACTCGGAATCCGCATAGCGGTTGGTTTCCTGCAGCACCATTTCCATCGTGAACGGCTTACGCAATTCCTCGATCATCGCTTTCTTCTCGTCATAACCCTTGTGCATGAAGGTTTCGGGTTTCTCGAACCATTCGTCAGGTAACTCGACATCCATCGCCCGCATCTTGATGGCATCGGTGACATTCTTGATGGCGCGGCCGGTAAAGCGCGGTTCGCGCTCCTTGATCATATGAAGGTAAGTGCCGATATCGGCGAGGGTCTCCGGCGCACCGTTTTCGGCAATGAAGCGGTCATATACAGAGCGAAGCCCGTCCTCCTGTGGCTCCGAAAGTTGATCATAGGCGGTCTCGACAGCGCGTTCGATCTGCTGTGCCTCAAAGAGCTTGTGGTCGCCTAGCGGAATCTTATGATTCTTGCCGGCGAGCAGCGCAAAAATGTCGATATAGTCGTCGCGGGATTGTGGGCCGTCCACCAGCCACCGGGCACCTGCCCGCTGGCGCAGCGCATCGTCGACATTCTCGGGGTAGTTGGAAAACATACCGAACGCGCAATTGCCCCGCACAACGGTCGAGGCGCCGGAAAATGCCTCCATCAAAACACCGGTGATTTCGTGCTGGCCGGACGAGGCGCGATCGTCGGAGCGCTTTGCCGCCACCTGGTCGATATCATCGATCGTCCCGAAGCCGATGGCGCGCGGGTTGAGCACATTGGTGACGAACTGCTTGCAGTTCTGGCCCGACTTGCCCTGATAGGACGAAATCTGGTCGACGCCGAAATTCTCATAATGGAAGGGATAGCCCGCGACCTGGCAGTAATCATTGACGAGGCCGGCAATCATCTGGATGAGCGTCGTCTTGCCCGTTCCCGGCGCGCCGTCGCCGATGAAAGTGAAGAGAAATCCGCCAAGCTCGACAAAGGGATTGAGCTGCCGGTCGAAATCATAGGCCATCAGCATTTTTGACAGTTTCAGCGCCTGGAACTTGGCGATGTGATTACCGACGACTTCATCGGGTTTCTTGAAAGTCATCGTCAGCGGCGTGCGCTTCTTCGATGGCGCAACGTCGAAACCGTCCAGCGTGAAATCATCGCTGTCCAGCCGCAAATGTGTGTTCTCGAAATTGCCCAGGCCATCGAAGCGCGCCTTGCGACGCAGCAGCCCTTCGATCGACTGCGCAGCGAACGCCTTGGCTCGTGAGAGCATGGCCTGTTCGTCCCTGGCGCCGGAGATCGTCCTGTCGAGCCCGGCAATTACCGATTTCAGCGCATCCTGCGCCGTATCGAAATTGAAATCGGGTTCGGCAATATCGCTGACGGGTTCCGCATCGGATTCGACAAACTGCGCAAGGTAGGCCGCAAGTGTAAAAGCCGCAACGTAAGCCGCAGCCGACAAAAGCCGCTTGAAGCGGCTCGCCTCCTCGCCCTGCAGTGGTGCTGACGCATTGCGGGCACCAAGGCTCTCAAGATCGCTCTGACGCCCGAAGATATCGGCAACCGCAAGCGCGACGGCGACACCTTGGCGGGCGCGAAACAGCAATGTATGCTGCGCGATCGACAGCATCGGGTCGTCGGGTCGAACGGACTGGATCGACTTTGCCAATTCCACTTCGCGCGTCTTCCGCAGACCACCGGTCGAAATGGTAGGAACGAAACGTCGGCCCGTTCCGGCGATTTCGGTGCCGGCTTTGCCCTCGCCAGTATCAAGAGAGACAAAACGCGTCACCATAGCCTGCGCCACCGCCAGATGCCGGGCAATGTCCTGTTCGCTGATGGTCGTCAGACCGATATCCATGGCCGTCTCCTCAAATGCGGCATCGCCTGCCGGCAAAATCCGGGCATCTAGATGCCGCTTATCACCTGGCCGTTGGACAGGATATGCGTCTGGAACCCCGTGAATATGCGCGATGCTTCGCCGGACGCATAAAGCGCCTGATATGCTTCGTGCGGCACCAGCGCATGCTGTTCATAATGGCTGACGCCCTGGCGCGTGGCTTCCAGATCGTCGGTATTGATGTGGAATTCCTCGCGCGCCGGTTCCGACGACCAGAGCCCGCGTTTGCCCGGCTTCTCGGCAACCGAAAATACCTCCTGCAATGTCCAGGTGAGGAGCCACGCGTCTTCCGGGCGGCGCACACTGCCCAGCACATCGGCAACCTTCTGATTGTGCTCGGTAATACCGGCCGTATAAAACGGGCCGAGCACGAAACGGCGCAACTGCTTGGGGTGAAGCTCGGGAAAGTCCTGATCGAGGCTGGTCGCAATCGTCACCGGCGAAAGCGAATAGGCAGAATTCCTGGCCGCGAAATCATCGAAGCGGCGCGCCAGGACCGGATTAAGCAGGCCGCCGACAGGAAGCGGAATCTTCACAGCAGGATTGAGCTTGCCGTCCTTCCCGACGAGCGCCTCGACCATATCCTCGGAGGAATCCTCGATAACCGCCATATAGACGAGCGGCAGGTTTGAAGCACCGTCGAAGGCGCCCCAATGCACGACATAGAACGGTCGCATCGTCTTCGGATTGACGGAAACACGGATGGTTTCGGGCAAAAGGAAGGGTGAGAAAACTTCGCCCCTTTCGACGGTCTCAAGATAAACGCGTTCCGCCATCGAACGCTGCAGGTCGTGGGGAAAGTCGCGACTGCGCAGAATGAAATCCGCCATTTCACTTCGCAGCGCCTCGGCCGGTGGTATTGCCGCAAGCCTTGCCTTGGCGTCCTTCTTGTCATTCTCAAGTTCAAGAACGTTCTGAAACACCGGAAATCCGCTGTCGGCGCGCGATATGCGGAACCGTTCGGCAAAGCCGAGCCGGTTGCGCCAGCAGTCGAACGAAGCGCTCAGCCGCTGCAGGTATTGCGCGACGGTCTGGGCCACCAGGTCATGCTTGTAGAGCGGGGAATCCTGCTGGTTCAAGAATACGCCGAGCCCGTCCAGCGCAGAGCGAATGGCGCCAAAATAGCGCTCGGCCGCCCCGATGTCCGCTTTATCGTCCATAGACTAGCTCTTCACGTAGTCGGCGGTGTTGTGCTTCTTGAGTACTTCAGAGAACCGGCGCGAGAATGCGTCGTCGGCGAGCTTCTTGCGCCGCTGTATGTCCTGCGAACTCACCATGTTCTTTTCATGCATTTCGAGAAGGTCGCCAATGTGCTTTTGTGCAGCGGCCCCCACACCGGCCATCGTCTCTTCGGCCGCCGTGTCGACCTTGCTGCCGAGTGTATTGATCTTGTGCGCAACATCCTGCTGTGCCGCCGTCTTCAATGAGTCCTCGAGCGCCTTGTAAAGGACGATGCGCTGTTCGGTATCGATCGACAACTTGTTGATGAGTGTGCTTTGCGCGGCGATCTGATTGTTGAGCGAATCGACGAAGGTCTGGAACATTGAGGTATAGCGCTCCAGGGTCTGGCTTTCGGCGAGCAGTTCCTGCTCCTTCGCCTGACGCTCATTGTACTCGGTCGCAAGCTTTGAGCGCTCGCCTTCGAGCGCGGCCCGTGCGCCCTGATCCGTTGACGCGGCGATGCGGTTTTCGATGTCGAGCAGTTGCGGGTTCAGTTCCTCGATTCGCTTCTGCGTGGCTTCGAGATTGGCGATCGTCGTCTTGCGCCGTTCGATGACCGAGGCGAGGCTCGTCTCCGACGTCTTGTAACGCTGGTCGAGCACACCCTTCTGCTCCTTCAGGATACCGACGATGCGATCGGACTTGGCAAGAAGCTCCTGCAGGTTGCCAGCAAGCGACATGTTGCGGACGCGGTCGGAACGCATGCGCTGCATCTTCTGTTTCGAAAACACGCCTATGAATTTTTCCCAGCCGGAATAGCCCTTCATGCTCTCGAATTCGGAGCCGAAGACGTTGGTGGCATCCTCAAGACCAATGATGAGTTCAGCGATATTGCCTTCCATCACCTTCTGCTGCCGCAGCACATCATCGATGCGGGCGTTCTCGATATCGAAATCTGATGCGCCGATCTTTTCATCTGCCTTGGCGAACTTGTCGAGAACGACGCTCGACTGGTCGATCTTGGTCCGCATGTCGTTGACCATGGACCGCGTCTTTTCGATTTCAGCATCGAAATTCTGCAAACTCGCCATTAGATTATTTCCTTTGTTTCCCAATAATAATTTCCGCCTCGAGCAGCGAATATAGACACGCCACACTGTGAATAAAACCCTACCAATGTACGACGACGCACAAGTAATCTATCACACTGGTGTTCTGGCCATGGGCCTTGCTATAGAACGGCGGGCATAGCGGCATGGGCGCGGTAGCAATCACATGGGTTCGACTTCCAAAACGACGCTGAAAACGGTGTTTCGCATCGACTTTCCGAATAAGGACCGGCTCGGTCGCGGGAAGATGCAATTGCTTGAGCGCATTGCAGCGACTGGTTCGATCTCGGCTGCCGGCCGATCGATGGATATGTCCTACAGGCGGGCCTGGCTGCTGGTCAGTGAAATGAACAAAATGTTCGCGGCCCCGGTTGTCGATTCGCAGCGAGGCGGCAAGCAAGGCGGCGGCGCGGTCGTCACCGCCTTCGGTGAAGAACTCCTCAAGCACTTCCATGCCATGGAGGCGAAAATCGCTTCGGCAATTGCCGAGGACATCGATTGGCTTGACGCCAACCGCAGCAAGACGACGACGCCGCCGGACGATCAGTAGGGCTCCAGCGCCACTGTCTTGATGATGGCAAAGACGGGAAGCCCCATCGTCAAACCGAGTCTCTCACAGGATAGCTGCGTGATGCGCGCGAGGATCGGCGCACCATCGCATTCGATGCGGATGTCGGCGGAGCCGGCTGCATCGAGGCTGATCGCTTCGACGGTCCCCTCGATGATGTTCAGCGCACTGAGATGCTCCGGCCGCATGGTCGACAGCATGACATCCTTGGCGAGGATATGAACGCGGACCGATCGGCCTTCGGCAATCTCCGTGCCCGAAACATAGAGGCGGGAAGAGTTGAACCCGATGATGGCAAGCCGGTGAACAGCGTCGTATGTCACGACCTTGCCTTGGACAACCGCGCCGGCTTCGCGCCTTGAGGCTGCAACCGAGACGGAGGTTGCATTGAGAACGTCTGTTGCGGCGCCCGCCATGGCGACCTTGCCCTCGCTCAGCGCGATCACCCTGTCGGCAAGCCGCGCCACTTCCGCGACCGAATGGCTGACATAGATGATCGGAATATTCATCTCATCACGCAACGCCTCGAGATAGGGCAGGATCTCGGCTTTGCGGGTGTCGTCCAGCGCGGCAAGCGGCTCATCCATCAAAAGCAGGCGCGGCGACGACAAAAGCGCCCTGCCGATGGCGACGCGCTGCTTTTCGCCGCCCGACAGCTTTCCTGGCCGACGGTCGAGAAGTCCGCCGATGCCAAGGAGGTCGACAATCTTTGCAAGATTGTCTGCTCGATCCTGCTTCGGCGTGAACCAGCGACCGTAGTTGAGGTTTTGCAGCACCGAAAGGTGCGGAAACAGCCTCCCTTCCTGGAACACCGTCGCGAAGCGGCGCTTGTGCTTCGGCACGAAGATGCCACGCTGCGTATCGAGCAGAACATCGCCATCGAAAACGATCCTGCCCTCGGTGGGACGCGCCAGGCCCGCAATGATACCGATCACCGAGGTCTTGCCTGACCCCGAACGTCCGAACAGGGCAGTGACGCCGCTTTCCGAAACGAAGGCCACGTCGAGATCGAAGACGCCAAGCCGTTGTCTCGCCTCAAACTGCAGCCTCATTCGAATTCCACCCGACGTCCGACGAGATATGCCATGAATTCCGATGCCATCAGCGCGGCCATGGATATGACGACGGAGATCATCGTCAGCCGGAATGCGGCGGCGTCGCCCCCCGGCACCTGTGTGAACGTATAGATCGCCGCGGAAAGCGTCTGCGTTTCGCCAGGGATATTTGAAACGAAGGTGATTGTCGCGCCGAATTCACCCATTGCCTTGGCAAAGGAAAGGATCATGCCGGCAATAATTCCGGGCAGGATCAGCGGCAGCGTTACGGTGAGGAACACCCAGGCCGGGCTTGCGCCGAGCGTGGCCGCGGCATCCTCCAGGCGCCGGTCGACCGCCTCGACTGACAGGCGGATGCTGCGCACCATCAAGGGAAACCCCATCACGCCGCAGGCAAGCGCGGCGCCAGTCCAGCGGAAGGAAAGGACGATGCCAAGGTATTCGGCCAGGAATGTACCGATCGGGCCACGCCTGCCGAACAAGATCAGGAGAATGAAGCCGGTAACGACCGGCGGCAGGATGAGCGGCAGATGGACGAGGCCGTTGAGGATCGATTTGCCCCAGAATTTTCCGCGGGCGAGCAGGATGCCGACGAAGATGCCGGGAATGAGGCTGGCAAGCATCGCAACTGAAGCAATCCGCAGCGTAAGGTGGACCGCAGTCCACTCTTCATTGCTTAATGCAAACCAGTCCAATGCATGCCCCTCGCCCGTTCAAATTGCAGGACTATCCGAACGCAAGGTCCGGATAGTCCGAGGATGTTATTTCAATACGGTAAATCCTTGCTTTTCAAAGAATGGCGTTGCCTTGTCCGATTTGATGTAGTCGAGCAGCGACGCAGCATCCGGGTTCTTGCTTTCAGCGAGGAGGGCGATCGGGTAGATGATCGGCTTATGGCTGTCCTCGGGGAACGTGCCCACAATCTTCACTTCCTTGTCGGCAGCTGCATCGGTCTGGTAGACGATGCCGTAAGGCGCCTCGCCGCGCGATACGAGGAGAAGCGCGGCACGCACGCTTTCCGCGCCGGCAACCTTCGTTTCAACCGACGACCACACGCCAAGCGACTCAAGCGCCTCCTTGCCGTATTTGCCGGCCGGGACGGAATCGACCGCCCCCATTGCAAGGCGGCCATCGCCAAGAAGCTTTGCAAGATCAAAGCCTTTCTTGATTTCAACGGGTTCCGCCGTGTCCTTGCCAGCGACGAGGACGATGCGGTTGCCCAGAAGGTTCTTGCGCGTATCCGCCTTGATCAGGTTCTTCTTGGCGACATAATCCATCCAGTCGAGATCGGCCGAAACGAAGATATCGGCCGGCGCACCGGATTCGATCTGCTTGGCGAGCGCCGAACTCGCCGCATAGGAAATCGCCGTTTCCTTGCCGGACTCTTTCGTCCAGGCGGCGGCGATATCGTCAAGGGCGTTCTTCAGGCTTGCCGCAGCAAAAACCGTGACCTTCTCCTGCGCCTGTGCCGTTGCAACCGGCCCTGCCATGCCAAGCCACGCCGCCGCACATGCGGCCGCTGCCAATTTCAACCATTGCCGACGTTGAATGCCCATTTAACCCTCCAGTTCAGGCGTTCGAGATATTTTTCTGAATATATCGGTGGGCATCATATAGCCAGTGTTATATTTCTTGAAACACATTGCTCGGTGAATGGAGGATCGGCGCATGCAACGGATAGCGTTTTTGGCATTGCTTTTCCTGAGCTTCGCGCTTGCGGCACGGGCAGAAACCTTCACCGACGCAGCTGGTCGCACCGTCGAACTTCCGGCCCGCGTCGAACGCATCATGGCGGCAGGGCCGCCCGCCTCGGTTCTCCTATATGTGCTGGCCCCGCAGAAGCTCGCAGGCTGGGTACACGCCCCCTCGCCCGAGGAGGGCAAGCTCCTTCTCCCGGATGCACTGAAATTGCCAGAACTGGGGCGGCTGACCGGCAAAGGGAATGCGATCCGCGCCGACATCGTGACGAAGGCCAAGCCGGATTTGATTATCGATGTGGGCGATGTCAGCGAGGAATATGTAGCTCTCGCATCGCGTATCCAGAACGAGACCGGCGTGCCCTATATACTCCTCGATGGAAGCCTCGCGAAGACGCCCGAGGTTTTCGAGACGTTGGGGAAGGTGGTCGGAGAACCGGAACGCGGCACGGAACTTGCGCAATACGCCAGGATGACGCTGGTCAAGCTTAACGCCGGTCTCGCCAAGATTCCCGCCGACCACCGTCCCCGGGTCTATTACGGGCGGGGCGCCGATGGAATGCAGACCGGGCTCGCCCGTTCCATCAATCTCGAGTTGCTCGACGCCCTCGGCGCGGTCAATGTTGTCGCCGAAAAGGGGCAAGGCGGGTTGACGAAAGTGACGCCGGAAGAGGTCGCCAAATGGAATCCCGACATCATCATTGCATCGGACCCGAAGTTCGCTGCCATGGCGCGATCCAACCCTGCCTGGAGCGGCATCAATGCAGTGAAAAGCGGCCGTGTCTTCGTCCAGCCGGCACTACCCTTCGGCTGGTTCGACGGGCCGCCCGGCGTCAACCGCCTGATGGGCATAATCTGGCTGGAACAATTGCTCTATTCCGATGTATTCCCGACCGACCTGCGCAAGGAAGCGAAAGCGTTTTACAAGGCCTTCTATCAGGTCGATCTAAGTGACGCGCAATTTGACCGATTATTGCAGGATAAGCCCTAGGAGCGAAAAATGGTACGGGAGAATGAAATTCGCGCCAATGAAGTAGCGGTCAGAGCGCCCGAGCCGGCTGATGCCGCCCTCGCTTTCATCGGCCGGATCTCAACGCCGTGGACTTCTCGCCTTACATGTCCACGTCAGGGCCGCCACGATGGGCCGCTCTGCACTATCGAAGTGTTCGAGCCCTGGGCGGCCGGACTTGAAGGTGTTGCAGCGTTCGAGCGGCTCGAAATCCTCTACTGGCTCGACCGGTCGCGCCGCGATCTCGTCTTGCAAAGCCCTGGCAATAATGGCGTGGTTCACGGCACATTCTCATTGCGCTCGCCAGTCCGGCCGAATCCTATCGGCACGGCCATCGTCAAGCTCAAAGCTGTTAACGGGTCAATCCTGTCAGTGCGCGGGCTCGATTGCCTCGACGGCACACCGCTTCTCGATATCAAGCCGGACAGGACGCTGTTCAAGCCGATTGCACCGCCGCAGCCCGGCGATTTCGAAACCGATCCGGCCGCGACGGCACCCTATTGTCAGAAGCGGTAGAGAATTCTAGTCGATTGCGACCATCACGTCGGAGGCCTTGACCACTGCATAGGCATTGTCGCCGACCTTGAGGCCGAGTTCATCGACAGCCTCATTGGTGATCGAAGCCGTGACGACCGATCCACCCACGTCGATGCGGACATGGGCGGTCGTAGCGCCCTTGGTGACCTCTACGACCTTGCCTTTCAGACGGTTGCGTGCGCTGATTTTCATAAGTGCCCTCCGTTATTGCGCCTGCCGCGCTTGCTCAATGTGCGACCATACCTTGCCTTGCCGATACTGGCCATTGAACACTTACACAGCCTTGAAATCGCCCGGCGATACACGCCCGGTCTCTTCCTCCCAATGCTTGCGGCACAGCGAAACATAGAGGGATTTCTCGATCGCCACCTGGTCGCCTTCGGTCAATGCATGACCCTGGGGATCGCGCCGGACAACCATCGTCGCCTTGGCGCCGCAATGGCAGATGGTGCGGATTTCACGCAGGCTGTCGGCGATGGCGAGGAGTTCCGACGAGCCCGGAAACAGCTTGCCCTGAAAATCCGTGCGAAGCCCGAAACACATGACCGGAATGTTGAGCCGGTCGGCAACGCGCGCGAGCTGCCATACTTGATCCTTCGTCAGGAATTGCGCTTCATCGACAAATACGCAGCTGATGGCACTAACCTTGTGCGCGACGGCAATTCGTTCGAACAGCCTGTCGTTTTCGCGATAAAGCTCCGCAGCGGCGCTGACGCCGAGGCGCGACGTTATTTTTCCAACGCCGTTTTCGGCATAGTGCGCGGCGGTAAACAGCATCGTGCGCATGCCACGCTCTTGATAATTATAGGAAGCCTGCAGCAGCAGCGTCGATTTGCCGGCATTCATTGCCGAATAGCTGAAATAGAGTTTTGCCATGACCTGCTTTAACCGGAATGAGCGGTGGCATGCACCCCTCACACAAGCTTGTCCGCAACTTTTGTCGGATTTTTAACAACTGTCGCGATTTGACCGGATTTATGCGCGCCTATGCTTGAATGGCCGCCGATTTGGTGCTTGGTTCTTGCAAGTATCAACCGGGAGAAACCCGGAGAGGGAGAACTACCAATGAACGTACTATCCAAACTCACCGTTTCGCTGGCTCTTGTTTTGTCTGCTGGCACCGCGTTTGCCGCCGAGCCCGATTCCTGCAAGGCCGTTCGTTTCGCCGACGTCGGCTGGACCGACATTACCGCAACCACCGCAGCGACGAGCGAAGTGCTCAAGGCGCTTGGTTATTCCACGGACACGAAGGTCCTTTCCGTTCCTGTCACCTACGCCTCGCTCGGCAAGAAGGACATGGACGTCTTCCTCGGCAACTGGATGCCGACAATGGCTGCCGACATCAAGCCATACCTCGAAAACAAGACCGTCGAGGATCTGGGCCCGAACCTCACCGGCGCGAAATATACCCTCGCCGTGCCGCAATATCTCTATGACGAAGGTCTCAAGGATTTCAAGGACATCGCCAAGTTCAAGGACAAGCTGGGCGGCAAGATCTACGGCATAGAACCCGGCAATGACGGCAATCGCCTCATTCTTGGGATGATCTCCAAGGACCAGTTCGGATTGAAGGATTTCGAACTCGCGGAATCCTCCGAGCAAGGCATGCTGGCGCAGGTTGCCAAGGACACGAAGGGCAAGAAGCCGATCGTCTTCCTTGGCTGGGAACCGCATCCCATGAATACGAACTTCAAGCTCGCCTATCTTTCCGGCGGCGATGACGTATTCGGTCCCGATTTTGGCGGCGCCGTCGTCCACACCAATGTCCGTGCGGGCTATACGACCGAATGCCCGAATGTTGGCAAGCTGCTGACCAATCTCAAATTCAATCTTGAGATGGAAAACCAGATCATGGGCAAGATCCTCGACGATGGCGAGGATGCACCCAAGGCTGCATCGGAATGGCTGAAAGCCAATCCCGCCGTTCTCGATACCTGGCTGGCTGGCGTTACCACCGTCGACGGCAAAGAAGGTCTGCCCGCCGTCAAGTCGGCTTTGGGACTCTAACAGGCGATCCCGACGGGGGAACGGCTGTAACAACGAAAAGAAGCTAGGCCGCCCGGCACATCCGCCGGACGGCTCCTTTCATCCATTCGTTTCGCGACAGAGGGATACTTCCGCTTGGACTGGTTAACGCAAGACAAGATTCCGGTTGGCAGGACTGCCAAGCAAATCGTCGATTGGCTGACGAACAATTTCGCCTGGTTCTTCGACGGTCTCGCGATCCTGATGCAGGGCTTCATCGACGCTCTCATGTTCGTCCTGAAATATCCGCATCCTCTCATCATGGTCGCGATCTTTTCGGCGATCGCCTATGCGCTGCGCCGCTCCATTGGCGTTACCATCCTCACCGCGCTTGGCTTCCTCTTCATCCTCAACCAGGGCTACTGGCAGGAGACGATGGAGACCCTGACGCTCGTCCTTTCATCCTGCATCCTGTGCATGGGCATCGGCGTGCCGATCGGCATTATCGCCGCCCATCGCCCCAAATTCTATGCGGCGATCCGGCCGATCCTCGACCTCATGCAGACCTTGCCGACCTTCGTCTACCTCATTCCGGCCATCGTCTTCTTCGGCATCGGCATGGTACCGGGCCTGCTCGCGACCGCCATTTTCGTTCTCCCGGCGCCGATTCGCCTGACCCATCTCGGCGTCTCTTCGACGCCGACGCATCTGATCGAAGCTGGCGAAGCCTTCGGCGCCTCGTCGCGCCAACTCCTGTGGAAGATCGAACTGCCCTATGCCATGCCGCAGATACTGGCCGGCCTCACCCAGACGATCATGCTCTCGTTGTCCATGGTCGTCATTGCCGCGCTCGTCGGCGCCGATGGGCTAGGCGTTCCGGTCGTCCGCGCGCTCAACTCGGTCAATACCGCGCTCGGCTTTGAAGCAGGGCTTGTCATCGTGGTCGTCGCTATCGTGCTTGACCGCATCTTCCGTCCCGGCAAGGAGGCAGGGGAATGACCGCGATTACGCTCGACAATGTCTGCATTATCTTCGGCAAGAAGACGGACGGTTCCCTCGCGCTTGCCGATAAGGGCAAGAGCCGTTCGGATATCCAGGCCGAGACCGGCCACGTGCTCGGCGTGCATAATTGCTCGATCACGATCGAGGAAGGTGAGATCGTGGTGCTCATGGGGCTGTCCGGCTCCGGCAAATCCACGCTCCTGCGGGCGATCAACCGACTTAACCCGATCTCCCGCGGTTCCGTCGTCGTGCACAACAATGGCCGTTCCATCGATGTCGGCAAAGCCGACAAGGGTACGCTGCGGGATCTGCGCAAGCATCTCGTTTCAATGGTATTCCAGCAATTCGGCCTGCTCCCCTGGCGCACGGTCGAGGAAAATGTCGGCTTTGGCCTGGAGCTTTCCGGCGTTCCCAAGGAAGAGCGGGCCAAGGCCGTCCAGCAGCAGCTCGAACTGGTGAACCTCAAGGATTGGGCAAAGCGCAAGGTCGGCGAACTTTCCGGTGGCATGCAGCAGCGCGTCGGCCTCGCCCGTGCCTTCGCCACCGGCGCGCCTATCCTGCTCATGGATGAACCCTTCTCGGCGCTCGACCCGCTGATTCGCACGAGGCTCCAGGATGAGCTTTTGAGCCTGCAGGCGCGCCTGAAGAAGACCATCGTTTTTGTCAGCCACGACCTTGATGAGGCGATGAAAATCGGCAATCGCATTGCCATCATGGAGGGCGGCCGCATCATCCAGTGCGGCACGGCGCAGGACATCCTGCTCAACCCGGCAGATAACTATGTGGCGGATTTCGTCGCCAACATGAACCCGCTTGGGGTGCTGACGGCGGCGGATATTATGGTGCCGCTCGACCGGACCCGGCCGGCCAGCCGGCCTTTTGCCGCAACGGCGCGTCCGGAAACCCCGGTACGTGAAATAATGCAGGCTGTCGCCAAGAACAGCGGCGACGTCGGCGTCGTCGACAAGGGCACCATACTCGGTATGATTTCGGCCGACGACATCGTCCGCGGGCTGCTACGACACCAGAAGCACTAGCCTTTACTCGGCCTCGGATTGATCCTCGTCATCGCGGGATTTGCCGGCTGGCTGCCAGGATTGCGGCGAGACCTTTTTTTGCGTGTTGGAATCAGTAAAGATCCACCAACCGGCATCGGTCTCGTCCCACTGTCCCCCCGTCGCCTTCAGTCGCTCGAGCGAGCGATACTGGCCGATCGATTCGTTTTCCTGGCCATCTTCGTCGGTCCAGAAGACCGTGACCTTGCTTCCGTCCTTGGGCGCCGTGGAAATTGGCTGTTTGCCGGCCATGCGTATCGCTCCCTGCTTCATATGCGTTGTTAAGTCACCATCAAGCAGGCATCGAATGCAAGCGGTCACGCGCGTTTTCCGCAATGACGGCCCATACGCGGGAGATCAGGCGGCCGCTTTCTTCTTCTCGATACGGGCGCGAATGCTTTCGACATCGGCCTTCGGCGTCGCCGCAAACAGCGTCTTCGTATAACTGTGCTGCGGGTTGGCGAAGACCTCGTCGCGCGTACCGTACTCGACGACCTCGCCGTAATACATCACCATCACCTCGTCGGCGATGTAGCGCACCACCGAAAGGTCGTGGCTGATGAAGACGTAGGTGAGGTTGAACTCGTCCTGCAGGTCGGCGAGGAGATTGAGTACCTGCGCCTGCACAGAAAGGTCGAGCGCGGAGACGGGCTCATCGAGGACAAGCAGGCTCGGGCTCAGCATCAGCGCGCGGGCGATGGCAATGCGCTGGCGCTGTCCGCCGGAAAACATGTGCGGATAGCGGTTATAGTGCTCGGGGCCAAGACCGACCTTAATCAGCATCTGCATGGCAAGGTCACGACGTTCCGCCGCTGTCTTCTTCGTGTTGAGGAGCAGCGGTTCGCCGAGCACTTCACCGATCTTCTGGCGTGGATTGAGCGAGCCATAGGGGTTCTGGAAAATGATCTGCACCTTGCGGCGCAGTTCGGGCGTCACGGTATCCTTGGCGATATTGATCGGCTTTCCTTCGATCAGGAGTTCGCCCGACGTCTGCGGATCGATCAGCGTCAGGATGCGCCCGAGCGTTGACTTGCCGCAACCGCTCTCGCCCACAATCGCGAGTGTCTTGCCGCGTTCGAGCGTGAAACTGACGCCCTTGACGGCCCGCACGGATTTGTCCTTGCCGAACAGGCCCCCGCCGACGTGATAGTCACGGATGATATTGCGGCCTTCGAGCACGATCTCGCTCATGGTGCCACTCCTGCATTGGCCGCTTCGTTCTTCATGAAATCCGCAACGGTCGACAACCGGTCGCCGGTGGCATTTTCCGGCAGGGCCGAAAGCAGCGCGCGCGTATAGGCATTCTTGGGCGATTCGAAGAGCGTCAGCACATCCGCCTCTTCCATCTTGCGCCCCTTATATTGAACGATGACGCGATCGGCGGTTTCCGCGACGACGCCCATGTCGTGGGTGATCATGATGAGCCCCATGCCGTGCTTGGCCTGTAGGCCGACGAGCAGATCGAGAATCTGCTTCTGGATGGTCACATCAAGCGCAGTCGTCGGCTCGTCGGCGATCAGGAGCTTGGGGTTGCAGGCGATTGCGATGGCAATCATCACGCGCTGGCACTGGCCGCCCGACATCTGGTGCGGAAACGAATTCAATCGTTCTTCCGGCGTTGGAATGCCGACCTGCTTGAGCAGTTCGATCGCACGCTGGCGGCGCGCCTTTCCATCCATTTTCATGTGGACGCGCAAGACTTCCTCAAGCTGGAAACCAACGGTAAAGCATGGATTAAGGCTGGCGACCGGTTCCTGGAAGATCATGGCGACGTCGCGGCCGACGATCTCGCGCCGTTGATTGGACGACATCGCGAGAAGATCGTGTCCGTCGAAGGTCATGCTGTCGGCGGTCACCGTAGCGGTCTTCGGAAGAAGCCCCATGACCGCGAGCATGGCCACCGACTTGCCCGAGCCGGATTCACCAACGATAGCGAGGACCTCGCGCGCATTAACATGCAGGTCGATGCCTTGCACCGCCATGAAGAGACCGCTGCTGGTATCGAAGCCGACCGACAGATTCTTGATTTCTAGAAGCGCCATGCTCAGCTCCTCTTCAGTTTCGGATCGAGAGCATCGCGCAGCCCATCGCCAACGAGATTGATGGCTAGGACGGTGATGAGGATGGCAAGGCCGGGGAAGGTGACGACCCACCAGGCCCGCAGGATGAACTCACGCGCTTCAGCAAGCATCGTGCCCCATTCCGGCGTCGGCGGCTGGGCGCCCATGCCGAGAAAGCCGAGGGCGGCCGCTTCGAGGATGGCGTTCGAGAATGAAAGCGTCCCCTGCACGATCAACGGTGCGAGACAGTTCGGCAGGATGGTCTTGAACATCAGCCGCAAGTGGCCTGCCCCGGCGAGCTTCGAGGCGACCACATATTCGCGGTTCTTTTCGCTCATCACCGCCGCGCGTGTAAGGCGGGCGAAATGCGGCTGCAGGACCAGAGCGATTGCGATCATGGCATTGAAGAGCCCAGGCCCGAGGATTGCGACAAGCACCAGGGCGAGGAGCAGCGGCGGGAATGCGAGAATGATATCCATGATGCGCATGATCAGCGCATCCACCCAGCCACGGAAATAGCCGGCGAGCACGCCAAGGATCACGCCGGTTACCATCGAGATCGTCACGACGATAAGGCCGATGAACAGCGAGAAGCGTGCGCCATAGATGAGGCGCGAGAGCAGATCACGGCCGACCGCGTCCGTTCCGAGCAGGAACATCGAATTGCCGCCGGTCTGCCAGGATGGCGGCGTCAGCAGCGCTTCGCGGTATTGCTGGTAGGGCGCGTGGGGCGCGAGCACCGGCGCGAAAATGGCGACGAGCATGAGGAACACGAGGACGCCAAAGCCGATCACAGCGCCCTTGTTGACGCTGAAATAGAACCAGAATTCCGAGAGTCGTGCCATCCGCCCCGCGGACTTGGGCGCGGCGAGCGGTACGGGAGGGGAAACTTCGTTAGTCAAGACTTCCTCACTTTACGCGGATGCGCGGATTGACGACTGCATAGAGCAGATCGACAATCAAATTTACGGTCATGACGATGAGCGCGACGAGCATGAGGCCACCTTGCACGACAACATAGTCGCGCTTGGCAATGGCGTCGATCATCCATTTACCGATGCCCGGCCAGGAGAAGATCGTCTCAGTCAGAATCGCGCCCGCCATCAACAGGCCCATCTGCAAACCGATCGTCGTAATGACGGGGATCATGGCATTACGCAGGGCGTGAACGCCGATGACCCGGCGGGGTGCGAGACCCTTGGCGCGCGCCGTGCGCACATAGTCTTCGCCCAGCACTTCGAGCATGGCCGAGCGCGTCTGCCGCGCAATGACGGCGAGCGGGATCGTGCCGAGAACGATCGTCGGCAGCACGAGATGCGAGAATGCCGATTTGAAGGCGCCCTTCGGCCCGGAAATCAGGCTGTCGATCAGCATGAAACCAGTGGTGGGTTTGAAGAAATAGATGAGATCCATGCGGCCCGAAACCGGTGTCCAATGCAGGATGCCGGCAAAAAGAATGATCAGCAGGATGCCCCACCAGAAGATCGGCATCGAATAACCGACGAGGGCGATGCCCATGCTGAGCTGGTCGAACACCGAGCCACGCTTGACGGCGGCAAAAATGCCGGCGGGAATTCCGATGATGGTCGCAAAGAGCATCGCGCAGATGCTGAGCTCGAGCGTCGCCGGAAAGAGCGTCAGGAAGTCGGTGAGAACTGCGCGCTTGCTGGCGATGGATGTTCCAAAATCCCCGTGGAATATGTTCCAGACGAACGAGAAATATTGTTCCCAGATCGGCCTGTTGAAACCGAACTGCTCCATGAGCAGTTGATGCCGCTCGGGCGTCATGCCGCGTTCGCCGGCAAGCGCAATGACCGGATCACCAGGAAGCAGGCGGATGAAGATAAAGGCAATGAAGCTGATGCCGATGAATGTCGGGATCAGCAGCAGCACTCGGGAAGCGATATAACGGAACATGGCAACCTGAAAAAATGCGGTACCGGCCGAAGCCGGTACCGCGAGGAGTCTGATTACTCGGCGATGTCAACGCTTTCGAAATTGTGGACACCGAAAGCGCTCGGCACGTAGCCGGTGACGTTCTTGGTCATTGCCGTCGTAACGAGCGAATGAGCGAGCGTTGCCCACGGAGCTTCGCGCTTGAACACGACCTGCGCCTGTTCGTAGAGCTTGGTGCGCTCGGCAACGTCGGAAACCACAGCGGCCTTGTCGATCAGGTCGGTGAATTCCTTGTTGCACCATGCAGCGCGGTTCGAGCTGCCTACGGCCTGGCAAGAAAGAAGCGTTGCAAGGAAGTTGTCCGGATCGCCATTGTCACCGGTCCAGCCGATGATGACGGCACCATCATGCTTCGGATCCGAAGCGCGCTTCAGATATTCCTGCCAATCGTAGCTGACGATCTCGACCTTGACGCCAACCTTGGCAAAGTCCGACTGCAGCAGTTCCGCGGTGCGGCGGCCGTTAGGCATGTATGGACGAACAACCGGCATTGCCCAGATCTTCATCGAAAGATCCTTGACGCCAGCCTTTTCGAGAGCTGCCTTTGCCGCTTCAGGATTGTACTCGTCATCCTTGATCGACTTGTCGTAGGACCACATCGTTGGCGGGATAGGGTTGATCGCCGGAGTGCCCTGACCGAGATAGACGGCATCGACGATAGCCTTCTTGTCGATTGCCATGTTGAGCGCCTTGCGCACTTCCGGCTTGTCGAACGGCGCCTGCGTCGTGTTGTAGGCGAGCGTCGAAACGTTGAGGCCGCTTTCCTGCAGGACGGTGAGGTTCGAGTCGGCCTTCAGGCCCTCGACGTCAGCCGGATCCGGATAGATCGTCAGCTGGCATTCGCCGGCCTTGAGCTTCTGTACGCGAACGGCAGCATCCGGCGTAACAGCGAAGATCAGGTTGTCGAGCTTGACCTTGCCCTTCCAGAAAGTCGGATTGGCTTCGTAGCGGATGGCGGTATTAAGCTGATAGTCGACGAACTGGAACGGGCCCGTGCCGACCGGCTGCTCGTTGAACTTCTGCTGGGTGCCGTCAGCCTGCAGCTTGTCGGCATATTCCTTGGAGACGATGGACGAGAAGTCCATGGCAAGGTTGGCGATCATCGGCGCATTCGGCTTGGTCAGCGTGATCTTGACGGTCAGGTCGTCGACCTTCTCAACCGACTTGATCAGCTTGGGGAAATCCATGCCTTCGAAATATTCATAGGAAGCACCGTCGACATATTTCGCCCAGGGGCTGCCTTCCTTTTGACGCTCGAAGGAGAAAACGACGTCGTCGGCATTGAGGTCACGCGTCGGCGTGAAATAGCTAGTTGTCTGGAACTTGACACCCGGACGCAGCTTGAACGTGTACTGCAGGCCATCGTCGGAGATCGTCCAGCTTTCAGCAAGCGCGGCCTCGACTTCGGACTTGCCCGGCTTGAACTCGACCAGCTTGTTGAAAACGGCCTGTCCCGTAGCGTCGAGCGTCTCGCCGCCGGTATAGAGCGCAGGGTCGAAGCCGCCCGGTGCAGCTTCCGAACAATAGACCAACGTCTTGGCCGAGGCTCCACCTGCCATCAGCCCACCCGTCAGCATTGCGAGCGCGCTCGCCGCAAGGAGTTTCTTGTAGGTATTCATCTTTTCCACCTTCAGAGGTTTTTTGTGTTGCAGGCCCCCATGCCTACAACGAAAGTCGCATGGAAGCCTTTGCCATGTCGCAATGCAAGCAGATTCATTCGCAGTCAACCCGTCCCGGAAGGCATAATTGTCGATTCTGGGGAAAATCGCCCCATTTAATCAATTAACGGTGAAATCGACTAAAAATCCGTCCACTAACTTTTGGTATGCGGGGTAGCAGCGTTTACCAGTTTGACGCAAACGTGGCGTATTTCGTACATTTCAGTCTAGGTCAGCACCAAAACCCGTGCAACAACGCCATAAGTGCAACAGGAGTGGTCTATTTTGGACGCAAACGGGCAAACAGCAATCGTTACAGGCGCCGGATCGGGGCTCGGGGCCGCCACGGCGCGCGCCCTCGCACAAAAAGGCGCGAGGGTTGCCATCATCGATATCAATCTCGAAGCGGCCGAAAAGGTCGCCGCTGAGATCGGCGGAATTGCCCTTGCCTGCAACGTGGCCAACGCTGCCGAGGGGGAAATGGTAGTCGCCCGCGTAGCGGATGAACTTGGGACGCCGCGCATTCTTGTCAATTGTGCAGGCATCGCCAATGCCGGCCGTATCGTCGGCCGCGATGGTCCGCACGATCTCGAATTGTATCGCCGCGTCATCGAGGTCAACCTCATCGGTTCGTTCAACATGTTGCGTCTGGTGAGCGACCGCGCTGCAAAGCTTGAACCGCTTGCGACCGGCGAGCGCGGTGTCGTCATTTCAACCGCGTCGGTTGCCGCCTTCGATGGCCAGATCGGACAGGCCGCCTATGCCTCGTCGAAAGCGGGAATTGCCGGCCTCACCCTTCCAGCGGCACGCGAACTCGCACGCTTCGGCATCCGCGTGATGGCGATTGCGCCTGGAATCTTCGGCACGCCCATGCTGCTTGCCATGCCGCAGGAGGTCCAGGATTCGCTGGCAGCCTCGATCCCCTTCCCCTCCAGACTGGGCAAACCGGAAGAATATGCCGCCCTCGCGCTGCATATCATTGAAAATCCGATGCTGAACGGCGAGACGATCCGGCTCGACGGTGCCATTCGCATGGCACCAAAATAGCCGGGCGTGACGCCAGAAGATGGATCGGCTGGGCAGGCCGAGGAACGTTTCATAATTTGGTCCCAATCGGCGGAGTATCTAGGGCAATTCTTGTTACTCTAGCGTTTTGAGCTTCGGCCGGCCTGTTGCCGGTCCCTGCTTCGATATCCTGCAATTTGAAAGCCGAAATGATGAAACGAATTAGCGCCATGCTGTTGCTGCCGCTCGCTATGGCCGCACCGGCCCGGGCCATGGATAGCGGTGCAACGGAAGAGTTGCAGCGGCTTGATCCCGAAACCAGGCTGGAACAGCGCTGCGACGTCGAGGCGATGGACCGCATACATAAGGACCCGGCCAAGCTGGTGCCTGACGAACTTGTTGCCTATGCTTTTGAAGAGCCGAAGATCAAGGGCGATAAGATCCGCTCGGCCGGGGCAGCCTTTCGCAGCAAGGGAGAGTGGTATCACCTCTCCTACACCTGCTCGACCTCACCCGATCACATGACGATCCTGACGTTCCAATATGCGATCGGCCAGGTGGTGCCGCACGATCAGTGGGCGCACCACTACCTCGTCCCCTAAAAATTCGAGGCGCACAAGGCGCCTCGAATGATCTCTCTGAAACGAAAAGCGGTCAGTTGAACGTCGGTCGATCCTGCGCGAGCAGCATTTGCCCGATGGCATCGACCTTCTTGGCGTTCGGCGCCTCATAGGCGAGCAAGCTCGGATCGGTTGCCGGCGCTGAAGCTGGCTGTGCCACGCGAACGGTCGGCTCGCTGGTCCGGTAATCCATCGCCTGCGGCGGCGGATCCATCGGCACGGCAACCTTCGCCGGATTGGCGATGACCGGAGTTATGTCAGCCTGTGCCATGAGGATCGGCTGCTGGTTGGCAGTGACACGTCCCGCTGTCGCGGTCGAGGTCGTCGTCGCAGCCGCCGGCGCTGCGGCGACCGAAGTCGTTACGCCCGGCACATTGCTCGCGACCATAGTCGGGGCAGTTGCGATTGTCGGTCTGCCGCCCATGCGCAGGCTGGCGATATAGGCATTGGCGATGGCTGCGCTTGCATCCTTGGACGCGATGTCTGCCGTATTATAGCGGTCGCGCTTTTCATAAAACGCGTTGCCACCGGCAACGACCGTATAGTGCATGTTCTTATAGGGGAAGCGAAGACCCGCCGTGTGGAAATACATGGCATTCTTCACCTTGGTATTGCGCTCGCCGCGCAGCACCGCGTCGGCGGCAGCCTGCACATCCGGGAGGGCAACGGACTTCATCGGGCGAGAAAGCACGCCTGGAGCAAACTGCCCCTTTTGTCCGACCACGCCACATATGGAGTCGCCCCATTTGCCGGAATCGAGGCGGTTCATCACCACCGTGCCAACCGCAACCAGTCCGTCCTGGCTCGAACGGTTGGATTCGAAGAACATCGCCCGCTCAAGACACTCTTTGTCCTTCGGCGTATAGGCATAGCTTTTGCTGGTGCCCTTATTCGTCAGATTGGCTGAAATTTTCGAGTGCTGTCCGGTCTGCGTGCAACCACTGACAAGCCCCGCGGCCGCTATGATGCCCGCAATTGAATGGATCTTCCACTTAGCGAAGCCGATCACGAAGCAATTCTCATCGCTGTTGTTCCTGCTGGTGAAGGTGCTCACAGAATGATCTCATTTAGGGCCAAACAATGGCAAAGATGACGTTAACGTTACCATGCCTATTCATCCTTTTGAAATCATGGACTTATTTTATTCACCCGCACAGCAAAAAAATTTCAAAAATGGCAAAATTAAGAATTCGTTTACCGTAATTGCCTTAATGTTTTGGCCAGTAAACATGCTCAAAGGCACGGCCGATGCACAAGCGCTCCCACCGGTATGACACGCGCGAATCACTGATGGAAGCGCTGAAAGAACTTGTGGCGCTGCAGGTTCCGGCGGAGGACGTGGCGCCGGTCCTGTGCACGATCGGCCCGGTTGATCTCGATCTCCTCGATGATTGCATGGATGCGATCGGATTCAACGACAACCAATCAGTGGCGGCCTGAGCCACTGCTACCAAACAGCTTGTTCCCCTGCCCGTCACGCACTATCAATCGGCCAACAGATTGAGAGGTATCCCGTGGCCGAAAAGAAAGACGTCTTGCGTGAAATCGATGAAGGCGCCGTTCGCCTTGCGCGTACATTGCTGCGCACCGCGCGATATGCGGCGCTGGCGACGCTCGAACCTGGCTCCGGCCATCCTATCGCGACGCGGGTAGGCCTTGCCACCGACCACGACGGCGCCCCTGTCATTCTTGCATCGGCACTGGCCGCGCATACGCCGGCGCTCCTTGCCGATCCTCGCTGTTCGTTGCTGGTGGGAGAGCCTGGAAAGGGCGACCCTCTGGCCCATCCCCGCATGACCGTTACGGCCAAAGCACGCCAAATCGCACGCAACACGCCGGAACATGAGCGGATCGAGTGGCGCTATCTTTCGCACCTTCCAAAGGCCCAGCTCTATGCAGGCCTTGGCGATTTCAGTTTCTTCCGGCTCGAACCCGACAATGCCCGCCTGAACGCCGGTTTCGGACGCGCATATCAGCTGCCGCCGGCCGAATGGCTCAGTCTCAATCCGGCCAATGACGCGCTTGCCGCGGCGGAAAAATCGGCGGTCGAACACATGAACGAGGATCATGCAGCGGCGATTGCCCTTTACGCCCGGTATTTCGCCAAGGCGGATGACGGCAACTGGCGGATCACCGGCATTGACGCCGACGGCTTCGATATCGCGGATGGCGATGCGATTGAACGGGTTTTTTTTGCTTCGCCGCTCACATCGGCTGAGGACATGCACAAGACGCTCGTCCGCATGGCGGGAGAAGCGCGCGCCGGCCTGCAGGCGTCCCAATCTCCGGCATGACAGCGTCGCCAGATCAAAGGGTCATCCGTATCGATGACCATCGCGATGAACGACTTGCGCCCTATCGCGACGTGCGCGAGCGCGATCTCGTCGGCCGCGAGGGTCGATTTATTGCCGAGGGCAAGGTTGTTCTGAACGTCCTGCTGACGAGCCCGCATTTTGCCACCGACTCGCTCCTTGTGCTGGAGAACCGGCTTTCGGGCCTGTCCGAACAGCTGAAACTGTGTCCGCCCGACGTACCGGTCTATTGCGTCAGCCGGGAGACGATGGATGCGATTGCCGGCTTTCCCATGCATCGCGGCATTCTGGCAATAGGACGGCGCAGCGTACCGCACACCGTCGACACACTGCTTTCCGCCATGCCGGAACACGGGCTGGCCGTTGTCCTGTGCGGGCTTTCAAACCACGACAATATGGGCTCGATCTTCCGCAATGCCGCCGCTTTCGAGGCTGACTCCATTCTCATGGACGAGACGAGTTGCGATCCGCTCTACCGCAAGGCGATCCGCGTTTCTGTTGGCGCAGCGCTCAAGGTTCCATTCGCCCGCGAGGGATCGATAGAAGCCCTTATCAGTAAACTGCAGAGCGCAGGCTATACGATTTTTGCCTTGAGCCCCTCGGGCAAGACGAGCATCAACGCGGCTGAGCCGGTCCAGCGCACCGCACTTCTCCTTGGAACGGAAGGGGAAGGTCTGCCAAAGGCGCTGCTGGACCGCCTTCAGACTGTGCGCATACCCATGTCGAAGAGCTTCGATAGTTTAAACGTTGCAACCGCCTCAGGCATCGCTCTCGCGCGGTTCAGCCGCTTTAGCGGGCTTTGAAGCGTTCTGCAGGGCGCGCACCCGGTCGGCAATGCTGACGATGGCCTCGCCATTTTCATCATAGACCGCCGGCACCTGCCTTTTGGCCTTGGCAAGAATTTCATTGACGGGAGACGTCTCGCCTTCAAGCTTCGCCACCATCGCCACGACCTGTGCGGCAAGCGTATTCATCTCGTCGCGCATAAGCCGTGTTTCGTCGGCCTGGATCAGCGCTTGCTTGCCACGCGGCGTATCGACAACGGAAGTGCCCTGCTTGCGGCCGTCAGCGAGGACCTTGCGCAGTCTCTCGTTCAGCCGTTCCATGTCTTTCTCGCGACGGGCGAGTTTCGCCTCTGCGTCGGACAACTTGGTCAAAAGCACGGTCGCCTGCTTTTCGAACTCGGTACGCTGCGCCGTTTCCTGTTCCAGACTATGTTGCAAAGCCTTGTGCTCGGTCTCGATTTTCCGCCGCTGCTCGTCGCTGTCGCGTTTCTCGCGCCGCGCGTCGTTCAATTCGTCGAGGAGGTTTTCGACGCGCGCGGATTGGGCAGCAAGTTCAATCTGCAGGCTATCGGCATCGATCGAGAGTTTCGACAGACGCCGGTTGAGCTGCTCAACCTCGGTGGTGCGCTCTTCGAGAGTCTTCGCCGTGCCGCTGAGATTTTGTGACGATCGTTCGAGCGTGTCTTCATTAGTACTCAGTGACGTTGAAAGACCGGCAATACTGGTTTCCCGCTCGCCGAGATCCGCCGTGAGCTTGCGAATGATCCGTTCCTTTTCGCCGATCTCGGTCAGATGCAGCGCCGCCTTGTTGCGCGCGCTTTCGAGCGCAAGTTCGAGCTTGCGCTCCGCCATCGCGTGTTCGGCGCGCAATCCATCCCTTTGCGCCTGAATTTCATTGAGCGTCAGGGGTGTCTCGGCCTCCACATGCTTGCGGGTCAAAAGCATGGCCCTGCGCCAGATTGGCGGCGCGACCAGCAGGACCAGAAGCACGGCACTCAAGAACCCAAGGGCAAAATAGATTACGGACTGTATCAAGATCGGGGTCCTGTTGGCGTTTCTTTAAAGGGAGTCTTAGCAGCGGGGGCGCCGAAAACAAAGACGCGGACCGCATGGGTCCGCGCCGGGCAGACTTGAATCCTGCTCGGTCAGAACGGATTCCATGTCGGGGTCTGGGTCAGCTTCAAGTAACCGACATTGACGCCAAGACGCGCACCGACACCCGTGCGGATGGGAACGAGCAATACCTGGTTGCGCTTGAGAACATTGAAGCCCACGCCGGCAAAAAGGTAGGCGGAACCAGCAACCCCAACAAAGCGCCCGTAAAGATTTTGAACATCGTCGAGGTTATAAACCAGCATCATCACGCGGGAGCCCTGTCCGCCAAAATCCCAGCCGATCGACGGGCCCTGCCAGTAGGTCTTGTGATCGCCGGCGTTCTTTGTATAGAGCGTGCCCTCCCCGTAGGTCAGGCCGCCGATGAGAGCGCCCGATCCTTCCTCGCCAAGGACATAGCCGTTAGGAAGGCCGTAACTCGCGAACACCTTCTCGACAGCTGTGGCCAATCCGCCTGAGGTCGATCCGAAGAACCGCTGACCGGAATTGACGATCTCTTCCATCGTATAGGTTTCTTGCGCGCGGGCCCCCTGGGCCTGGGCAAAAACAAGTGACACGAGTGTCAGGACGAGAAGAAGACCACGGTTCATAGACAAGAGTAGAGACGCCATCCTAATTCCTTTTGGCTGTTCGCTTCTTTGCCTGACGCCTGATACGGGAAATTTGCAGATCTTGCGCCTGCCTAATGATTTGGTGCTCAATTTAAGGCGCTAAACCTTGTATAAAAGTTTATGAATCGATCTTGGCATTTCAATGACTTGCAAAGATCGGCAAAAATGCCGGAAATTCAGCATTCACAGGCTTTCGCCACGAGCTTCTTGCCGATCCGGACGCGTCTATGTATCCAAATAGCGCTGAAATTCGAAGTGATTCGCTTGCCAGTGATTCGCGAAAACCCACTCGACCACCTCCAGGAGAAGCCCTCATGACATTGCCCGTAATTCTCTCGGCAACGGACCTCGGAGCACTCCTGAGCAGCCGCATCTGCCATGACATCATTTCGCCGGTTGGTGCAATCAACAACGGCCTCGAACTCCTCGAGGAGGGCGGCGCCGACGAGGATGCGATGAACCTCATCAAGTCGAGCGCTCGTAGCGCCTCGGCCCGACTGCAATTTGCCCGCATTGCCTTCGGCGCGGCAGGATCCGCAGGCGTCCAGATCGACACCGGCGACGCGCAAAACGTCGCCAACGAATATATGAAAGGCGAGAAAGCACAGTTCACCTGGGAAGGCACCCGCGTCCTTCTGCCGAAGAACAAGGTGAAGCTCTTACTCAACCTCGTCCTGATCGCCAATGCCGCCCTTCCCCGTGGCGGCACGCTCGCAGTCAAGCTTGAGGGCGGGGACACCGAGCCGCGTTTCAGCCTCACCTCGCGGGGGCCGATGCTGCGCGTACCGCCGAAGTTCCTCGAACTTCACAGCGGCAGGGTACCGGAAGAACCGATCGACGCCCACGCGGTGCAGCCCTACTATACCCTGCTGCTTGCGCAGGAAGCCGGCATGACCATCTCGATCCATGCGACACCGGAAGAGATCGTTTTCGCCGCAGCCTGATCGCCGCGCAAAAGTTGCCGTAATATTTACCATCAACCTTGGGTATTTGTTCACCCAGGCCCGCTAGTCTTCTTACCCGGAACGGTATGTTTCTGGCCTGCCGGGGGTATTGTATTGCTGCGTTGCATGATCATTGATGGCTCGCCGGTCGTGCGGAAGGTCGCCCGCCGACTCATCGCGAGCGAAACGACCGTCGTCACGACCGCCGACACCGGCTTCCAGACGGTTGCTGCCTGCAGCGTCGAGATGCCCGATATCATCATTCTCGACAGCGCGATCGCCGACATGCCGGCTTCCGATGTCATCGCACAGGTAAAATCGCTTCCCGGCGGCGCCAACAGCAAGATATACCTTTGCCTTCCGGAGATCGACCTTGCCAAGATCATGCGCGCCAAGCGCGCTGGTGCTGCCGGCTATCTGCTCAAGCCTTTCAACCGAGCGTCGATCGCCGAAATCCTGCCGCAGGTTCCAGTGGCAGGCTGATGCCGAAGAGCGATCTTCCTGTGAGGTTCTTTGCGTCGGCAATGGAGCTTGACGCTTTTCTCGCCGCTGAACCGATCACTTCGAAGGGGATTTGGCTGAAGCTTGCAAAGAAGGATGCCCCGATCACGGGCGTGTCTCGCGAGGAAGCGATCGAATGTGGGCTCTGCCATGGCTGGATCGACGGCCAGCTCGACAAACTCGACGAGCACCACTGGCTTATCCGCTTCATGCCACGTCGGGCCACCAGCAAGTGGTCAGAGAAAAATCGAGACAAGGCGATCGAACTGATGGCGCAGGGCCGTATGCAACCGGCAGGCCTTGCCGAAGTCGAAAAAGCCAAGGCCGACGGTCGCTGGGATGCCGCCTATGCCCGGCAGAGCACCGCGACAGTACCTGACGATTTGCAACGGGCCCTGGATGCCAATCCGGAGGCGCTGACGTTCTTCAACCAGCTTGATGGCCACAACCGGTTTGCAATTCTCTACCGCGTCCATGGCGCGAAACAGGCTAAAACACGGGCAGCGCACATACAGAAATATATCGCCATGCTTGCCCAGGGTGAGACCATTTACCCGCTCAAACGCAAACGCTGACTCCAAAAGCAAAAGGCTCCGCGCTAACGGAGCCCCTTGAATTTCTTGCGCAATGTTATCAGGCGATTTCGCGCAGTTCGGTCGAGTCCGGCTCGCGCAGCACATAGCCGCGGCCCCATACGGTTTCGATGTAATTCACACCGTCGGAAGCCGAGTCGAGCTTCTTGCGCAGCTTGCAAATAAATACGTCGATGATCTTGAGTTCAGGCTCGTCCATGCCGCCATAGAGGTGGTTGAGGAACATTTCCTTGGTCAGCGTCGTGCCCTTGCGCAGCGAGAGCAGTTCCAGCATCTGGTATTCCTTGCCGGTCAGATGCACGCGCTGTCCGCTGACTTCCACCGTCTTGGCATCGAGATTGACGATGAGATCGCCCGTTGTGATGACCGACTGGGCGTGACCCTTCGAGCGGCGAACAATAGCGTGGATGCGGGCGACGAGTTCATCCTTGTGGAAGGGCTTCGTCATATAGTCGTCGGCGCCGAAACCGAGACCGCGAACCTTGTCCTCGATGCCGGCCATGCCGGAGAGGATAAGGATCGGGGTCTTCACCTTCGACAGGCGAAGTGTCCTAAGCACTTCGTAGCCGGACATGTCCGGCAGGTTCAGGTCGAGAAGGATGATATCATAGTCGTAGAGCTTGCCGAGATCGACACCCTCCTCGCCCAGATCAGTCGTATAAACATTGAAGCTTTCCGACTTGAGCATCAGTTCGATGCTCTGGGCCGTTGCACTATCGTCTTCGATTAAAAGAACCCGCATATCATTCCCCTTTTCCCGCCGCTGAAATGGGTTGCCGTGCAATCCCGAAGCCAGGTCGCGAACAAGCCGTTTCCATAACGTTAAGATTGCCACCGAATGGTTAACAAAATCTGATTCCGCTTTGCAAGTGCCCTCGACTCTTAATTTAGAGATCGCAGGCACCGCATTGATTCATAAGGTCAACTCGCCCGCCAAAAACCATTAGATGGTGCTTCAGGTTCAAAGGCTAAGCGATTCATTCGACTCAATAAAATCTCTGCCTAGAAACTTCAGGATTCGATTTACCGAGCTTTAAGTCTTAAGGCGTATGATTAATGCTGAACGTAAAGGAAAGGTTACCAGACGGGGCCGCCTTTAAGTTTTTGTTTCATTTTCCCGAGGTGATTCGGGTGGAATACCGGCTGGATGGACCGCCGCCTCGCATTTGGCGGCTTACGCGTACCGGCCTGAGAGTATGGCGTTGAGGGGGTAGTGGGCATGAAGTCGCATGAGGGTTTGGTTCGGCTGAAACTCTTTCAGGTCAAGGAAAAGCGCCGCCAGCTCGGTCAACTCGATCTGATGATGGGCGAATTCGAACGCATGGCCGCTGAACTGGACGCCCAGATCCTTTCAGAGGAAAAGAAGGCCGGCATCACCGACACGACGCACTTTGCCTATCCCACGTTCGCAAAGGCCGCGCGCCAGCGCCGCGACAATCTTTTCGACTCGATCCGTGACCTGAAGGCGCAAAAGGACGAGGCGGAAGCCGCCCTTGCCGAATCGGAAGCCGAACTTGCCAAGGCCGAGGCGCTTGAGCAGCGTGACGGCAAGCCGCGCGAGGAAGAGATCCCCCTGACCGACAAGCGCGCCATGATTGGCTGACGGACTGCCGCCCTATCGCTGCTGGATTACGTCCGACCATTCGCTGTGACGCAGCGATTGCGCCCGCATGAACGGGCAAAGCGGAATTATCTTCCAGCCACCCGCTCGCGCATCTTCCACCGCATTCAGGGCGAGCGCCTGGCCGACGCCCTGCCCCCGAAGCGCGTCAGGCACCGCGGTGTGGTCGATGATGATGAGATGGGGGCTTGCGCGCGAGAAGGTCATCTCGGCTTCATGGCCGGATACAACAGCCACATAGCGTCCGCCCTTGCCCGTTTCCTGCTTTTCGATACTGATCTGACCACTCATTGTTACACCATCGTTATTGCGACTCGCGGTACCCGATGCCGGGTGCCCATCAACTGCCATTGATCAATTGTTTTTCGCCGACGTGACTTTAGCGAGGTCGGACGCATCGCTGAGAATGTGCACCGTCTCGTCGAGAAGCACGTCTTTTGCATCCTTGAGCGCTTTTTCGCTCGCAATATCCGCGCTCATGCTGCGCTCGTCGGCCTGCAGACCATCCTCCTGAAATACAAGATCGGTCGTCGACGCCGAGCCCTTGCCGTCAGCTGCTTCACGTGCCTTCAGGCGGCCAATCTGGCGATCCCTTTCCGCACGTCGCTCGGTTTCATTGAGGGATATGACCCGCTTGTCACGCAAGTCCTTGAGCTCGTTGACATCTTCGACGAGTCTCTTGAAATCCCTGTCCTCCTTGGCACGCGCGTCGTGGCGGCTTTGAAGTTCCGGCAGGATCGCCTTGATATCCCCGAGCGGCTTGTACCTGGCTGGTTTGATCTGCAACCACGGCAACGCGTTGTCGTAACTCGACTCCCCGAGCGTCTCCTCGTCCGAAAACCCGGGCAGGATGATGTCCGGCGTCACGCCGCGAAGCTGCGTGGTCCCGCCATTGATGCGGAAGAACTGCGCGACCGTCATCTTCAATTCGCCGAATTCCGGCTTTGGGTTGCGCGCTTGCTCGTCGAGATCGACCACAGTTTGCACGGTTCCCTTGCCGAAACTTGGTTCGCCGATAACGAGCCCTCGGCCATAGTCCTGTATTGCCGCGGCAAAAATCTCGGAAGCCGAGGCCGATCCGCGGTTGATAAGGACTGCAAGCGGCCCCGTCCATTTCGCCTGGCCACGATCATTGCCGTCGACCTTGATGTCGCCCTCGCCATTGCGCTGTTGCAGGACGGGTCCCTTCCCAACAAACAGGCCGGTCAGTTCGATCGCCTGAGGCAAGGAGCCCCCGCCATTGTTGCGCAAGTCGATAACGACGCCGTCAACCTTTTCGTCTTCGAGTTCCGCCAACAGCTTGGCAACGTCGCGGCTTGCGCTGCGATAGTTCTTGTCACCCCGTCGCCGCCCCTCGAAGTCGTCATAGAATGTGGGCAAATCGATCACGCCAATTTTGCGCGTGAGATCACCATCCTTCACGATCCTGATGCTTTTCTTGGCGGCCTGTTTTTCCAGGCTGATGTTATCGCGCACCAGAGTAATGAGCCGGTGCTTGCCGTCGGGGCCCGCGTCGGATGGCATGATATCCAGCCGTACGACCGTATCCTTTTCTCCGCGTATGAGCTTTACCACCTCGTTCAATCGAGTGCCGACGACGTCCACCATTGGACCGTCCTTGCCTTGTGCCACCCCGACAATTCTGTCGCCCGCATTAAGCTGGCCTGAGAGTTGGGCAGGTCCGCCGGCCACCAGTTCCCGTATGGTCGTATACTCATCGCGCTCCTGAAGAACGGCGCCGATGCCGACGAGCGAGAGTTTCATTGAAATGTCGAACTCCGAAGCGGCGGCAACGCCAAAATAGTCTGTATGGGGTTCGACGGCATTGGTATAGGCGGTCATGAACGTCTGAAATACATCGTCGCTCTTGTATTTATAGGCGCGGGCCTGCGAGTTCTCATAACGCTTGCCGAGTGTCTCGCGTATCTTTGCATCGGACGTACCGGCCAATTTCAGGCGCAGCCAGTCGTTCTTGACGCGCTTGCGCCATATCTCCTGGCTTTCCGCTTCGGTTTTCGGCCAAGGCTCCTTGTCCCGCCGGATCGTGAAGTCTTCTTTTTGGCTGAAATCGAACCCATCCTTGAGAAGTCCGCGTGCGTAATTCATGCGCTCCACGAAACGCTGGTCATAAACGTTGAAAATCGCAAACGGTATGGTGAGATCTTCGCCATAGATGGCATCGTCCAGCTTGTCCTTGCTGGCCATGAACGTGTCGATATCGGACTGAAGGAAAAAGGATCGGTCCGGGTCCAGCAATTCGATGTAGCGATCGGTGATTTTCGCGGACAAAGCGTCGTCCAGCGGCACTTTCTTGTAGTGATAATAGGTCAATACTTGCGCACTCAAATGCGCAGCCTTGCCTTGATCCTCCTCAGGCGCGAGCACCGGAGGTGAGGCGGTTTCCAACGCCTGAGCAGAGGAAACGACCGTCAGGAAAGCAAGCAACAAGCCAAATCTGGTACGCATAAGGTGCACGGATCCAATGCTCTGTGTGGATTAAACCATCAAATATTACCGCCGACGGACTGCCGGCCGCATCTAAACTTACTATGGCGATCCGCCATGTGAAGCGTCAATCGGTAACAAGTGAATGTGATCCAGTCTGTCTAGTGTAAATCTTGTTTAAATTGAGCCGATCCTGTCATCGCGACGGCCAATCTCTTGCCGTGGGCGCAAATTGTCTTCGCCGTCCTTGACGGTGGCCATGCATTTCCTTCATGCATGGGCTGTCAGCCTCGGTCGGATATCAGCATGTCGACAAGATTTATCATTCCGATCCTGCTTTTCGTCGCGACATTCACCCTCGCATTAGGGCTGACCATGCCGCTGATGAATGTGAGCAAGCTCTATTTCTTCGACGAAAGCCCGTCGCTTCTCGATATCATCGGCTCCCTGTGGCGTAGCGGCGACTGGTTCCTCGCGCTCACCGTCCTTCTTTTTTCGGTTATCCTGCCGGTCGTAAAGCTCGGCGTCGCGCAGATGGCCGCGGCGCAGGTACCGGCCGCGTCCCGCGCTCTTCATCGCTGGGTCGGGCTATTGTCGAAATGGTCGATGCTCGACGTGCTTCTGGTCGCCCTCGTGATTTTCGGCGCCAAGACCAGCGGGCTTGCTACCGCGATCGCACAGCCGGGCCTCTGGTTCTTCACCGCCTCGGCAATACTTTCGGCGGTCGCGGCCCACCTCATCGTTGCCAGGGAAAAGCAGGCAGATTAATCGCGGCATGGCCAAATGGAAAAAGGCTGGTCTTGCGACCAGCCTCTCCCAACTTTCTTGCACCATCATCTAATGACGATATTGCTGTATCCGGGTTGTTCTAAGGCCAGCCAGCCCGTGATCGGAGATCGAGGACTGCCAGGACAGGAACTCCTCCACCGTCAAAGTGTAGCGCTGGCATGCTTCCTCAAGACTAAGAAGACCACCGCGCACAGCGGCAACCACCTCAGCCTTGCGGCGAATGACCCAACGCCGCGTATTCGCGGGTGGAAGATCGGCGATGGTCAGTGGACTGCCATCCGGGCCGATAACATATTTTACTCTCGGTCGAACAAGATCGGTCATTGTACTCTCTACACTAAACTTCAAGACCTATCGCAGCAGACATTACAGAGAGGGCTTTAATAATTGCCTAAACGCCGAGTCATTGTCTGGTAACCTCGGTTAATGGAGGCGTAGGGATTTCATTAAACTTTTGTCCAACTGCAAATATTTCACCGGGTGCCCGTCGGCTTTGTTCAGAAAACTTTGAACGAGAAAGACTTATCTTGGCGCACTTCCTGTTGGCAGAACCGGTCAATTCACCTATATAGAGCCCGACAATAGCGCTGCGCCTTTATGCCGCTTCCAAGAACCGGATCCGCTTATGACCTTGAATAGCCTCGATCTGCCGGGAAAGCCGGAAGACACCCGTATCGTCGTTGCCATGTCCGGCGGCGTGGATTCTTCTGTCGTCGCGGGCATCCTGAAACGCGAAGGCTATGATGTCGTCGGCGTGACATTGCAGCTTTACGATCATGGCGCCTCGACCCATCGCGCAGGCTCCTGCTGCGCTGGCCAGGACATCGAGGATGCGCGCCGGGTGTCCGAACTCCTCGGCATCCCGCATTACGTGCTCGATTACGAGGCGCGCTTTCGCGAAGCTGTGATCGATCCGTTCGCTGCAAGCTATGTCAGCGGCGAAACGCCGATCCCTTGCGTTTCCTGCAACCAGACTGTCAAGTTCGCCGACCTGTTGCAGACCGCGCGTGATCTCGGCGCCGATGCCCTGGCGACCGGCCATTATATCCGCAGCCACGCCAATGGTGCCCACCGTGCCCTCTATCGGCCGGTCGATACCGACAAGGACCAGAGCTATTTCCTGTTTGCGACGACGCAGGAACAGATCGACTATCTGCGCTTTCCGCTCGGCGGCATGACCAAGACCGAAACCCGCGCCATCGCCGAGGAGCTCGGCCTTACCGTCGCCAACAAGCAGGATAGCCAGGACATCTGCTTCGTGCCGCAGGGCAAATATTCCGACATCATCTCGAAGCTGAAGCCTGAGGCCGCGAACCCGGGCGATATCGTTCACATCGACGGGCGCGTGCTCGGCCGGCACGAGGGTATCGTCCACTATACGATCGGCCAGCGCCGCGGCATTGGCGTCGCGACGGGCGATCCGCTCTACGTCATCCATCTCGATGCCAAGAATGCGCGGGTCGTCGTCGGCCCACGCGAGGCCCTGGAAACGCACAAGGTGTTTCTGCGCAACATCAACTGGCTCGGCGATGGCCCGCTTTCGGCAATTCCCGAGGGCGGTGTCGAAGTCTACGCCAAGGTCCGCTCCACCCGTCCGCCGCGCCCGGCACTCCTGCACCATCGCGACGGCGAGACCTTCGTCGAACTCGTCGACGGCGAAAGCGGCATTGCTCCCGGCCAGGCCTGCGTGCTCTATTCCGACAACAGCAATACGGCCCGCGTCTATGGCGGCGGCTTTATCGGCCGCTCCGAGCGCGCTCCAAAGGCCGAAGCCATGCTGAAGCGGCTCGCCCAGCAGGGCCACGCCGCCGCGTGAGGCGGTTTGCTTGTCTCATGCCAGATGGTTCTCGGGACATAGCCCGAGGCGCCACCGGGAGCGCCCTAACTCTCAGGCCTTCTCGTGAAACTCGCGGATGGTACCGATAATACGGTCCTGATCGGCTTCGCTGAGGTAGGGGTGCATCGGCAGGCAGAGGATATTCTTCGGCAGGGTCTCCGATATCGGTAGCCCTCCCGGCGCACGCATATAATGCTCATAAGCCTTCTGCAGATGCAGCGGCTTCACGTAGTAAATCACCGAAGGAATGCCGTTTGCCTGAAGATGCGCCTTCAAGTCATCGCGCTTGTCCGTCTCGATCGCGTACTGTGCCCAGGCCGAGCGCGAGCCGGCTGGCATGTGCGCAACCTTGACGACGTCCTTCAGGCCATTAGCGTAGCGCTTCGCCACCACCTGACGCGTTTCCATCTCGTCCTCGAGAATGGCGAGCTTTTCGATGAGCACCGCCGCCTGGATCGTGTCGAGGCGCGAATTGAGCCCGATACGGACATTGTCATACTGAGTCTCGCCCTTGCCGTGGAACAGCACAGACCGCAAGACCTCGGCGAGCGAAGCGTCATTAGTGAACATCGCCCCGCCATCGCCATAGCATCCGAGCGGCTTGGCCGGGTAGAAGCTGGTTGCCGCGACATCGCCGAACGCGCCGCACATGGCATTGTCACGTTTGCCGCCGATCGATTGGGCCGCGTCCTCGATAACGAAGAGGCCTTCCTTGGCGGCAATGGCGGAAAGCGAGGTGTAATCGGCGGCAAGACCGAAAAGGTCGACCGGAATGATCGCCTTGGGCTCGAGGCGCCCTTCGGCGCGCACGGCGGCAATTGCCGCCTGCAACTGCTCGACATTGATGTTGTAGGTCTCGGGATCGACATCGATGAATACCGGCTCGGCCCCGGCAAGCGCCACGACTTCGGCGGTTGCAGCAAAGGTGAAACTCGGGACGAACACCGCGTGGCCCGGACCGATGCCCTTCGCCATCAGCGGCATCAGCAGCGCATCGGTGCCGTTGGCGCAGGCGATCACATGTTCGACGCCGACATATTCGGCGAGACGCTTTTCGAATTCGGCAACTTCAGGCCCGAGGATGTATTTACCCTCGCGAACGACCTTGGCGATTGCCGCGTCGAGTTTGCCGCTAATCCGTTCACGCTGTGCGCCGAGATCGATGAACTGCATCATTGCTCCAATATCAAATATGCTCGCGCAATCGCCGCGAGCAACAGTCAAGGCGATTGTTTAGATGGGCAGCCAGTGGACCGCCAGACGTCGCCATTCAAAGTTTGTGCGGCCTTGTAACAACGCTTTATGCCGAGTGCAATCTTTGCGCGCGTCAACCGTAGGCTGGTGTATCGCGCTTGGGCTCCGTGTGCGCCACCGTGCCGGCTGTCAGGATGCGCAGCACGCGGATTGCTTCCTCGCCATCGGTGCGCGGCTCCTCGCGCGTTTCGATGCACGATATGAAATTTTGCAGTTCGCGCGTCAGCGGCATGCCCTGTGCAATCTTGACATAGGTCGGCTCTTCCGTGGTCGATGCCCAGGCGCCGTTATCCTGCCAGATCGAGTGCTTGTAGACCGCGAGTTTCTTGTCCCATTGCTCCATGTCATCGAAGACGGCCATGGCCTTGGTGCCGACGACGGTCAGGCGACGCTCGCGATAGGGATTGAGGCGCGAAGCAAAGAGATGCCCGCGCACATTGTCGGGAAAGCGAAGGTGGAGGTGCGCAAAATCGCTGAGGTGGTCGAGCACCGCGGCGCCCTCGCCGCGCACTTCGATCGGCTCGGTCCCAGTAATCGCCAGGATCATCGACAAATCATGCGGAGCCAGATCCCAGAGCGCATCGTTCTCAGTGTGAAACTTGCCAAGGCCAAGCCGGTGCGAATGGATATATCGCACCTTTCCGAGATGGCCGGCCTTGATCAGGTCGAGCAGCTTTTCGAAAGCCGGATGAAAGCGCAGCACATGGCCGACCATGAAGATGCGGCCATTATCGTGCGCAGCTTTCACCGCAGCTTCGGCGTCGGGCACAGTCAGCGCGATCGGCTTTTCGACGAGCACGTCCTTGCCGTTGCGAACGGCCTTGATTGCAGCCTGCGCGTGAAACTGCGGCGGCAGCGCCATGACGATCGCGTCGACGTCCGGATGCGTGTAGATTTCGTCCGCCGCAATATGCAGGACGCCTTGCTCGGCGGCAAAGCCCGCGGCACGATCGCTGTTCTGGTCCGAGACGGCATAAAGGGCGCCAAGGCTCTTCAGGGTACGGATATGGTTGCTGCCCCAATAGCCGCAACCAAGCACTGCAATCCGTGGAGCCATCTTTTCAGCCTTCTTCATGTCGGCATCCAATATCTGGAGCAAGAAACGATGACAAGACCTCGAACCCGGCAATTCCATGTCGAGGTTTTAAAGCCGGTGCACAATTCCTTGAGATTCGGGCGCGGCGCAACGGCAAGATCGCATCAGTTACCCGGGAGAGTGAACCTCGGGACAAGCGCCGTCCCTCGGTTGAAACGCGAGAATGACGGCAACGGCGGATTAGGGTGACGGCACTTGTGGATTAGGGTGCCGGCAGTGGTGGACAAGGAAGACTGCAATGCTGGTGGATGAGGGGGCACCTATTGATGCGCTGACAAAGAGAGGATCGCGTCGTCGCAATTCAAATGATCTCGGACCGGCTATATTGGGTGCGAAGACGCGTTACTTTAATTTTCCCACCTTCCCGGTCATCCGTGTGCTTTGACCCGAGGAGCCATTCGCAACTTGGCCGAGCCATCCACTTGACAGGCAGTTTCTACGCACATATACCCCGCCCGTCCCTGTCGATTGACAGCGCGTTCCCCGGTACAGCTTTAAAGGCAGGCCATTGACGGAACGCTTGGCATATGGGGCGAAGTAGCTCAGTAGGTTAGAGCAGAGGAATCATAATCCTTGTGTCGGGGGTTCGAATCCCTCCTTCGCTACCATAACTTTATCTCGTTAACTCAAGGTGATAGCGAACGTGCATGACCTCGATAAGAGCGTCATGTCGCAGTTATGTCGCAGATAATTTTCCTGTATTTTCAAAGGTTGCCGGAAACTACCGGATAATCCTTGCGTTAGTCAGATTAAGTCAGTGCTTCGGCGATACCATTCCATAGGATAGCCCCAAGGATCGCACCGCAGCCTGCCGCATGAAGCACGATAATCAGCCCCAGCCGTGTTCGGAAGGGTTCCTTTTGTGTCTTGTGTCGAAAAGCTCGCTGTCCCGCTACCGCGCCTATCGTGCCGCCCAGCAAGGCTAACGCAAGAAGTGTGCGTTCTGGGATGCGCCGGCCCGCCTGGCGCGCGCAATGCTTATCCCAGCCGAATAGTAAAAAAGATACGAGGTTGGCGATTAACATGTACGAAAAAACCAAAGGGTAAGCCCCCTCTGTCACCCAAGTCTGGCTTTCCATCGGACGAATCCCTCATTGCCGCCCGACAGCATAACCATCGGTGCTTAACGTCCCCGTTCTGCAATGAGTAGGATTGTTCAGATTCTGGACCATTTCGGGGCCTGGGGTTTCCGACACGGTTAGCGATTATCTAAAGAAATCAGAGCAAGATCAAGGAATCATAATCCTTGTGTCGGGGGTTCGAATCCCTCCTTCGCTACCATTTCTTTTCTCAATAGAATCAACCAGATACCAAGTTGACGGATGTCCTAGAATAGGTGATGAGTGTCGCATCATGCTGCAACTGGCTGCTATTGATTTCCAACGATTTTATTGGAAGGGCGGCGTATCCATGGGCGATATTTGCAATCAAAGCTCTATTTTAGTTTTGGTCGCTTTTCGACGGTTGTCGATCACGTTGTCCTGACGGGAGGCCAAGTGGCCTCCCGCGACATGACCGGACACTTATTGAGGCCGCAGCGCTTCTAAATCGTTAAGCCGTTTGAGCGCGTCTTGCTGGCGCAGCATCCCGTAGTTGATGCCGCTTGCATTGAGGGAACTGCCTTCCTGATAAGGAAACTGAGTGAAATCCGAGAAAAACTCCTTGATCTTTCCTTGGACTGGCACAAGCAACCACATGTTGCGAGCGAGGAATTCGAGCGCACCGCCTCCATCCTCCATACCGCGCTCATACGGATCCATACGCAAGTTCGCGATAAGAGCCCAACTCGGCACTTCCCTGGTGGCCGTTGCAATGTTGCCGTGGCTGGCGACTGCAAAGCTCAACTTCCAGTCGTTCCAACGTATGGCATTGAGGTTGCCGCCTTGATCGAAGTAATACACCGCGTCACGCGGGCCCGTTTGTGTATCCCCCTTGAGTAACGGCATGAGATCATAGCCATCCAGGTGGACTTTGAAATCCTTCGAGCCGGATTTGAAGCCTGTCTTCATTTGGTCCTTGAGATCGGGGATGCCCGCCGCGCTTGCGAATGTCGGCATCCAATCCATGAGCGTAACAATGTCGTTAACCTCTGTCCCAGGTTTGACGACTCCTGGCCAGCGGACCATCATGGGAATACGGAAACCGCCCTCCCACGTCGTTCCCTTTTCGCCGTGGAACATTGTCTGGGCGCCATCCGGCCAAAGCGCGAGTTCAGCGCCATTGTCGGTGGTGTAAAGGACAATGGTATTTTCGGCGATTCCGAGTTCATCTAACTGATCTAGAAGCTGTCCGACGTGTCCATCATGTTCGACCATGCCGTCAGCATGAATTCCTTTGCCTGTTTTTCCCATCGAGTCAGGCTTAAGGTGCGTGAAGACGTGCATCCGCGTGGAATTGAACCAGACGAAAAACGGCTTGTCTGCCTTATGCTGGCGATCGATATAGTCCTTGGCAGCAGCAAGGAATTCCTCATCGATGGTTTCCATCCGCTTGGTATTGAGCGCGCCCGTATCTTCGATCTTTCCATCCGCACTCGACTTGATCACACCGCGCGGGCCGAACTGCTTTCGGAAAGACGGATCCTTCGGATAAAAATATCCCTCGGGCTCTTCCTCAGCATTCAGGTGATAGAGATTGCCGAAAAATTCGTCAAAGCCATGATTTGTCGGCAGGTGTTGATCCTGATCGCCGAGGTGGTTCTTCCCGAACTGGCCTGTGGCGTATCCTTTCGACTTCATTACATCGGCAATGGTTGGCATCCAATCCTGGATACCGTGCGGATCGCCCGGCAT